>CAVRYB010000062.1:0-61977 GCA_963725295.1 uncultured Acidobacteriaceae bacterium
GCAACAATTCCCGGTGGTGGTGATGCGACCGCGCTGTTGCTTGCGGTACTTAACTTTCTTCGGCATCAACATAAATCAGCTCTCAGCTCTCAGCTGTCAGCTCTCAGCGCATTTCCGGTCGAATCGCTTCCGCGAGCTTTCGCTTTTTTACTTCTTCAATTTGACTTCTGACTTCTTACTTTCCTAAAAAGCTCCCGTGGTGCTGACTCCCTTGCCGGTGTCGCTTCGCGCTTCTTCGTCGGCAAAATTTCGCTTGTACACCCAGCACTTCACGCCGATGACGCCGTAGGTGGTGCGCGCCTCGGTGAAGCCGTAGTCGATGTCGGCACCCAAAGTGTGCAACGGCAAGCGTCCCTGCAGGTACCACTCGGAACGAGCGATTTCGTTGCCGTTCAAGCGGCCGCTCACTCGGACCTTAATACCCTTGCACCCAAAGCGTAGCGCCGAATCCACCGACTTACGCATCGCCCGGCGGAAGCCTACGCGTTTTTCCAGTTGCAGCGCGATCGATTCCGACACGAGTTGCGCGTCGAGCTCAGGCTTGTGCACTTCCTGGATGTCGACATGCACTTCGCGGGACGTGCGCTTCTGCAGATCCTGCTTCAGCTTGTCGATTTCCGCGCCCTTGCGGCCGATGATAATGCCCGGACGCGCCGTCTTGATGATGATGCGGAGCTTGTTGCCCGGACGTTCGATCTCGACCGAACTGACGCCCGCGGACTTGAGCTTTTCCTTCAGCTCCGCCTTGAGCTTCAGGTCTTCGAGCAGCAGCTTGTCGTAATCTTTCTCGACAAACCAGCGCGACTTCCACGGCTTGGTGTATCCGAGCCGAAATCCGTAAGGATGAACTTTTTGTCCCATCGTTGCTCCTAAAATCGCAGTGCGCTTTTCGCGATTCGCTGCTCGCTTTTCGCGAACCACGAATGACGGTTCCTATTTCTTGGCAGTCGCCTTCTTGCCAACTGCCTTCTTCTTCGCTGGCGCCTTCGCCTTTGCTTTCGGCTTCGAAGCAGAGGCCGACTTCGCCGGCTTCGCGCCTGCCGCCGGAGCGCTCACTGCCGCGCCGTTATGGGTTTTCTCCGCCAGCACAATCTCCAGATGCGCGATGCGGCGAACGTAGTGATACGCACGGCCCATCGGAGCCGGACGAATACGCTTCATGCGCGGCCCGTCGTTGGCGACAGCCGTCTTCACGTAGAGGTTATCGAGTTCGACATCCAGGCCCTTTTCGGTGCTCAGGAAGTTCGCGTTGTCGATCGCCGACTGCAACAGCTTCGCCACCGTCGCCGCCACGCGCTTCTTGGTGAATGCCAGCGTATTCCGCGCTTCTTCGACGCGCCGACCCTTGATCAGGTTCAGCACCAGCCGCGCTTTCTGCGGCGAGACGCGCATGTAATTTGCTTCTGCTCGAAATTCCATATTTTTATGCCTTCGGCGCCGCCGGCGTGATTGCTCCCGGACCGCCGGGCACGCCCGCCGGTTTCGCCGCCGTTTCGGTTGCCGCTTTCATCGAGTGTCCTTTGAACTGACGGGTAAAGCTGAACTCACCCAGCTTGTGTCCGACCATGTTCTCGGTCACGTACACAGGAATGAATTTCTTCCCGTTGTGCACGGCAATCGTGTGTCCGACCATTTCCGGAATAATCGTCGAGCGCCGCGACCACGTCCGCAGCACCTTCTTTTCGTTGCGCGCATTCATGCCCTCGACCTTCGTCACCAGGTGCGCATCTACGAACGGTCCTTTTTTTGTCGATCGTGCCATAAAGTCAGCTCTCAGCTCTCAGCTTTCAGCTTTCAGCTCTCAGTAATCCGGAGCGAAGCTTTGGGGTTCCTGAAACCTTGAAACTCTGAAACCTTGAAACCTAGTCCTTAACCCTTCTTGCGCCGGTTCACGATGAACGTGTCGGTGCGCTTGTTGTTGCGCGTCTTGTAGCCGCGCGTCGGCTGGCCCCACGGGGTCACCGGATGGCGTCCGCCGGAAGTTTTGCCTTCGCCGCCGCCATGCGGATGGTCAACCGGGTTCATCGAGACTCCGCGATTGTGCGGACGCTTCCCGACCCAGCGCGTGCGTCCTGCCTTGCCCCAGGTCACGTTCTCGTGGTCCGTGTTACCAACTTGTCCAATCGTCGCTAAACAATCGAGGGCCACTTTCCTGGTTTCGCCCGAAGGCAGCTTCACCAGTCCGTAGTCGCCTTCTTTCGCAATCAACTGCGCCGAACCGCCCGCCGAGCGGACCATCTGCGCGCCCTTGCCGGGCCGCAATTCGACGTTATGAATCGTCGTGCCGGGCGGAATATTGCGCAGCGGCAGAGCGTTGCCCACGAGGATGTCAGCTTCCGGGCCACTCAAAATTTTCTGCCCGACCTTCAATCCATCGGGCTGCACGATGTAGCGCTTCTCGCCATCGGCATAGCTGAGCAGGGCAATGCGAGCGGAACGTCCGGGATCGTACTCGATCGTGACGACGGTCGCCGGAATGCCGTGCTTGTCGCGCTTGAAATCGATGGTACGCAGCTTGTGCTTGTTGCCACCGCCACGGAACCGCATGGTCGTGTCGCCGGAATTGCGGCGTCCGCCGGAACGGATCTTGCCCTCAACCAGCGGCTTGTGCGGCTTCTTCGACGTGATGTCGTCGGTGACGAGCGTCGTGCGATAGCGCAGCGTCTGGGTTGTCGGTCTGTAAGTCTTAATTGCCATATCTAGCTCTCAGCTCTCAGCTCTCAGCTCTCAGTTTCCCATCGCCGCTTTTACTGACGGCTGATGGCTGAAAGCTGACGGCTGCTTTTACAGATTCTGTGCGTACTCCGGCATCTTCTCGCCGCTCTTCAGGCGCACGTATGCCTTTTTCCAGTCGGGACGATAGCCGGTAAACTTGCCGCGGCGCCGCTCCTTGCCCGGGTAATTCGCCGTGCGCACCGATGCTACTTTCACCTTGAAGATCGACTGCACGGCTTCTTTGATTTCGGTCTTCGTCGCCTTCGGCGCTACCTGGAACACCAGTGTGTTCTGGGTCTCCTTAATGCCGAGGCCTTTTTCGGTGATCACCGGTTTTTGAATGATCTGATAAGCGGATTTCATCTCAGGCTACCTCCGCCTTCGCTTTACGCGAACGTCGGGCCGGCTTCTTTTTCTCTGCTGCCGGCTCGGCTTCGTGACTGCGCCGCGATGCCGACTTCTTCAGCGTGTCCTGCAGTTTCTCGAGTGCGGACTGCGCAAACACGACATGCGTGTAGCGCATCAGGTGGTAGGGATGCACTTCATTCGCCTTCACCAGTTCGAGTCCGTCGATGTTGCGCGCGCTCAAGTTCAGATTCTTGTTCTCAACCGTCGAGACATCAACCAGAAGAGTGGTGCCCTCAATCTTCAGCTTGTCGAGAGACTCGCGGAACAGCTTGGTTTTTGGCTCTTTGACGTCGAATGCTTTGACGACGATGAGCTTGCCGTCGGCAAACTTCGAGGCTAGCGCCGAGCGCAGCGCCCCCAACAGTTTTTTGCGGGGGAAGGCGTATTCGTACGAGCGCGGTTGCGGCCCGTGTACGGTGCCGCCGTGCCGCCAGAGTGGAGAACGGATCGAGCCGATACGCGCTCGCCCCGTGCCCTTCTGCTTCCAGAGTTTCTTGCCCGAGCCGGAAACTTCCCAGCGGGCTTTGGTGGCGTGCGTACCCGCGCGCGAGGCGTTGCGATAATGCTTGATCGCCTCCCAGAGCAAGTCTTCGTTGACTGCGCCGAAGACTTCGTCGGCCAGTTCCATCGACCCAGCCTTGGCTCCGCTCAAATTGTGAATATCGATAGTTGCCATATGTGTTCTCGTGTGAGCAATTGGCCCACGCTTTAATCCTTAAGCTTTCTTGGCTGCTCTCTTGGCAGCCTTCAACGGGTCGACCGTCGTCGAACCGGCGAATCCGCGGCGCTCTCGTGGCGGCTTCTTCGCCTTATTGATCACGATGTATCCGCCGTTCGAACCGGGAACGCTGCCTTCGACCACCAGCAGATTCTCTTCCTTGTCGACACCCAGAATTCTCAGGTTGCGCATGGTGATGCGAGCATCGCCCATGTGACCGGACATCCGCATTCCCTTGAACACGCGGGAGGGAAACGCCGAGGAGCCGATCGAACCGGTGATCTGGAACATCGAACCGTGCGACTTCGGACCGCCGCCAAAATGATGGCGCTTAACGACGCCCTGGAAGCCGCGCCCCTTGCTGACTCCGATGATGTCGACAAAACGCTCGCCTTCGAAGATATCGACCAGCACGCGATCTCCAACTTTAATGACACCTTCGGTCGTCTCTCCGGGCGCATCGACTTCGATGTTCACTTCGCGCATAAATTTCACGGGCGGCAGGTTGTGCTTGGCGAAATGTCCGCGCATTGCCTTGGTCAGTTTCTTTTCTTTCACGAACTCGACCAGGCCAATCTGCGCCGACTCGTAGCCATCTTTGGTGTTGGTCTTGTGCTGGGTAATCACGCACGGTCCCGCTTGCAACACCGTCGCCGGACGCACATCACCCTTCGAATCGAAGAGCTGCGTCATGCCGACTTTCTTACCCAAAATTCCTGCGACTCTTGCCATTTCTTTCTCCGTTCCCAGCGTGGCTCGCCGATTGGTTCCCGACGGCTATTGGCTGGGTGTAGGCCTAATATGCGCCTTCACACGATCCGTAACTGAAGGATTTAGCTTCAGATACTCGTCGTGGTCCTTTTTATCCCTTCGATTTTTCCAAACCAGCCCAACCCAAAACAGAAGATAAGCGGCAAGGCCTACCAACCGATAACTTTTGGCAAGGTGGTCAGATGTAACCATGAACACCAAATACAAAACCGAAAATGCCATCACCCACAGAATCGCAGGCCAATCAACCTTCTGGCGATAACCGCACTTTGGACATCTCTGCATGTCCGTCCTCAGCGATTCAAGCAACGACTACTTATGCTCTTTCCCGAACGCCTTAATTTCCACATCCACTCCAGCCGGCAGATCGAGCTTCATCAGCGCATCGACGGTCTGCTGCGTCGGCTCGAGAATATCGAGTAGACGCTTGTGGGTACGGATCTCGAACGCTTCCCGCGACTTCTTATCCACGTGCGGAGAACGCAGCACGCAGTACTTGTTTTTCATCGTGGGCAGCGGAATCGGACCCGCGATTTGCGCGCCGGTACGTTTGGCCGTCTCCACGATTTCGCCGGTCGACTGATCCAGAATGCGATAGTCGTAAGCCTTCAACCGTATGCGAATTCTTTCTTTTCCAGTCACTGTTCACTCTCTTTGCCCCTCCCGGCGTCTCCGGGAGGAAAGAACTGGCGGCGAGCTGCGAGCCGCGAATTAAAAGCCACTACTGAATAATCTCGGCAATGGTTCCGGCGCCGACCGTGTGGCCGCCTTCGCGAATCGCGAAGCGCAACCCCTTCTCCATCGCTACCGGCGTGATCAACTCGATCACCAGGCTCACGTTGTCTCCCGGCATCACCATCTCCGTACCCGCCGGCAACTCCGCAATCCCCGTCACATCCGTCGTCCTCAGGTAAAACTGCGGACGGTATCCCTTGAAGAACGGCGTATGTCGTCCACCTTCTTCCTTCGTCAGGATGTACACCTCAGCCTTGAACTTCGTGTGCGGCGTGATCGATCCCGGCTTCGCCAGCACCATTCCGCGCTCCACATCTTCCTTGGCAATGCCGCGCAGCAACAGACCAGCATTGTCGCCCGCCATGCCTTCGTCCAACTGCTTCTTGAACATTTCCACGCCCGTGACAACTGTCTTCCTAGTCTCGCGGAAGCCCACAATCTCCGCTTCCTCGCCGACCTTCACCTTGCCACGCTCAATGCGGCCCGTCACAACTGTTCCGCGACCCTGAATCGAGAAGATGTCTTCGATCGGCATCAGGAACGGCTTGTCTAGTTCACGCGCCGGCTGCGGCACGTTCTTGTCCACCGCATCCATCAACGCGTCAATCTGCTTTTCCCACTTCTCTTCGCCATTCAACGCACCGAGAGCCGAGAGTCTGACCACCGGAACGTCGTCGCCCGGGAACTGATAGCTCTTCAGCAACTCACGCACTTCGAGTTCGACCAGATCCAGCAGCTCAGGATCGTCAACCGCATCGCACTTGTTCAGCGCGACAACGATGTACGGCACACCCACCTGGCGCGCCAAGAGCACGTGCTCGCGCGTTTGCGGCATCGGACCATCTGTTGCCGCTACCACGAGAATCGCCCCATCCATCTGCGCCGCGCCCGTGATCATGTTCTTGATGTAGTCGGCGTGACCCGGACAATCCACGTGCGCGTAGTGCCGGTTCGGTGTCTCGTACTCCACATGCGCCGTGGCGATGGTTATGCCGCGCGCCTTCTCTTCCGGAGCGTTGTCGATCGAATCAAACGACCGGAACACAATGTTCGGGTTGTGCTTCTGCAACACCTTCGTGATCGCCGCCGTCAACGTCGTCTTCCCGTGATCAATGTGACCAATCGTCCCTACGTTGCAGTGCGGCTTCGTCCGTTCAAATTTTTGCTTCGCCATAACTCAGCTCTTTGCTCCTAGTCCTAGCTTCTAGCTCAAAACCAAATCTTCTTCACCGCCATCATCACCGCGGCGCTGCCTTGCCTTGCGTCTTGGCGATAATCTCTTCCGCCACGTGACGCGGGGCTTCTTCATAACGGGCAAAATGCATTGAATACTCGGCGCGGCCCTGGGTGCTCGAACGCATATGGGTCGCATAGCCGAACATCTCCGCCAAGGGAACGATGGCCTTGATCACCTGTGAACCGGCACGGTGCTCCATGCCTTCAATGCGTCCGCGGCGCGAACTCAGGTCGCCCATGATGGTTCCGGCGTAATCTTCCGGGGTCACAACTTCGACCGCCATCACCGGCTCGAGCAGCACCGGAGAAGCCTTGCGGGCCGCTTCCTTGAACGCCATCGATCCGGCGATTTTAAACGCCATTTCGTTCGAATCGACGTCGTGGTAGCTGCCGTCATAGAGCGTCGCCTTCACATCAACCATGGGATAGCCAGCGAGAATCCCGCCTTCCAGCGCTTCACGAATACCCTGATCAATCGGCTTAATGAATTCCTTCGGCACGGACCCGCCCGTAATGTCGTTCACGAACTCGTAACCCACACCCGGCGGCTGAGGGTCGAGATAAATCTTCGCGTGACCGTATTGCCCCTTGCCACCGGTCTGGCGAATGTACTTGCCTTCGGCTTCCGAGTGCTTGCGAATGGTCTCGCGATATGCCACCTGCGGCTTGCCGACATTGGCTTCGACCTTGTATTCGCGCATCATGCGGTCGACGATGATTTCAAGGTGCAACTCGCCCATGCCGCTGATGATGGTCTGTCCGCTGTCGGGATCGGTGTGAACTTTAAAGGTGGGATCTTCCTGGGCCAGCTTCGCCAATGCCATGCCCATCTTTTCCTGATCTGCCTTGGTCTTCGGCTCGACCGCAACCGAAATGACCGGCACCGCGAACGTAATCGACTCCAGCGTAATCGGATGCTTTTCTTCGCAGATCGTGTCGCCGGTGCTCACATTGCGCAGCCCGACAACGGCGCAGATATCGCCAGCCAGGATGTCCTGTATGTCTTCGCGCTTATTGGCGTGCATCTTGAGCAAACGTCCAATGCGCTCATGTTTCTGCGTGCGCGAGTTCAGAACGGATTCGCCCGATTTCAGCTGGCCGGAGTAGACACGAATAAACGTCAGCTGACCGACAAACGGGTCGGCCATGATCTTGAAAGCCAGCGCCGCGAAAGGGTCTTTGTCGTCGGCTTTGCGCGTGATCGTATTCCCGTTGTCCGGATCGAGGCCGTGCGTTTCTTTTGTGTCGAGAGGCGAGGGCAGATAATCCACCACCGCGTCGAGCAGGGGCTGGACACCTTTATTTTTGAATGCCGTGCCGACCACCACCGGGAACAACTTCAGTCCGATGGTCGACTTGCGCAGCGAAGCCTTCAGCTCTGCCACCGAAATCGCTTCGCCTTCCAGGAACTTATGCAGGATATCGTCGTCGTTTTCGGCAACTGTTTCGACGAGCTGCGCGTGGAACGCATCCGCCTTTTTCTGCAGTTCGGCTGGAATATCCTCGGTCTCGTATTCCGCGCCCATGGTGTCGTCGTTCCAAATGATCGCCTTCATGGCGACGAGATCAATCACGCCACGAAACTTGTCTTCTTGTCCGATAGGAATCTGAATGGCGACGGGCTTGGCATTGAGGCGCTTGCGGAGGGTATCGACGGCGTGCTCGAAATCAGCACCCATCTTGTCAATCTTGTTGATGAAACAGATTCGCGGGACGCCGTATTTATCGGCCTGGCGCCAGACTTTTTCCGATTGCGGCTGCACGCCATGAACCGCGTCAAACACCGCCACCGCGCCATCGAGAACGCGCAGCGAGCGTTCCACCTCGGCCGTGAAATCAACGTGGCCGGGAGTATCAATAATGTTGATGCGAATGTCGTGCCAGGTACAGGTGGTGGCAGCGGAGGTAATCGTGATGCCGCGCTCCTGCTCCTGCTCCATCCAGTCCATGATGGCCGTGCCCTCATGCACCTCGCCGATACGGTGCGTCTTTCCCGTATAAAACAGGATGCGCTCCGTCGTCGTGGTCTTGCCGGCATCGATGTGGGCCATGATGCCGATATTCCTACACCGCTCTAATGGGACTGTTCTGGGCACGACTCTTTACTCTTTCTGGGCTCCAAAAATTTAGCTTCTAGCCGCTGGCTCCTAGCTAGTAGCTAGAAGCTCGGGCTTCTCTTACCACCGGTAATGCGCGAACGCTTTGTTTGCTTCCGCCATTCTGTGAACGTCTTCCTTCTTCTTGATGGCAGCACCCTTGCCGTTTGCGGCATCGAGCAATTCGTTCGTCAACTTCTCAATCATTCCTTTTTCGCCACGTCCGCGGGCATAGCTCACGATCCAGCGGATGGCGAGCGAAGTCCTGCGATCAGCGGCCACTTCGATCGGCACCTGATAGTTCGCGCCGCCGACGCGACGGGTCTTCACTTCGAGCAGCGGCTTGGCGTTCTCGACCGCCTTAGTGAACAACTTAAGCGGTTCGTCGCCGCCTTTTTCTTTCAACTTCTCGAGCGACTTATAAAAGATGCCCTCGGCAGTCGATTTCTTTCCCTGCCACATCATCGAGTTGATGAACTTTGTCACCAGATCCGACCCGTAGACCGGATCGGCCTCAACGGTTCGCTTCGGGGTATGTCCTTTTCTTGGCATTCAGCTTCTAGCTCCTGGCTGCTAGCTTCTAGCGAGCCTTGGACGCGGCGAACCGCGTCTTTAACCTATGCTTTCTTCGCGCGCTTCGTTCCGTACTTCGAGCGCCCCTGATTTCTACCTGCGACGCCGGTGGCGTCGAGCGTTCCACGCACCACGTGGTAGCGCACTCCGGGAAGATCTTTCACGCGACCCCCGCGGATCAGAACAATCGAGTGCTCCTGCAGATTGTGGCCAACGCCCGGAATGTAGGTAGTCACTTCGATTCCGTTCGTCAGGCGAACACGAGCTACCTTGCGCAGAGCCGAGTTCGGCTTCTTTGGCGTCTGCGTATAGACGCGCGTGCATACGCCACGCTTCTGCGGACACGATTGCAGAGCCGGACTCGCCGTCTTGTACTTGGTCCGCTCGCGGCCAAATTTCACCAACTGATTAAAAGTAGGCACTCTCGCCACTCCAAGACGCGGCAAACCGCGTCAAACTGCATGTTTTCAGACCGCAAATTCGCGCCGGGACGGGATTTACCCCGTCTCGCTTTCTGGCGTGAGTTTGCTGCACTCAGCCATACTCTCCCGCGCAGCATTTTTCGTGCATGCCGGTGAGAATTCGGTCAATTTCCCGTTCAGACTAATCGCCGACGACGGTGACGCCACGCCTTGCCCCGATTCCGGCTCGGAGGCGCTCCGTTTCGTCTGCTTCGTCCTGCATAGCCCCGCGTGTTTCCCATGCTTCAGCCTTAGAAGCTCGGGCGCGAATGGTTTTCGCAGGATGTTTCAGCGAGGGCGTTCCGGTCTCAATTCCAACCGGCACGTATTTCTTCAAAGCTCAGCCAAGAATTTCCCGGAGCCTGTCACCAGCGCGGGTTGCGCATCCGACAGGACTGCCGTATACAGGCAAGCCAGACTTAACTCGCGGAACTGTTTGATAATAACAACTCGCTTGCACATCGTCAACCACTGTTCGACGCATCGAAGAAAAGGCAGGTTTCAGAGTTTCGGGTTTCAAAGTTTCAATGTCTCAAAGCCCCGAATAGCGCAAGAGAGCGGTTCTTTGCCCCGATCCTTGAAACTTTGCAACCCTGAAACCTTGAAACATGGGACTTTACCTTCTACACTGACAGTTTTCCGTTCCACAGCTTATTGCTCGCGTCTGGCAAACGGACGCGAGGAGGGTTCATGCGACGTTGCTGTTCCGGTCTTGCGTATGCGGTAGCCATCATATTTCCACTCGTCCTTACGGGCTGCTTGGGCAACAGCAGCGCCGGCTCGGGAAATCAAGGCGTTACCAGCGTCTCTCTGAGCCCTACTTCGACGATTTCGATCGACGTGGGGACAACGCAGGTGTTTACAGCCACTGGCAAGAACGCCAACGGCGGCACAGTTCTTGGCGTCAACATCCGGTTCATCGTTACCAGCGCTAATCCCAACAGTCCGGCACCGCTGTCGATCGCGAGCAATGGAAACGCGTGCGCCGGCGCATGGGACTCCACTTTTTCGATCTGCAGTCCGGGCACTCCCGGACTTGCCATCGTGAACGCCATTATTGAGGGCGTCAGCAGCCCGAACACTTATGTTTATGTTCACCAGCACATCGACAACATCCAGATCGTGAGTGCCGAGACGCAGCCGCCGCAATATCAATGCTTTTCCCAGGGACAAACGTGGAGTTTCCGCGGTATTGCCTATAGCAAGAACGTGGACATCACCAACTCTGTAGGTCCGATGAGTTGGACGTCCAGCAACCCCAGCGTGGTTCTCCCAATTCCGATGCAGACTGGAGATCCCACGACAAATCCGGTCTATACCGTTCAAACCACGGCGAAAGTGCCCGGCGTCACGCAGCTTTTTGCAACCATCTCCGGGACAACCAGTACCCCGTATCCTTATATGACTTGTCTAGTGCGGTATATTCGGCTGCAAGTCGGCGGTCAGGGCACGGCCGGGAACTCGGTGACTGTCAATAATGGGGGCAGTGTGAACGTCACGGCGACCGCGATCGACAGCCTTTATAACGTCGTCGATTTTGGGGGCATCAGTTCTCCTCCGCTGACGTGGAGCACGACCAACCCAGAGGTCGCCGTGTTCAGTACCACAACAAATACCACCGGGAGCAACGGTGCGACGGCTCGGGCCAACCTGGGCGGAGCAACACTTACGGCATCCTGCTCTCCTCCGACGTGCAACGTGGGAGTCTTTCCCGGCCTGCCGATTTACGCCAGCAACGGGCTGCTGCCGAATGGAACTCCGGGATACGGCGCGATTTCGGTTGACGTAACTTCGACCGCGAAGCCGCCGACCTATACGGCTTGGGCTGCGACCACCGGTTGCGCCGACGCCGTGGGCTGCTCGAGTGCCTTGTTCGCTGTGAACGCCTCAAACAGCAATCCACTGGGGCCGATCACCAGCTTGCCGCGCACCCCCAATTCGATGATGTTCAATCATTCTTCGACGGCGCGAGTTTACATCGGCAGCGATCAGGGGCTGATGTATGTCGACATCGGCACGAACAGCCCATCGGTTACCCTGGTCTCGAGCTCTTCGATACCGTGCAACGTCTCGCTGTGTGGCAAGGTTCTCGCAGTCTCAAACGACGGCAAGCTCGCCGTGGTCGCCGACACTGTTTCGACACCCGGCCAGGTTTATATCTACAACGGGGGAAGCGGGGCGACCGCGCCGATCGATCTTATCTTCGACAACCAGAACTTCCCCGGTGAAACCGCCGTCGCTGCCGCGTTCTCTCCAGATCAATTGAAACTGTTCATCTTTACCCAGTTTCAAGCGCCACCGCCAGCGCCGGCCGGTACGTACATGGGAAACATGTATGTTTATTCGACCGTCGACGCATTCAGCCTGGTTCCGCCGACACCGCCAAATGTCGGTACCTTCTTGGCCCCGGCGACCGACGTTGCCTTCTCGGCGGATGGCAGCTTCGCGTACGTTGCGGGAGAACCAACCGCAGGTTCGGTCTCTGCTTACTCGACTTGCCCCGACACGACCGTGGCGCCGACGAAGTTTCTCGGCAGCGGTAACGCCTCAGCAACACCGCTCAAGATATACCCCTTTCAGAGCGTGCCCGCGAACGGGCCTAGTCTGGTGTCGAACGGCGGAGCGAACGATGGGCAGCCCTCGTTGGCACAAAACATCATCGCTTTGGAGCCGCCGAATATTGAAATCTTGAAGGCAAATTACACGCAACAACCTACTAAGACGGACATAGCTGATCAGATCAAGATGACGTGCGATTTGCCAGTGGTCTCGAACCCACTGGTGTCCAAGGTCGCATCCTTCAACCTTGGTCAGGGCAATTTCGTTCCGATTTTCAGCCAACTGGTGAACGACGACAGTGAGTTCATCGTGGTCGCTCAAGGTCTGCCCGCGGTATTTGTCGTGAACGTGGCCAATGGAACTACTTCGTCGGTTCCGCTGGTCAATAGCGCCAGTCCGGTCGCAGCGACCGCGTCGACAGACGGGAGCCAGGTTTTCGTCGCGGCTTGCGATCAGTATGCCCCGCCCAATCCTCCAAATCCACCCGTTTGTGCCGTTGGATCGATCCACGTTGTCAATACTTGTGCCGTCGGGAGCTGCAACATACCGCCCACGAATGGCGAGGGTGACATTTTGCAGGTGCAGTACATCAACAACGGGAATCGCAACATGTGCAACAACGGTGGTAACCCGGTTCCGCAGTGCCTGCCGAATATGATCGCGATCAAGCCGCAGTAAGTTTTAGTGTGGAGTCTTTTCGAAGCGGTGGATTAACGGTTAAGAGCTGACCGCCAGATCTTTGCCGACGCTATCCAGCACGCCATTAATGAATTGCACTGATTCGGGGGAGGAGAATTTCCTTGCGATCTCGAGCGCTTCATTGATGACAACCGCGCGCGGCGTGGCGGGATAGGCGAGAAATTCAGCTACCGCTCCGCGCAGGACGTTGCGATCGACGGTGGCCATGCGGTCCATCCGCCAGTGCTGGGTGTGCTTGCCGATCAGGCCGTCAATCTCTTCCATCCGGTCGCTGGCCACGCGAAACAGGTCGTCGGCAAACCCGCGCACTTCTTCCTCAACGTTCGTCCGCTCTGCCCAGAATGTCTTTCGGACGAGTTCCGGCGTCTGCTTCCCCATGTCGTACTGGAAGAGCATCTGCAGAACCAGTTCGCGAGATTTGCGGCGGGTACCCATGGTAGCTCTCAGCTGTCAGCTCTCAGCTGTCAGTAAAACCTTTCGACAGTTGAGGCTGACTTCAGTCTACAGGATGGTGGCATTGCGGAAGAGTTGCAGGTCAGGAACGGCGTTTTTTCTTCCGAGGGCCTGGCTTTGTTTTGCTCTTACTGACAGCTGAGAGCTGAGAGCTGACAGCTGTTTTCAAATTCGCCATCTCCACCGCCGCCAGTGCTGCCTCGAATCCTTTGTTTCCCATTTTCAGTCCGGCACGATCGATCGCCTGTTCGAGATTTTCGCAGGTGAGAACACCGAAGGCGTGCGGCACTCCAGTCTCTTGTGCCGACTGCCCGATGCCTCGGGTAACTTCGTTGACGATGACATCATAGTGGGCCGTGTCTCCACGGAGAAGGCAGCCGATGCAGAGGATCGCGTCGTACTTATTCGTCTCGGCAAGGGTGCGGGCAGCTAAAGGAATTTCGAAAGCGCCGGGAACTCGAACCAGCACGATGTCTTTCTTCTTGGCTCCGGAACGCAACAAGCCGTCGTAGGCACTTTGAAGAAGCCGCTCCGTGATAAACGCATTAAAGCGCGAGACAACGATCGCAAACCGCTTGCCGATTGCGCTAAGACTGCCCTCAATGGCGGGGAGGGCCGGCTCGGGAGGTCGCTCGATTGTGATTTTCCTTTTCGTAGCTTTTCTCCGTGCCTCTGTGTTTCCGTGGTAGGTTTTCATTTCTGCAATCTGACTTTTGACTTCCTACTTACCCTTAAACTGTGCGGCGCGCTTCTCCAGGAACGCCACCGTACCTTCTTTTTTGTCTTCCGTGGCGCAGCAAACGCCGAATAAGGAAGCCTCGAGAAACAGGCCTTCGGCCAGCGTCATCTCCATGCCTTTGTTGACTGCTTCGATTGCATACTGCACGGCCAGCGGAGCATTCGCAATAATCTTTGCGGCAATCGCTTCGGCGCGTGGAATCAGCTCTGCGGACGACGTCACTTCGTTCACCAGACCGATGCGGTGGGCTTCCTGCGCGGTGATCATCTCGCCCGCGAGCACTATCTGCATGGCAAGGCCCTTGCCCACTAGACGCGGCAGGCGCTGCGATCCGCCATATCCCGGAATAATTCCCAGCTTCACTTCGGGCTGGCCGAGCTTCGCATTGTCGCTGGCGAGACGCATGGTGCAGGCGAGAGCGAGTTCGCATCCTCCGCCGAGAGCGAATCCGTTGATGCAGGCGATGACCGGCTTGCCCAGGTTCTCGATCAGGTTGAGGACGTTCTGACCGCGATGCGCGTACATTTTGCCGCTTACCGCGTCCTGCTTCGCCAGTTCGCTGATATCGGCTCCGGCAACGAAGGCCTTTTCGCCCGAGCCAGTCAGAATCACGACACGGATACCGACATCATTCTTGATGTCATGAAATGCCGCCCGCAATTCTTCTATGGTGGCCGTGTTGAGCGCGTTGAGAACTTTGGGTCGGTTGATGGTGACGTAGGCGATCGCGTTTTTCTTATCGAGGAGGATATTTTCGAAGGTCATAGATATTCCTGTTCGTGAACTCACGCGGATAAGAACAAATTCGAACCCAGCATAGAAGCGCTGCAAGTTTCTACCTGATAGCTTGACGCACAGACACCTTACTCTTCTTAAAAGCAAACTCGATTCTAGTCTCAACGATGATCGCTTCGCCGTTGAGTAAATAAGGCTTGAATTGCCATCTCTTCGCTGCTTCGACACTCCGCGCCCACAGGTCGCTAGCACCCTCCACAGCATCAGCACAGCGCACAACACCGTCTTTTCCGATCAACAGTTTCACAACAACATCGGACTTAATCTTCGAACCCTTCAAGTCGGAGACATCGGGGAGCATCTCCTTCTCAGCAAACGCCAGAGCCACCCCAGTGCTGACGCGCACCCTGCGATTGTCGCCTTCCGATTTTATGAGGTCCTCGGCACACGGCCAGTTCGGTGCCGCTTGGCCGAACGCCGCAGCAGTGGCAAGAAAAAATACCGTCGCGAGAACAGTTCTAATCTTCAAGTCCGACACTCCTTAGCTGTGCATTCTCAAAACTTTCCCGCCACCGGGTTCGCCGGGTCGGAGTAATCATAAAACCCTTTGCCCGACTTTCGCCCGTACCAGCCAGCCATTACCATGCGCTTCAGCAGTGAAGGCGACGCGAAACGGCGCTCTTTGAATTCGTCATACATGACGTGAGTGATGTAGTAGGTCGTATCGAGGCCGACGAAATCGAGCAACGTAAACGGGCCCATGGGATAGCCGCAGCCGAGCTTCATGGCGTTGTCGATGTCCTCGATCGACCCCACGCCCTCTTCATACGCCCGGATCGCATCCAGCAGATACGGCACCAGCAGCCGGTTTACGATGAATCCTGTCTTGTCGGAGGTGCGCACCGGAACCTTGCCCAGCTTCTTCGCGAACTCGTAGGCTGCGTCGTAAACGGCCGGAGCGGTGGCGATCGTCTTTACGACTTCCACCAGCTTCATGAGCGGCACGGGGTTGAAAAAGTGCAGGCCGATGAATCTTTCGGGACGCTTCACCGCCGTCAAAAGCTCGGTGACGGAGATGGAAGAAGTGTTCGAGGCAAAGATCGCGTCTTTTTTCACGACGCCATCAAGCGACTCATACATCTTCTTCTTTTCCTCGACGTTCTCGATGATGGCTTCAATGACGATGTCGCAATTGGCCAGGTCTTCGCGCTTGGTCGTGCCTTTGAGGCGCGCGCGAATCTCGTCTTTTTGCTGCGGAGTGATGCCACCTTTCTCGGGGCCGCGCTCGGCAAATTTCGCCAGCGACTTCTCAATCCCGGCAAAGCCCTTGTCGAGAAATTTCTGCTCGACTTCGAGCACAGTAACGTCGAATCCGGCGGTCGCGCAGACCTGCGCAATGCCGGAACCCATTAGGCCACAACCGAGAATGCCAACTTTTTTAATCTCCATAATTGCTGTTCGCTCCGATGACCTGAAAATAATCCGCACACCTACCGCGACTGCCAGCGCCTCGGATTGCGTCTGCCATGAAAGCAGGCAATTACTACGATCCGATGCTCCTGAACCTCGAAAAATATTCCGTAGGGAAAGCGTCGCACTCCCGCGCGGCGACGGTTTCGGTGGACGACAGGGAATTGCAACGGACTTTCCGCCATTGCCTCAACCGTCGTCTCGACTGCGGACGCGAAACGCTCACCCAGCTCCGGGCGAATGTTGTCATACCATGCCCGCGCTTCCAACAAATCTTCATTCGCGTCGGGTATCCAAACGATCGGGAGTGTCACGGTTTCTTAAACAGGCCCGCCCTGACTTGCTGCCACGGGATGACATCGGAAGGGTTTTGCTGATGCCGGGAGATCCGGTAATCAAGCTCCGCTCGCTGCGCATCGGTCAGCGATACGGCATCCGCTTCCAGGCTCTCCCAGACCGTATCCAGCAGTTCTGCCTTCTCCGCGGGTGACAGGCTGTTGATCTGGCGTCGCAAATCGCTCATACGTTTACAACGCTAGCGCGGTTTCTTGGCTCTTGCAAGCGCCGTCGCAAGCCTGCGCGATGTCGGAAACCCATCAGGCCACAGCCTAGAAGGCCAACTTTCTGGTCCATATTGATACCTCATTGTTCCGAAAGCTGGTGCTTCGTCGCCACATTGATCCGCTTCGCATCGATTAGTTCTGTTATTCCGGCCTCGCCAAAGATCTCCTCCAGTCTCTCCGCACCTTCAGAAATCTTGAGAGCCATTTCTTCCTTATAAACTGGCACTGCGGCGAAAAACCAGATCTTGCTGCCGTCCTTCCTGGCCAGGTGTTTGAACTGATCGGGAACGAGCTTCGGCTCTAACAACACCCACCCACACAAGTCAGTGCCTGCTGCAAGGGGAATCGCGGGGTCGCCATTCGGTATCGAATGCCCCCACCATAGCCATGCGCTGTATTCATGGGGAAAGCGTGCAAGTCGCCTTAACCAGATTGCCGGCCAGTCCTTTTCCGCCGTGTCCCCGTTCATGACGTCATAGACGTTGGTCTTCCACGAACTCGGCAAGCAGAGCATTAGCTCAGCGAACTCAAAACCTTGGCCTCGTACCTTCTTGGGCACACTCATCGGTTTGTTGCTCATTCCGCACGTAATCAGGGTGTAGAAGTCACGATCAGGCCTGGGAGGAACGACGTGAACGTCTACATGAACATATGCAGACGCGAGCTCATGGAACACCGTCTCGGGCTTCCCGATATGAGTTGTAATGTGGTCGACGAAAATCTCCAACGAGGGAGAATCGCCGCCGACAAAAACAGGAGGATTTGGCTCGTTGTGCCTAACAATCCGCTTTGTGAATGGCCATTTCACGGAGCACTCTGCGTCTCTACACCTACTCGTTGCGAAAACTCACTGAAAGCTCTCCACCACCATAGCGATACCCTGCCCGCCGCCGATACAGGCCGTTGCTAGCCCGTACTTTTTCTTCCGCCGCCGCAACTCGTAGAGCAGCGTGATCACGAGGCGCGTTCCGGTTGCTCCCAGCGGGTGGCCCAACGCGATCGCTCCGCCGTTCACGTTCACTTTTTCGCGATCGAGGCCTAATTCTTTTTCCACCGCCAGATACTGCGCCGCGAAGGCTTCGTTTACTTCGATCAGATCGATGTAATCCAAAGTCAGTCCGGCGCGTTGCAATGCGATCTTCGTCGCCGGAACCGGACCGCTGCCCATAATCTTCGGATCGACGCCCGCAATTCCCCAATTCACGATACGTCCCAGCGGACTCAGACTTCTCTTCTGCGCCTGCTCAAGCGACATCACCACCACGGCTGCCGCGCCGTCGACAATGCCGCTGGCGTTGCCAGCGGTGACAGTTCCATTTTTTCCGAACGACGCCCGCAGCTTGGCCAGGCCTTCCATGGTGGTTTGCGGACGCCGGTGATCGTCTTCGGTCAACTGCTCGCCGGTCTGCTCGCCTTTTGAATTGCGGAGCGGAACCGGAGTCAGCTCTTCCTGAATGCGTCCGTCTTTGTAGGCGGCATCGGCGAGTTGTTGCGAGCGAAGCGCGAGTTCGTCTTGCGCCTGGCGGGTAATTCCCTGCTGCTCGGCGTAGCGCTCGGCGGTTGCGGCCATCTGCATGCCGCAATAGGAATCGAGGAGCGCGACCATCAGCGAGTCTTCGAGTTTGCCGCCGGGGACGAGTGTGAATCCGTCGCGCCCGCGAATGGAAAACGGCGCCTGTGACATCGCTTCCATGCCTCCGGCAAGCACCACTTTCGCTTCTTCGGTCTGAATCATCTGCGCCGCGCTGACAATCGCCTGCATGCCCGAGCCGCAGAGGCGGTTCACAGTGAGCGCCGGAGTCTCGATCGGCAATCCCGCGCGCAGCCCGACGTGCCGCGCTCCGTAGAGTGCGTCGCCTGTGGTTTGTTGTGCGTTGCCGAAGACGACGTGATCGAAGTCTTTGGGCTCGACTCCGGCACGAGTAATCGCTGCAGTGGAAGCGATCGCACCGAGTTCCTGCGCCGTATAGTCTTTGATTTTTCCGCAGTAGCGGCCAAAAGGGGTGCGAGCCCCGCTGACAATGGCAATATCTCCGGGTTTCAACATGAAGATCCCAACATGAGTCCTGCTCGCTGGATAAGATGGCTGGCCAGAAGCCAACCTGAAAGTTTACCAGCAGGGAAGGAAGTTCAGGAACGAGGTTTCAAGGTTTCAGAGTTTCAGGGTTCCAAGGTTGGTGAGAGGTGCTACGCAACCGCTGCCGATGCGGCGAACTGCGGAGCTTGCGTGACAATTTTGCCGAGACCCTGGCTCATGGCTTGTTCGAGCGCATGGTCGGCGCGATTCACTACTTCCGTGACAATGTCGACGGGGTCATAGTGCTGGCGCATGACGGCCTGCGCGAGTCCGGCGCTAAATTCGACAGCTTTGTCTTTGCCCGGATAGCGTACTTCCGCCAGCAGACGCTTTAGTTTTTCGACCGCCAGCAGCGCTTCTTTTTCTCCGGTGTCACCGAGAACGAGCGCGACGGTGGTGGCTTCATAGCGGAAGGCAAGATCGTTGGTGCGGATGTTGGCGGAAAACAGCTGCCCGATCTGTTCCATCACGGACGTGACGGCCTGCTCTCCATACTCTTTGGCCAGAGCACTGCGCTTTCCAAATTGCATCAAGAGAATCGTTACGGCAGTTCCCTGCTGCAAACCGCGACGGGTTTCCGCCTGAAGCAGGTCAAGATAAGAGGCTCGTTTCAGCAAGCCCGATTTTTCGTCAGTAACGGAAAGATTCTTGACCAAGCGGCGCAATCCCGCATTGTTGAGCGCGATCAAGACCTGGTCGCTCAGGGTGCGGATCACGAGCACTTCTGCCGCCTGCCAGACTCGCCCCGAATTTTGCGTGAGGATTAGCACGCCGATCTGGTCGTTGCCCTCGGTCAGCGGCAGCGCCAGCAGTGATTCGATCTGCAACTCCTCGACGGCGTGGCGCACGCCCATCAATTCCGGTGCATTCTTGGCGTCGCCAACGGTTACAGTACCGCGCGCCACGGCGAGGTCCTGAATGGTCTCGACCAGACTGACCAGTGCCGCGGAACTTGCCGGAATCATGCCATCCATGTGGTATTCCTGCACGCTCGATGGAGGCAGACCCGGTTTGCGGAGAGCAGCGATACAACGCGCCGTCTTCCAGTTCGATCCGATTTCGTTGGCCGCCGTTTTCAGTACGCCTTCGGCGTTGCCCTGGTGGTAAAGCTTGCGTGTAATTTCCGCGACCCTGGCCAGGCTGCTCACGTCGGCTGCGTCGCTAGCAGCGGTCGCTGCAGGAGCAGAGACGACGGGCGCAGCGGGCGGATCGTTGGTTGTCGCGCTCGCCGCCGGAGCGACGGGGGCAGCAGACGATTTCGAGTACTGCGGTTCGATCCCGGCAGAGATGTAGAGACGCTGCAGATCCTGGTTGCGTTCTTCCTCGCGCGGAAACAATTCCTGAATGCGCTGCAGACGTTCGATGGCTTTCGAGCGCATCCCGTACTGAACGAGAATTTCAGCCTGCAACATCAGGTCCTGCAGTGCGGCTGCCCCCAGCGTCGGCTCTTCGATTTTTACCGTCTGCTCTTCTTTTTTAACGGTGGTAAAGCGCGAGGCGATCACGTTGAAGCGCTGATCATCGATTTTGCCGCGCAGCGTTTCCAGCCGTTTCTGATGCCCTGGTTCGTAGGGATCGACTTCTGCGGCGCGGTCAAGACACTCGCCCGCCTTCTGGAAGTCGTGCTTGGTGCAATAGAGGTCAAACAGCTTGATCAGCGCCTGCGCGTAATCGGTTTCGCGGTTCGAGGCGTTGAAGAGCTCCGCCAGGAACTCCAGCATCTCCGCCGACGGACGATGCGACGCCAGCAGTTCCTGCATGGTCGTAATGAACGAACGCCGTTCGCCGCGCCGCCGCTGGAAAGCTTCGAGCTTCCGCGCCAGTGCTACGGCCTCCGCATCCAGTTCGGAGTCGATCATCTTCCCGATCAGGCTTACCACCTGGTGCATGCGCGCCGGATTCAGTTCAAACATCTGCCAGATCAGCGGTTCGCTATCCACGCACCGGTCTGCCGCCAACAGGGCTTGGGCATATAGATCACGCAGGTCGAGCGAAGGCTCGCCCGCCTGCACCAGAGGTTCGAAAATGAAGATGGCGGCTCCCGCCTCGCCGCGTGAAAGCAGACTCTTGCCATATGCCAACGCGATTTTCGCGTCAGATGGGTTCTCCGTGTAGGCCCGCTCGAACCACTGGCTGGCGTCCCCACCGGACGATTCGCATAGTTCTGCCAACTGCAGGAACGATTGCGACGCCATTACGTGCTCGCCGAGATCAGCGGATAACTCCGCTACGCGCAGTTGGTTGGCCTGCGACCCCTCCAAAGCGACGATCCGGCGAAGGACCAGCAAGGCCTCTTCTTTCCTTCCCTGGCGCTGGAGATCTTCCAGAGCATTCTCATACGTCCCAATCGCCAGCTTTTTGTTGGAGTTCTCCAGGAGTTGGCCGAAGCGTACCTTTTGTTCCCAGGTCGGGTTCGCGTAACGCGCGAGCTTTTTGTAGGTCAGACTGGCGCGCGTCGCATCCAAAGTGGCCACCTGGCGTTCGAACAGGTCGCCGAGCAACGTGACCGCCTGCGCTCCTTTATTCAGCGAAAGGCACAAATCCGCGGCCATCTGCCGCACATTGTCGTTCTGCGGATCACTTTCCAGGATTTGTAGATATTCCACCAGTGCGTCGGCCGGTTTGCCCTTCTGCAATAGCTTCTCTGCCTTGTCTGAGCGACGGGCAATTTCGGCACGATTAGGAGTTTCAGGCATGGACGGTTCGGGGATAGAGAGTCCCAGTTCGATTCTAGGATTCGCGTCCGGTGCCAGCAACGCGTTCGCCAGCTTCACGATTACGAAAGTCACGCGATCGTGATACTTGCCCCGGAAAACACTCGTGAGGACATAGGTACTGAAGTGACCGATGGACGGTGCCGATCTCATTCATCAGAACTCGACATGTCTGGCTGTGCCCATGGAAAACGTCATCCCGAACGATAGGTGCGGAATACTACGGCTGGGTGAGTTCATGAGATTGCGGCCAGCCCGGTTGGCGAGCCTGCTGTTCGCCGCCCTCATCGCTGCTCAGGCAGTCGGATTCCTACTGCTCGGAACCGGCCGATGGGGCCGGAGTCTCTCCGAGTCGATGCTCGTGTTGGAAGCCCTGGTTGCCTTCGCTTGCGCCTGCGTTGCGTCCCGTCGGGCCCGCGGAATCCCAGCACTATTCTGGCTTCTGTTTTCCGCCGTCCTGCTGGTTTGGGCAGTTCCCACCGCATTGCAGGCTTTCAGCACCCTGTCCGACCGGTCCCTCGTTTCCGATTCGACCTGGCGCTTGCTCTACTGTCTGTATGGCGCCCCAATCCTGATGATGCTTTTCCTGCCGAACGATTGGCACGCTCGAGTCAAGTCGGAGATTTTTCTCGATTTGTTCCAGATCACGATTGTCGTAAGCCTTGTCTACTCCACGTTCTTTTTTATTCCGGCGCGGCAGATGATGCCCGCCGAAGCGCTGCTGCACGATCTCAGTATCACCGACATGCAAAGCTTGCTTCTTCTGATAGCGGCTCTGGCGCGTTTGCAATTCGCCCGCCTCCCCGCCAGCCGCAGGCCGCTGCTCCGGTTAGCCCTGTTTCTGCTGGTCTCGGCAATTGCATTTTCTATTGGTGACTGGATCGATCGGCACCACTATGTGCAAGCCGCCACCTGGTTTGACCTGGCCTGGGGCGGTCTTCTATTCGTCGCCGGCATGGTCGCAATTACCTGGACCCCATCGACCGAACCCGAATCCGCTCCTGGGCCCGCAAATTTCTGCAGCTTCCTAGGCTCGAATCTGGTTCTGGTTGCGATGCTCTCATATGTTCATTCCTTGACGGACCGATGGAGGCATGCACATGGAGAAGTTCTTACCAACATAGCGGTAGTCGCGTCATTGCTCGCTTTCACCTTTCGTTTGGCGCTCACGCAATTTCACCAGCAACAGGAAATCGCGGAGCGCAAGGCCGCGCAAGACAAGCTCTCCGCCTCGAACCAAACCATCCGCCACTTGCTCGACGACGCTCACCAGCAAACGGACGAAATCGGCCAGATCAGCGAACTCGGCAGTCTGCTGCATGCCTGCGCCAGCCGGGAAGAGGTTTTCCGCCTGCTCCCCGAGCGCATGCGTCGTTTGTTTCGAGGCGCTTCTGGCTGCCTGGCACTGATCAGTCCCTCGCGAAACCGCGTTGAGTCAGCTGCTGAATGGGGTATTTGTCCTACCGCCCAGATTTTCGGGCCAGAGGAGTGCTGGGCCTTTCGACGGGGTAGGACCCACGTGCATCGCGGCGGAAGCTCCACCTTGCGCTGCTCTCATCTGCTCGGTGAGGGACCCTCCGTCTGCATCCCCTTGATTGCCAACGGCGAGGCGATGGGCACGCTTTCCATTCAGGAGAATGACCCGATTTCTCCTTCCACTCCGCACGACCTCGACCATGTTTCTGATCTTCTCGCGCGTCGTAACCAGCTCGCTGCCGCAGTTGCGGAACACATTGCGCTCTCGGTGGCCAACCTCGGCCTGCGCGAAGCCCTTCGCTTGCAAGCGGTGCGCGATCCGCTCACCGGACTGTATAACCGCCGGTACATGCAGGAGTTTCTTGATCGCGAACTTCACTCCGCCCGCCGGAAACACCGTCCGCTGGCCGTCCTGATGCTCGACATTGATCATTTCAAACGCTACAACGACACCTTTGGACACGCCGCTGGCGACAAGGCCTTGGCGAGCGTCGGCGAGACTCTGCTGCGGTGCGTCCGGGCGGAGGATGTCGCCTGCCGGTACGGTGGCGAAGAATTTACTTTGATCCTGCCGGAATGTTCTCTTCACCAGGCTACGATCCGAGGCGAAGAAATACGCAAACGGATCACGGAATCTCCCGTTCCTCACGACGGCGAGGCCACGATACCGTTTACCGTCTCAATCGGGGTCGCAGCATTCGACGAAACCACGGACCGGGTCGACCTGCTGCTGAAGTTCGCTGACGATGCGCTCTACGAGGCCAAGCGCGCCGGTCGCGACCGTGTACTAGCCGCCCGTCCCGCCGGTATCTTGCCCGACTCGATAGCTGTCACCGCAAAGGCCTAGCCGGTCTTTTCGTTCCAGATTTCTCGCTGCTTCTGGTATAGAGATACGAGCCTCTATGCCCGTCCCAGCTTCCAATTCCGAGTCCGGTCTCCGTCACCAACTCACCGCTGGACAGATGACCATGGTCGCGGTGGGCGGCTCCATCGGCACCGGGCTTCTATTGGGCACGGCGGCGGCAATCGAACTCGCCGGGCCCGCCGTCATTCTCAGCTTTGTTCTCGCAGCCTTCATCAGTTGGACTGTCGCTCTGGCGCTCGGCGAACTCGCGAGCACTCATCCGGCGGCTGGATCGTTTGGCGTTTACGGCGACCTCTACCTCAACCAGTGGGCCGGCTTCATTTCCCGCGCCGGATACTGGCTGGCTATTGCTGTCTCGATCGGAGCTGAGATGGTGGCATCCGCCACGTATATGCAGCTTTGGTTTCCGAGTGTAAGCGCCGTTGTATGGGTTTTCATCTTCTCTGCGTTTCTCCTCGCCATCAACTTCCTGTCGGTCCACAGCTACGGGCGCTTCGAGTTCTGGTTCGCGATGATCAAAGTGGCCGTGATCGCTCTTTTCATTGTGCTCGGTGCCGGCCTGCTTCTCACCGGACGCACTGCCCCTCAGTACACCACGCACGGAGGTTTTTTCCCTCTCGGGGCTGCGGCGCCATTGCTGGCAATCACGTTCGCAATTTACACCTTCGGCGGCGTGGAGTTTGTCGCCGTTGCATCCGGTGAATCGAGTTCCGCCAACGCGATCGCGAGCGCGGTTCGCAGGACGTTTCTCACGCTGACCTTCCTTTATCTTGGCGCGGTCATCATTCTGGTCGGGGTCATGCCTTGGAATCGGGCTGGCGTCACCGAAAGCCCGTTCGTTACCGTCTTTCGATCAGTGAGGCTGCCCGGCGCCGCTCATTTCATGAACTTCGTCGTTCTCACCGCTGCGCTCTCGGGAGCTAACGCGGCCCTCTACATTTCGTCACGCATGCTGTTCTCGCTTGCACGGACTGGCTGGGCTCCGAGCTTGTTCGGCTGCCTGAGCACAAAGGGCACACCGAGGCTGGCGCTGATTGGCTCTTCTTATGGAATCGTCGTGGCGTTGGTGCTGGAACGATGGGCTCCAGCGCAGGCTTTTGAATACATTCTTCGGGGAGCGTTTTTTGGGATGATCCTGTCCTGGGTCGTCTCGCTTGCTGCCCACATTCAATTCCGACGGAAGCTCAGCGCGGACCAAGTCGAACAAATTCCAGCTCGCTCGCCGCTTGGAACATGGGGATCGATCATCGGCCTCACGGTGGTCTTGTTTGTGATCGGCAAAACATGGTTTGATTCCCGCGTGAACCTGGTGAGTGGACTGACGTTCCTGATTGGATTGAGCGTGGCTTATGTGGTGATCAAGAGAACCAAGCGCCAGCCGGGTGACCAGCGGCCAACATCTCGCGGGCAAGCAATACAATAGAAAGTATGTCCGACCCGTTGCTATCCTACCGCTCCCAGTTCCCCATCCTCGAGCGCACCACCTACATGATCTCCAATTCACTTGGAGCCATGCCGCGCGCGGTGTATGACGCGCTCCACGCCTATGCCGAAGTCTGGGCGACGCGTGGCGTCCGCGCCTGGGAAGAGCGCTGGTGGATGCTGGCCGTGGAAGTTGGCAACGAACTCGGCGTCCTGATGAACGCGCCCAAAGATTCCGTCTCGCTTCATCAGAATGTGACGACCTGCCAGGCGGTGGTCGCCTCCTGTTTTGATTTTTCTGGAAAGCGCAACAAGGTCGTTTACAGCGACATGAACTTCCCGTCGGTCATGTATTTCTGGGAGGCGCAACGCCAGTATGGGGCCCGCGTAAACATGGTGAAGACCGATGATGGCGTCACGGTCCCAACCGAGCGCTTGCTGGACGCCATCGACGAGCAGACGCTGCTCGTTCCCGTCTCCCACGTGATTTTTCGCAGCTCGTATATTAACGATGCGAAGGCAATCATTGAAAAAGCGCACAAGGTTGGCGCCCATGTCGTTCTCGATTCCTTTCAATCGCTGGGGACGGTTCCGGTCGATGTTCAGGCGCTCAATGTGGACTTCGCCTGCGGGGGCGCGCTCAAGTGGCTTTGCGGAGGACCAGGCCTTGCCTACCTCTATGTGCGTCCGGACCTAGGCAAGAAACTCGAACCCAAACTTACAGGCTGGTTTGCCCACGCCAATTCGTTTGAGTTCGCACCCGGCCCGATCCGCTACGCCGATGCGCCGTTTCGTTTCATGAACGGAACCACGCATATTCCGTCGATCGAAGCGGCCCGTCCGGGAATAAAGATCATTCAGGAAGTTGGTGTCGACAAGATCCGTGAGAAATCGAAACGCCAGACCGCCCGCATTATTGAATTCGCCGACCGGCAGGGATGGCGCATCAACACTCCGCGTGACCCCGAGAAGCGCGGAGGCACGGTTTCGATCGACATGCCCGATTCGCAAGCGGTGAGCCGAGTCCTGCTCGCCCGTGACATCCTCGTCGACTGGCGGCCAAAAGCCGGTGTCCGGTTCTCGCCGCACTTCTACAACAGCGACGACGAGGTCGATACGGCGATGCGGGCTGTGGTCGACATTCTGAAAGATCGCACCGTGACTGCGTAAGAGCGATCAACCGCAGAGGACACAGAGGCGCCGAGGAACACACGCAGCGCCTCAACTTCGTCAGTAACAGTTACTTACTTCAGTAAGCCAGCTCTGCGCGTTTCCTCGTGCCGTCCGCAAGGTCTGTTTTTATCCTCGTAACAGATCGTTCGGAAGCCAGGAAGCCTGTGACTGTCTGTCTCTTTATCACCCCGATCAATCAGCTCGACGTTGTTTCCGGAATCGCCATAGCCGGGGGGTTGTACCTCTTCTTCGTCGGATTCCGCATGCTGGCCCACAAGCGTTTATTGATGGCCACACCGACTTCCAAGATTCGCAGCGCCGCCATGGGACTGGTTGAGGTCAACGGCTTAGCCGTTGGACCTCGCACAATGCCCGCCCCGATCACCGGCGAACCGTGCTTTCTGTACCACACAATCGCCTGGCAACAGCGCGCCGGCAAAGAGAAGGAATGGGAGAAAGTTGCCGACGAAACGCTGCATGTTCCCTTTTTTGTCGATGACTCCACAGGAAAGCTGCTGGTCGAACCGCTCGGCGCTGATCTTGACCTGCATCGCGACTTCCGCGAGGAGTATGACAAGTCGTTCTTCTCTTCTGATCTCAATAGCGTACCGCCGCGAGTCAGCGTTTTTCTCGCCCGCCATAGTGTTTCACCGTCTCGTAGCCTGCGCGTGGAAGAACGGCTTATCAAGCCGGACGATTCGCTCTTCATTGCAGGTACGCTCACGGAGAATCCGGGCATTCGTGTGCCTCCGTTTACGCCGAGCGCCGGGAGTGCGAGTGCGGCAGACGGCGATTCGTTCGGAAGCCCAGCGGCTCCAGTGGTCGTCAAGCTTTCCAGCGGTCAGCTTCCCACGTCCACACACGAGATGACCCAGCAGCAGAAGATCGCTGCGGCGCTGACACGCGCCGGTATTACACGGCCCGAGGCTTGGGCCGTTGCCGGTGTCCCTTATGGGGATGAGTCCTCTCAAGCAGTCGCCGTCCAAGACCGCTCCCAGTTGGGCACGGTCACTTTCAGCGTGCAATCCGACGCTAATGCGACCCCGCGAAACGCAAACGGTGCTTCGGACCTGGACCTCGCGCCTCCGGTCGTCCTGATGAAGGGCACGAACGACCCGACATTTGTGATCTCTTTTCGCAGTCAGCAGGAATTTCTCAGCGCGCTCGCGTGGAAATCGGCCGCCATGGTCTGGGGAGGTGGCGGTCTCGTACTAGTGGGTGTCTACGTGCTGCTATCGCAGATGCAGTTGTTCTAGAGCCCGGTAGCCAACTGCTCAACCTTACTAATATCGGTACTGTTCTAGAATGGACTTTGTGACTGATGCCATCCGGATCGGAATTCTCGGCGATTTCAATACTGAATTCCGTTCTCACCACGCGACCAACGAGTCGCTGCAACACGCGGCGCGGAAGCTCCAACTGAAAGTAGAGGGGGTCTGGATCCCCACGCCCACATTACTGGAACCATCGGCTGCCGCCACGCTCGATTCTTTCGACGGCCTGTGGGCCTCGGCGGGCAGCCCCTATAAGAGTTTCGACGGCATGCTGAAAGGCATTGAGTTTGCCCGCGTGCATGACCGTCCATTTCTTGGCACCTGCGGAGGATTCCAGTACACGATCATCGAGTGCGCAAGAAACGTGATCGGCATCCGCGACGCCACCACCGCGGAAGAGGATCCGAAGGCCAAGAACATCGTCATCTATCCGGTCTCGTGTGCCGTTCCAAATCGAGACCCGAAGGCGCCGAAGCTCTCGGGAAAAGTGAATGAGATTCGGCTTCGTCCGGGTTCGTACCTCGCGGCGTTTTATAACAAGGAAACGGTTGAGGAAGAGTTCTTCTGCAACTATGAGATGAATCCTGAGTTCGAGTGGATGGCGATGGAGGCCGGATTCCCAATCGTAGCTCGGGGCTCAAAAGAAGAATGCCGGGCCATAGAATCGCCCGCACATCTGTTCTTCATAGCCACGCTGTTCCAGCCGCAACTCTCCTCGCGCGAGGACAGCCCGCATCCTCTGATCATGGCCTTCGTGCAGCATGTCGCCGACTTCCACCGCAAACGATTGGACGACTCCATTCTGGCGTGAGGGGGCTGCACTCGCACCTGGGAACGAAGTTCTAGGAGTCTATGTCGTGAAAACTCTGCCGAACGTGTCCGACGATCAGTTGGCATGGATTATTTCGGAAGTGGCAAAGTACATTGAGCAGCAGAGGAATCACTATCACGAATCGGCGAGGTCGCTTTCCAGTCGGGAGAAAGCGCCGCTGGGGCCGTTCTTTCCGGCGTCGGTGCTCGACTCAGCACGACTTGTCATCCTCAAGCGTCCCCGGGTCGATAACCCGCCTTTTTACTCACAACTGAACGCGATGGGGTTTGACGAGAAGTTACTGCCCGACTTTGCGGATATGGGCGCGATCACGTTCGTGGATGTGGTCGTTTCGAACGGGCCGATTTCAAACGGCACGCTCTTCCATGAACTGGTTCACGTCGTGCAATACAAGAAACTGGGACTGGACGGTTTTGCTGCCAAGTACGTCAGTGGTTTCCTGCGAGGCGGGAGCTACGAACGGATTCCGCTCGAGATCAACGCTTACCAACTGGATGCCAAGTTCACGCAAAACCCCGAGCGGCATTTCGCGGTAGACGATCGCGTCCAGGCGTGGATTGACGAAGATAGATTCTGATCGGGGTTGCGCCGCGCGTAGCCTTTGAGCACCAACCCGCCACACAGGCTGGCCCTGTTCCTGCTTTCGAATGGACCGAGCCTGCTGCTGTGGGCCGCAGTCCTGTTCATGCCGGCCCGCTTCGTATGGAAGAGATTGCGACGCAGTCTGGCTTCCAAGTTTGCCTCCTAGCCAGCCAAGCGATTGATGCGGGAGCGCGTCGTCCATTCCCCCTTGACCGCTCCCGCAACCTGGCGTAGCCTCGCCTGCACAATCTCTGCTGTCGTTCTGCCAAACTCAGGAGGCTTTCATGGCTGTTGCTCTTACCTCTCTCTGGCTCCCGATCGTGCTCTCGGCAGTCATCGTCTTTGTCGCCAGCTCGATCATCCACATGGTGCTGCCGTTCCACAAAAGCGATTACAAGCAACTTCCCGATGAAGACAAGGTTCTATCCGCCTTGCGGCCGTTGAATCTGCAGCGTGGGCTCTATGTTTTTCCTTTCTGCACTCACCAGACCATGAAGTCGCCCGAGATGACGGCAAAGTACAAGCAAGGGCCCGTTGGATTCGTCAACATCATGCCCAGCGGTCCGCCAGCCATGCCGAAGTTCCTGATCTCGTGGTTCCTCTATTGTCTGCTGATTGGATTCTTCGTCGCCTACCTCGCTGCCCACACGCTTGCGACTGGTGTGAATTACCTGGTTGTGTTTCGCGTCGTCGGCACGGCGGCTTTCCTGGGCTACGGCCTGGGAGCTATCCCCAACGGCATTTGGAAAGGCCAGACGTGGTCTGCAACGATCAAGGAAGTTGTCGACGGCTTGATTTACGCGTTACTGACCGCCGGAACCTTTGGCTGGCTGTGGCCGCGATAAGAGCCGACTGAGAACTTATGGATGCAATCGAACCGTGGTTGCGCGGCACGGATATGGAAGTGCCCGCCGTGGGGCAGGCCGTTCTCCACTCACTGCGCCTGGCGGAGGAGGATTTGCAGAAGTGGTGCGGCAACCTTTCCGATTCGGAACTGAATGCCCGGCCGGGTGGGTCCGAACCAGTGGCCTTCCACATTAGACACATCGCCCGCAGCGTCGATCGTCTTCTGACCTACGCGGAAAGACGCAGCCTGAGCGAAGGTCAGTTGGCTCGCCTGCGGACCGAGCTTGCTGCCGGTGCGACCCGCGACGAGCTTTTCGCCGAACTGACGTCCTCGCTTACAGACGGAGCCGCTCGAGTGCGCGCCTTGGCCGTGGGGAATCTGGAAGAAGCGCGGACCGTAGGTCAGAAGCAACTGCCGACCACGCTCGGTGGGCTGCTGGTCCACATCGCAGACCACACGCAAAGACATGTGGGGCAGGCCATCACCACGGCAAAGATCGTGAAAAAAACTGGTTGCTAGCTATTCGACCCAACCAGTCCCTTGCGCGGAAATCATCAGGCCCAAGCCATGATTCTTTGGGCCCCTCCCTTTTTTGTGCTGGCATCGGACTTCTGATTCCACAGTAATCGTGTGGAATGTCGATCTTCCTACTATCCAATCGAGGATATCGCCTCGAAGTAGTTCCCCGGAAAGGAAGCGACCGCAAATGCCACTCATGACTTGGACGGACAAATTAAGCGTGGGCGTCACGGTATTAGATGATGACCACAAGAAACTCGTCGACATGGTGAACGAACTGTACGACGGGATCAAGTCCGGTCAAGGGACAGAGTCTCTTGGGAAAATCCTTGAGGGACTGGTTCACTACACCAAAGTACATTTCGCGCGCGAGGAGAAGCTTTTCGCGACAACCAACTATGCGGCCTCGGCAGCCCACAAACAGGAACACGACAATCTGACCAAGCAGGTGATGGACCTGCAGACAAAGTACAAGCAGGGCACCGTCACCTTGCTCTCGCTGGAGCTAATGAACTTTCTCAAGAACTGGTTGATTAACCACATTCAGGGTTCCGACCAGAAATACGGACCGCACCTCAATCGATCGGGAATTCACTGACGGCATTCAAAGTCCGATCCCGGACCCCAGTAGGCTGTAGAGCAGGACAATCAGCACGATTACGGTGAAGCTCACGTAGAGGTGATCGCGTTCGATCGCAAATCCCGCCATCGAGAAGGCAACACGGGCGATCGGGGTCGCGATGAGTAGCAATAGTCCTAGCTGGATGAATCCGCGACCCCGGCCGTTGAGGACGCTTCGGAAGACACCTGGAATCGTCCGGAACTCTGATGGCTCACCACGAAAGACGCGGTAGTCGGCGGGCTCGTGAGCGTGGCGCGACAGATAGATACACGCCCCGCAAAGCACGATTGCTGCCGAAATCATGACCCCGGTGCGGAGCAGATTGCCGAGGATGAGTTCCATGCGGCGATCTCGCCACGGCTGCGGCTGAAACTCGTGACTCGGTCGGGCGGGCGCTTGTCCGGCAGTGGTCAAATCTTCCCCCAGAATCCCTTATAGAGCATCTGCACTCCCAGGACGAGGATCACCACGCTGAAGACCAGGCGCAGCGACTTGGTTTCGGCCTTCACCAGAATACGGCTGCCGATCAATGATCCCGCCAGCACCCCGAGCATTACCGGCATGGAAAGTCCCGGATCGACGTAACCGCGGCTTAAGTAAACGCCGGCACTCGCCGCCGCGGTAACTCCGATCATGAAGTTGCTCGTAGTGGTCGAGACTTTGAAGGGGATGCGCATGGCTTGGTCCATCGCCAGCACCTTGACGGCCCCCGAACCGATGCCGAGCAGGCCAGAGAGTGCTCCCGCGCCAAACATGAGACTGAATCCGGTGGGGACGTTTTGCACGTTGTAGCTGCGCTTGCCTCCCAGATCCGGGAAGCTTCCGTTCAAGCGCAGCTTGGTCGCGAGCGGATCGGGCGGCAGGTTGCGCAGCGCCTCCGGGCGCGGCTTGCGCGCAAGATAAGCCGAATACACCAGAACAATTCCAAAAATTGCCGCCAGGGCGCTGGTAGGAATCCACGTGGCCAGGAAGGCTCCGAGCAAAGCACCGAACGTTGTGGCGATTTCCAGAAACATCCCGATGCGAATGTTCGAAAAGCCTTCTTTCACGTAAGCTGCCGCTGCTCCGGAAGAGGTTGCGATCACCGAGACCAGCGAAGCGCCGATGGCATAGCGGATGTCGACATGAAAGAAAATGGTGAGCAGTGGTACGAGCACGACGCCACCACCAAGTCCAGTGAGCGATCCCAGAAGTCCCGCGACAAAAGAGACGACGGCAATGATGGCGGTAAATTCCAGAATCGTCATGAATTGATCGTTTATCGGACAGTGGCCATTGAATTTCTCTTAGGGTAACATTTCTCTTCTTCCACAGACCTCATGTACTTTTCAGGGGGAAGAACGCATTGATATGAAAAAGGCAATCGACATTGTGTTGAAGGCAACCTACACCGTGACGATCAGCAGCGTGGTTGCCCTGTCGTTGCTGGTAAATGTGACGAAGGCCCAGCAGACTCAGGACACCACGACTTCTCCGGTGCCTGGCCCATACTCGGTTGAAGTCGGCGGAGCCAAGCAGTGGGTCGATACAAAGATCGACTTACGCCGCGGCGAGAAACTGCAGTTCACTGCCGAAGGGACGATCACTTACACCGACGCCAAGAAGAACCGTTTTGGCCCAGCCGGTATCCCGCGCGGCTTTGCTGACCTGATTCACCAGTACGCCGTGCCGAATGGCGGGCACGGAGAACTTATTGGCCGGCTAGGCTCGGGAGACGCTGTCGCCGCTTTTGAAGTCGGAGCGAGTGGCACCTACACCGCGCCGGTGGCCGGACGGTTGTTCTTGGGCATCAATCAGAGTGAGAAGGACGCCTCCGGAGCCACCGGAAGTTTCCAGGTGAAGATCGTAGTGTTGGACAATGGCTTGAGCACCGCCGACGCCGCCATAGTCGGAGGCCCAGCGGAAACCGCCATACCGGCAATCACCTCGGCATTGCTGGAATCGATCCCCCGGCGGATCTCGGATCAGAATCATAGTCCCGGCGACATGGTGAACATCCTGATCGTCGGCACCGAAGAAGAAATGGTGAAGGCCTTCACCACCGCGGAGTGGGTAAAGGTCGACAAGTCTGTTGGTGACACGGTCATGGCGGGCCTCTTAGATACTTTCGAAAAGAAGGACTACCTGACGATGCCGATGAGCACGCTGTATCTGTTCGATCGTCCGCAGGACTATGGCTTCGCGCATGCCGAGCCGGTTCGCGTCGTCATGTCTCGCAATCACTTGCGCGTGTGGAAGTCACCGTACAAAGTGGAAGGACGTCCGCTGTGGTGTGTGGCGGCTACGCATGACATCGGTTTTGAGCGCGACCAGCGGAATAATGGGCTTACGCATAAGATCGATCCCGTCATCGATGGCGAGCGCGAGTTTGTCAACCAGACACTCTCCGGCACGGGACTCGTCGCGGCGAGAGGACATGTGGTTCCGAAAGATCCGCTGATCACGGCGAAGACGGCGACGGGCGGGGAATTCCATTCCGATGGGCGGATTCTGGTGTTGGTTCTGGAGCGCGCGGATTCGAAGACACAATAAGAAAAGGGAGCCAGACGGCTCCCTTCTTTCACTCTTGCGGATGCGCTGACCCCTACTGGTTCACCCAGACAACGCGGGATCTCTTCAGCGCCTCACGTTCCTTCTTGAACTGGCGAGCATATTCACCCAGGGAAATTCCCGGGCCAGCCTGCGGAAAATCGGATGCCGGCCGCTCTCCCTGCGCGCTGGAATAGCTGCCTGAAATCACACTATGCTCCTGCATCATCGGAGCATAATCAGCGTGTTGGGGATGGCTGGGCGGTTCGTACGATCACCGGCGTGGCGTCGCGGGACGCGCCACCGCCCTGGTAGTACTGGGCAAAAGCTGCTGTGCTGCACAGCAGCCAAAGGACGATTAGGATCGTTTTCATCTTCATCTAGGGTCTCCCGATCTCAAAGAAGCTTGTCAATCCGCCGAAGGCCCGGCGGGTGTCGGCTTCTCTACCCTGAGTAGAAGCACGACCCATACCAAACCTTGGTGGCCGGAAATAGTGGTTTATAAAGACTTTATCGAGGTGTGCGAGCAAATATTTGCACAATTGTGGAGAGCCGGGAGGTTGGCTGATCGGCCATCCTGCCTCATGTCACTTTGGTAACCACTTCATTTATGACCCTTTAACACTTCACCGATTACAATATAGGTAACGTTGAATGTGGGGTGATATAGAGGTGGATAGCACTACTAGAAATCGTGAACGACAGAAAATGATGGTGGAATTGCTGGAGCGGAAGGTCCGTATGCGCGCCCGTCAGATCCATGATGAGCGCGATCCGAGCGAAGGCAGTGAACTCGAAGATTGGGTGAAAGCCGAATCGGAAGTTCTGAAATCTAGCATTCTCGCGCCGCTTTGGAACAGGCGCCAGGAACGTCAGACGTCGCAGGAAGAACTGGCAGAGGTCTAACCTGCCTGCCATGCTCTCGGGCCCTAACCTGGGGGCTCGTGAGATGGTCCCAAAGTTGATCCCAAAGTTGAGGCGTGCCCCGAAGTCCGCAGCAGAAGCATCGCGGATGACAGGCTGAGCACCGGCCCGGCGACGCTGAAAAGGGCTCGACCGACCGTACCGGGCGCTCCCCCGAAATAGGCATCCAAGACGAAAGCCATCGCACAGGTAGCGCCGACCGGAATCAGCCATGATTTCGGCAGACGCTTCAGGTTCGGAATCGCGGTTGGCAACAGCCAGATGAAGATGTACCAGAGATTGCGATCGCGGAGCGACGCAGCGAAGTGGTCGAGGTAGTGGTCTCCACCATGGAGTCCCAGGCCGAACTGCCATGGACTTACGAAACTGCCAGTGATCTTCCATTGCACAGCGATCAGTGCCGCAAAGCTCACAACCCAACTGACCGCGATCCAGACGGCGTCCGATCGCTGATATTTTCGACTGCGATCCGATCGAGTTGTCAGCCACCATACCGCTGTCAGCACAATACTGAACGGAATGAACGACTCCTTCGTCAGCGCGCCGAACAGCCCGACCAGCGGCAAAACCCACAACTTGCACTCAGACAGACTCCACAGCAAGGCCAGCAGGAAAAAGCCTTCTCCAGCATCGACTAGCCCGACCAGGCGAAGATTCGGAACTGCGAAATTCACAAGATAGAGCAGCGCACCCACGAGGCCTGCCGGATAGGTCACTTTGCGATTGCCGAGAATTACGATGAGCAGCGCAGTTCCTGCGACAAAGAGCGAGTCGGCGATGAGCAGGCCGAACATCACCGGGTCCCAAGTTGCTACTCTTCCGCTCGCGATCTGAAAAAACGGCCGTGCCAGGCACGGAACCAGCACACGGAAACGGACATGTCCCGCGTCGGCCGTCACCCCGGTCACCATCTCTGCGTAGATTTTCACGTCGGAGAGTCCCGGCGTCTGGCGCGGGTCGAACCGGTTCAGAATGGGATAGCCGAATCCCACGGCCACAAGAAAAAATACGCCGTACAGCAAAGCCAGTGTCGCGACGGAGATCTTTGGCTCGTTGGCAGGTACGTTCATCTTCGTGTAATAGGTCGTGTAGTGGGCAGTGTACTGGCGAAGTTAGCCTCCGAGGTTAGACATTGCAACATAATTTCCATGTCTGATGCTGGTGCCGTCGTTTGGCTTTTGCTACCACAATCTGTTAGTTTCAGCCTCGGCTGTTCCCTGCTGTAATTTTTCCCGGAGGACTATTTTGGGCCGCATAAAATCGTTGTTGACCGTACTTTTTCTATTCATCGCCACTCTTTCGCTGCAGGCGCAGCAACCTTCGTCCGAAGACCTTGCCACTCGTAAGCTGGCGATCGACATTTTCAAGCAGCTGATTGAGATCAACACGACGGATTCGGTAGGCAGTGTTACCGCTGCGGCTGAAGTCATGGCGCAACGCTTTCGCGACGCAGGATTTCCCGAGAGCGATATCCACGTCATGGGGCCGAACGACCGCAAGAAGAATGTCGTTGTCCGGCTGCATGGATCGGGCAAATACAAACCGGTTCTACTGATCGGCCATCTCGACGTGGTCGAGGCTCGCCGCGAAGACTGGACGACCGATCCGTTTCAATTCATCGAGAAAGATGGTTACTACTACGGCCGCGGCTCCACTGACATGAAGGATGGCGACGCGATCATGTCGGCCACGCTGATTCGCATGAAGAAAGAAGGATACGTTCCCAGCCGCGACATCATTCTCGCGCTTACGGCCGATGAGGAAGGCGGGACTTCGAACGGAGTGGATTGGCTGATCAAGAATCATCGCGAACTGATCGATGCAGAGTTTGTACTGAACCACGACGGCGGAGGCGTGCTCGCCGACCACGGCAAGCCGATCATGATGGAAGTGGACTCCACCGAGAAACTCTACGGTGACTTCGTGTTGACGACGACCAATCCCGGCGGCCACAGCTCTCTGCCGCGCCCCGAGAATGCGATCTACGAACTAGCCGAGGCGCTAACGCGCATCGAGCATTATCAGTTTCCGTTCGAGTTGAACAACATCACGCGTGCCTATTACGAGCGGCAGGTTCCACTCGCCACCGGGCAGCGTGCTGCTGATCTGAAGGCGATGCTCAAGACTCCGCCAGACATGGAAGCGGTGGCGAGACTCTCCAAAGATCCGATGGACAACTCGACCATGCACACGACGTGCGTCGCGACGCGCCTGAGCGGAGGCCACGCTAATAACGCCCTTCCGCAGATGGCGCAAGCGAATGTCAACTGTCGCATCGAACCGGGACATACCTTAGAAGAGATTCGCCTAGCGTTGGAAAAGGTCGTGGCCGATCCCCGCGTGAAAGTACAGTTCCGCGAGAACAACAACGTTCTGATGGATCATGGTTCCGACCGCCACAGCTACGTGCCGTCGGCTCCGAGGAAAGAAGTTTTTGACCCGCTGGACAAAGTCGTCGCCAAAATGTGGCCGGGAATTCCGGTGTTGCCGGACATGAGCACGGGCGCCTCCGACGGCGTCTACACGAACGCTGCAGGAATGCCGACCTACGCGGTATCGGGAGTCCTATACGACCGCGACGATGTGCGCGCCCACGGAAAAGATGAGCGTGAAGGTGTCGAGGCGTTTGCCCGGGGCGTCGATTTTTATTACGTGTTCCTGAAAGCGGTGACTGTCGAGTAGCGGCGCGAGGTGACCCTTCCGCCCGCTACAGTCCCCAGATGCGATTGGCGGCGATCACCAGCCCTAACGTCAGACAGGCAATCAGTACCTCGCCCAGCGCACCGACGATAAACGGCCGAATTCCCTGCTTTGACATTTCGCGAACGTTGGTGCGCAGGCCGACTCCGGCGAAGGTGAGCAGGAATGCCCACTTCGACAGATTTCCCAGCGATGCGATCTGCGGTTTGCTGAAGACCTGAAAACTCACGAGCAGCGAAAGTGCCAGGAAACCGAGGATAAACTTCGGAAACTTCTTCCAGAGGAGTACAGTTTTTGTTTGTAACGTTCTCGGCCTGACCGCGCCCGGCCCAGTACATCGCGTAGGCAAGAACCACGAACCCAATCATGGCATTGCGGGCCGTCTTGGCCAGCACAGCGACTTTTCCGGCAGCGTCGGAGTAGAGCGCTCCGGCAGCAACGGCCTCGGCGGTGTTGTCGACTCCCAGACCTGCCCATAATCCATAGGCAACGTTATTCATGTGCAGGCCGTGGGCGATGGCAGGAAACGTGAATAGTGCGAGCGCTCCCAGGGCAAGGATCGCGGCAATGGCGAACGACGAGTCTTCGTCGTCGGCGTCGATCGCGCCCTTGGCGGCGATGATGGCAGAGACGCCACAGACCGAAGACCCGATGGCCAGCAACGACGTGAGCTTCGGCTTGAGTTTGAAAATGCGGCCCAGCAGCGTCATGAGCGCCAGCGACAAGGTGATCTCGACCACCACCAGCGCGAGGCTGATGCCACCGAGTTTGAGCACATCGGCCAGCACGAATCGCGCGCCGAGAAGAACGATGCCGAGTTTCAGCCAGAACTCATAGGTGTTGATGCCAGCCTGGAACAACTTGGGCACGCCGACGGTATTGGCCACGAAGAGGCCGATCAGAATCGCCCACAAGACATATTCGATATTCGGGAAGGTCCAGTGGTGGGCTTTCGCGTACGTGTTGACCAAGCGTTCGAGAAACTTGCCGGCGTATCCGATTGCGGCCAGCAGAAGAATCCGGGAATGATTTTCGCGACGCTGGCGAGAACATTACCGGACTTCGCCGGGGATAGATCTGCAGTTGCGGTTGCCATAGTTCGTTCTCCGTTAGAAATAAGCTCGGGGATTTCGCGACGGTTTGCTCGTTGCGCCCGCCTTCGCTACCAGGGGATGCTTTGCCAGATATTGAACTTCACCGCCACCACCAGCGCGAAGGCAACAATGAGCGCCCATGTATCGAGGGACAGGAACGCTCCGTTGCTCTGATTTGTGGGCGAACTTTTCGTGGACCAATTCGCAGACATGAAGGTTCTCCTTTGCGCGGCGGGGGAGGAGGGCTGTGTCGCAGCCTTGAAGCATTGAATCATATTTATAGTAGTATGTCTATTTATATAGTTGACATTAGCCGAATCTGAGTTCGCCAGGGCTGACTCCAGTCGCCTACTTGACATTCGCCAAACGTTCGCCTATGCTGCGCGCATGGCGATTACTCGGCGACAGCGCGAACTCTACGACTTCCTTTCCCGCTTTGTCACGGAGAAGGGATACTCCCCTTCGTTTGAAGAGATTAAGGAAGCGATGGGGCTCAATTCTCTGGCCACCGTCCACAAGCACATCACCAACCTTGAGAAAAAGGGGCTGCTGACGCGTGACTACAATCGCAGCCGGTCGATCGACCTGCTGCCTCCGCGCGGAAAGCTGAAACAGTCGATGGCCGTGAATACGGCGATGGTGCTGCCGCTGGTAGGGCGGATTGCAGCCGGACGTCCGATTGAAGCGGTGGAGAATCCGGAGACGATTTCGCTGGCGGATTTTGTCCGCTCGAAAGAAGTCTTCGTGCTCGAAGTACGCGGCGACTCGATGCAGGATGAAGCGATTCTCGACGGCGACTTCGTTCTGGTCGAAAAAACGAAGACGGCCCACAACGGGGACATCGTGGTAGCGCTGATCGAATCGTCCGACGCAACCCTAAAGCGCTTCTTCCGTGAGGGCGACAACATCCGGCTGCAGCCATCGAATGCAGCGATGAAGCCGATCATGGTTCCGGCGGCAGCGGTGGAAATTCAGGGGCGCGTGATTGGTGTTCTGCGAAAGTACTGAGGAGCAGCCGTCAGCTCTCAGCTTTCAGCCATCAGTAAAATCCAAAGCACAATCATGCTCGCCCTAATACGACAAGGCCCGAACATTAAGACCGGGCCTTTTTCCAAGCGTCGGAAAAATCGAAGAACTGATAGCTGAGCGCTGACGGCTTAGCCGATGTGTTTATCTAGAGCCTTCTGAATGTCGTCTTTTGAGCGGTAACCTACCAGTTGCTCGACAACCTGACCATTCTTGAACACCAGCAGGGTTGGAATGCCGGTGACTTTGTAGCGCATGGGAGTTGCGCCGTTGCGGTCGACGTCCATTTTGCCGACCTTGACTTTACCCTGATATTCGCCCGCGAGCTCTTCAACGATGGGAGCGATCGCGCGGCAAGGGCCGCACCAGGCAGCCCAGAAATCGACGAGCACGGGCTTGTCGGATTTCAGTACATCAGAATCAAAATTTGCGTCGGTAACCTCGACGAGGGTATTGCTAGCCATTCATCCTCCAGGGTTCTCGGTAAACTGCCTTTTCCATCCGGCGCGGACAACCGGGCCCGCCGGCGGAACTTTCTATCGTAGCACCGATCTTTCTTGGTGCAGACACAACATTGGATGCTCCCCAGGTCGATTGGTCGCAGTCCCGCATTTTCGGCCGGGAGCACCGTAAAATGAATACCTTACAAGATGAAGGATCTGGACAATCTGCGAGTGGTGCTGGTGGCGACGCGAAATCCGCTGAATATTGGCGCGGCGGCGCGGGCCCTGAGCAACTTTGGAGTGCGGCATCTGCGGGTCGTGAATCCGTATGAAGTGGCTTTTCGCGAGGCGCGCTCAGCGGTCGGAGCGTCGGAGTTGCTGGCGAAGGCCGAGCTGTTCGACGACGTCGCGACGGCCGTCGCAGATTGCGCCCTGGTGGTTGGGACGACGGCGGCGATCCGGCGCGATTTACAGCAGCGGATGCGTCGCCTCGAAGAAGGCGCACGAATCATCAAAAAAACAATGGCGGGGGGGCGCGTTGCGCTTCTCTTCGGCTCCGAACGCTATGGGCTGTCGAATGACGAACTCAGCCACTGCCATTGGGTGATGCGGATTCCCACCCGCGAAGAACACGGCTCGATGAACCTGGGGCAGGCCGTGGCGATTTGTGTGTATGAGTTGGTGCGCGGGCGGAAAATGGCGGCACTGAAAACCGCGTTTCGCGAAAACGCGAAATCCGCGTCGTCGGCGGAAGTGGAACGGCTCACGGTTGCGCTGCTGCATGTTCTCCGCGAGAGTGGCTATGTGAATCCTCGCAAGATCGGAGCGGAAGAGAAGTTGCGGCGACTGGTGCGGCGGCTAAAACTGAACGTCGACGATGCCGAAGTACTGTTGGGGATGATGCGGCAGGTGGCGTGGAAGCTCGGCGCCTCGGGCAACGGGAAAGCCACTCCAAACAAATCTTAATTGTTGTGTTGAGGTTATTCCCCTTGGTGTTACCCGCGTCACTCCTGCTTGTTCTCCCTTCCATCAAATTGAGAGCTAACCCTTGCGCTGCCGGCGAGTCGAAGTAAAAAGCGGTACTGGTCGGCTCTCAGAAGTCTCTCTCCCTGGGCCGACCGTGAGGTAGCGCCATGCGCATGATGCTCGATACTTTCACCCAAACTTTGCGCACACTTTGGGCGCACAAGCTACGGTCATTTCTCACCATGTTCGGCATCGCGTGGGGCGTCGGGTCGCTCCTGCTGCTGGCCGGAGTGGGAGAAGGCTTCCGCAACGGCAATCGCAAGCAGTTGGAGACGTTTGGAAAGAACATCATTTTCTTTTTTGGCGGACGCGCTCCGGCGGTTGAGGGCAGTTTCAACTCGATGCGCTGGTTCAACCTCACCTATGACGACTACCTCGCGATCAAGGACCAATCGAAGCTGGCGGTCAACATCTCTCCTTTGATTGCGCGGGATGATATTCGCGCGGTCAGCGACTACACCAGCACGAATGGACAAGTATCCGGCGTACCGCCCATCTACAGCCAAGTTCGAACCATCCCAATGCAAGTCGGACGCTGGATCGACGATAACGACAACGACCAGCGACGACGCGTGTGCGTGCTCGGCCGCGAGATGACGCGGAATATGTTTCCGGGACGCCCGGCGGTCGGAAACACGGTTCTGCTGAACGGCGTTCGCTTCCAGGTGATCGGCGTGCTCTCGATGATCGGCCACGAGGAGCAGAATGCGACCAACATCCGGATTTTCATTCCGTTCAACACAATGCGTGAGTTGTTCCCGCTGACCGGCGACAACTCCAACGAGGGCAACGCGATCTCGTTTATCAACTACCAGCCGCGCAGCTTTGACGAGAACGAAGACGCCAAGGCGGAACTGCATCGCATTGTCGCTCGCAATCATGGCGGGTTCGATCCCAACGGCACCGATGTTTGGGAAGAATGGGACACGATCAAGAATCAGAAGACCATGGGCAAGATCTTTACCGCCATGGACTGGTTTCTCGGTGGCGTGGGACTGGTGACGCTTGCTCTCGGCGCGATCGGCATTGTGAACATCATGCTGGTGGCCGTCACTGAACGCACGCGAGAGATCGGGTTGCGGAAGGCCTTAGGCGCGACGCACCGCAGCATCCTGTTTCAGTTCTTTCTCGAGGGCGCATTCTTGACGCTCTTGAGCGGCCTGATTGGGGTGGGTGGCGCGATGCTGGTAATCCGGTTGCTTTCTGGTGTGCAGCTGCCGCAGGGATTCGATACGCCGCGAATTGTCCCGGCATCGGCGATTGGTGCCGTATTGTCGCTGGCGCTAGCCGGAATCATTGCGGGGCTGTACCCGGCGCGCAAGGCCGCGATGCTCGAGCCGGTAGAAGCTCTACGGCAGGAGTAGGCCAGCGCTTACGGTTGACACAGACTATGTGCGTATGACCGTGGAAGAGCGGCCCTTCAGGGCCGCGTCCGAGAAGTGTTTGTGAGGGCTTTAGCCCCTGAGGGAATCCAAGTTATGACGAATGATCTGCTAAGAGAAGCGTACGGCGCGATGCAGCACAACCGGCGCCGCACGACGTTGACGATGCTCGGCATGGCGTGGGGGATTGCGACCGTCGTCATTCTGCTCGCGTTCGGCTCAGGGTTCGAGCGCGCGATCGGATTGATCTTCAGTTCTTGGGGAACCGATGTGATCGGAGCCTTCCCCGGCCGAACATCGCTGCAGGCGGGCGGCGCCAAGGCAGGCAGTGAAGTGCGGCTGAAACTCGCCGATGTCGATTACATCCGCAATGAGGTACCGATGATCAAAGGAGTCACTCCGATTTTCGACAAGCGGGGAGTGACGATCTCGCATGACACGCGCACCTTCACGAATCTTTTTCTTACCGGGGTCTATCCGGTTTACGAACGCATTCGCGGCTTCAACGTGGCCAGCGGCCGCGGTCTGAGCGATCAGGATGAACTGGAACATGCTCGTGTAGTGGTCATCGGTGACGAGGCCAGGCGAAGACTATTTTCGGGCGAGCAAGCGTTAGGACAAAGCGTCCGCATCAACGGCGTGAGTTTCCAGGTAATCGGCATTTATGAGCACAAGGTACAGGGCGGAGACGACAACGACAACACGCTGATGGCGATTCCGTTCAGCTCCATGGGCGATCTCTACGACACGCAGTACATCACCGGATTGTTCATGGACTACGAAGGGCAGGACCATCAGCAACTCGCGCGCGTGGTGCGCAGCGTCCTTGCGGGGCACCACAATTTCCGGCCAGACGACCGGCGAGCCGTGTTCATCGCCGACTTCAAGCAGGACTTCGACGAGTTTACAGTGGTGACGACGGCGCTCAAGGTTCTGCTGGCGTTTATCGGAGCGCTGACACTCGGCATCGGCGGAATCGGACTGATGAACATCATGCTGGTTTCGGTGCAGCAGCGAACACGCGAGATCGGCGTGGAGAAAGCACTGGGCGCGCAGAAGAGCCACATCCTGTTTCAGTTTCTGGCCGAGGCGATGGCGATAACTTTTGCCGGTGGAGTGGCGGGCATCGGAATTGCCTACCTGATTTCGTGGGGCGTGGGTGCATTGCCACTGATGAGCGCCTTCGGAGACAACTTGCAGGCAGGCGATATTCACCTGCGAATCAACGTCGGCAGTTTAGCCGTGGCGACAGGAATTCTAGGGCTAGTGGGAATTCTAAGCGGGATGGTGCCCGCGATCCGCGCGGCGCGACTCGATCCAATCGAGAGCTTGCGCTACGAATAGGACTGCCGCGGCCGATTCATCGAATCGACGATGACTTTGCCGATCACGAGCAGAGTAATCAGCGAGATGAGGCCGAGTGAGATCGCGCAATAGATGCACCAGACGCCAAGGACATAGTTTTCGATGTCGGCGAGGTGGATGGCAAAAAGCAAGGCAACGGTAACGAACGGAAGCATCCAGGCATAGGCACGGGCAGCGGCAAGGGCCGCGAGAAGCAAATACCCGCCGATGCCGATGATGGCGACGGGGACGCCGTAGAACAAAGCGAAGGGGCTGTGATTCACCGTACCGCAGTCCCACTTCTCATTAATGCTGCAGGGCGAGGCCTCGGTTCTGTAGTGCTCGCGCAAGGCGAGCGACGAAGCCACGATACCGAGGACAGCGAGAATAACTAGCACCCATCTCATGCAAGACTCCGCGATTAAACGTTAGATGACTTCGTGAAAGAAACATTATACGAAGCGATTCGAGTTAATACTCGCCTTCGCCGGACAAGAAGCTAGTCGTGGTAGCGCTGCTCCCCGGCCGGAATCGGCACGCTGAGGCGGTTCTGGGGTGGCGGCAGTGGACACGTCGCAAAAGCCGTAAATGCGCACGGCGGATTGATCAGGCGATTGAAATCGAGCCAGACTTCTCCAGGCTGGCTGACGCCATGGTCGGGCAACTCGGAATACAGGAAACGTCCGGCACCGTACGTTGCGGTCTTGCTTGTCGCATCCCGCATGATAAAGAAGAGATCGGTTGATTTCGGATCTTCGAGCACCGGTTCTAGACGAACAGTCTGTCCATCGATCGTAAACTCAGCCGCACCGGGCGCCGGAAGATGCGTGGTAGTACCGAGAACCGTGGGAATGTCGAGCACCTTCGGCGGGTTGTAAGGAATCCACTTCGCATGCACGCGGTACGCTGCGTTCGGCTCATACCAGCGCAGTCCGTGGAAAGCGGCGCGCGTGGGAGCCTGCAGGTCTTTGACGCGAAGCGCAAATGCCTCGTCGCGATGGATGACTATGATGGTTATGGTGCCGATCGCGAGCTTCGACGGATTTTCGGCATCGTCCGCAAGTAGAGGTTGTTCCTTGGCGGGTTGGCCATCGACGAGCAGTTCCTTCGGGAATCCCTCGGGAGGGGGCAGTAGGCGCAGCACACCCTTATCGAGATGCACAATTCCGATATGCGCAGGGGCCTTCCCGGTAATCTGAACGCGGCTGTCTTCGGCGGCGCCAAACGTGTTGTCGCCTTCTTTGAGCCAGCCGAGCGCAATCAGCGAAAGCCAGCCTTCCGGAGCCTGGAGATTCGCTGCACGCTTGGCGCGCCACGAAAGAAGATCGCGCTGCCATGAGCTCTGGTCGTCGGCCGCAGCAAGCAACTGGCAAAACACGGCTGCTGAAACCAGTGCCGCTACAAGCAAAACTTTTCCCTTCATTGCAGGTCTCCGTTCTTTGCTCTTGGTACCCGTCTCTGAACGCACCGCGAGTTCTTATTGTAGAGCATGAAGTCTATTCAACCCGTAGACATTTTACTGACACCACGGTCGCCGCGCTTGGTGCTAACTAAATCGGTTTAGCTATGCACGAGTGGTGCTAAACTGGGCTTTCTATGAGTTCATCGGACCCGACCAAGCCCGGCAGCCGCCGCGAAATGCTCGCACTTCTAGGCAAGACGCTGTTGGCATACCCGTTGCTGAATCTGGCGGCCATGAGCGCATCGTGCGGCGGCTCTTCTTCTGGTGGCAACACCGGGCCGCCTCCGCTGACTGACGACCAATTCCTCGACGAAATCGAGCGCGCCATCTTCCTCTATTTTTGGGAGCAAGCTAGTTCGACGACGGGCATGGTCAAAGATCGCGCCTTCGCCGCCGGAAACGACACCCGTATTGTCTCCAGCATTGCGGCCACTGGCTTCGGCTTGACTGCGCTCAGCATCGCCGACCAGCGCGGCTACATGTCGAGTGCAAGCATCCTCGCGCGCGTGCAGGCGACATTGAGTTTCCTTCTCAACCAGTTGCCGAACCAGAACGGCTTCTTCTACCACTTCGTGGATATGAATACCGGCGCGAGAGCGTTCAATTCCGAGGTTTCGTCGATCGATACCACGATTCTTCTCTGCGGCGTACTTACCTGCCGGCAACATTTCCGGGACCAGCAGACGGTAGACATGGCCACGCAGATCTATCAACGCATCAACTGGCCGTGGATGCTCAATGGCGGAGTCACGTTCTCCATGGGATGGACGCCAGAGAGCGGATTCATTAGCACGCGCTGGGACACGTACTCCGAACTGATGATGCTGTATCTGCTGGCGATTGGCGCGACCGTAAACCCGATACCCGCCAGCGCATGGCAGGCCTTTGCCCGGCCGACATTGACGTACCAAGGACTGACCTACATCACCAACGTCAATGCGCCACTGTTCATCCACCAGTACTCTCATGCCTGGTTCGACTTTCGCAACCGCCAGGACGCTTACGCCAACTACTTCAACAATTCAGTGACGGCGACGCAGGCCCACAAACTTTTTTGTTTGTCGCTCGCCAGTCAGTTCTCCGATTATTCAAGTAACCTGTGGGGAATCACAGCCTCTGACTCGGTGAACGGCTATGTCGTGTGGGGTGGTCCGCCGTCCATCGGCCCGATCGATGGTTCCATCGTCCCCAGCGCTGCCGGTGGATCGATCCCGTTTGCGTCCTCCGATTGCATCGCAGTGCTGCGCAACATCCAGAGCGCATACCCGCGGTCGTGGCAGAGATACAGCTTCGTCGATGCCTTCAATCCGCTCACCGGGTGGTACGACACCGATGTGCTCGGCATCGATTTAGGCATCATGATGCTAATGGCCGAAAACCAGCGCACCGGCTTCGTCTGGAACACATTCATGAAGAACCCGGAAGCTGTAGGCGCCATGACGGCGGTGGGTTTTAGTTAGAACAATCGGAAGTGCGGAAGATTCGCCCTTCAGAGCCTCTACGGTGACGTGCTAACGGCCGCGGCATTCAGCAGAATCGTCAGCGGCGGAACGTGTTCGGGCTTGACGTAACGATTCACCAGGAAGCGCTTGCCGTCCTTGGCTACGTCATAGGTGAAAACGTCGGTCGAGGAAATCGGGGCGCGCCCATGAATCTGGAACAACGGCGCCGGCGTCCCGGTTGCAAAAATGCTTTCGCCGTTGACGGGCACCGCTGTCAACACGCCGCTGGGAGCGATATAGAAAATCTCCTTGCCGTCTCCGCGCCAGCGCGGCTCGGTACCGCCGCCGCGTGATACCTGCCACTTCCCTGCGGCTCCAGGGAACGAAGTGACGTAAATCTCCCAGACGCCAGATTCATCCGAGGCGTAAGTTACCCACTTTCCATCCGGAGAAATCTGTCCGTTGGCTTCGCTGCCCTTGCTGGTCAGAAACCGGGTTGGTTCGCCGCCAGCAACCGGTAGCAGCTCAAGATACTCGCCCGACGTAACCTGGTGCGTGAACAAAATCTGCTGGTCGTTCAAGGACCATGAATTCGGAATAATATCGTCCATGGAGGTGGGAGGGAGAGTGAACCTTTTCCTCTCGCGCTCCAGCCCAGTCGCGGACTTCAGGAGCAAAGTCGGGCCATCGCCACCTGCATTGCGGTAAGCCAGCGTACTTCCATCTCGAGACCAGACACCCACAACCTCTTCCGAGGGGTCGAACGTGAAACGTGAGTTGCTGGTCCCGGTTGTGCCTTCGATCCAGACATCGACGTTATTCGCCTTCTCGTCGCTGATATCCACCGCGACGCGGCTGCCGTCAGGGGAAAGCGTGGGATTCGCCTCAACGGCGGGTTCGCCGATACGGCCGAGTTCCTTGCCGGACCGATCCACCCAGGTAAGCGCGGACTGTCCCGCACCGACCTCAGTGTTGTAGATCAACGTCCCGTTCTGCGCGACCGTGAAGGCCGACCAATACGTAGAGGGTTGAAACCCGACGACATTGGCGACCACGGCCGGGCTCCCCGAAACAGTGCCCGCGGATGCGTCAAAAGCAACGCTGACCAACTGCCTCTGGTCGTCCGCGTAAAACAAACTGTGGGCATCGAAAGCAAAACTCGAATGGCAGAGGAGGACAAGCTTTCTTTCTTTACCCGCAAGAGAACTGGCGTAGATGCCACTCAAGCGGTCGTCCTTCGCGTTCGTGAAGTTGCCGGCCCAAAACAAGAAATGCTCACCATCCGGGAGAAACATGGGCCAGCGGTGGGATTGATCTTGGGCGGTCCTGATGCCTTGGGTCACAGGCGCTCCTCCCGTCCCATCGGCATTAATGCGCTGGAGCGGACTTTGAGCGTCCGCTGCATAGATAATAACGCCCTTGCTCCCCCAACTGCCGCCGCGGCCCGCTAAAGCGGTGGCAAGAATCTGCGGTGTTCCGCCAGAGATCGCCATTTTCTGCAATTTGCCGTTGGCGAAAAAACCAACGTAGGCGCTGTCGGGCGACAAGAATGGATAACTCGCTCCCTGAGTACCCGGCAGAAGCGTGACGCTCGACGAACCAACGTGCTGCACGTACAGCATGGGCAATGCGGAGTTCTCTTCCGGCGACACAAACACCAGCGTGGAGCCGTCGCGCGAGAGCGCCATGTGGCTGATGCTCATTTCATCAGGAACAGCAAGCGCGAACTGCATGCGCGTTGTAGGCTGAGGGCGACGCGCGACGAACCACGTAATGGCCGAAGCGGCAATCAGCGCCAGGCCGACCGAGAGCCACAGCAGGACCGGCATTTGGCGCGGCACGACTGCCGTCGCGCGGGCGATTGCGCTCGTCTCACTCCCGGAGAGCGCGCTCAACGCGAAAGACAAGTCGCGCGCCGATTGGAAACGCTGGTCGGGACTCTTCTCCAGGCAGCGGCGCACAATGCGTTCAAGCGTGGGGGAGACCATCCGTCCGGGATTCGACAACTCGGGCGGATCATCCTTCAAAACCGCGGTCATGGTTTCGGCGGCCGTATCGCGCCGAAACGTACGCACTCCCGAAAGCATCTCGTACAGCACCGCGCCAAAGGCAAAAATATCGGTACGCGGATCCGCGCCCTCGCCGCGTACCTGCTCCGGCGCCATGTAGCTGGCGGTTCCAATGACCACGCCAGCGGCCGTGTTCTGGGCACTCGTGAGCGTAACTTCATCTGGAGACGCGCCTGCCGTCTGCGCCAGCTTCGCCAGCCCGAAATCCAGGATCTTGATACGTCCGTCTTTGGTGACGAAGATGTTTTCTGGCTTCAGGTCGCGGTGGACGATTCCCTTCTCATGCGCCGCCGCCAAGCCGTGCGCGATCTGCACTCCATACTCGATGGTCTTCCGCTGCGGCAGTGCACCTTGATCGAGCGCCACACGGAGGCTCTCGCCCTCCAGCAACTCAGAAACTAGAAACGGTGAGCCGTTATCCTGACCCACATCAAACACAGCGAGAATATTGGGGTGATTCAGGGCGGCAACGGCACGGGCTTCCTGTTCAAAGCGGCGCAGACGATCGGCGTCGCTCGCAAAGGTTGCGGGCAGAACTTTCAGCGCGACATCACGGCCCAGACGAGCGTCCTTAGCGCGGTACACCTCTCCCATGCCGCCAGCGCCGAGCGGAGCGAGTATTTCGTAGGGTCCCAGTTTGGTGCCGGAAGCGAGTGCCATGCGTGCGCGAGATTATAGCGCGTTAGAGTCGCGAAGGCCGGAATTAATACGAGGGCGAACCCCGTGCATGGTCGCGTACTTTATCGCTGGCATCGATCTGTGTTAAAAACTCACTCTATGATTTCATCCGCGATCCCGATACCGAAGACCGACATGGCCGCCGCGAACCTCGGCTTCCAGCAACGGCTGGATGGCGCGCATGTGGTCGGCGGGGGGCGCCGGCTCGGACAACCGCATATTTTGATTGAGGCCGCGCCGTTGCAGCGAGGGCAAACTCTCCGCCGGCGCCGGAACCACAGTCTTCAGGTTTTCGCGGCGCCGCATCAGCGTCGCGACTTTGTTGGCCTCCTGGAGCCGGTCCATCCCCAACCGCAGCCCGTACTGGTTACGGTGCTCGCGTGAACAGAAATCGCCGCCAGCGCCCACCCAGATTCTGCTGAGGGGCCGTCCGCACAGTTGGCAGGTCCTGGCACTCATTCCCGCTAATTATAGGCGGAGTATTTTGAAAATGCTAGTGTGAATGGTGACAGTATTTTTCTGATAACCAAAGGGAATTGCGGGTTATATATCTAGATAGCTATCGGCTAAAACGTTGCAGATCAGTACCGTTGATTTTGGTTAATAGAGCGTTTTTTAGGGTATATATTGCTTGGATTTCCGGTAAAATTGACCCGTGTAGTGAAATGCCCAGAATTTCAGCGGGCGGAGGCCAATAGAGATGGTTGAGTCAACAGCACGTCGGGAACGCGGAGAGCCGAAGTCCGCACCCGTGGCTACTTATCTATGGGAGGTTCCCCAGAAGCCGGTCGCAGTGCGACTCGCTTTCGATATCATCGACCGGATGGAGTCGGAAGTTATTGAGAACTTCCGGTCTCTGACGTCACGAGGATCGGAGATTGGCGGCGTGCTGCTGGGCTCCGTGATTCCCGGCAGTCCTTTGACTGTGATGGTGCAGGGCTATGAGACCGTCCAGTGCGATTACAGCCGTGGGCCGCTGTATCGTCTGGCGGATGCCGACCTGGCGCGCTTCGAAAGGGTGATCGAACAGCACAGCGGGGCCGGCAACATGCCGGTGACAGGCTTTTTCCGCGCGCACAGCCGCAAAGGGTTGAGCTTGGATGCCGACGATCTGGCGTTCCTCGATGCGCGTTTCCGCGCGGCTCATCACATCGCCATGCTGGTGCGGCCGTTTGCCACCAAGACCAGCGTCGGCGGCATCTTTATTCGCGAGGAAGGCGGGTTCCACGGCGAGGCCAGCTACCTGGAGTTCCCGTTCCGTTCCGCGCAATTGACGACTTCGCTGTGGACTCCGCCGGAAGCCGCGGCTCCCGCGCCTCCGGCGCCTCCGGCGGCTGCCCCGGTCAGTACTCCGCCGCCACCGGCTAAGCCGGGTGTGAGGCCGCAGGTGGTGCCGATTGGTCTGCGTCGCGATGCCGCCCCCGCCGCGCCCGCCGCCGAGGCGAAAGCTTCCACGCCAGCCCCGGAAAAATCCGACCGTAAAGCTCCGGAGGCCAAGCCACCGGCGGCGCCCGCAAAGCCGGCGGCACCGGAGGCGAAGAGTGCGGCTCCCGCCCGCCCTGCCGCTCCAGAGCCGAAGCCGGCCGCAAAAGACGTTAAACCGGCTGCGGCAGTGATCAAGGATGTGCCAGCCCCCAAACCGGCTGAGCCCGCCCCGGTTGTCAAGCCGACCGCCGACAGGCCGCTGTTGGGGACGCTGGGCGGCGAAGCGCCGGCCGAGTCGCAACGTAGCGGAAAGCTGATGTTAGTGCTCGGCGGTATCGCTGTCATGGTGGCGATCCTGGTCGCACTGTTCGTCTATCCCGGTTTCATGACGCGCAGCCATCAGCCCGCTTCAGTGCAGTCGCAGGCTGGCGGATTGAACCTGCTGGTAGAGCCCAGCGGTACCGATCTGCTGCTCACCTGGAACAAGAACTCCACCGCGATCGCCAACGCCAGCCATGGCGTGTTATCGATCAACGACGGGGACCAGCACGAGAACTTCGACATGGACGCCAAGCAGCTCACCACCGGCAGCATCATGTATACGCCGAAGACCGGTGACGTCAGCTTCATCCTCGAGGTGATCGGGAAGGACCAGTCCAAGACTTCGACCGAGTCGGTGCGCTCGCTGCGCCCGCGGCCGTCGCCGATGCCGGATGGCAAGTCGGCCGCCAACACCACTACTGCGAAAAACAGCCCAGTCCAGCCGGCACCCGCCGGCACGACGGCAGCGGCCCAGCCCGCAACCACCACTCCGGCCGAAGCAACGCCGGTAGCGCCGCCAGTTCCGGTGAAGGCAGCTCCCAAGGCGTTCAACACGGAATCGCTATCGCAGCGTCTGCGGCCGGCCAGTGCGTCGGAGATAGCCGACGCCAGTCTGGGCGCGGCTCCTGCCTCGCCCGCCGGCGTCAACGTGAACGCGAATCTGAGTATGCCGTTCTCGAACGCGCCTGCACCGGTTGCGCCGGTGCCGCCGCCGGCCGCCAAGAGGAATGCCGCTTCGGGCGGCAAGGTCGCCGCCGCGCAACTGCTCTACCGCAAAGAGCCGGAGTATCCGACGGCCGCGCGCCAGATGAACGCTCACGGCCAGGTCGTGCTCGAAGCGACCATCGGCACCGATGGCAGAGTAGTCTCCGTGAAGGTCGTTTCGGGACATCCGCTGTTGGTCCAGGCCGCCAAGGCAGCCGTCATGCAGTGGCGCTATAGGCCGACGCTTCTCGACGGGCAGCCGGTCGAAAACACCACACAGATCTCGTTGAACTTCGTCGGGACGCACTAGAGGGAAACGCGAAGTCTCTCGAAGAGTTGTCAGCACGGAAAACGTGGGGCAGGATGGCGCGAAGAGGCCACCTGCCCCACACCCGTTTTGGCCGCTCCCTGGCGGCATGCCGCAGTGCCGCGAGGCTGCTTGACGGGGGAACCGGTACCGATAACGGCCCTTCTGACCTCCGCATAGGCGGGATCGGCGTGCAATTCTGCAGAATTCCGGTATCCAACTGAATCTAAAGTACTAGAACGGTACTGAACCGTTAACTTATCTCAAACCAATCGAATTAACCACCTTCCACAGCCGTCTTCTTGGTGAATATACTGGGAATTGGCCCGAAGCAGTGCAACAGCGGACCACTCGGCTTGTCAGGGGGTATCGGCAGATGCAGGCAGCCCGAGAAGCGAAGAAGCGAATTCTGGTCGTCGAAGACGAGGGTCTGATCGCCGACGACATTCAGCGGAGGCTGGAGCGGCTGGGTTACGCCGTGCCGGCCATCGCGAGTTCCGGTGAGGAAGCCCTGCGGTTCGCGCGAAAGACTGCCTTCGACCTGGTGCTGATGGACATCCGTCTTCAGGGCGAGATGGATGGCATCGCAGCCGCGCAGGCGCTGAAGAGCGAGTTCGAGATGCCGGTGGTCTACCTCACCGCGCACGCCGACGCCGACACGGTGAGCCGCGCCACGGTGACCGAGCCTCTGGGGTACATCCTGAAGCCGATCGGCGACCTCAATCTGCGCAGCGCGGTGCAGATCGCCCTCTACAAGGATGAGATGGAGCGGCGCGTGCGCTCGAGCGAGGCTTGGCTTTCGACCACGTTGCGCAGCGTTGGCGAAGGGGTCGTCGCCACCAATGCAAACGAGGAAGTCGTCTTCGTCAATGCGGTGGCGGAACGACTGACCGGCTGGACCAGCGCGGAAGCCATGGGCCGGCCGCTGACGGATGTTCTCGAACTCAGCGAAGAGGCGGGCGGCGGCAAGGGCGGTAATCCGGTCTTCGACCTGCAGCCGGAGGAGCGCCACTGCTATTTGCTGATTTCGAGGCAGGGAATCCGCACGCCGGTGGAAGTCAGTTATTCCGAGAACCACGCGCAGCAGGAGCGGCAGGGATCGATTCTGGTAGTGCGGGACATCCGGGGGCGCCGGGAATTGGAAGCGCGCCTGATTCAATCGCAAAGGCTGGAGGCGATCGCCAACCTGGCCGGAGGGCTGGCCCACGACTTCAATAATCTGCTGATGGTGATTCTGGGGTGCGCCGAAGAGTTGGAAACGGCGCTGAAGGACGACCAGGACCGGGAGCGTGCCACCGAGATCAAACAATCCGCCATACTGGCCGGCTCCATCAGCAAGCAGTTGCTGACGCTGAGCCGCAGAGACGTGCTGAGCACCGAGGTGCTCGACATCGACGCGGTGGTCGGCGAGATCCAGCCACTGATCGCTCGCACTCTGGGGATGGGCCGCCGGCTCGAGCTGGAGCTGGGGTCGTCAGCCGGACTGGTGCGCGGCGACCGCAACCGGCTGAAGCAGGTGTTTCTCAACCTGGCGCTCAACGCACGCGATGCGATGCCACGGGGCGGGGAAATGCGGATCTCGACGTCGTTGCTCGACATTGGCGCCGAGCGGCCGCGCTGGCGCGATTGCCGGCCGGGACGCTACGTGAGAATTCAAGTGACGGATTCGGGGCAGGGAATGGATGCCCCGACGCTGGCCCGCATCTTCGAACCCTTCTTCACCACCAAGCGCTCCGGCGCCGGAACCGGACTCGGCCTGGCGGTGGTGCACGCCATCGTCGTGCAGAACGAGGGCTACATCAGCGCATCCAGCGAGATTGGGAGAGGAACCAGCTTTGAGATCCTGCTGCCGCGCGCCGACGTGCCGCAGAAGGTGGATGAGCCGGGCGAAGCGGATGCGATAGGCGGACCGGCGCCGACGGTTCTGCTGGTGGACGACGAGGATGGCGTCCGGCGGCTGATGCACGGCTGTTTGAAACGGGAAGGGTATCAACTGCTTCAGGCGCGCGACGCGGAGGAAGCCGAGCGGATCGCCGAAGCCTGTCCCGGTCCGATCCACGTCCTGGTGACCGATGTGGCGATGCCGGGCATGTCCGGACTGCAACTGGCGGAGCGGCTCAAGCCCCTGCGTCCGGAGATGAAGACGCTTTTCGTCTCCGGCTGCGCCTACGCTGGAGTCGAGGGTGCCGAACTCGAGCGCCGGGAAGTGCTGTCGAAGCCATTCAGGCCGGTCGAGCTGGCGAAGCGCGTGCGCGGCTTGTTGCGGCGGCCCGCGGCACTTGCGTGATGGCGCACCCAATGGCAGGGCACACCCTATCGTGCGGGCAGCTCGCAGCACGGGGCGCCTGCCGATGGTCAGCCCTTGGGAGGCTGCGCAAGTGATGCGCGATAAGCCGCTGCCGCCGGCGGTCACTTATGGGGCAGCCGTGCTGCTGGCGGCGGTGGCGCACCTGTCGCGGCTGCCGCTCCATCCGCCCACGCTGATCCCGTTTATTACATACGCGCCGTTCATCCTGTTGAGCGCATACCAGGGTGGGCTCGGACCGGGCGTGCTGACCACCATCCTGTGCTCCCTCGAGTCGTTGTACTTTGCTACCCGGCCGGTGCGGAGTTTCTGGTTGCGAGACCCACACGACTGGCTGGGAGTGGGCGCGCTGGCGTTAACCGGGGTCGTTGCCAGCTTGATGTTCGACCGCTTGCAGCACGCGCAGAGAGAGGCAGCCGCGTCGGAGCGGGCGCGCTCGGAAATGGCGCGTGAACTGGAGGCGCGGCGGCAGATGCTGGAGTCCGTCATTGAGCACTCGCCGGTATCGATCGCCCTGTTGAGCGCACAGGATTTCCGCTTCGAAATGGTCAACCCCGCATACCAGGCGCTCGCGCCGGGCGAACGGCTGATCGGCAGAACGGTGGCCGAGGTTTGGCCGGAAGCGGCTACGATTCTGTCACCGCCGCTGGAGCAGGTGCGCGATACGCACACCGTGTACCACGCCGATGGGCTGGCGGTTCCCAGGCGCCGTGGGCCCGGGCTGCCGGTGGAACAGTGCTACTTCGATTTGTCGTACGTGCCGCTGCCCGGTGCGGGGCCAACCGCTTCGGAGGCCGCGGCGGGGCAGGTGCTGGCAGTCGTCATAGAGGTCACTGAGCATCATCGCGCCGGAGAGGCGCTGCGGAACACGCTGCACGAACTGGAAGCGGCGCTGGCCGAGAAAACCGTGCTCCTGAAAGAGGTCCATCACCGGGTGAAGAACAACCTGGCGGTGATTGTAGGCCTGCTCAACATGAAGGCCGCGGCGATCGAGAGTCCCGAGGCCCACGCGGCGCTCGATGACAGCCAGCAACGGGTCCGGTCGATCGCTCTGATTCACGAGCACCTTTCCGGAACCGAGCGGCTGGACAGGATCGTCTTTGCCGAGTACGCCGACCAACTGGTGCAGGAACTGGGCGGCATATATGGTGTTGCGTCGCGCGGAATTGCCATCCTCGTGGATGCCGAACCGATCGAGATGGGCATACACCGCGCCATCCCGTGTGCGCTGATTCTGAACGAACTGGTCAGCAATTCTCTGAAGCACGCTTTTCCGGGTGAGCGCGGCGGTGAGGTCCGGGTCTCGCTGCGGCAGTCGGCCCCGGGCGAGTTGGAGATGAGCGTGGAAGACAACGGCGTCGGCTGCCCGCGCGTCGCGCCGCCGCGCAACGGGAAGTCGCTTGGGCTGCGCATCGTGGAGATTCTGGCCAAGCAGTTGGAGGGATCTATCGAGCAGGCGGAGTGCGCAGGGACCCGGTTCGTACTGCGCTTCCGCTCCGGCTCGTCGCGCCGGGTGGTGAAGGTGCGCAGAGGTGAACTGGAGCCGGAAGGCGGCTGAGGGTGATTCTGGCGCGGCTGCTGGGCAGCACACGCGCGCTCGGGTGGCTTACTGCTTGGCGATGAGTTTGCCGATGGCGGAAACGAGCGCTTCTACGCGCGCGTTCAGCTTCTCGTCGGCGTCCGCAAGTTCGGCGATGCGCAAGCGGGTTTCGATGGCGAGCCGGTCTACCTGGAGTGCGATGCCGCCCACGGCGTCAGCCATACGGGCGATTCGCTCGTCGGTGCGGTTGCCGCGTTCCTGCGTGTCGCGCCAGAGGGCCTTGTACTCCTCGCGGTCCTTGTGGCGCTCCTCGGCGATTCCGGCGGTGAGATGTTCGATGCGGTCTAGGCGTTGGTCCGTGGTCATGGGGTGTGCCGTCCCACTCTCGATTTTAGCGCTGGGGCTGGCTTACTGCCAGCCCCAGCCTTTGAACTGATTGCAGTATCGAGTGGCCCTGGCGGTGGTGTGAGTGTCTGTTCGTGACTTCCGATAACCGATATTATGTCAACTTAAGTTCAAGCCGGCCAGCAGGCCCCAAGCTCGCTGCTGCTGGCGAACTGGCGGCCCACTCTGGCTGCCGCCACCGCCAACCGACTTCCCTGCAACCAAATAACAGCAATAATCAAATGTTGTGATTGAAGTAGCTGCATACTCCTTTGTCTGATACTCTGGGCGTGTCATGATCTCCGCCTGGCAGAACACAATGATCGCGCTCGCGCGGAGCGCATCCGTCACCCGCCGGGTGCAGAACAGTCCCCGGATCGCAGCGGCTGCGAACCACTTCGTGGGCGGGGTGAACGAAAACGCGGCAATCCGGACGGCGCTCGAATTACGGCAACGAGGCATCCGCGCCTCACTGTTCTGCCTGGGTGAGTACATCACCGACCCGGCGATCACCCGCCAGACGGTCGATAGCCTGGTGCGGCTTCTCCCTGCCCTCGACGCTCTCGGTCTGGACACGCACGTCTCAGTTGATCCCACACAGATCGGCTATGCCATTCAGGACCAACTCGGTGAGGAGAACGCACTGCGGCTGGCTGCTGCGTACCCGGCGCGGAGATCCGCGCACAGCTTCCTGATGATCGACATGGAGGATGTTTCCTACGTTGATTGCACCATCGCCTTGCGCCGCCTCCTGGCAAGCCGGGGCGTTCCCGCGGCCATCACCCTCCAGGCTTACCTGCGCCGAACCGAATCGGACCTCGCCGGTGTTCTGGGCGAACGAGTTCCGTGCGTGCGCCTGGTGAAGGGCGCGTTTTCGGAGTCCAGGGCGGTCGCCTGGACACGCGGCGAAGAGATCTCGGCCGCGTATATGCAACTGGCGGCGCGGATGTTCTCGGATCAGGCACGGGAGAGCGGAATGTTCCCCGTTTTCGCTACCCACAACGAGGTCCTGATCGACTCGATTCGAACGCTGGCGCGCAAATCCGGTTACTCGCCCGGAGACTACGAGTTCGAAATGTTGTATGGCGTGCGGCCGAGGCTGCAAGCGAGCATCCTCGCCGCCGGCGACCAACTTCGCTTGTACGTGCCCTACGGCGCGCATTGGTGGCCCTACACGGCCCGCCGCATCGGAGAGAACCCGCGCAATCTCCTCTTCGTGTGGCGTGCGCTGGCCGGCCGGACGGGCTGACCGTTCCCCGGATTTCCCGCCAGAAAAAAACGGCCCGGCCTCCGCTCGAGGAAACCGGGCCCATGGGAAGAAACTGACGATCTCGGAAGCCTATTTATCGCCCTAACGATGGGAGTGGCCGCCACCGCTGCTGCTGCCGCCGCTGGAATGGCCCGAGCCGCTATGCGACCCGCCTCCACCGCCGGCAGCGTGGCTGGATCCGCCACCGCTCGGCCGCGGCGCGCTGTATGACGGCGCGCTTCGCGGCTGGCTGGGCGCGCTGTAGTGTTGCTGGCTGGGCGCATTGCTCGGAGACGCGTTGTAGCGCGGGCTGCCGCCCGAATACGGGCTGTTGCGGTATCCCGAGTTCGGCTGGCCCAACCGCTGCCAGCCGCTCGAAGACGACGGCCTTCCGGCGTTGGACTGCACACCGGACGCGCCGAAGCGATTCCACCCGGTGGAACCGGAGCCGCCGGCAGACCGGGCGGCCATGCCAGCCTGGGCGCCGGACCTACTTACGCCCTGCGTGGCTGTGCCGCGAGAACCCGCGGCCGCCTGAGGAGAATGGTAGAACGAGGTTTGGCCGCTGCTCCTGGGCACGTACGACGCGGACCGGCCGGAGAACCGCGTGGCAGCCCCGCCCGCAGACAGGGGAACCGCGCCGCGAATCATTCCCGCCGACGCGAACTGCGCCGCGGTGGGACGAACGATATTGGAACCCCGCCCGTTCTGGAAATCATGCACGGAAAGTCCGGTAACACCGTTCATTACACGTGCATTTTGATAGTTATTTCTTATGTTTACGCCAGTAATATTCACCGAACGGTTAATGTATCCGGCCGAACCGTGGAAGCCCCTGCCCCACCAGGGGTGGAAGACTTCATAGGGAGCCAGAGCCACCCAGCCGATATTGCCGAACCCGAAGCCCACACCGAAGCCGGCTCCACCGCCGAAGCCGAAGAAACCGACCAAGGCGGGTGACCAATAGTGCGGCATGCCGAACACACCCGGATACCATAGCCAGCCGAAACCGGGTCGATTGAACCAGCGGCCATAGTGATACGGCGCCCAGCCCCAAGGATCGGCGCTGACCCAGGTCCAGCCGTAATAATCCAGCCACTCCCACTGCCCCTGCTGATAGGGCGCCCAACCAGGCGCGACCTGCGGCTGCCAGACGTTGCCGTAATCCGGGGTGTAGACCCAATTCCCGTTGTTGTCCAAATCCTCGGACCCGTAAACTCCCTGAGGCACCCGCTGCGCGCTGCGCGATTGCGTGAGCAGGCGGTCGCGGCTATCGGACCAGGCATCCCAGGCATCGGCCGCCGGAGCGGCCACGATCTGAAACTCGGGATCGGTGGTGGATCCGCGGGCGATCATCATCTGTCCGGCACTCACCCACTGCGAACCGTGGGGCGAGAAGACCTCGATATCCCCTGCCCTGACGCTGAGCTCGGTCTGGCCCGAGTCGGTTACGGAGATCCTATAGATACCTTCTTTGCTTGGCCTTACAGAAATATTCGGCGTATCCACTTCAGCATTCGTACCGGAAGGTCTTAACACGCGGTAGGTTAAGGTGCCGTGGGACAGCTCGATTTGCAGCCGGTCGTTCTCGAATGCCGCGATTCTAATCTCGGCAACGCCCCCCAGGCGGAGCAGGTTGGCCGAATCGAACTCAACTTCGGCGCGTGAACTCGGCCCGGTGGAAATGCGATCCTCGGCCAGCAGCGGCGCGTTGATGACGCCAGCCACCCAGTCGGCATCGCCACGGCGCACGGAAACCTGCCCGTCCATGACGCTGATGCGGGCAACGCCGTGTTGCTGTTCGTCGGCATCCTGCGCCCGCAGGGGTAGGCCGCCTGTGACAACGGCTGCCAGAATCCAGCCCAACGAGCAAAGCTGCCTGCGACTCATGGCGGAATCCTTTCTATCGTCCGGAGGCGGAGGAGCACGGAGGCTGCCAAAGGCCATCATTAGATCTTTCAATTAGTTAGGGTATCCGGCGCGGCGCGGCAGTGGCCGAAAACCACCAGACTGGCCGCGTTGGAGCAGATCGCAACCGGATCGGCCCCTTCCCAAAACCCACCGTGTCGCAGTAAGATATTCACCAATGGGGTGGAAACCACTCCTGCGGGGTGCTTTCTTGCGAAAGCCAAAAAGGGGCTGACAAAAATGAAAAAACTGATCGTGTTGTGCATGCTTGCCGCGGGCATGGTTGCATGCCTGGTGGCGCAGGACATCACCGGAACCATCGAGGGCAGCGTCCTCGATGTGAGCGGAGCCGGCGTACCGAACGCGAAAGTCACGATTACCGATGCGGACCGCCACCAGGTGGTCCGAACCAGCACGACGGATTCGAGCGGGAACTACTCGGCACCGCTCGTTCCAGTGGGAACCTACGCCATCAAGGTGGAGGCCACGGGATTCAAGACGGCGAACCGCACCGGTGTCGTATTGAACGTCAACGACGATCTGAAGATCAACTTGCCGCTGGAAGTGGGGAGCCTCACCGAGTCGGTGGAAGTGAAGGCGGAGACCGCACAGGTGGAATTGGCCACGCCAGCCAATGCGACCACCATCAGCGGCACGCAGGTGCGCGAACTGTCGCTGCGAACGCGGAACTACGAACAACTGGTTTCGCTGATGCCCGGCGTCACAGCCAATACGACGGACGAGCTTTACATCGGCAACTCGGCGCCTTCCGGCACGGCCGCGACGATTCCCTTCTCCGTCAACGGGAATCGCAATTCCGCCAACAACTGGACGGTGGACGGGGCCGACAACGTGGACCGGGGCAGCAATCTGACCCTGATGACCTTTCCGAGCGTGGATGCCATCGCGGAGTTCAAAGTGGAGCGCGCGCTGTACACCGCCGACACCGGCCGCGCCGGCGGCGCCCAGGTCAGCGTGGTGACCAAGAGCGGCACCAGCTCGTTCCACGGCGATCTCTATGAGTTCGACCGCAATAACGCCTTCGCCGCCAACAACTGGGCCAACAACGCAACGCGAGTGAACGTGATCAACGGGGTGGCTCAGGTCCCGGCGCTGCGTTGGAACGATTTCGGCGGCACTGTCGGCGGCCCGGTCTATATCCCCGGCCGCTTCAACAAAGACAGGAACCGGACGTTCTTCTTCTTCTCCGAAGAGGCACGCCGCATCATCACCTACACTACTTTCAATCCAACGCTGCCAACCGCGGGGATGCTGCAGGGCACTTTCCCGCAGGCGGTCTGCATCACCACTCTTACCGGCTGCGCGGCGGGTTCGACGCCGGTAACCCAGATCCCCGCCACCCAGATCAACCCCATCGCGGCGGAATACATCAAGGACGTTTTCGGCAAGATGGCGCTGCAGTCCGCCAACACGGTGGCGGCTACGACGGCGGGCTTTTTTCCGCAACGGAACATCTACGACAGCCGGCAGGAGATCGCCAGAATCGACCAGAACTTCGGAGAGAAGATTCAGCTTTGGGGCCGTTTCGAAAACGACAGCATCCCCACCACGGAACCGGGCGGCCTGTTCACCGGCTCGACCATTCCGAACCTCGCCACCACCAACACCAATTCGCCGGGGCGCAGCTTCGTTGTCCACGCGGTGGACACCATACGGCCGTCGCTGCTGAACGATATCGCATTCAACTTCGCGCAGAGCGCCATCCATGCCACCCCGGTAGGGTTGTCGAACAAGTCCGCGAACCCGGATATCAACGTGCCGGAGCCGTTCCAGAACTCGCAAGGAGTCATTCCGGAGCTGACCTTTACGGGCGGGTCGTCGGTATTGGGGTACGGGCCATACAACGAATTCAACAAGAACTACAACGTGTTTGACAGCGTGACGTGGATCAAGGGCCCGCACATCTTCAAGTTTGGCGTGTCCGTGAACCGGTATAACAAAACCGAGAACGCCGCCAACCAGGAGGGCGCATTCGGGTTCACCAACACCGGTGTTCCCAGCGGGACCGGCAGCTTCATGCAATCCTGGGCGAATTTCCTGCTGGGCAACGTGGCCAGCTTCTCGATGCCATCGACCGACATCACGCCGAACATCTGGACCTGGCAGGACGAAGCGTGGGCGCAGGACGATTATCGCGTCAGCCCCCGCCTCACGCTGTACCTGGGCGTGCGCTGGTCGTACTTTGCGCAGCCGACGGACACGAACAACCTGCTGGACAATTTCGATCCGGCTCTTTACAGCGCCTCCAACGCGCCGCAGGTCAACCCGGCGAACGGCAACCTGGTGCCGGGGACCGGAAGCAACCCATCCACCAACGGGATTATCGTCGGCGGCAAAGGCTCGCCATTCGGTTCCAAAG
>CAVRYB010000063.1:0-13359 GCA_963725295.1 uncultured Acidobacteriaceae bacterium
CCGTCGCCGACAAGAAGACGAAAGCTCCCGTTTGCGCCAGGAAGGAATTAGCCCGGACTCGTGGGCGGGCTTTCTTCTTGTTTGCGGACGTAACTGTTCATGTGAATAGTCGGGGCTGCGTGGATGGATGACTAAGGCGGTGGCTTTTCCTGATTCCGCCTCCGGCAGTGATTACGACGGAGGAGATTGAGTCGGCGGTGGACGAGATACGGGCAGCGGTTAGGGGATGTCCCTAGTTGCCGAGGCTCAGGTTAGCGCCCGAAGAACGGGCGCGAACCTGGGCACCTTGCCGTTAGAATAACGTAATGGTGGGTGAGAAGCATCGAATCGAAGAGTCTGGGCGTGGTTCGCAACGCACAAGCTGGAGTTTTCAAGACTGACCCTGGATGACCCTTTTTGGGATCTTGCATTGGAACAGATCAAAAAGGTGGACGGGCACCTCTGGTTCGAACTATCACGCGATAGCCATCCTGCACGAGAATTCATTGTCACAGCTGAGGGGCACGTGAGCTCATTTCCCTTAGCAGAGAAGTTGGTCGGTCTTGCTCCCAATATAGATGGCTGGCTTTTCATTGCCTTGAAGCCTCCCCAAGGCTTTCAGTTCACGACGACATATGAAGGAGCCCGATTTGACCCGCGTCAAATGTGGTTCTTGCCGCTAGAAAGCAAATCGCACCCGCGTGATTTGGGCGTCCGGATAGCAGTTCCAGGACTCGATTCTATGGATAAACGCACGGCTCACAGCGCGGTCTTAGTCATCTTGGATACAGGCCTCGGAGAACGGTCCGCCGCACTGGATCTCCAGCATACTGAAGTGACGGAGCTACCAACTGAACCCAAATCGCAAGGCTACATCGAGTTACCCGAGCTGGCCGACTACATCGCATGGCGAAAGAAGCGGCTTGCCTCTTCCCCGTCTGTTTAGTGCAAGAACAACCGCATCACTTTTGTGTTTGATACCCACCGCTATCTGACTGTTAACACACCAGATATCTCTTGATCTACGTTTTACCCCCTCTGCATTGTCCTTCCTGACCTTCCCGCGTCATATAGCCACCAACGGAGGCATTTGTGGCTACCTCAATGGTCGATTTTGCAGAACAGATCAATCCTAAGACTCTGGCGGAGGCCCGAAAGGCCGACTTTCGGCAGGCGATCCGAGTGCATGGCAGTTTGCTGGCAGCGGTCGAGAAACGCGTGCTGGTCTGGATGGCTGAGCGCATGCCTTCCTGGGTCAATTCTGACCATCTGACAGCGATCGGGTTTGCGGCGCAGATTGCCACTGGCGTCTGCTACGCGCTCGCGGCTCATGACCGGAGGTGGCTGATCGCAGGCGTAATTTGTCTGGCGGTGAACTGGTTCGGCGACTCGCTCGATGGAACTCTGGCGCGCGTGCGGCAGCAGCAGCGTCCGCGCTATGGGTTCTACGTCGATCACGTCATCGATTCAATCGGCGCGGTCGCGATGATGGGCGGTCTTGCGCTTTCCGGATACATGCATCCGCTGATTGCGATCGGGCTACTGATAGCGTTTCTGCTGCTGTCCATTCAGTCATATCTCGCGACTTACACGCTGGGCGAATTCCATCTTTCGATGTGGCGCTTTGGGCCTACGGAGTTGCGGGTTCTGCTTGCAGTCGGCAACCTGGCCCTACTCCGGTGGAACTGGGTCATGCATGGGCGCTACCGGCTATTCGATATTGGCGGCGCGATTGGGCTGGCGATCATGGCGCTGATGCTGGTCGTGGTTTGCGTGAAAAACACTGTGCGGCTTTATCGGGAGGAGAGAATTCCGTGAATAGCTCTCAGCTGTCAGCTCTCAGCTCTCAGGAAAAGCAAGAGCAAACCGTTCTGCGGTGGATCAAGTTCAATGCTGTGGGCGGAATCGGCATCGTCGTGCAGTTGGCGGCTCTGGCTCTTTTTCGTTCGTGGATGAAACTTGATTATTTGATCGCAACTGCGCTTGCGGTTGAGATCGCTGTGATCCACAACTTCTTGTGGCATGAGCGGTTTACCTGGGCCGATCGTCCGGCGTCGCGCTGGAAGCATTCGATGTTCCGGCTAGCGAAGTTCAACTTGAGCAATGGAGCCGTGTCTCTGGCTGGGAATTTGGGGCTGATGTGGGCGCTGGTGGGAGGATTGAAGGTCAATTACGTCGTCGCGAATTGCTTCGCGATTGCCGTTTGTTCCGTGGTGAATTTCTGGCTTGGAGATCGGTTCGTGTTTGAGTCTCACGCCGACGCCCTCGGCGGCTGAATGGCTTGCTGAAAGAATTCCACCAATGCTTGCGCAACCGTGGAAGAGCGGCCCTTCAGGGCCGCGTAAGTCGCCCGCGATCAATGTGGGCTTCAGCCCAGGTGGTCGACTTCCCCGCCGCACTGAAACGCTGCGCCACGCAAAATCAGGCGAGTGTTCGAGCCGTTACGGTGGTTTTGTGACCTGTACTTTGGGGGTTACGCCGCGAACCAACTCGGGATACAATGTTGATAGCTGCCATGCGCTCAAATAGCTCCATTTCGCAAGGGACGAGCTGGATCGAGGGACGCGCTTGTCCCCGCCGGTATCTCTCCGTTCTGCCTTCGCATGTGCGCGCCAATCTCTTCGGCAGCGACTAATTTTCCTATCTTTTCTTTAAATCGCTAGATGGCGAATCGCTGTTCGCTATTCGTCGTTCGCTTTTCGCCCACACAGCATGCTTCAGAGATGCTGTCTGAAGCTCGGCGAATACCCACTGAGAACTGACAACTGAGAACCGAGAACTGATCCAGGAGAACTCCAATGACCACGAAAACTCTAACTGCCGGCCCCAAGCTGATCACCGCGATTCCGGGCCCCAATGCCCAACGCATCCTTGCGGGCGACGACAAATATATTTCTCCTTCTTACACGCGCTCCTATCCGATGGTGGCTAAGCGCGGGCGCGGCATCGTCGTGGAAGACGTGGATGGCAACGAGTTTTTCGACTTCTCCGCGGGCATTGCCGTGACTTCGACCGGACATTGCCATCCGCAGGTGGTCGCCGCCATTCAGAAGCAGGCCGGCGAACTGATTCACATGTCAGGCACCGACTTCTATTACGAAGGCATGGTGACGTTGGCGGAGCGGCTGTCGAAGATTGCTCCGATGCCGGGACCGCACAAGATCTACTACGGAAATTCGGGCGCCGAGGCGATTGAGTGCGCGCTGAAGTTGTCGCGCTATCACACCAAGCGGCAGCAGGTGATCGCGTTCCTCGGTGCGTTCCATGGACGCACCATGGGCGCGCTTTCGCTGACGGCTTCCAAGCCGCAGCAGAAGCGGCGTTTCTCGCCGCTGGTGCCGGGAGTGACACACGTGCGCTATCCGGATGTGTATCGCGGCTGCGCGAGCGGTCCGCAGGATGCCGAGAAGTTTGCGCTCGGCTGCGCCCGCTACATCGAAGACAAGTTGTTCAAGACCGTTCTCGCTCCGGAAGAAGTGGCCGCGATTTTTGTCGAGCCGATTCAGGGCGAGGGCGGGTACGTGGTTGCCCCGACCATCTTCATGCAGGAACTGCGGCGGATCTGCGATAAGCACGGCATTCTGCTGGTCGTCGACGAAGTGCAGAGCGGCGTTGGCCGCACGGGCAAGTGGTTTGCAGTGGAGCATACGGGCGTGCATCCGGACATCGTTTGCATGGCAAAGGGAATCGCGTCCGGCATGCCACTGGGCGTCGTTGTCAGCAAGGCCGACGTGATGGACTGGATTCCGGGATCGCACGCGTCGACCTTTGGCGGGAACCCGGTCTGCATCGCCGCGGCGCTGGCGACTCTCGATGTGATCGAAAAAGAAGGCCTGCTGCGGAATTCGCAGGAGGTTGGCGATGACATGATGAAGCGCATGGCGGAGTGGCCGAAGAAGCACAAGATTGTCGGCGACGTGCGCGGACGCGGGCTGATGATCGGCGTCGACATGGTGAAAGATCAGAACACTCGCGAGTATGGAGCTGCCGAGCGCGACCGTGTTGTGGAGTTGGCGTTCGAACGCGGCGTGCTGTTCCTGGGCTGTGGCCCGAGCACGGTTCGAATTGCGCCGCCGCTGGTGGTCACCAAGGAAGAGGCGGACGTCGCCATGGATGTTCTGGAAGAGTCGATCGCGGCGGTCGAAGGGAACGCATAATCGCCGGAGTCCCTCCAGCGGCTAAATCTCGAAGTTCGGCACGAACGGGAAGGGCACGAGTTCTACTCGTGCCGTAACTCGTGCCAAATCAATAGCGGCTTCGAGCCGCTGAGGGAATCTCGATCGGCGAAACACTTTTCAGCAAGCTGGAGCTGGTTGTTGCAAAAGCAAACATATGAGCGACCGGACATTGCGAGAACTCATCTATGGCAAGGGCGCTCACGTCGATCCGGTTGCTTGCGTCGAAGATGTTTCGGCGGAGCTGGCGACGCGAACCGTCAGCCGGATACCCGCATTCCATCTGGCAGATCGTGGAGCACATGAGCTACTGGATGGACTACGAGCTGCGCAAGATTGCCGGCGAAGTTCTCAAGTATCCGGAGAAGGCGATAGAGAGCTGGCTGCCGCATCCGGTACGGTGCGAGCGAAAGTCATCCGAGTGAAGCCCAGTGGAGCGCAGTGCGCCAGCATTTTGTTGAGTTGCTGGCGCGAATCGCGACATTGGCCGACGCGGATTCGGCAACGCTCGACAAAGTTGTGAGTGAAGTGGATGTCATGAAGAAGTCCCGCCAAATCTCGGTGCACACTACGCTGTGGCAGATCACTGCGCACAACAGTTATCACGCCGGCCAGATCGCGCTGCTCCGCCGCCAGGCGGGCGCGTGGCCTCCTGAACGAGGCGGCGATACCTGGTGAGTCGTTTGCGCGCCGGGTTGAGCCGAGGCCCCTCAGGGGCTAAAGCCCTTATCTTTCTTGGCTGCGGGTGGCACGGCTAAAGCCGTGCCCTTCCCAAGTCTTCGTAAACGGCGACTGTAGCGCGCGAACCAGGCCCAGACGTTCTGCATCAGCAGAAATCATCAACGCATTTCTTATTGGAAGGAGGCCTCCGATGCCGCGTTTTACTTCTCGTGTTCTTGTCGCTTTGGCGTTCACTCTGGTGGTTTGGGCCTCTGCGTTTGCAGGCATTCGCGCCGGACTGCGCGCCTACTCGCCGGCGAATCTCGCGATCCTGCGTTTTCTAGTCGCTTCGTCCGTGTTGGCGATTTACGCGGGGATCGCGCATTTTCGCCGTCCGGAGTTGCGTGATATTCCGGGGCTGGCTCTGACGGGCGCCATCGGAATCACTTTCTACAATCTGGCGCTCAATTACGGAGAGACGCGCGTGACCGCAGGCGCAGCCAGCCTGCTGATTGCGTCGACTCCGATCTGGACGGCGCTTGCAGCTCGCTTCTGGTTGCACGAGAAACTGACGGCGCTCGGGTGGTGTGGAGTGTTCGTCAGCTTTGCGGGCGTCGCGCTGATTGCCAGCGGAGAGAGCGAGGGAATTCACCTCTCTCCGCAAGCGCTGATCGTGCTGGCCGCGGCGGTCACGTCGGCGCTCTATATGATTCTGCAAAAGCACTATCTCGGTCGGTACAGCGCTCTGGAATTTACCGCGTACTCGATCTGGTTCGGGACGGCGCTGATGCTTCCGTTTGGCAGCGGGCTGTTGCACACGGTCCGCGACTGCGCCTCTTTCGGCGACGCTGGCGATCATTTATCTGGGCATTTGTCCGGGAGCACTGGCGTATGTCGCTTGGGCCTACGTGATGTCACATGGCGCCGCCGGACGGACGTCGACTCTGCTCTACGTGATTCCGATCGTGGCAATTGGCATTGCTTGGGTCTGGCTGGGAGAAGTGCCGAGCATGATTTCCCTGGTCGGAGGCGCGATTGCGCTGGTTGGTGTGTGCTGGTAAATACAAAGGGCAAAATCAAAGTGGTTCGGGAAGTGGCGATGGTGGTTGCGGGGACTAGGGTTGGTTGAGGCAATTGTTCCTGATTGCTCAGTCATTTGCAAACTCCTGGCCTTCGTCACTGTGACTTTTTTGAGGCCGTTGAAAGCACGGAACGGTTGTCCACTACTATTCCTTGCCACGATTCTAGATGGCTGAATACGTCGACGTTCGAACATCCTGGGCAGGAGATCGCTAGGTGTGTATTGTCGAGCCACTCAAGCTTTAAATCGTGCGCGTATGACGCAGCGAGAATAGATTCTCGTGGCGAACTCATAAACGGCCATCCTGAGTCGTGACGTGGAAGTCGGTAGAGTGTCACGTCATACGTGTCGGAAGTCATCGCTCCGCAGCTTTCGTCCTCTAGTATCGCTTCGTAACGTCCGTCGGGTGATTTCGATGCGGTTACAATGCGGTTGTCGCACCCGCAACCCTGCGAGCAGACCAGTGAACAGACCGCGAACAGCCATATCAAGCCTTTACGTCCGTGCATAAAGAACTTTCATTTCGTCCAGAAACAAACAAGCTTATTTGCCCTTCGAATTCTCCGTACCGACGATGAACGCAGCCACATTGTTATGAATATCTTTCAATGACGCCTCGTGCGCGTACACCATGTGTCCGGACTCGTAGAACTTGAATTCGATGTTCTTTTGCAGCTTGGCGGGGATTGGCAGATGCCGCATTTCGTAGACGCCCTCGAAGAACGGCGTGGCCAGATCAAAATATCCGGCGTTGACCATGACTTTCAGGTCGGGGTTGTATTTCATCGCGCTGGCTAGATCGACCATGACGTTGGTGGCCTGCGGCAGCGGTATGGAGGCTCCCGGGGGCTGGTGCAGGAAGTTCCATTTCTTTTCTACGTCGATTTCGGGCTTGTACTCACGGTTCTCGCCGAATTTCAGGTCCTTGCGCACATAGTCGTTGAAGGCGGAGACATAGGCCGAGCCGATCGCGGCTGACTGCGGATCGTATTCTGCCTCCCTGCTCATCGGGTCAAGCGTCGGCCCAGAGAAACGCGTGTCGAGACGGCCCGTCGTCGTGTCGCTGTCGGACTTAAGAGTCTTCTCGAATTGCCCGCCATTGACGCGAAGGTCGGATTTTTCGATGTAGTCTTCGGGCAGCCCGGTGTAGCGATGAAGTTTTGCCGCGATTGCCTGGCGCTGGTCGGGAGGCAGCGTCGATCCGGCGGCGAGGGCGGCTCCATATTCGGTCATCGCGAAATGTTCTACTTCGGTCAGCAGCGATGCCAAGTCGTTGGGGCGGTCGGGCAACTTGTGGTGATACCAGGCAGTCGCGGCGTAAGTCGGCAGCGCGAGTTGATAGGGCAGATCGATTCCCGGGTTGAACTGCGGCGCGTCCGCAAAAGTGTCATAGCTTAGACACTGCGAAAGCAGAATCACTCCGTTGAAGTCGATGAAGCGGCCGGTCTCGAGCACGTTGATCAAGGCTCCGGAACGCGTCGTGCCGTAGCTTTCGCCAAAGAGATATTTCGGGGAATTCCAGCGTCCGTACTTTGCGAGAAATTGCGAGATGAAATCGGCGAACGCGTCGGCATCGGCGTCGACGCCGTAGAATGCCTTTTCCCGATCCTTTCCCGCGACGCGGCTGAAGCCGGTTCCCGGCGCGTCCACAAATACCAGGTCGGTGGTGTCGAGCAGGCTGTACTCGTTGTTGACGACGGAGTAGGGCGCCGACGGCGTGTGCGAGTCGTCGAGAGTGACCACGCGTTTCGGTCCAAACGCTCCCATGTGCAGCCAGACGGTCGAGGAGCCGGGGCCGCCGTTATAAAAGAAAGTCACCGGCCGCTGCGTGCGCTGATCGGCCGGTCTTGAAATAGGCGACGTAAAACATGCTGGCTTCGGCATCCGGACCCTTATCGTCTTTATCCTTGTCCGCGTTCTGCGGGACATCGTCCCAGCCTTTCGGATGCACGACGATCGTGCCGGCATAGGCGTCGTAGGGAGTCGCCGCTCCTGCGATCGTCACCGAACCCTTGGTGGCCTGCTGCTCCGGCTTGAATCCTTCCGGCTTCGTCGGGGCTGGCTTGGCTGATGCGGGGTCGTCCTTCGATTGGGCGCGCGCCGGGGTGAGAGAGAGCGTTGATCCCAGGATGGTCAGTGCGAGGAATTGGGTGGTGGCGATCCGCATCGTTTGTGGTCTCCGTGAAAAGTTGTGCGCGCCATTATAGGGCATGTATTGGACGTGCCATGGTGCCAGTCGATATCCGCGGATCTGGAAGGGGCGGGGCTCCGCCCCAAATCTGAACACGCGCGAGGTGACAGCTGTCACATGCGCGCTCATCCGGCACCCGCTACAGTCGGCTCAGGGTCACGCCTTATGTTTGGAGCGCGCTTCACACAGGCCACTGTTCGTGCACTCGATTGGCTGGCGGCTAAGGCGCTCGCTCCGGAAGACAAGCCGGAACATCTACGCACGGGCCAGCGCGGAGAAGAAGCTGCCTACTTCTATCTCCGCCGGCGGGGCTATACGATCATCGCCCGCAACTTTCGCTCTCCCAATCATCGCGGCGAACTGGACTTGGTCGGCTGGGAGCGGGATGTGCTTTGTTTTATCGAAGTGAAGACCCGCACGACCCACGACGTCAAGCCTGCCGAAGCGGCGGTAGATCGCTACAAGCAAAGAGAGTTATCGCTGGTCGCCCGCGACTTCCTGCGGCAGATGCCCCCTTCGTGCCAGTGGAGATTCGACGTCATCTCCGTATACTATGATCGCGATCACGGCGTGCGTGGCACCCAGCCCTCATTCGAGCTGTTTCAAAATGCATTTTCCGTGGCGTACAATCGCTAATTCATAACTTGCTATTGAAAGGATTTAGTACGTGCCTGAATTACGAAAAGACCCCATCGTAGGCCGGTGGGTAATTATTTCGACGGATCGAGCCAAGCGGCCGACCGATTTCGTTCGCGAGGCTGTAAAGATCAAGGGCGGATTCTGTCCCTTCTGCTACGGCAATGAAAGCAAGACGCCGCCGGAGATTCTGGCGTACCGTCCGAGCACCAACGGCAGCACTCCGCAGAAAGACAGTCCGGGATGGACGATTCGCGTGGTTCCGAACAAGTTTCCGGCGCTCGGCATTGAAGGCAATCTGAACAAGCAGGCCGAGGGCATGTTCGACAAGATGAACGGTATCGGCGCCCACGAAGTCATCATCGAAACGCCCGACCACAACGCCACTCTGGCTTCGCTCCCGGCAAAGAGAATCGAAGATGTTTTGTGGGCGTTTCGCGACCGCATTCTCGACCTAAAGAAAGACCGGCGGTTCAAATACATTCTGCTGTTCAAAAATCACGGAGAAGCCGCAGGCGCCTCGCTCGAACATTCACACTCGCAGCTGATTGCGTTGCCCATTCTGCCCGATTTACGTGGTGGAAGAGTTGCAGGGAGCGAAACAGTATTACATCTACAAAGAGCGGTGCGTTTTCTGCGACGCGATCCGCCAGGAAATCGACAGTGGCATTCGCATGGTCGCGGAGAACGAAGATTTTGTGACGCTGGCGCCGTACGCTCCGCGGTTTCCGTTTGAAACCTGGATTCTGCCCAAGCGCCACGAGTCTGCATTTGAGAATTCGTCGTCGCAGATGTTTGAGAATCTCGCGAAGGCGCTTAAGCTTTTGCTGATGAAAGCGGATCGAGTGCTCGACAATCCGCCGTACAACCTGGTCATTCACACCTCTCCGGCGCAGGATCCGACCAACGAGTATTACCACTGGCACATTGAATTCATGCCGAAGCTGACGAAGACTGCAGGATTTGAGTGGGGAACGGGATTCTATATCAATCCCACTCCTCCGGAAGAAGCGGCAAAGTTTTTGCGCGAGGCTAGCGTGGAAGAGATGGTGCCGCAGGGGGCGGGAAAGTAGGGAGAGTTAGCCGCCGATTTTCGGCCTTGCAGTGATAGCGCGCTGAGGAGCGCTCGCGTCGAGCTTGAGCTTTAGCTGTAGGGGATTGAACCCAGGGTGATCAAAGCGGAGATAGTAGACGATCTTCCCCCGTTCTTGGGAAAAGCGAAAATGTCCTTTGCTGTCCGTTGTAGTGGAACGGAGAACCGCAACCCAACCCTCGGTGCGGTCCGTTACTGCCATCCCTGAGATGGGTGCGCCTGAAGGATCAAGAACCACACCCTCGACTCGCTGAGCAGGCTGGGGTTCTTCAATGATGACAAGCTCTCGAACCGCCATCGCAGAAGCGACGAAGAATGTCCACGTAAGCGCGATGGCTGTCACCCGATGCACGGAACATCCCTGCGTCCGGTCGAGCACTTCGGCGTGCCACGCCATCTGAATCGCTTCAGTTTGGCCTCGTTCGATTTTGCGGGTCGTCCAAGAGCAGAATTCCGATAGCTGTGGAAGGCCAGGAGTAGCAATAGAAAATCCCGCCCAAGCGGATCTTGGGCGGGGCGGGCGAAAGCTAAACTCAATTCCACGGTTTATGGCTGATAAATCTGTACGTCATCGAGGAAGTTCCCGTTCCAGGCGGTCCAGCCGCCGAAGCAATATAGCTTTCCTTTATACAGTGCTGAGCCGGGACTTATCGTGGGTTGCGGGATCTTGGGCTAGCGTCTTCCAGGCGTTCTTGGATAGTTGGTAGGACTCCGTAGTGCTGAGGGCAGGCCCCTGAGTATCGGCGCCGCCGGCGACGTACAGTTTTGAACCGACAGACGCGGAGCACGCAAAGGCCCGAGGCGTCGGGTCGGCTTTGAGCGCGGTCCACGCATTGGTAGAGACGTTGTAGCTTTCGTTGTCTCCCGTGAAATCGGAGGGGCAGCACTGTGCAGCTCCGTCGGCGGCCGCAATTGTGTAGCCGGTCAGTTTGGTTCCGAACACTCCAGCCGAGGGTGCCCACTTACCCAGCAGAAGGGGCGATTCCTCCGTCCACGTGTTCGTGGCGGGATTGTAGCTTTCGACGGTGGCAAGGCCATCGCCGGAGAACACGCCGTTCCACCCGCCGATGACGTAAATAATGTTATTCACGACCACGGCTGCCGCGTGCGTCCGTGCTGTGGGCATCGCAGCCTTTGCGGACCAAACCTTGGTTTTGGGGTTGTACGCCCACACATTGTTGGTAACTGCACTTCCGTCGATCGAGTCGTCACCCCCGATGACATACAAGATGTTCTTCACCACGGCTGCGGCCGCGTCGGCGACAGGGGTCGGTAGAGACACTCCGGTGGTCCAAACGTTGGTGGTGGGGTTGAAGACTTGAGTGTCCGCGACAACTGCCGAGCCGTTGTACCCGCCGACCACGTAGATTTGTTCTTGGAGCACTGCCGCGGTTGTACTGACCAAGGCGGCCGGCATCGATGCTCCGCTCGTCCATGTGTTGTGCGTAACTGCTGGAACCTGGGTACCGCCGGGTTCGGTTTGGGCAGCGGCTGGCATCGCTGTATCGAGAGCCATCGCTAGAACGGCCATGGCCAAGATCCGGATGGTCCTCATTTTCCCTAGTGACATGATCCCTCCTCGGTTGTTTCCGGGTCGCAATGTGCAAAGCGTTGCGTTTGGTTGGACTCGGGCAGTAAAAGAACGGGCCATTATCTGCGCAGTCCGCTACTTCCGCAAGGGCATAGGCGGCCATTGGCAGGCGGCAAGTCGCACAGCGGGAGCGCTGGATTTCTATGATCCTTCGGGGAACTTCATCATGGAAGCAGATGCTGATGTAAAAGCAGACCGCATTTCCGCGAAGTGAATTGTTGCGTGTGGCGGGTGGACGAGCGAGGAGATCGTGCTCGGTCACCGGTTGCGCACGGAAAGGACTTCGGGCAGTTCCACCTAACCCTGGGTGCGGTCGAGAACTTCGGCGTGCCATGCCATCTGAATCGCTTCCAGTTTGGCTTCGTTTGACTTTGCGGGATCGTCTTTGAAGCCGGGGAGCGCGAGCACGTACTTGTGCAGGTCGGTGAAGCGGACCGCGAGCGGATCGAGTTGCGGGTAGGTTTCCGAGAGCAGAATCCCGATGTCTTCGGAATCGGTCCAGGTCAGTTCTTTGGGCATAGTAACTCCGCTATTCGTCGTTCGCTGTTCGCTTGCTCAGCTTCGTTTTCGGTTATCCGCCGAACGGCGCCTAGGCGAACGACGAATAGCGAACAGCGGCATCTCAATGCTCTTCCGAAACGTAATTCCGGTTCCAGGCCGGGATTTCGACGACAATCTTACCCGGTTTCTTGATGACCGTCTGGCATCCGAGCCGCGAGTTTAGCTGAAGGTCGGCAGCCATGTCGAGCTTGTCGGCTTCGTCGTCTTCCATCTCGGACATCAGATCGGCGCCTTCTTTGACCCAGACGTGGCAGGTGGTGCAGGCGCAGTTTCCGCCGCAGGCGTGATCGAGATGAATGCCGTAGTTCAGTGCGACGTCGAGCAGCGATTCCTGCTTGCCGTGATCTTTGTAGGGCAGCTTGCCGTGTTCGAAGGTCACCGTCTTGCCTTCGGGAAGGAAGGTGACTTCGACCGTGTTTTCTCCCGGCGTGTCGAGGGTCGTGGCTCCGGTGGATTGTGTTTTTTCGTCAGACATGTTTTGAACCCCAGGTTTCAATGTTTCAAGATTTCAGAGTTTCAAAGACCAAAGCTCGTCGGTGTTCATCATTGAAACCTTGAAACTCTGCAACCTTGAAACCTGCTCTTACTTAAATTCTGCTTTCGCCACCGGATGTCCGGCTTGCTGCCCTTCTTCGATTCCGGTGTCGTCCATGGCCTTGCCTTTTAACGCGGCTGACACGGCCGTATCCATCATCAGCTCAGCCAGGTGCATGGTCGCTTTGTTCAGCGTGTCGATGCCTTCGCGGATAGCGTGATAGTCTTCGCCATCTTTCACCCTGACTAGCGCGTCTTCCAGAATCTCGATGCGGCTGCGATCGTTGTCGCTGAGTTCCTGCCAGGCTTGATTCTTCTTCCCCTTGGCGAGCGCTGCCAGAATCGTTTCCGCTTCGCGGCGCGCTTCAATTACCTGGCGCTGGCGGAAGTCTTCTTCAGCATAATCGAAAGAATCGAGAAGCATGTTCTCGACCTGCTCGTCGGTGAGGCCATAGGAGGGCTGAACATCGATTTCCGCCTCTTTGCCGCTGCGCTGCTCGCGCGCCGAGACACGGAGAATTCCGTTGGCGTCGATCAGAAACTTCACTTCAATGCGCGGCATGCCCGCGACCATGGGCGGAACACCCTTCAGATCGAAACGCGCCAGCGATCGGCAATCACGGGCTAGTTCGCGTTCGCCTTGCAGTACGTGGATCGCGACGTTGGTCTGGCCGTCCACCTGCGTAGTGTAGTACTGCGTCGCCGAGGCCGGAACGGTTGAGTTGCGCAGTATGATCTTGTCGGTCACACCGCCCGCCACTTCAATTCCCAGCGAGAGCGGGGTGACGTCGAGCAGCAGCATTTCTTTCGTGATTTCCGAGCCACCGCCGAGAATGTTCGCCTGCACGGCTGCGCCGT
>CAVRYB010000064.1:0-45408 GCA_963725295.1 uncultured Acidobacteriaceae bacterium
GTTCGCCAGCAAAACCTCCGCGTCGGCGAATGGAATATCGCCCTTGCTCGGAAGAAGAACGCGGCCTGCCAGCTTCATCAGGTCGAGTTTCTTCTCGCCGTCCTGCTCTTGCCCGCCAACCCAACTGATCGCGTTCGAGAGCCGCCACGCGTTGTTGCCCGCAGGGATCATTTCAATATCGGCGCTGGTGTATGCGTCGATGACCTGCTGCGCTGCGCCGACTCCGAGCGCATCCTTCAGCATCTGCATCGCCTGCTGCGGATCGACGGCCTTCTGCGCGGTGACGGCGAGCAACTCCATGCGCTTCTGGATGCCGTCGCGGTTCAGTTGCACGCCGATGACGTCCTCCAACGCCGAGACGGTCGTCTTGGTGTCCAGCAGATAGGTTTTCTGCGAGAACACGATGTTCTCGTCGAGCCTACGGCCAAGGTGAATTTGCCGCATGTTCTCCTCGAACACGGCCAAGTTGTCGCACCAGATGCGCAGCGCGCCGACGCGCAGGCTCAGTGCGCCGTTGCCGAAGTCCGAGTTCTCCAGACTCAGGACGAAAGCGAGCACTTCCCCTGGGATCACGCCGTCGAACACGTCGGGCAGGATGGCTTGGATCGCGACCTTGGTGTCAGTGACGATGCCTTTGTACGGCAGAGCACCGAGCCGCTGCACGCCACTGACGAACGCCTCAATGATCGGCCGCGAGTCCAGACGGCGGTAGCTGTCGGACAGGAAGCCGCGCACTTCGTTGTTCAGGGTGCGCACCAGATGGCGTTTCGCGTCGCGGTGCTTGAATATCTCACTCAGGTTGTGCGCGATCAGGGCGCGTCCCCACTCGCTCGCCGTCAGCGAATCCAAAAACTTCACGGGCAGGCTGGCAGTCGCCGCGATCTGGCCGAGCGCGAAGCGATGCACGCCGAACTCAGCGTTGTTAAGCGCCACGCTCAGTCCGCCGTTGCCGCTGAATTGCAGGGCGCTCGCCTTCACAATGTAGTCCTGCGGCTGGTGCGTCATCACATGCTCGATCACCTGTCCGGCGTTCTGGCGTCCGTCCTCGATTAGTCGGTTCAACTTTGTGATTGCCTGGTTCTTATTGATCGTCAACATCTTGTTCCTCTCTTTTCTTCCCGCTTGGGACGGGCGTTTTAGTTGTAGGCGTACGGATGGAGAACCGGATCAACACACAGCAAGTCCCAGCACGCCGCACAGCACTCAGACACGAAAAGCTCTCTTTCCGAAGCGCTCAGGTACGGCCTGCCGTCGCGACGCACAAAGGCGTGCTGCACGCAAACTCCGTGCCTGTGGCGATTGAGATCGTCCTTGTCAACGCGCAACGCGACCCATTGCTCGCAGACGCAGCACCTTAGCGTTATGAGTTCCAGTTCTTCGCCGTACATGCTCAGATCTCCCTAGTCGCTAGAGCGGGAATTGAGAAAATGTGTGAGTTTTACTTGCCTTGCTTTGCGAGCCATGCTCGCCACATTCGACCTTTTGCGGGTCAGGCACCGTTCGGTCTTCTGTCGGTTGCCAGGCTGGCGGGAAAGCCAGCCGTTCTCAATGCTTCAGTACGCTATAGCGTGCCGATTACTTGTTGCGCAGCGGCGCTCGCCATCTGGTCGCTGCGATTCAGATACTGCGCCGTCGAACTAATTGAACGGTGACCTAAGTATTGCGACGCGACTTGCAGGGGCGTCCCCGCATTCAAAAGCCAATGAGCCGTCGAGTGCTTCAAGCAATGCGGATGACGAAGGTGCGGGTGTAATCCGACCTTCGCGGCCGCCCGCTTGAAGTGCAGAAACACGCTCGACCTGCTCACCGGGAACAAACGATACGACGGCGCCGCGATGTAAGCCGAAAGGTCGACGAGCAACTTCTGGGTCGTCTTCTGGCTTCCCTTCAAACGCTGGATCGTCAGGAAGCCGCACTCGACATCACACCTGCGCAGGCTCAACGCCTCGCTGACTCGCAAGCCGTGCGCCGCCAGCAAGCGGAAGATCGTTTGGTACATCGGGTCAGGCTCGGCGTCGCAAACCGCTTGAACCTGCTCCCGCGTCAGCCAATGGTCAGTTCCCTTGAAGCGCGCCGGCGGCTTGCGGGGTTTCTTGGTGGGTGTCGCAGTGGCGTTCGTGACTGTCGCCACTACTGTTCTGTTGAACCGCTTCATTGGTAATTCTCCCCCGGCCTTTTTGGCCGTAGCACTTTCTGTGTTATTTGTCCCAAAGATTGACCTGGCTCTGTTTCACTCTGCACACTGCTCGCACTCCCGATCAGAGAGAGTCTTCGCGTTTTTCAGAGTCTTGTTCGTCTTGCCACTGCATTTGCGGGATCAATCCCGCCACATCTGAGCTTTGGTGCTCCGGGCACCTTGTGGTCTTCTACAGGTTGCCGTCCAGTGAAACTGGCACTCTTGATGCTTTCTATACAATAACAGATGTGGACCGTAAAGTAAACAATTACAATGACTTAGGCGTCGTTATCTTAACTTCCGGTTGCTCTACAGCACCCTGACGGCGGGATTTTTTCCGTAGCTGCTCTGCTTTCAATAGGTTCGCGTACGTTAACAGAAAGCTACCGTGCAGCACCCTTTCAGGGGTGGAGTGTCACCCTCACACCCGATGCCGAAGGCAGCGCGCTTTTGACTTTCCCCGATACCGCACAGTAACCCCGCTCCCGAACGCCAGAACGTCACCCCTCACCGTGCTCGAATCGCCACACTGCCCGGCAGGAATCAGCCCTCGAATCGACACCGGAAAGGGCCGCTAGTCCGACCCAGTCCGACCCGGATCAGGACGCGGACCGGCACCCGCAGACGGCAAGGCCGCGCCATACCCCGGCGCGGCCAGAACCAAACCCACGGCTAAAGAAAAACTCCCAGAACACCCCGCCAACCGGAGCAGCTACCCTGACCCTCACCCGCTCCCGGATCGCCCGCCCTGGCCCCACAGGAACGCCAACGGCGACTAGTCTGCTGACTTGGGGCGACCGTTCTTTGCCTGGCGATCTAGGCCCTGCTTGAGCTTTGGCAGAGTCTTCTGGAGTCCCTTTATGCAGTCAAGAGCGTAGTCGAACTGCTGGACCTCAATCGCCACCAAAGCCTCCCTCATGTGCTCTCGGTGCTGCGGAAGACGCATGTGACTGATCTCGTTGAGAGTCTTGTCCAGCTCTTGGCCGTAATCCCAAAGATCGCTGACCTGAGCAACGAAGTCCCCAATGAGTTGTGGATCAGTTTCAGGAAGAGCCTTGTTCAGGCTTACCAACAGACGGTGTGCAAGGTTCGTACTGCGCTTCACGAGTTTATGATCCACACGAGCCGCTGCGTCTCCGAGCATAATCGCGGCCGCCTGCAAGTCCTTGTTGGAGCCTTTTAGCTTGGAGGACTTGTCCAAGAACTCCTCGGTGCTCGTTTTCTTAGGAAACTTCATTTTCGAACCCCCACCGTGCGCCATCAGTCCACCAACCCTCGAAGCATATCGGCTACCCAGTGCCCCGCATTACTGAGATTCTTGTTAGCGATCCGGTTTGACTGCTTGTCTATATTGTCAGCCGATTTGCGGACGGTGTCCTTCCAGTCTTTTCGCGGCTGCCAACCTGGATCGTTGGCAAGTTTGTCCAAATGCTTCAGGGCAGCCTCGATGTGTTTGCCGACTTTGTTTAGAGCATCCTTCGACTCTGTGTAAACGACCCCTGCCGTTGCCCCGACGACGGCCCCTGCAACTGCGCCATCCTTCGCACCCTCCGTTCCTCCGAGGCCAATGCCTACTAACGTCCCTCCTCCGGGTTCCACGAGAGTCCCGCCAGCGCCTCCAGCGATGCCTCCGACGATTGCACCTGCCACGCCACCCACCACCGCGCCGGTTGTCGTGTTTTGTACTACTTCCTGTGTCGAGACTGTCGAGGACGTATTTTGCGCCGGTTGCGGTGGTGGTGGTGGCGGCGTCGGTTTTGGCGCGGTTGTCTCTTTGTCCTGCACCGGCGACTCCATTTGAGCCTGATTGATGCACTCTGGACAAGTGTCGCCTGCCGCATGCCCGTCTAAATCCGCGAACGACTCGGGATCGTCCGCCACCATTGAGTACAAATTGAGCGTCTGCGGGTTGGTCAAATTCGCATACGGAACCGCCACCGGCACCGCCGACCAGTCCGAACTTAGCCAACGTCCGAAACGCCACGAGTAGTAGCGGGCACCAAAATCGTCGTTCTGCGTTTCGGTGTCGCGCTCCTTACCCTCGAATTTATAGTTCTGCGGGCAGGTTGAGGTGTAGGAACGCTCCCCGCCGAAGGGTGTGAAGTCCGCGTCGTAGCACAACGTCCCGTTCGATTGCACGATCACCCGCGAGCTGCCCAAAAGGTCTGCGGCGTAGTAGAGTGCGCTGCCCGTAGCGGGTACAACCGCCACCCGCTTGCCTCCGAAAAACACGTATTCGTTCAGCGTGTTGCCAGCCGCGTCGGTCTCGGCCAGAATCTCCCCGCCCGAGCCGTACCAGTAGAGCTTGCTGCCGACCTTCGCGACACGTCGTCCGTCGCCATCGTAGGCATAGGTCACGCCCGCTGCCGTCTTCATCTGGCTTTCGCCGTCCCAGGTGTAGGTGTAGTTGCCGTCGCCCAGGGTGTTGCCCGAGGCGTCATAAGACAAGCCGGAAATGTGGTTGTTGCCGTCGGCTGTCACCGTGCCCATCGTGGATTCCGTGCAAGCATTGTACGTCGGTGTCCAGCCCGCCTGGGACAGCAGATTCCCCCAGGCGTCATACGAATACTTATTTCCCCAGCAGTAGCTGCCCGTCGTGGCCGTCGTGCCCGCCGAAAGAATGCGGTTCACCTGATCGTAAGTGAAAGCCTGTGAGCGGCTGGAATTCAGATTGTTGGTGATGCCGTAGACATGCCCGGCATTGCCTCCTGACACGGGATCGACAAAATTGTAGGTGATGTCGATGGCGTTGCCCGCCGAAGACGATCCCTTGATCTCGTTCGGCTGCAAGCGGCTGTTAAAGGTTTCTAAAGTATTGAAGCCGGTGAAGGAACTGCTCTGGCCGATGCTCATGCTATAGACGCTACCTTGCGGCGTATAGCAGACCGAACCGGCTGTGCAGTGCGTGCTGGCGGGAGGCGTCTTCCAGTCGGCGACGTAGGTGATTCCGTTGGAGGCGTCCGTGGCCGAAGCGGGACGGTCGGCAGAGTCGTGGGTGTAATTGATCGTGCGTCCGTGTTGTTCGGTGAGGGGTAGACGATCTGCGTCACGTTCCCCGCAAGGTCAAGATAGTACGTCGTCGTCTTCGTGATATTGTTCGGCGTGCTGTTCGTCGTCCGCTGCTCTTGGTGGATGCTGCGCGAGTTGGTCTTGTCCACTTGGTATGCCCACGCCTCCGAACCCGCGCCATCGGTCATGCTGGTGCGATGGCCGATGTTCTGGCAGGTGGGAGATTCAAGCAACTCGCCCCATCGTAGGTGAAAGTTAACGACGGATCGCCATTCGAGTAGCTGACGCCCGTTACCCGATTAAGGGCGTCGATCGGATGACCCGAAGGACTGTAGTTCGTCGTGATATTACGTGCATCGGTCTTGGTTAGAACGTTGCCATTGGCGTCGTAGGTATAAGTGATCTGCCCCGTCTCCGGGTTACTGGAGGTGAGCAGGCGCGACAACGAATCGTAGGTAAAGGTGCGTGTATGCGAGCCGTTCTGAACAACCTGGGTCAAATTGCCAAGCAGATCGTTGGTGTACGAAGTGACCCAGATCGGCTCGCCTGTGCCGGGGCATCCGGTCGATGACACCACCGCGCCGACCGCGTTGGGTTCGTCCACCTCCACCAATTGTCCGATGCCGTTGACGCGGCTGCGACGCCACTTGCCGGTGGGATCGGTCACGAGCGTACTGGGACCGCAGTACGCGGTCGTCGAGAAGAACCATCCGGGTATGTTTCCTTCGTTTTGCGGCCCAGGGCGTCATACGTGTAAGTGGTGGTGCCTGGACTGCCGGTTGCGTCAGTGCCACTGCGATACGGATTCGACACGGTGGCTACATGGCCCAGTGCGTCATACGTCGTGTCGGTGTAGTCAGTAGTTTCCGGGTCGGAGGTGAGTTGGGTCTGACTGACACGACCCAGGCCGTCGAACACACTGAGCGGGATCTTGTTTTGACTGGTGTTGATTGTCGAAGTCAGAGTCGCCGTGAACGGAGGGCTAGTTTCTTGCCGGGTAATTGTGTCCTGGCCATTGTCGGGGTGATTCGCCTGCGAAAGCCGCCACATCGAATCGTAGCTATAGGTGGTAACGAGCTGGTTCGGATCGGTGGTCGAAGTCTTCAACCCGGTGTTGTAGTCGTAGTTGTGGTACGTGCTCTGGTTTAAGGCGTTCGTCACCTCAGTCACGTACGCATCCTGGAATGTACTCGAATAAGAGAAGGTCGTCGGATTGTTCAGCGGGTCCTTCACGACGAGTGGCATTCCTGTGTCGTAGTAGGTCGTGGTGCCGGTCAAGGTCGCTACCGTGGGCAAGTTCCGCCAGCGATTCACCGAGGTTCGATTTCCGCGATATGTACCGGTCCAGACGGCAGTGTCGAGGTTCTGACCTGCCCCCAATCCAGAAGTCTGCGGGGCGGTCTCGTCATATCCATACTGGGTATATGCCTTTTGATTTGTCCCATCCGTTATCTGGGTCGAGTAAACCAGATTCAGCATGTTGTTGCTGAGGTAATTGGTATAGTGCGGGTTCGGGCTTTGCCAGACGTAGCTGGTGTTCGTCTGTCGGAGCAGCGGCCCAGGCACCCCAGAGGTAGTGCCGTAGTCGTAGTCTTTCTGGACCGTGACCTTTCCATATATGCCGGTATATTGCGTTCCGTCTCCGCGCGGGCTTGTGAAAGTAAAGCCGGAATCGTAGGTCATGGTGACCTGATTCGTTTTTCCGTTCGCCCACGTTGTAGTGATCTGGGTAGGAACAATGTTCATGTAAATCGAATCGGTGCCGGTGACCTCCTGCCCAAACGGGCTGTTTGCAGCAGAATAGGTTGTCGATACCGTCTTTATAAGGTTCGCCGGTTGCGCTGATCCTTGGTAGTAACTGGTCGAGCCGACATAGGTTTGGCAACCGCCAAATGTTGTGTATGCGTGGACAGTGTTGTTGCCCAGCGGGTCTACGACCGTCATCGAAGCGGCCTGGCTACCACTCCAGCCGGGTGTGTACGTCCAGGTGTGGCTCCCGGTGCCATCGTTCGCGTTTACGGTGCGTGACGCCACGACCCGAGGAACCTTGAATAGACCGGAACAACTGGTGCCGTCCGCCCAGGTATACGAGATGGTCCCTCCCGTAGGCAGAGTAATTTGCGTGAGGTCGCCGTTGCCATCCGTGCTGTATTGGAACATCCATGCCGTGCCGTTCGGCAGAACTAAACTCTGTAGATAATTTTGGTTCGCCCAGACCTGGGTGTCATCAGTAAAATCCCAAAGCGACACGACGCTCACTTGTGCCCAGCAATAAGTGTAGGTCGATGTTCCGTTACTCCCTGGCCCTGGTACGACCCACTGATTCGCCTTATAGACGGGAAGTGCGCCGGTTGGGCACGATCCTGTGCCGCCCGAATCTCCGAACTTGGGGAAAACTGGCACCGTTCTACCTAAAGTGTCGGTCAGGTAACTTGGTCCCGTCACTTGGTTGCCGTTTGCATCTTCGCTGGCCCCAGAGCCACTGGTGGAATACTCCGTGCCGTTCGCATCCAGGAATAACGAAGTGCTGCCGTTGGCACGAACCCGCAAGCCCGTTCCGTCCGTTGACTCACAGTCGGTCGAAGTCCAGCAGCCTAGAATGTGACTGGCACCGTCTGGTGCGACCGCCGTGGAATAGCCAAATCCGGTTTTCTGCCCAACAAAATACACATAAACTGGGTTGATAATATATCCCTGGTCAGTACCCACCACGAGAGGCGACCCGAGCGAAGTTAATCTGTCCTTCGTTGTACAACTATCTATGATGCAGCTAGTGGTCTGCATGTATGTTTTGCGGTTGTAGATGAAACGGTAGCCGAGTTTTACGTTTCCGCGCTGAGGGTATGAGAGCACGGGAATGTTCAGCGTTAGACTTCCATTTGTCATGCTTATAGAGTCAAACTCGCCACCCTGATAAGTCCCGTAGGCTTTTATCCCTTGCTGAACGTCGTCAAGGTCTTGGGCGAGCAGCCCGTGCAGTCCAAAAGCTCCAAACAAAACGAGTGCGAGTCCGAAACGCATTGCTCGACCTATCATTGTCCACCTCCTTGCGGCGGATCAAATGTGGACTGTGGGACGCCAGAGTTGAATGTCACCGAGTTCAGCACAAACGATCTCGTCGGAGAGCCGTCGCCCCTTGAAAGCGAAAGCTGTGAAGGAACCGTGAGGCCACCAATCACCTGGAACTGCCAGAAGTCCTCGGTTCCACTGATGTAATTCTGGGGGTTTTCGTTCGGAGGCACTCGAAACTGAACTTCAAGCGGCATAAACGATGTCGCGTCGAAGAACCACTCGTGCGGAGTGACCAACGACCCTTGAGCGTCAGAATCGTCGCTGATATGAATCTGAATCGCAGCCTTACCGTGCATCGCGGCTGCACCGACATATCGGATAGTGAGCTGCTGATTGTTCAATTCCTGCATCAATCGGACGCCTGGCAAGTACAAGGGAGGGTTCGCTCTTGCAACGAAGTAGTTCAGGGATGAGACAACGCCATTCAAAATTCGGGCGGGAGAACCATGCCCGCTCAGAAAAACATTTGTAGTATTAGCGGTATCGGTTTCCAGGCGAAACTCTGCTCCCGACCCTATCCAACTGAAATTCGAGGCGGGCTGACTCGACCCGTTCGTTGTCACTGTCCCGGCGATCGTCCAGTCCTGGACAGCCTGCCAACTAGTCAATCCACCCATCGCCGACACGCTGTTCTGGAGCACTGCAATGGCGGATGGGTCACGCACAGGTCCACTCTGCGCATGTGCGTGCCAAGTTAGCGAGCAGATCATAAGAAACAGGATCGACCGGACAACGATCCGAGCCGTGGTAAAAGGCGGGGCAGACTTATATTGCAGGATCATTCCGTGCCTCCCGTTTGAGTGGGGGATTTGCTTTGAAACGGATCTATCTGATCCGATCCGCAACTTGAATTGATGTTCGGGAGTATTCGGAACTGTTGTGACAGAAGAGTCGTGCCGACCTCCAGAAAACGCGGACATGCGCGGAGGCAAAATCCAGCCCGTGGGATCATCACTGTTTTTGCCTAGGATTGTGAGCAGACCGTGGAGACAGAAAAAGCAGGATGAGGGACACACCAAACCAGCAGCGAGCCATTGGCTCACCTCGTAAGTGGTTTCGGTTGACCCCTCGAATCAACCGTGGGCACGATGCTAAGAGACGCTTTTGATCGGTGTCAAGAAAAAAGGAAAGTAAGCACATTGATGCGTGACAAATCTCTTTGTAACCGCACGTTCATACGAGTGCACATTGTTCGCCGTCGTGAGGATAGGCAACGCCCAGTCAGTCGGCGCTTGCGCGTGCTTACGGAAAGTAATTCGCCTTGCACGTCGGCCGCCACAATTATTTTCTGCGCTTAAACGCTGGCGTCTGGAGCGTCCCGGGGCCGTAGTTCAGCGCCGCCAACTCTTAGAACATTATGGATAGTTTGTGCAATGCGGAAACTGAACGGGCGCCGGATGATACCGGCACGCCCAGCACGCTGGCGTGTAGGCCCCGTGGAAAGCCCCGCCAGTCCTGTTCTCAGTTGACGCAAAAATCTAAGTTCTTTGGTTCCTTCGACTGGACGAACCCAAGCAGTTCCTGCTTGCGTAGCTGCCGAAACGCGAAGCCGACGATTTCCTCCGGGTAGTGCTTGCTTCGCGCCAAGAATAGAGCGTCGAAATCTTCAATAGCTCTAAGTTCTCTCAATATGTCATCTAAACTCACCATGTCATTGCTCCGAAGTGCCCAATCCGAAATAGCAAATCGAAGGCCAAATTGCCGAACCACCGCATGTACAGGATGGGAAAGCGGTTCCAGCGGTTATCCCAACTAAGGTCTAACGACAAGAAAGCCGATCTTTCGGCACCTTCGGCGACAATTCGTCAGCGCAACAACAGGATCACTCCGACTCAGGGCCTATTTCTGTCGCTTTCGGTCAATCTTCCTCTGAACGTTGAATAGACGAACCGCCTCTGGAAAGTCTGCAACGGATCCCAGTTTCTTGGCTCGCTGTAGCCAAGGATCGTCGATGCTCAGGGTGTAACGGGGCCGCGACTCTGTGTCAGACACGACAAACAGGTCCATCAAGGCATTGTTTTCGGGATTCATGAAGATTAGAAGTGCAATGCAGTGTTGTTCTCTGGGGATACGATGCAGAACCCATCGGTTACGTCCGCTGACTTGTAGACAACGGCATAACAACACGGACACCATTAGCCCTGAGACCCGAAGTCTTGGACGAAAATGGCCGTCGCGTTGGCTGACGATTATGCGGTTCGGATCAGTTGCGACGACTTGGGCGATTATTTGATCGCGCAGGGTGCGTCCGAAGCGCTTCGATCTGGTTGCAGCCAGCTTTTGTCCGATGTATCCGATTTTCTCTGCCGCTTCGGACACGCTTCCAAATCGACGGACATACGGACCCACCGATGGTAGATAATCCGCATCGTTCAAGAGTCGGATTGATACTTTCCCTTGCTCTTCGAGTAGCCGCCGCAGGCGTGCCAACAACTCCGCGTCCGATTTGTAGATTGTCCGATCCTCGAATCGCGCCTGGGCACGATTGAAGGTGTCCTCGTCTATAATCGGCTGCCATGCGCCTTTCGTTACGGTCCAGAGATTCCGGGGATTAATAATCTTGCGCGTGTCAAGACGCTTGGAGTAGTGACCAAAAACGCTGCAACCACAGTAGTTGGGGTTCTTGAGAAGTCGCGTAACGGCTAGTGCATACCATTGCGTCCTCTGCCTGCCGCTATAACGAATGCCCCTGGCTCTCAGCTCGGAGGCTATTGCAGAAGGCCATCTCCGCTCGTCGGTGAACATCCGAAAGATTTCCTGCACACAATGCACCTCGTGATCTGGACCCGGCACCAAAATAACCCGATCAGTCTGGATGGACTTTCGTTCACCAGTCGAAAGAAGACCTTTGTGCTCACGACTGGCCGAAATAAGCATTCTGCGGAGTCCGTAGCCAGGTGTTCCGCCCGTCCTGAATCCATTTTGCGAGACTCTCTTAATGCCAGCGCTAACTTTTACAGACAATTCCCGGCTGAACTCGCCCGCCATGATCCTCTTTAGCCCTTTCATCATGGAACTTGGCAGTGAGTTGTCGTTAGCGAATTGTTCAGCACAATAGTGAACCTGTAGCCCGGCCGCTTTGCACAAGAACTCATAGTGCGCCGCCTCATCTGCATCTTGAAACCGCCCCCAGCGGCTGATGTCATAAACAAGGATTGCTTTGTATGTCTGCTCGCCACCCACAACATCATTCAAGAGTCGTCGCAGGCCGTCACGTCGTTTGAGGTCAAGCCCACTCTTGCCTGCATCGTCATATGTATGAGTGACGATGAAGCCTGCCTTGGCTGCATAGACGCCGATTGCCGCTCGCTGGTTGTCGAGCGAATATTCTTGACGTTCGGTGGACATCCTGAGGTATTGGGCTGCGGGGATTGGCGTTTCGGTAAGCATCATGTTTTATCCTCCTAAGTTCGACAACTCCAGGGGGTCAACTTCCCCAGCCGCATCCCGTCCGGCCTCGCAAGGAGACTACATGCGTCGAAGGCTCACCGCAGTAGAAATCAGACAGAGACATCGGGGCGTTTGCGTGTACTCTGTTCTCTTCCTGCAACGGAGAGAATCGGATGGAGAGCATAGCCGCCGCCCAATACCTTCGTGTGTCTACGGAGCGCCAAGAATATTCATTCGACAATCAGAGGGCGTTGATCGCGGCCTATGCCGTAGACCACGGGTTCAGTGTTTGTCAGACGTATTGTGACGAAGCCAAGAGCGGACTCGACCTGAGCCGAAGAGCCGGACTATCTCAACTACTACAAGATGTTGTCGGCGGCAAACAAATTTACAAAGCTGTTCTTGTGTACGACGTAAGCCGTTGGGGAAGATTCCAAGACCCTGACGAAGGGGCACATTATGAGTTCTTGTGCAAGGCAGCAGGTGTGCGGGTTCACTACTGTGCGGAGCTATTCTCCAACAATGGCGATGTCTCCAGCATGATTATGAAAACGCTGAAAAGAGTCATGGCGGGCGAGTACAGCCGCGAACTGTCCCGGAAAGTGTTCGATGGATTGGTTCGCCTCGTCAGGAACGGGTTTCACTCGGGAGCGGTGCCCGGATACGGTTTTCGGCGAATGCTTGTTTCAACCGATGGAATCTGGAAACAAACACTGGCGTCAGGAGAACGCAAGAGCATCGCTAACGACCGCGTAATCCTTATTCCTGGGCCGCCGGAGGAAGTGTACTGGGTGCGCGAAATCTATCGTATGTTCACACAGGACGGTATGTCGTTCAAGGGCATTGCTGCCGAATTGAATAAGAAACGGGTTCCATTCTCGGCGGGAAGTGAGTGGAAGGATTGGTGTGTGAAAAGGATTCTGACTCACCCTAAGTATAAGGGCACTGCGGTCTTCGGACGCACCACGGAGAAATTACGCTCGAAAACACGCACACTACCCGAATCGGAATGGATTGTAATGCCGAACGCTTTTGAAGGGCTGGTGACAACGGAACTATATGAAACCGTTCAAAAAACGCTGCGACGGAAAACTTGGAACCGCTCGAATGAAGAGCTACTAGAACAACTAGGGTCGATTTTGAAGGCCCATGGCCATCTTTCTTATACCGTTATCAAACAGCACGGTATCTCGGGTGGAGTGCTTGCGTACCGATTTGGGTCGATGCTTAAAGCGTTTGAACGGATCGGTTATCAATCCCCCCGTGAGAAGATATCTGCAAGTCGCCGCCAAGTTCGTTCGATTCGGACGGAAATGATGCAGCAATTAGTTGCAATGTTTCCAGGTCGAATCTCTCAACCTTCTGGGAATGGACGATTCAGAAGCTGGCTCAAAGTGAAGAATGGCCCCGAGGTTGCTGTTCGAGTCTGTCGCTCAATTCACCTGGCCCGGAGGGGCCGTATGTGGGAGTTGCAGGTCGCAAATGTAGAACGACGGCGCGTCACACTCATGGCGGGCATGAACTCAGAGAATACCGCGCTCGAAGCTCTTTATGTAACCGGGCAAATGAAAAACCAAGGAAAAATCAATATCTCAGAGGCTCACGACTGGCTGCAAAATGGAACCCGATTGCATGACCTTCGATCCTTCTACGATGTCGTAATGTCGGGGAAGTGGAAGCAAGTCGCTCCGATTCATGGGCACGCAGACTAGCGCCAAGGCCCTTGCAGGTGGCCGCGTGAAAGCAATCCCCGCGACGGACTAGGATGATCGTGTCGCCAGTTGGCTAAGAGAAATCGATGCCAAATCTATTCCTAGAGGTTTCGTGTGGACTCCGGATGCCCGGAGGCTGACGTTCCGGTCAAGTTTCGTAGCTGCTCACGGTGGAAGCTTCCGCCAGGCTTGTAGTCGTTACGAGATTGTCACCTTTTCGTTAACGCGTCTCAGTGCCTTGACCGCCGCGTAAAATCCAGACAATTTCCGCAGAGTGATGCCCTTGCTGGGAATCATCGCTATTCGACAGGACTTCCCCGGAATATCAACTCTTGGAAATACCTGGTAGCTAATGATTCGCCCTTTATTTGGGCTTACTCTGCAGACCAACGTAATGTTTTCACGTTCGGCTAAAGTCGGACGGACCGCCCAAAACCTCTGCTCTCCGGCGCGCTTCTCACTTCTACACAATAAAATTCCGACGAAGAAGCTATGATCGACCTCTAAGATCGATCGAAACGACTGGGGCTCGGGCACTCTGGTGATTGCGACGTGCTTTGGAAACATCCGGCTGAGTCTTTTCACCAGCTTTCGTCTTAGTTTCATTAAAGGCTCACATTGTGTGCCTTGGTATATATCGTAGAGTGGGAGGTCATAACCAATTGCGTTGTAGATTTGTCTATACGAGCCAAAATGACTGTGAAGAGTGTGGACTGAGGGCATTCCCGAAGTCTTGAGAATGAGGCCCTCACTCAAATATCCCTTTACGGAGAGCAGGCGGCGGAGCTTCTTAACTATCTTCTCGTTCGGCCACAAGGAGTCGGACCTTCGGGGCATCGCGGCTCTGGCTCGGTCGAATGTTTCGCGATCCACGATTGGCGCAAATGCAGCCGGCTTGGCAATCCAATATTGTGGCTCTACCCACGATCGCTTATCGCGAAGACGCTGCGTACCTCGATGCCAAACGTTGCATCCGGTATATTTTGGATTGGTAACAATATTGTGTATATCCCGGTTGTACCAGGGTCTTCCGCTAGCCTTGAACTTGCCCTGTCGGTTCAACTCATCCGCAATAGCATCACAGCCCAGTCCATCAAGTGCCAGCGAGAAAATTTCACGAACCCTCTCGACTTCCACGCGCGGACCTAGAACCAGTATTACGCGATCCGTGGTGAGACTCTTGTGCTCACCGAGTTTCAAGATTTGTTTTGGCTTACCTTCTCGCGAGATCATCAGCCGTCGATAACCGTAGCCGGCTGTACCGCCAACCCAGAATCCGAGCTGCACGAGTCGGGTTTTTCCTCGAAACACCTTCTCCCCAAGTTCACGGCTGAACTCGGCGGCCATGCTGCGCTTCAACGCCTTCAGGAGAGAACTGGACGCAGTACCGTCGTTTGTAAAAGGTTCAGCACAATAGTGAAGTGGGATTCCGGAACTGGAACATAGAAACTCGTAATGGGCGGCCTCATCACTGTTCGGAAACCGGCCCCAACGGCTGACATCGTAGACCAGAATTGCTTTGTAGTCTGTATCGCCGCTTACTACATCCTTGAGCAACTCGCGAAGTGCCGGGCGGTTCTGCGCGAGAACGCCGCTCCTTCCGGGATCCGCGTAAGTCTTCACGATCACAAACCCGTGGCTGGCGGCATACTCTTGGATAGCAGCTTTCTGATTGTCGATCGAGTACTGCTGGGCATCATCCGACATGCGAACGTACTGGGCCGCAGGCTTCAAGTCTGCAGGTCTTGAAATGCTGTTTTCGCGTTGCAGATCATTTGTGGGCTGCAAGCTCATCTGGAACCTCGACCCCAATGAGAACCTGACCATCTTGCGGAAAACCGCAAGATACCCGTTCCCGACAAGCAATTCTGCAGGATCAGAAAACCCTATGCAGAAGCGTGCGAGGTGGCAACATCTCAATGTACGGCCAGAAACGAATAGACACCAGGCGGCGTGGTCGTGTCGGAACCGCTCGCGTTACAGAAATGTAGAACGATCGCACCCTCACCCGAAGGATACGCGCTGAGCGAGAGATTTCCTAATCGCCCAGGGGGAGTGATGCTAGCAATCTGATCCGATTTTATAAGGCCTTTGACTTCATCCTCTAGATCCAGGCAGCTTTGTGCAGGCACCCGCCTTGCAGGCATGTTGTTAAGGCTGTAGATCTTCATCTGTGATAGGGGTGAGCCGTTCCCCAAAGTGAAACTGCTTCCGTCCCTTATTTGCACTGGCACCGCGAACGTTTTTTTCGTCGACGTGAGTCGTTCGAGCCAATTTGCGTGCACTCCATCGCCAGTTTGCGCGATGTAATTCGTAATCGAAACGGGAGCGCCAAAAGCGAGCTGGCCGGATGTGAGAAACGAGTTTCCAGGGACGTCTGTGCCGATCCACGTATCATTCGCGCTCGCCGGAGGACGGAATCCCCACGTTGCTTGCGTCAACCCGGGCTGAGAATCAATGAGAGTGATAATGTGATGCGCGGCAATCGTAGCGGTTGGAGCACTGGAGAAGTTCAAGCGCCCCTTGGTCACGGTCATGCCGCCACCCGCCAAGTCGCCGTCCGTAATCAGAGTCGCGGTCTGATTCGGAATATTATTGTTGGCGTACGAGGTATTTGCGAGGCAAGTCGTGTAGCCGCCAGGTGAGGTTGCGCCGTAATTCAGGCATTGGGCTAGGCAACCTCAAGCGGCGATCCGCCGAGTCCTACACCGACCGTGTTGATCTCTTCTGCGTTAACCGCAACGCTCTTGTTGACCATAAATTCCAGCCCGGCCAGAAGACAAGATTCCCGCTGTAGCTGCCAATCTTAATCGTGTACGCCGACGTGGATGACGATCCGGTGTCGGTGTAGCCGCACACCAATGCACCAGAACATGCGGCGGACTGGGAAAGGCCCTTGGCGACATATCCACAGGTTCCACCAGTTCCGCCCGGACAGCCGCCGTAGTAAGGATAGATGGCTCCAAGCCCAACCGGAGTCGTCATGCGAATCACATCGAGGTCATCGCATCGGTCCCGTTCGCCACCCTGGGCCATCGCACCGGAATGGAATCGCTCCCCGTGGACAGCCAGTTGAGAACCTGCATGGGAGAAGTTTGAGTCCCCGCCGTCGTGTCATTGGCCACGATGAAATAGGAATATGCAGTACTTCCAGTTCCACCCGTTTGAAAGGCTCCCTGCATGCCGCCATTGCCGGCAATCTGAAAACTAGCTGCGCCGCTTGAGACCCCAGCGATCAAACCGGCAATGCCAAGTCCAGGAAAAGGAGAGCGCGCGGGTGACAGGGGGTTGAGAGCCGTCGTGCTCTCTGCGTAGATGTTCTTGAGATAAGCACCCTGGTAGTTTCCCGTCGAATTCGACGAATAGACCTGCCACGGGCCGCTTGCCTGAATCACGGTGTTTTCGATGTAGAGACCGTTCGAGTTATAGACTGTCACTCCATTCGAATAATTCGCCGTGATGGTCGAATCGCGCAGCGTAATGACAGGGGCAATCGGCGTGCTCTGGCCTCCCCCGGAGAAAACAAATGAGCCGGTCCAGTTTGCGTTGTAGTTGAGCGGCACCGCCTCGTTATTGAAATGATCGATGGTGACGTTCTCGTCATCCCACAGATCAAAGAAATTGTTAAAGTGCCCGTTCTCTCCAACCTTGTCGAGGGTAATGTCGATGAAGTGGGAGTTGAATGCATCATCCAATATCGCGACGTACGCCAGCGCCACCACGCCTGGGGTCGACTGTACCGCGATATCAGACCCCGAGTGGGTGTACTGAAAGCTGGTCGCGTTCGGCACCGCAGTGACAACGGCATCGCCCCAGTAAGCCGCGCTGTCGGTGAACAGCATCGTCACCATATCTCCAACGCGAAAACCGTGGGGGGAGGCCGTCGTGATCGTAACTACCTGAGAGGCTCTTTGCGTTTGCGTGATCACCACCCCGGCAAACGCCGGATTGCTCGCAAGACTTACCGGAGCGCGGAAGCTCAGCCCCGAAACCGTATTACTGGAATAATCATTCGAGCTGATGAAGTCTCCCACCTGCAGGCAGGCGCCGCGGCCCCGGCAATTGAGTGTTGTCCCATAGCCGTTGAGCACCGATTGGTTCGAGTGCAGAAAAATTGTGCCGTAAACGTTGTAGGTATTGACGGATGTGTTTGGCCCGTTTGCGGGAATGGTGACGTTACACTGACTGTTCTTCCACGAAGTCGGATCCATTCCGCATGCCGCATTCAGCGTTTCCTGAATCCCCGAGGAGGCTGACCCAATCGTGTAGCCCGACGCGTACGAATAGAACGGAGTAAATGTGATCGTTCCCGATCCCGCGCCAGACGTGCAAGCGCCGGCAGTCGTGAGAACATTCACCGCCTCGCTGTTCCCCCCGCCGGAAAGCAGCACCTGGTAGCCAACTCCGCTCGTCGTATCGATGCCGACCGGGCAAGGAGCGAGTCTGACAGTTGCCGACGACCCGCCAGTGAGTGGAGTTGGAATGGTTTGGGTCCAGTTCAACGCCGTTGTCACATAGGTAATGCCGGCAGGCACAGGGCTGCTACAAGGAGCTTCCAGAGAATTTCCGTTTAGACACGTGGGCGTGTTCGGAACTTCCCTCTTTGCCGAGTTCGCGACGATGCCTCTGTTTAGCGGACTGTGCTGTTCCGCGATGGAATTCGTCGCCATACTCCCCAATTCCAATGCCAGCACGAGCACGATGAACACAGCACGGCTCATCGCAACTCCTTTCCGAGACGAACGATGTTGTTCGCTCACACAGAATGGCGTGACTAAGGTCATTGTAGTATTCCCGTTCCGCGAATGAATCCAGGAAGCTTCAGTGCGCGGATTCGGTGCGCGAGAGTGGATGTTTAACCGTCTCCACCGAGAGTCTGTCAGTGAAACATCTCTAGACCAGTCAAAACCCCAATGAGCGTTATCTGCCAGTTTCGTAAACTGACAAAGGAACGGCGTTCCACCCGCCAGCTACCACGTTTGAGTCCGGCTTACGCCAGATTCTCACGGTATCCAAGAGCGAATTGGCAGAGCGAGGAGAGCGATACCAGGCAGATCATGCCACAATGCCGAAGGGTGGCCCTAAACCGCGACCTTCGGCATCCGGCCACGCTTCAAGCGACGGGGATTCGAAAGGCTCAGGTGTCGTAGCGGCGTCGGTCTTGCCTGTCAGCTCCTTGTAGGTAGTCCGCTTTTTGGAAACCAGCGACAAAGCCAGCAGGAACTTGTTAGTAACAGTCAGTCTGACACTCCAACTAGCCCTGCCAGCGCCAGTCAATCCTCGGATGCGGTCGGTAGCCCTCGCGATCACGTCCTTACTCCGTGACCCGTACTTTGCCCGCCGCGATGTCAGCGAAGTTCTTGCGCAGGCTGTCGGTGTCGCTTTTTGAGACCGTACACGAAACCGTCGGAAAGCTCTCATTCCTGTGCGGTGAATCCAGCCGGTTTTGGATCTCTACGTCGAGTGAATTCCCGCTCTTCATGATGACGCGGGAATTGTTGTCCGCTGCGATGGTGGCGTTGGCCTCAAGCTCGGCGCGCATCCGATTATCATGCGCCAACCCGTAGCGGCCGAGGGCATCGAGCACGCCCGTCCGAATGTGAAACCTTTTAAGGGGATTGTCCATGCGTTCCTCCCTGGCTTTCACGAACGCAACCAGTCTAGATCAATTCTCCAGCGGGCTTCCAGGGGTTCCATCGCTGCGTAATCAATGACACGCCCGCTAACATCAGATTTTCGCGCCAGAGAACGTGCCGCTCAGCCCGGCGCAGATCGGCGTCTCGAGGTTGCAAGTCCACGATCCCGACATCGCGCCGTTCGCCATCGTGCCGGTTGCGTTAAAGACGGCGTAGCTGTTGCCGCTGCCCTCGACGAAAATCAGATCAAGCTGATTGCCCGTCTCGCCGACCAGCACGCCCACCGGAGGATAGAAGAAATACCCGGTCCCGCTGATGGCGCCCTGCCCGGTCTGGTTATCCGCGAGCGCGCAGCTGCTGCCCTGCACGGTGAAAACCGAGGTGCCCCCGCTGCCGTTCACAGCGGTAACAACGCAGTTGCTGTTCTGACCAACGGTGGCGGCGATGAGTGTCGCTTGGATTGTGCCCGAAGTGCCGTTGACTCCATCAGTCGTCGTGATGCTCCAGCTGCCGACGAGCTGGTTTGGTGAAACTGACGCATTGCTGCTTGAACCGCAGCCAATGGCAAACGCCATCAGTGAAGACAGTACGAGTGCGAGTATTGCTTTCATGTGCGCTGTTCCTCAATAAACTTCTCCGGCAGTTTCGGGCCGTTCCAGCGGGCCGATGTCCACTAAAGTGCGATCTCTATGAGCCGCACAAAGCACATGCGCCAGACCATTATCAGATTCAGAACCACAGCAATCACCCAAGAGAGTCTTTGCTTTCATGAGACATACCCATGCCACGCGGATGAGCGCGCCCTGTCAATGCGGTAGGTCACGTCTTGATGTGCGGTAATGCCGAAGGCCGCAACGCAAGGCAAGACGGTCAATTGGAGTAATTGGTATCGACCACCCGGCGGGGAGAGTAGGCCGGATGTCGTACTGCGAGTCCATAGCTTCTTAGGCACCCTTGCCAGGGATTACCGCGCGAAGAATGTGTTAGTGGTCTGCCACAGTGTGGTGGTCTTGATCTTTCGACGGCTGCTTGAGCGCTGGGACGAGCGGCAGTACCTTGAGATCGACAAGGAGAATGATGTGCTGAACTGCTCCGTCACTTCGTATCGATACGATCCGGATGTCGCCAAGCTCGTGCTCGACGGGTACAACGATACGTGTCATCTTCCCAAAACCTGAGTATGGGAGGAGTCCCACCGCTGCCTTCCGATGATCTAATCTGACAGCCGCCCGGGTACTCGATCTGATTCCGCAGGTTCGATGCCCAGACGGATCGCCATGTGTATTCCCAGATCATGCGCGATCTCGTTCGTGGAACACATGAGTTCTCTCGCGAAATTGATGTAGTCGAGAACCAAAACTCGATGCTGGTGCTGGACAGCAAGTTTGTTCCGCACAAGTGCGATCGCTTCATCTGTCGTCGAATCGTAAGACTGTGGATACGCAAAAATGACACGCCAGTTCGACGCGTCCCCTGCCAGCTTTGCAGCCGCTGCGATATTGCGCATCACCTGATAGCCAAGGCCAGCGAACGCGCAGGGTTCTCCGACGCGATACGCGCCTTCCCGGCTGATCTCTTTCATGATTTTCCAATACAGTCGAGGCGTCCGTTGTCGATCCTGGTATTCAAGACGGCACGAAACATCAGTTCTCCCTAGCTTCAAATCGGAGCCAGGGCCGTAGATTCCGGAGCAATATCGACCCGTCGCTTGGGAACAGCGGCCCAACTGTTCCGTCAGCTTGCTCTCGATCACGACGCTCAGCCCGTTCAGTCTCAACACTCCGTCAAGATGCGATTGGGTGCCACCGAACTCATTCAGCAGATCGCGGCTGTCGCTTTCAAGTTCAAGGGGAAGCTCCGCTTCATAGCTCTCTACAGCTCTCGCGAACCGATCGTCTTTCAATAAACAGCTAAGGGTCTTACGAACGACTGCCCCCTGCGTGGACGCAACTGTTCCCCAAACGCTAATGCAGAATGCCTGAGAGGAATGCGGGACGTGAGTGTCAGGGACACCGTTTGTCCGATGCCACTTGAAGGTGCTCCAGTCTGTGATTGCGCCGTGAGCCGTGCGGAAGATGTTCTTCCGTATCGCTTGCTCCTGATCGCGAGTTAGAGGTGCGACCTTTTTCTCACGCTTTTCTTCAGGCATAGGGTCAAGGGCGCTGCTGATGTGGTTACTGCGACAACTATAGAACGCCTGTTCTGAGGCCCTGTGTGACGCCGGTCACTGCGTCCTCGCGGATGGCGCTGATAGTTGGGCGTTCTGATCTCCGTAGATTCTGGCCCCCATTATGGACATCGTGAGCAAACATCAAGCACTCGAGTTCCTCAAGGACTTCGAGAGAACCCTGAATAAACAACTGCCCGGCCCAACCGAGATGGAGTCATGGATTCGGCAAACGGTTGCAGCGGCGAAGGCCGACGACAATCAAAAGCATTTGCGGCTTCCGGAAGCTGCCTTTCTCAATGGGAAGGCTCTCCCAATACTTTTCGACGTACTCCAGAGCTATGGGGGCCTGTCGATGGGCAAGCAGCGACGTGCATTGCTCAATGAGTACCTCGGACGATGCCGGACGTCTCATGTCAATCACCCATCCGGTGGCGTGCGCCACCCATTTCGAAAGATTTTGGGTGCCAGCCCCAGCGACATCTACCAGGGTTGGGCGAATCCCGACAAAACTCATGCCTTGACACAAAGCTGCCGCTGGCTTTTCCCTCCGCGATCCGTTTCAGCATTCCATCTTGTTTGAAGGGAAATACTTCCCACGCGGCTCGCTGGAGTTCGCACAACGGCAGTTGGTCGCGCTTATCTATCAGGCCTTCTTCTACCGTGGTCTGCCACATCTCGCCGCGACCAAGAAGCACCCAGAGTGGAACTACGATTACGCTTGTCTCATGGCCTATGACGCTGCGCCCACAGCGACTCTCACCTCTGCATGGAAGGCGCTCGATCCCCGAACTAAGCGTCCCGGGAAGGAGCTAACGTGTACGTGATGATCCTCCGTGGTTCAGCGTAGAACGGACTTGCGACGACGCAACGATGCAGCCGCGCCAAAATCGCGAACAGGACGGGCATGTCGCAAGCAGATGATCGCGCTTCAAACTGAAAACCTACGATGCGCTCGTACAGCCGAATGCGGAAGCGCTGAAAGCAAATGGGTCAATGAGTGTAATTGCCTGATTTCAAACAGGGGTGGCGATGGTGAGAATTTGCGGACCGTAGATGCCATACATTTATCATATTGAGAAAGCACAGGGACTGATAGTCAGTACCACTCTTGATCGTGTGACCTACGCCGAGATTCGCGATCACCAAGACCGACTACTCCTCGATTGCGATTTCGACCCGAAGTTCAATCAACTCATAGACGGCACCAAAGCGACTGCTGTTGACATTTTCATCGAAGAGGCGAGGATGGTTGCCTCACGTCGGGTCTTTTCCACTACATCCAAGCGTGCTTACGTTTCGCCCGGTCCGGCAGTACCAGGCGTAGGACTGTTGATGGCCTCGTATCACGAAGCAGGGATGGTTTCTTCGCGAACGCGGGTCTTCTGCGACTTTCCTTCAGCCCTCGACTGGCTTCGGCTGGAAGCCGATCAGCATTGAGATCGTGGCTAGACAAACCGTGAGTGCAGCTCTTTGACCACAGACCGCGATCAGTCGAAGAGGGTGGCAGTTGCTGCTGGCAGAGCGACCGGCGCTGAGCATTCAGCGTCGTCATTGGCCACCAGGTTGACCCGGGTGCTCACCGCGAAACGCTTCATCAGACATGAATCGAAAGGCTTGAGAAGGCTCACAGCGATCGCAACATCTTGCATGGATGGATCGAGCCAAGGGCCATAGTGCCCTGGAGCCAAGATCACCGGCATCCGGTCGTGAACGTCGGCCAACAATTCATTCGGCGTTGTTGTCAGAATCGTGCAGGTCTCGACCGCGTGCCCATCCGGATCGCGCCAGCGATCCCACAGGCCAGCGAACGCAAAGACTGCGCCGCCATCGACCTCGAAGCAGAACGGCTGCTTCCGTTTGCCTTCACGCTTCCATTCATAGAAACCGTCCGCAGGGATCAGGCACCGGCTCCTCCGGAGCGGCTCTCGGAATGATGGCTTGGTTGCCGCAGTTTCAGATCGCGCATTTATCATTCGAGCGCCGATGGTTGGCTCTATTGCCCACGACGGGATCAAGCCCCAGCGCATTAGCGATGCTTGGAGAGTCGGCACGTGATTGTCGCGACGGATAACGGGCACCGATTGCGTAGGAGCGATGTTGTAACGCGGCTCCCAGTCCAGATCGTCAAAGTCTGCGCCGAAGTGTTCGGCGAGCACTTCCTTCCGACGGGAGAGTCGATATCGTCCACACATGAATGAGCATTCTAAACGCGCGTGCGACTCCGTTGCACGGGCGCGTCCAAGGTCAGGAACTGACCCGCTTGATCTGCACCGTTTTCAGGCCTTGACGGCGGGCACGGCGGGTGCGTTTACTTCGGTGCGCAAGATCTGCGACTAAAGCACAAATGCGGACGAGCGAGAGCCATGACGGGCGAGTGCACCATGCGTGTGGCGCGACGGAGAAGGCGGGTGTGAAAATCCCCGCCTTTTTTCATGCCAGTCTTTTGATCGGCAGCACGTTCGGAAAAGCATCGGTGACATCGCGCAGCGCCGAGTCGGCGATATGCGCATAGCGCTGCGTCGTCGAACCTGTGTATGCCCCATAAGTTTTCCGATCTTCGGTAGTGAGTGCCCGAGCGATACCAGATGGCTCGCGAACGTATGGCGTAGATCGTACACGCGGACGGTCGACTTCCATCGCGGCAGCGGCTTTCCCGCGCTTTCCGACCTTGTAGCTCACCGTCGCGAAACCTGCGGACTTGCAGACCTGTTTCCACGCGTTGCGCACCGTCGTTCTCGCGGTCTTGGCCTCGCGGCCCGGGAACAGGTACGGGCCACTCGCGTCTTCAGACATCCGTTGCAGGATGGCCAGGGCTTGAGTGTTGAGCGTTACGTGCTCCGTCTTCTTTTCCTTCGTGTGATGGCTCGGCTTCGTCCAGACGCGGCGTTTCAAATCGAACTGATCCCAAGTCGCCCCGATGACTCCTGTGGGCGGGCACCGGTAACGATCAGGAGCCGCAGGGCGTCGGCCGCATCTTGCTCTTCGTACGCATCCAAGGCGTCGGACAGCGCGTGAAGCTGGTCGACGGTGAACCATGCTTCCCGCTTGTCTTCGTTGAACCGCTTGACGCCCTTCGCTGGATTATCGGGACGCATCTTCTCTTCCAGGGCGAAGGTAAACATCTTGCTCAGGAGCGCCAGCACTCGGTTCGCCTGATAGGGAGTCTTGCTCAGCGAGTTGTGGAGCCGCCGCACGTCGACTGAGTTGATCGCGGACACGCGCAGCGTGCCCAGCTTCGGCACGATGATCTTCTTCAGCATCCGCTTGTCTTCGTAGATAGACTTGCCGTGCTTATGCACCAGTAGATGCTGGTCAGTGTATTGTTTCGCAAGTTCGGCCATCGTCGGCTCGCCACGTGCGAACTCCTTCTCGCCCAGCGGGTCGGTGCCTTTCTTGATCTTGCTGCGCAACTCCTCGGCCTCGGCCCTCGCAGCGTCTGCGGAGAATTCGTCTGGCCACGAGCCGATGGTGTACAGCCGCTTGCGCCCGTTGATGCGGTAGTTGAGCACGAACGACTTCGCGTCGGCAGCCGTCACGCGAATGCCGAAGCCGGCAATCTTGTCGTCATAGAGAACGCGGTTGCCCTTCGCGGGCGCGTCCAGCTTCTCCACTGACCTTTGGGATATGTGGATATTCATCAGTTCCCCCTTCCGTGTCACCACTGTGTCACCACTCGGCTGGAAACTGGCTGTATTCGAAGTGTGTTCCGACAGTCACGAAATGTCAACAATGACGCCGGTTTGCGTTGATTTGAGAGGAAAAGTGTGGTGAGCGCGGAAGGAATCGAACCTTCAACCTACTGATTAAGAGTCAGTTGCTCTGCCAATTGAGCTACGCGCCCACTGCTTGCGGCAGGGTGGGGACAAATTTTGATTATACCATCCGTCTTCCACCACCTCGTTCGGCACACGTCAGATCCTCCACATTATTTTTTCACCATTTCATCATTCGTTCCCAGTAACGCAATTGTGATAACGATCGCCTCACTCTTACCTCGTCCTGCGTAACGGGAGCGGCGCCGTCTTTTACAATCACTGAACTCTTCAATCCATCCCGTGGTCTTCGGTTAGTGCAGGAGAATACGATGCGAGGAAAGAGGACTTGTCTTGGATGACGGGCCCACGAAAGACGTGCCCAGACAAAATCAGGACTTGGAGGACTAGCTAGGGCTGATCGCCGATCGATGCGCCGCGCGAGACATTCGCGCGTTTTTCTAATTTATGCGGAAGCGGCTTCGCGACTCCGGTCGGCAACTTCCGTCGTTGCACTCGATGCGGGTTTTCGAATTGGCAGAACTTCGGCCTGAGCTGGCGCGCGCCGTTCCACTCTTCCGATGATCGGACGCTCGTGCGAGCCCGAAATCATGCGAGCGACGAACCGGTTTTCATTACAGAGTCGATCAACCAGTCGTATTTCCCACGGACGCAGCACCTGCTGCGGCAGAGAACAAAAATTGCGAAAAGTCCACATCAGATAAGCGCGTTGCACAAGATTCGGTTGAACATATCGAGATCCGATCGGCGTGTCCAGCTCCAAAACGCCGTCGGTAAGTTTGTCAATCCACATCGGCCTGTCACCCTAAACGCAGCCAAAGCAGCCGCTGCCATGAAGCGGGCATTATTGCACCACAGACGGGGCATTGGGAAGCAATCTTTTTATTTTGCGGACAAATTATTTCGGCCCAAGTATGTTTCTAACCAGGCTGGCTCAATTTGAGAAGCCCGGATTCAGGTGAGCTCGGGCAGCAACTCAACTCGATCGAAGGTCGCGGCAATGCCCATGCCCTTGTCGTGCGACTCCTCCACCCGGACGACCGAAGCCTGGCATAGAGCCCAACCGCCGGGGCCGAGACCCATGCCGGCCGGCAGCATGATCACCAGCTCCAGCTTCGCCCCGGCTTTCATTGGCGACTCGGAATAGAGGAATATCCCCGTGGAACTCAGATCGCGAGTAATCCCGGTTTGCTCGGACCCGCGGCCATCCTGAGGACGGACTTTTACCGGGACGTTCACCGGCGTGCGACTTTGACGCCGCCGCTCCGGGGTATTCGGGGTCATGGCAAGTCTCCCAACAGCGCTCTGATTCTAGCAGGCATGACAAGGAACCAAAGAGCAAGTCCAGATTCGGGCAAGAAAAATGCCCCTCCCGGTCTTATGGGAGGAGCGGGGAAGGAACCCAAGTCTGCAAAGCTTAGAACGTAAACTTCAACGCTAACTGGATGCCGCGCGGACCTCCTCCACCCAGGAACGGGTTGCCGATGCCCACGTCGCCGGTCGCGGTGATGGGATATGGGCCGCCGCCGACCTCTCGACCAGCGCTGCTCACTCCGTAACCTGCGATGCCGGCATCGGCGATGAAGGCAGGCAGGAAGGGGTTGGCGAAGTTGGGGTGATTCGGAAGGTTGAAAAAGTCGGCGCGGAATTGCATATTGATCCGCTCCGTAATCGCCGTGGTTTTGTAGATAGCGAAATTTAACTCCTTAAAAGATGGACCATGCAGCGAGTCGCGGCCTTCATTGCCGTAGTGGCGCGTGCCCGGCACGCAGTCTTGGTCGGTACCGGTTGGCGCAAGCTGCGCCGCAGCCGAAATCGTACAGGGGATCGCAAATGAGCTTAGATCGAGATACTGCGACGGATTCTTTGCGTTGTATCGGATCGGACCCACAACATCTGGACGATCAAAACCGCTGCCTCCGCCACTGTAGTCATCCGAACTTTCAAAGTTGTAGTTGAGCTGGAAGGGCTGGCCATCCTGTATGGTCAGCACGCTATTGATGCCCCATCCGTTCTTGAGCTTCTGCCAACTTCCGCCCATTTTCGGAAACTCGTAGGCGAAGTTCCAGCTAAAGCGGTGAGGGATATTGAAATTCGAAGGACCGTATTCTAGCTGAGGGTTGTTGCTGTCGTTGGGTTGGGCAGCATTCGGTTCGAAATCTTCTCCGTCGCTAGAGTTGTCCATGGACTTCGACCAAACGTAGTTCGCAATGGAGGTGATCCCGTGCCAATTGCTGATGCGCAAACTTAACTGCAGCGCGTTGTAGTTGGACTTACCGGTGGAGTTTTCCTGGAGGATGTAGAACGCTCCATAAGGGTTGTTTGGGATGTAGTTGCGCGGAACGCCATAGTCAAGGATGCAGTCGCAGCCAAGGTCTGCAGCCGTCACCTGCGCATTACTGGGCTGGCTGAGGTCGAAGAATCTCCACAGCCGATGGCCCTGCGATCCGACGTAGCTTGCCTGGACCACTGCCTTGCTCGTAATCTGCTGCTGGATGTTGAGGTTGTAGTTCTCCATGTAGGGTGTCTTGATATTGCGGGCGAAGCCAAACGCGTCGCACTCATAGGCACAACCCGTTGTAGCCGCGAATACCGGAGTTACGACGCCACCTGGGTTGATCGGACCGCCGACAACTCCCGTGGAAAGGATCGGGGAAGGACCCACGTTATTGTAGGCTGGGCCAGGATCAAAATAAGGCGAATACGGCAAATGGCCCATCACCATATCCTGCGAGAAGGCATCGTAGAACATGCCGAAGCCAGTGCGAATCACCGTCTTGCCTTTTCCAGCGACGTCCCAGGCGACACTCACGCGTGGGGCAAAGTCTTTCTTGTCCGGGTTGTAAAGGCTGCTAAGTCCAGGCTGGCCCACTTGGGTGAGTGTAAAAGTCTGGTTAACGGGGTCGAGGTTGGTGATGTTGCTGAAAAGGTTGTTCTTTTCCTGGACCACACCGAAGTAGTCCCACCGCAGCCCATAGTTCAATGTCAACTGCCTTGTCAGGTGGAAGCCATCTTGAATGTACAAACCAAAGTTGTTCTCGTACGTATGGCGGGTCGAGTCCCCAAAGTACTGGAATCCGCCGTCAACGTTGCCGCTAAGGAAATCCGTCAGGCTTGAGAACTGCAGCCTCCCACGGAAGTACTTGTCGAAATACTGTTGCACAGTGGTGCGGTGAAAATCGAAGCCGAACTTCACGTTGTGCTTGTTGATCTTCCAGGAGAAGTTGTCGAGGAGTTGGTCATTGCTATCAACACGATGTCGCGGAACGCTGCTTGTGGCACCGAGTTGCGCCACGCTCGCGGTGTTGTTTGGGTTGCTGAGCGTTGGAGCAGGCACGCCGCTCAGTAGAATGATTGGCAAACCCTGATCGTTTAGCCCTCCAGTACAGCCCGCGATGGTGGTGGAGTCGCAAAGGCCAATCGAGCTTGGGTTGAAATTCTGATCGGCGGGAAAGAACCCTTCCGCAAATCGGTTCCAGCCGTAGCGGAACTCGTTGATCTTGTTTCCACCGAATGTGTGCGTATAAGAGATCGATACCAGCTGGACCCTCGTCGGAGTGAACGTGTTGAAACCCGGCAACTGGCCGCCACTGGCAGTGAGTGCCAACGGGAACGACTGCACGCTGTCACCGAAGAAATATCGGCCGGTGAGGGTATTGTTCGCGTTGATACTGTGATCGATCTTGGCAATGAAGCTTGTCAAGTCGTTGTAAGACGGGGAGACGACGGAAGCAGTGCCAAGTTGATACAAGGCCCCCTTGGACAAGTTTGGCGCGGGCCAGGGGTTACGCGCCAGCAACGCAGCAATCACAGGGTTGCTCGCATCGCTTGGTTGCAACGAGCCATCAGCAGCGCTGCCGGTCGGGACGTTGGCGACAGTCACCACACCGACTGGTTCCTTCTGGCCTTCGTAGTCAACGTAAAAGAACGTCCGGTTCTTGATGATCGGACCACCCAGAGAGGCACCGTACTGATTGTTGTGAAAAGGTGCCTTGGGGGTACCTACCGGGTCAAAGTAGTTGCGCGCATCGAGCGCATCGTTGCGGAAATATTCTCCAGCAGTGCCATGGATGGTGTTGGTGCCGCTCTTGGTGACAATGTTGACGACGGCGCCAGCGTTGCGCCCATACTCCGGCTCAAAGTTCGACAGCACATTCACTTCGGCAACCGCATCAATCGGAAGAATCGTCGACGGCGTACCGAAAACACCTGCCTGATTAATGGCCGGATCGTTGCGATAGCCGTCGTTCATGTCGGTGCCATCGAGCAGGTAGTTGTTCGAGCGTCCGCGGGCGCCGTTCATCGAAAACTCGCCGAATGAACCCGGAGAATCAGAAATCTGATCAGGAGACCCCGCGACACCAGGATTGAGATAGATGAGCTTCGTGTAGTCCCGGCCGTTCACGGGCATGTCTTCGACGGTCTGTGCCGTAATCACACCTCCGAGTTCATTCGAAGACGTCTCGACCGTTGCCAAGTCCTCCGCTGAGACCTCCACTTGGGTGGTCACCGATCCTGTCTTAAGAGCAGCATCCACTCGTCGCTCAGTGGCGACATCTACCGCTACACCGTTAGCGATAAAAGTCTGGAAACCCGTTTGCGTTACCGTGACCGAATATGTGCCAATCGGCAACTCTGGCACAGAGTAACTGCCATTCGCGCTGGTCGTCGTCGTACGCTCCAGACCGGTGGCGATATTCTTCACCTTGACTGTCGCTCCGGCTACGAAAGCTCCGGAGGGATCCGTTACCGAACCGAGAATGGTCCCACGGAAAGTTTGGCCGACGAGCATGGCCGACATGAGCAGAACACACAGCACTACGAAACGAAGTTTCATTGCGCTTCTCCTTGGTTGCGGAGCACTCGAATCTATCTTGACTCCGCCAACAGCAAACGCACTTCCATTCAAGATCGGCGCATTATAAACGAGTGCGCGCTAAAGAACAGTGTTACTGCGCACTAAAAAAGATGATGCCACGGATTGCGAATCAGAGTTAGCTAGTTGGGAGACACAGACTCGACTCTCAGAGAACAAGGCTGGCAGAAGAGGCGAAGCGGCAAATCTACGCAATAACAGATTTCAATCTACAGATTCTAGAAGCTGAATGCGACTCCGCCCCTCACGGAACGTGCTGATTGAACAAGATAGAGCGTGTGTCCGTCCCGAGCCATCACCGGCACATAACCCTGCGCGAGAAGATTCCGAAGATCCATCAGGATTTCCATGTGCCCAGCCAAGAAACTGGCGGGATCGGCTGCCGTATAAAGAGGTTCAAATACGGATCGGATTGACCGGCCGAAGTGTTAAACAAGTCGACCGGAGTGAGAGCGTGTCCAGCAGCGTAGCGATAAGAGGCGGTCCAGTGTGTCTTGGACTTCGGCAGCATGCCGCTGAATTTCGCTGCGACAGCCTGCCGACGCTCAGTGCGGATCCAATCGCGTGCGTCTTGCAGTTCTACGTCGGGACGCGACAGGTCAAGTACGCCTCCGTAAGCGTAATCCAGTGTCGCGGTAAGGTCTGAGAGCAATTTTCTCTGCAGTACCACGCGCATCCCATTCGTCGAAAAATCGTTACCCTGGTAGCTGAACGTTCCCGAATATACATTCGGCAGCACGTCTCCCGGCTCACCCGTCATCTCGCCAATACCAGTGAGCACTGGGTCGGCGATGCCATCCGAGAAAAACGCCACCTGAATACTGTTCTTGCCGATGCGCTGGGAGAGCGATACTTCCTGATGACGCGCCTTCTCAACCGCCGGAGCATATCCGGTCACGCTCATGCGCGGCGCGGTCTCGCTGAGATCGGAAGCCGTTGAATCCAGGTGATCATCGCCCAGACGATCTTCCATTTCTGCGGGGGGGATCGAACTTGTGTATTGGTACTCGAGGACCGTGTTCGGGGTCAGGTGAAGATCAGCAGACGCAAAGGGCCTGAAAGCGTTGACCCGCCCCATGAATTGGATCGTTTGCAATTCGCTGCCAAACCTCATCTCCAGCATGTCACCAAACACGACTCGATCGGAACTTGTCACCGATAGCGCCTGCAACGGTCCGCCAGGCATCGAACTCGGATCGAGTGTATTCAGACGAAGGGCAGTGATCGCTACCGAAGGCTCAAACACGCCGTTGTAGTGACCTGTATAAGAGGTCCGCAGCACAGCCGTGGGTATCGCCTGATTATCGTTGTTATAGCCAAGGTTGCCGTTCACTCGAAAGGTCCCGAGGGATGAGAGCGACCGCTCCACTGCGAAGCCGGCACTCATATCCGAACTGGCAAGGCCCTGACCGGGCGATCCGGAAAGCAGAGTGAAGGTGCCCTTCAAGTCGTGGCCGGCGGAATCTCCATTCTGTGCAACCACAGTCGTGCCGTCTTCCAGCACACGCAAAATAGGACGGTTGGCAACCGAGCGGAGCGTCCACTTCCAATCGTCGTCGTCGACCGTGTTTCGCATCGGAACCAGCTGAATCGCCTCGAACAGCGTCGTCAGCGTGATGTTAACCATCATCTTCGAGCCGGCACGGACGCCGATCTTCTCGCGAAGGGTTGGGAGGAACGACGGAGCGGTAGCCTTGATGCTATATGTACCGGGGAGAAGACTCGCGACGGAGTAGAAACCACGATCGTCGGTGAAGACCTTCAAAGCCTGGGCGGCTGAACCTAGGATCTCCACCACTGCACCCATCTGGGGTGCGCCACTCCCGTCACGAACATACCCAGAGATCGTTCCCGAAGGACCGTCACACCACGCCGGGCCAGCCATGGCGGTAACCATGGCAGCGACGAGCACGAAGAACCCGAGCTTCTGCAACATCTCGCCCACCACCCCTGGGAAACCAGGCAAGCAGTTTATTCCACGGCGAAAGTCGCCGTTGGATCTACCGTCTGCTTGGAAAGGTTATCGTTCACTTTGATCTCAATCTTGTACAGACCCGGCGGCAGATTCGCGGCCGAGAGTGTCTTCTGCAGCGTCACTTGGTCGCCGACGTTTCCCATCGTGTCGGTCGATTCGACAGTGTGGATAACCGCCTTGTGATTCGCGTCGGTGACATTGTACTCAAAAGTTGCGGATGGTTTGTGCGTTTTCTCATCCACGCTGAGGTTGTAAACCTGCATCCAGAAGTTCAGCTTTTGATTACGCTTGAATGAGATCGGCTTGCCGTCTGACGGGGCAACCCGCGGCCGAACCTTCGTCGTTCCAATCACGAAGTTTCCCGTGCCCACGTTCTTGGTTGCGACCGGCTCCATCTGATCCGCGATAATCAGGGTCGAACTGCTCAACTTGTCTTCGCTGAAATCCGGAATCTCGATGGCATGGCTCCAGCTTCCAGTGCGATCTCCGTTCACGTCTTTCACGACGATATCGAGACGATAGCGATTAAAGCTTATGCGCAAAGGAAGGGCCTTCCAGTACACCGAGGAGTTTTCCGCGGTCTTCGGCAGCAGCTCCACCGGCACATCGACCTGAACCGTGTCTTCGAAGGTTGAACGATTTTGCCTGTGAGTGTGGTTACGCGTCCGAAAATATTGACCGTGCCACGCTCCACCCCATCCTTATTCTGGAAGGTCACATCGCGGTTCTTGATCTGGATCGTGACCGGAACCAGCACAGTATCGCTCGTCACCTTCACGAAGTCCGCGCGGACATCGAACGGCATCAGGTTCACACTGATCTTGTGGCTGACAACTTCTTCCAGATCCTTGAACTTCACGGCGGGAGCAGCCTGTAGTTTGGCAAACTGCTCGAGCCGGTCAAATTCCTTGGTCTGAATATCCTTGTTGAACGGGGACTGGCCTAACTGCTCGATGCCATTACCGCCCGTGAACCGGTCAGCTTTGTTCGCCATGCCCATCTGTTCGTAGAGCGTCAAGCCCGCGTTCGGCGTGTACTTCAGGGCATCTTTTTCCGAGCGGTCCATCGTCATGTGATAGTCGCCACACATGCAGCTATCGACGAATTCGATGATGACTTCCTGCCCGATGCCTTCCAGGTAGCGATACCGCCATTGCTCAAACGGGAACGTCGAAGTCTCGCCACCGCCCTCTTCCATCGGACGTTCATAGCTTCCACCGGAGGGATGGGACTCAATCTCGTCGGCCGGCCCGAACACGATGTAGATCCGGCCTCGATCCGACTTCCAGCCCGGGATGCCTGCCGCGAAATGCTCGTTGGCGTATGCGATGCGGCGATAGTGCTCTTCTTTAAACTCGTTTTCTTCCGTATCCGGTGTTGGGTCACGACGCTGCCAGAAGGCTTCAATGAACTGATCACGCTCTTCGTCGTTCGAGAGTTGCATGAACGCCGAACGCTCTTCGTCGGTAATGATCCAGCGCACATCTTCGTCGAGCCACTTGCGATAGGTTTTGCTCAACTCAATTTTGAGGGCCTTTGCGTTCGCTTTTCTCTGCTTCTCCGGGACTGGGCGCTTCAAGGGATCGGTCTGAGTGGCGTCGGTGCCCTTCGAGTCCTTCTCTTGTGCCAAGGACGTGAGGGGTGAGCCCAATGCCAAGACCGCCACCAGCAACCCAGCCGAGCATCTGTTTCGATAACCTGTGGAGAACATAGAAAGGCCTACCTCACAAAAGACGTCAGTTGCCTAATTCTATGTTCATTGGATACAACCTGGCAAGAAGAAGTGGCCTGCCCAAAAAAGAAATCCTGCCCGGGGCCATCTTTGTAAGACCCTTAAGAATCCATATTTTGCGATTGATGGTCCCTATTTTCATGGCAAGCGGAGCCAGCATTTCCCCGTCGCTTAACCGGCTGCAGTTCACGATATAATTGGCGTGGCAAAATTGCCCGTGACCCCCTGTGCTTTTCTCGGCTAGGCGGGGGATTGAGTAGTGTTGGAAACCGGGAACTTTTCTCGTCGTTCAAGCGTAACTAATCATGCGCAACCGGAGTGCGTTTACACCGTTCTTTCAGTGTCTAGACGACATTTCAGGGGGCATTGATCCAGAAGGATTTGTGGCCTCGTAGAAGCAGGAATCGAAAGCGATGCCAACTTTTCCGTGGCTTATCACTTCATGAAGACTTGGAAGAAAGTGCTTATCGGCGTTGGCGCCCTCCTGGTACTCGGGATCATCGTGGCTGCCACGGTTTACCAAAGCCAGAAGAACGTCACCACTGTACAGACTGGAAAAGTCCAGAAGCAGAATCTGGCTTCGGTGGTCAGTGCTTCCGGGGAGATCAAGCCCAAGACCTACGCCAACATCGGGGCCAATGCCATGGGCAGGATCGTGAAGCTTCACGTCAGGGAAGGCGACCGCGTGAAGAAGGGGCAGTTGCTGGCGCAGCTTGAGGACGTGCAGTCGTTAGCCGATGTCAATGCGACTCGGGCTTCCGTGCAAGCGGCTGAGACCGACGCCGTCGCCGCCGATGCCGCCTTGAACACCTCACTCGCCGATCTGAACCGCGCCAAATCCGACGCCGGCCACGCCAAGCTCGATTGGGATCGCGCTCAAGGGCTCTACAACGCCGCCCTGATCGCCAAGCAGGATTACGACGTCAAAAAAGCTGCGTGGGAGCAAGCCGACGCCGGACTGGCACAAGCCGAAGCAAAGGTGGCGCAAGCGAAGGCGCAGAAGGACTCGGCAGCCAAGCACATCACGCAGTATCAGGCCAACTTGACCCGGTTTAATGACGTACTGCAAAAAACCACTTACGAAGCGCCTTTTGACGGCGTCATCACCAATCTCCCAGTGCGCGAAGGCGAGACCGTGGTCATGGGAATCCAGAATTCGCCCGGTAGCACGCTGATGACGATTGCCGACATGTCGGTGATCACTTCCGAGGTCAAAGTGGATGAGACCGACATTGTGAATGTTCACCTCGGCCAATCCGCCGATGTCACCATCAATGCTATCCCTCATAAGATCTTTCACGGCGTCGTCAGCGAGATCGGCGACAACGCCATCGTACGTTCGACCGGCGTCGCGACCTCGCAGGCCACCACGACCAGCGAGGAAGCCAAGGATTTCAAGGTCGTCGTGACCCTCACCGATCCGCCTTCCGACTTACGGCCTGGCCTTTCCTCGACCGCCAAAATCACGACGGCCACTCGCGGCAATGTGCTGAGTATTCCGATTCAGGCATTAACGGTCCGCACTCAGGCAGACCTTGAGTCTAAGGACTCCACCAAGAGCGTGGAGGCAGCGACGAAGGCTCCGGTCGATACTGCGAAACTGAAAGAAGAGATTCAAGGCGTCTTCGTGGTTCGCAGCAAGAAAGCCCAATTCATCCCGGTGGAAACCGGCATCAGTGGCACAACCGACATCGAAGTATTGAAGGGGCTGCAGGAGGGTGACGAGGTGGTCACCGGCAGCTACAAGGTTTTGCGTACGCTCAAACCGGGAGCGAGTGTCAAAATAGATAACTCGGCCCCGAAAAAAGAAGAGGAAAGCAGCTAAAAAGAAGCTTCCAAGTCTCAGGTCTTAGGTACCAGGAAAAACGAGAGTACCAGGCCCCTGAGACCTGACACCTAACCTCTAACGGGTTACAACGTCCAAGATAGAACGGCCAGAGGAGCGTGCGTGCGCGAGTCCGAACCGGAGAAGGAGAGCAAGATGGCGACAGCAGAAGTACTGCCAATGAATAGTCCCGTGAATTCGGCTGCACCGGACTCGTACATGATTTCCACGGTCGATTTGTGGAAGACCTACGATATGGGGTCGGAGCAGGTACACGCTCTGCGCGGCATCAACTTGCGCATCCGGCGTAATGAATACGTCGCCATCATGGGACCCTCGGGCTCGGGCAAATCGACACTGATGAACCTGATCGGCTGCCTGGACTCTCCATCGAAGGGTCAGTACTGGCTCAACCAGCAACTCGTCAGTGAACTCGACGACGACGAACTGGCCCGCATCCGCAACAAGGAAATCGGATTCGTTTTTCAAACCTTCAATCTACTGGCCCGCGCCACTTCCCTGCACAACGTGGAACTACCGCTGATCTATGCCGGCGTTCCTGCCGATGAGCGCACCCAACGCGCCAAGGCTGCACTGACCTCGGTCGGCATGGGAGACCGCATGAACCACAAGCCCAACGAGCTCTCCGGCGGACAACGCCAGCGCGTAGCCGTCGCCCGCGCCCTGGTGAACAAACCGGCAATCATTCTGGCGGACGAACCGACTGGAAACCTCGACTCCCAGACCGGCAACGAGATCATGGCGTTGTTCGATCGGCTTCACGAGGAAGGCAACACTATCGTCCTGGTAACTCACGAGCACGATATCGCCGAGTACGCGCATCGCATCGTGTATATCAAGGATGGCATTGTCGCGAAGGACGAAGTGAAGCAGTAGACCAACACTCGCTTCAAGACATCTGAATCAATCAATCAATCGCTCGCTCGGGTGCTACTTCCCTGGAGCTAGCGACTGCACTGCCATTTGCGCTTCGGCAAGGTGCGGAGAACTTGCCAGGCGGTCGTAAATCGCCTTCGCCTCTTCCTGATGCCCGGCGAGCTGCATTGCCTGAGCCAATAGTAAGTCTGCTACCTCGGAGGGCTGGGCTTTCGCGGCCGCCGAGTACATCCGTATCGCCTCCGCTAAATCTCCCTTTCCCTGCGCAATCAACCCGAGCCCAAGCAGTGCCTTCGCAGAATTCGGAGATACCTTCAGTGCCGCCTCGAAACATTCGGTCGCATCCGAAGCCCGGCCTGTCTGACGGTACACAAACCCCAAATTGGTGTAAGCGGTCTCGCGCAGACTCGGATCTATCGCGGCCTTGGCGACAAGCCGATAATGTTCGATGGCCGTCGCGAGATTGCCTCGTCGATATTCATATGCTCCAAGATTAAGGTTGGCCGTCAGATCGTCGGGACGAATCGCCACCGCCTCGCGAAAGCGCGCCGCAGCTTCGTCCGTACGGTTCTGGCTGAAGAGAAACTCTCCTAAGTTATCCTCGGCGAGATAGTTGTTCTCGGTAACCGCCAGTGTGTGCAGCCAGAACGTCTGGGTATCGCGCCAATACTCAATCTGGCGATACGTGAGTGCGCCCAGCGCCAGCAAGCAACAAACAGCTGGGAAGGCGAGCCCATACGCTGGGAATTTGTGATCTTGAATCCAATCTCCCGCCAGCCAGACCACCATCAAGAACAACCCGATGAACGGAATATAAGCATAGCGGTCGGCCATCGACTGAAAACCAACCTGTACCAATCCAAGCATCGGAACCAGGCTGCCGAGGAACCAGAACCATCCCACCAGGAGATACGGTTTGCCGGCGCGCACGCGAAAAACGCACACGGTAATCAACGCCAGCAGAATCAGAGCTGCCGCGACCTGCCATGTGGGATAGAGTCTTGCAGAGTGCGGATACAGGCCGGCCAGTTTCGCTGGCCAGAGCGCCTTTCCCAGATAACTCGCGTACGAGACCACAGCTGTCTCCAACCGCAGAAGCGGACTGTACTCGATGAAAGACTTAACCGCGCCCCCGGCTCGCTGCGCTCGGATCGTAACAATTCCACTGGCGACAGAAAGCAGCAGGAGCGGCAATTTCTCGAGCACCAACTTCTCGCTCCACGTCCGGCATAACGGCCAGTAGTCCCAGAGCAGAAGCAGGAACGGAAACGTGATCACCTGCGGCTTGCACATCAGCGCCAGTGCAAATGCCAGTATCACCGCCGCATATCGCGCAATTCCCGGCCGGCGCACATAGCTGCCATAGGCAATCATCGCCAGCAGGAAAAACATCGTGCTCAGCAGCGTCTTGCGCTCCGCTGCCCAAGCCACAGACTCGACCTTGATCGGATGCAGGGCAAACAGCGCTGCAATCATCAGACTGCGCCAACGGAATCCTGTCGCGTTTTGCAGCAACACGAACAGTAAGACTGCGTTGATTGCGTGCAATAGAACGCTTACGTAGTGGTGCCCTGCGGGATTCAAGCCGAACAACTGGCAATCGAGAGCATGCGACAACCATGTCAGCGGATGCCAGTTCGCAGCATCGAACGTGGTCAAGGACCACTTCACCGTCACCCACGTAAGGCCCGCCTTCACATGCGCGTTGTCCGTGATGTAGGTGTCGTCGTCATACCGGATAAATCCGTTGTGAATCACCCGGTTGTAAGGAACGAGCACGATGCCGATCAGGATTAGGCACAGCAACAGCGTTCGCATGCGCGATGATGGCAAGATCGCCGCAAAGCCTGACTCCGGCCCAGGCTCGGGTCCTTTGGCAGCTACAGCAGAAGCGAACGATCCCATGGGTGCAACAATTCTGAACTAGCTAGAGAGGATTCGCGAGGAAGAACTACGAAGCAAGTGTTCCGATAGTCACGGGAAGCAGATGAAGACTCGTCCGGTCAGTCGGAACCGAGGATGACCTCAACCACCTTCCCGGCGGGTGCCGAGAGATGCCCAACCAAGGCGCCCTTCTGTGCTCGAACCGCGACCATCTGACCGTTCCCAGCATGTGCCGGCAGCACGAAATTCCCCTTGGCGTCTGTCAGCACCACTTCCGGATAGCCGTCGATAGAAACCTTTGCCCCGGCAATGGCCCGCATGCCATCGTCCACGACCACTCCCCGAAGCATCCCCGACGTGACCGCCACCAGCTGAATCGTGGCCGTCGGGTAGTAGTCCTCAGCCAAGACCAATGTTGTCTTGCCTGCAAAGAACTCATCTTTTACCGACGCAGAGAAAGAGATCTTTCCGTCGGCTGGACGGTTCTCCGGAGGAACTTCGAGTTCCCACCCATCTCCGACCATCTTCAGTTCTCCGGCAATCGAGGACTTCACTTGAGCGACGTCAGCCACTGATTCATCGGGGCGGATCAGAACCACTCGTACGTGATAGATGTCGCGGGCTCTGAGCAAGTGCGTTGCAGCCAGCGGAGCCAATCCTAATCCGAGGATCATCAGTATCAAGAGCGAAGCGGCCAACAGTTTTTTGGCGCGAGTCGCCAGGACAATCACAACAATCGCGAGGAGAATAGAAAATCCGGCAACGGCCACCGGATGAGGAACGTGGCTTGCGATCCTTAGAATTTCATCCCGCATAGAAACCGAGTGACAGGCTAACCCGACGCCGTCAGATCGACTTGCGAACCACTACTGCGGAGACGAAGCGGGCAGAACCTTGCCGAGGCCAGAAGCTGAGCTAATCCCCGTCGAGCCCGCCACGAAGAAGTTGTGGTCGTAGAGATTGCGATACATGCGTCCAGCGATCTCCGCGGCTTTGGGACCGAACGTTGGCCGTCCACCTTGCAGGAAGACCACAGTCACAATGCGACCGATGTCGGTATTCGCGTAAGAGGCGAACCATCCAAAGCGCGTACCGGCGTGCGAGCAAGTGCCGGTCTTTCCGAGGATCGATTCTTCGTTAAAGTTCAACCGCAGGCTGCGCGCGGTGCCGTAAGCCACCGCTCCCGACATCCCGTCGGAGAGCTCAGGAATAACGGGCTCGATATCAAGATGACGCTTGACGCGCGGCTGGAAATTCGCAACCGCGTCGGGGCTCGTCGGATGCTGCAGGTAATACAACGTGCCGCCGTTCGAGATTGCGGTGACCAGAGCGCCCAACTGCAGCGGGGTCATCGAGATTCCTTCACCGAACGAGCACATCTTACCAACGCCACCGAGTCTCGGTGAGATTTCTTCTTCCGGATACGTGCCCAACTGCTCGCCCGGAATGTGATATCCGGCGAGTTCGCCGAGTCCGTACTGGTGCGCGTAGTAGCTGACTTTTTCGAAACCGAGCTTACGGCCCACGGTTTCGAAGTACGCGTTGTTTGAGTGTGCCAACGCTTCAGTGAGGTTCATGCGGCTGCGGCGGCCAAGCGAAACTTCAGTTTGCTCATCGATGACGCCTTCGCTTAGCGCGGCCAATGCCACAGAGAGCTTGATCGTCGAACACGGCTGCGCGCCGCTCGACAAGGCAAGTTTCTGATTGACCATCGCAAGAACGCGTCCGCTGGTCGGTTCGATCGCGACCACGGTGCCGTTCATATTTCCGAGTGCGTCGATCGCAGCCTGGCGAACGACCGGATCTTCACCCGCCGTCACGTCGCCTTCGGTAATGTCGCTCGCGAATGAACTGGTGTGGAAACGCTCGTAATAATGGTGTCGGCGAGTAGTTCCTGTCGAGCGCGCCGCAGCGGCGTAGTGCGAGCGCGGGGCGCGGCTGTGCGCCAGGGTCCGCATGCGCTTCTTGGCGTGTTGATTCTCCGTCACGGCGTGCGACTTCTTATGCGGAGCGAGCGTGCTGGGATTGACACTGGCGGCAATGCCGCTCGCGGCCAGCATGATGGCTATTCCTACGATGAATGCGAGACGAAGAAACCAGGCCCTTAACTTCACTTCACCATCCCCGGACGTACTCGGCCAATCTGTCGCTTACCCCTGTTTGTCGGCCTAGATACTGAATAAGATGCAAGAGTCTCGCCAAATCACCCCACAGAATGGCTTGTCTCGCGCAACTGTCCGATAGTAGGCGATTTACGCGCTTAAGTGCAACGGGAAAGCGTCCTTTCCCCACACCCCGAATCTTCTCGGTAACTATATGAATAAATTGCCTTTAATGAGGTTTGACGGAGGTTCCACGCACCTTGGTAATCGGCCGCCCTGTTACCTGGATTGATACCAGGACTTTGCAGTTGTTTGCACAGTGTACGATTTGCCGTCGGCGCTCGCAGCGAAAAGCGTCGTCGGCCGTACACAGCGTCTCCGCAACCCCTCATGAAGACATTCTTTGAACATCGTCGACTCCGATCACACAAAAAGGCGCATCCTAGAAAATGTAAGGACGAGTGTTTATCCTTGATTCCTTCCGGGCCCAAAGACATGGACGTCAATTCCCCCTTCCGGCTTGCACATCGCCCCGGGAGGAATGCTGGAGGAGTACCGTGCTGAAGTTTCGGTTTGCCTTCCCTGTTCTGGCTGTGATGTCACTGGCTCTCGTCGCAACATCCTGCGGCACCGGCTCAAGTCAACTACAGAGCGTCACGGTTGCTCCGTCCGCTGCTGACGCTCAGACTTATCCAAACGGAACCGTGCCCTTCGAGGCGACGGGGTTCTATATCGATCCCGATCGCACCATTATGCCGCTGACGGCGACCTGGACCGCGTGCAGCGCGAACGGACCAACAACCGACATCGTCATTAGCCAATCGGGTAGCGCGAAATGCACCAGCGGAGCGAACGGCACATATTCAATCTTCGCGACTGCGCCCACAACTGCCCGCGAGTGCCCCGCGATTACGCCGTGTGGAGTCATCGTGGGCGGTTGCGCGGTTTCGGGTACTGCGCAGCTGACTTGCCCGTAGGCCGGCTGCGGTAGAATCCATCTGGTCGTGGATGAATTCTGCCGAGGTCTGCCCTTGCGTACATCGCTGGTCTTGTTTGCTTTTTTCTCCGCACTCGTGTTGCCGCTGCTTGCCCAGGCTACGAGCGACTCGCTCGAAGCACGCCGTACTCAACTGAATCGGCTGCTCGCCGATGAGTGGGAGTACACCCTCCGCACTTCTCCGGAACTCGCCACCCAGGTTGGAGACGACCGCTATAACGACCGACTCAGCGATTTTTCCGACAAGGCCATCGCTGACGACATCGAACACACCCGCCTGGCAATTGCACGCTTTGAGGCCGTCGACGTCACCGGCTTCCCCGAGCAGGAGAGACTCAACCACGCCCTGATGCTGCGCAGCCTTCGCGAAGGTCTCGACAGCGCCAAATTCAAAGACTGGGAGATGCCCGCCACACAATTCGGTGGCATCCACCTCGGCTACGCGGGCCTGGCCTTTGATTCCCCTTTCCGCAACGTTAAAGACTACGAAGACTATCTCTCCCGCCTTCACCAGATTCCCCGCGTGCTTGACGAGGCGATGGGGCACATGCGCGACGGACTGCGCGATCACCTCATGCCGCCGAAGTTTCTGCTCGAAAAAGTTTCGGCACAGGCACAGGGAATCGCCGACGACACTTTAGACAAGAGTCCCTTCACTTCGCCAGTGCACAAGTTCCCCGACTCGATTTCCGAGAACGATCGAAAGCGTCTGCGCGAAGCGATCGAAGCCGTCGTCAAAAATGAGGTCGCACCCGAATATGCGAAATTCGCCAAATTCGTACGCGATGACTACGCGCCCCACGGACGCCTCGATCCCGGCATCTGGGCTTTGCCCGACGGAGAAGCCCGCTACCGTTCCGCCGTCCGTCACCAGACAACCACCGATCTCACGCCCGATCAGATTCACGATCTCGGCCTCAAGAGCGTTGTAGAAATTGAAGCCCGCATGCTGGTCCTCGCCAAGCAGCAGGGATTCAGCGACCTGAAATCATTTAACGAGCACATCCGGCAGGATCCCAATCTCCACGCCAAGTCGGGCCAGCAGTTGCTCGATCTTTACACGCACTATCGCGACCAGATGTATACCAAGCTGCCGGAACTTTTCGGACGACTGCCGAAGAACAAGCTTGACGTCGTGCCCATGGAATCTTTCCGCAGCGCCTCCGCGCCTCCTGCCGATTACTCAATTGGCGCTGGAGACGGTTCGCGTCCTGGCCGCATCAACGTCAACGAATACATGCCAGAGAAGAGGCTGCTGCTCAACGCCGAAGCCATCGCCTACCACGAAGGCGTTCCGGGACATCACCTGCAGTTTTCGATTGCGCAGGAACTTACCGACCTGCCTCCGTTTCGCAAATTCAACCTGGATGTGAATGCCTACACCGAGGGTTGGGCTTTTTACTCCGAGCGACTGGGGAAAGAAGTCGGCTTCTACCAGGACCCCTACAGCGAATACGGACGCCTGCAGAACGAAATGTGGCGCGCCGTGCGCTGGGTGGTCGACACCGGCGTTCATTCCCAGCACTGGACCCGCCAGCAGATGGTCGACTATTTCCACGACCACACCGCCATGGACGACGAAAACATCAATACCGAGGTCGACCGCTATATCGCCTGGCCAGCGCAGGCGCTCTCCTACAAAATGGGACAGATGAAGATTCTCGAACTTCGCGAACGCGCCCAGAAGGCGTTAGGCCAGAAGTTCGACCTGCGGACATTTCACGACGCCGTCCTTGATCAAGGTCCGTTGCCGCTCGACGTGCTGGAAGAGAAAATCGACCGCTGGATTAAACAGCAGCAAGGCGCGAAATAGCGCGTAGTGTCAGGTATGCCCCCGGTCTATTCTGTCAGGGATGCTCCGGTCTGTACCCCCCTACCCCCCTCCCTCGGTATATTAGAATCAAGACTTTAGCGAGAGATTCCCGCCAAAGTCCTGAGAGGATTGCAGTTAGAGGTAAAGTACTCAAAAATAAGGACTTGCTCGCTGTCGAGAGGGCGAGAAGACCCCCGAGGCGATCACGGCGCTGCCCCCCCTTTGTTTTGTCGAAGAACTGGAAGTACGGCGCGTTGCACGCCTCTCTCACTGTTGGCCTTTGGAGGGCCTACGTCAAGACCTCGAAAGAGGGTAGTGGTGGGCCGCTATCGGCCAACCGTCTCCAGCATGTGCGCCATAAAGTGCACGAGCCGCCACTTATCCATCAGCGACGGTTCATCTTCCATCGAAGCGTGGCTGATCGCCGGACTGAGCAGCGCGTCCTTCACAAAGCCGGGCGGCACATCCTGCTGCAGCCATAGCATCTCCGACGGAGGAATCACATTGTCCGCCGATCCATGCAGCAGCAAAACCGGAACATGCAGGGCCCCTAATTGCCCATGCGGAGAAGCCGGCACCATCTCCGCACGATGGCGAGCAACAGCTTGCTGCATTTCGAAATCGAGCGGTTCTACATTACCGCTGTAGAGCAAGTCCATCTTCTGGCGCGACGGCCCGCTGAGCTGCGCGGCAGCTTTCTTCGACTCATCGACTTTCTCCCACAGCAACAGCCGCAGCGCCTCATGTGCAGTGCTGACGTCAGCCTGAGGAAAGAAGTCCTCCACATGCGAGTAGATCATCACCAGCGGCCCGTACTCGTGCGCCTGCATCTGCAACGTCGTGCCGTCCGGCCGGACGATTTTGTTCGTAATCAGAAACTGCGACACGCGCTCCAGATCGTCATGCGCGCCCACCGAAACCACAAAACGAATGTAAGGCTGGTACTGCGGACGCGAGGCGGCCATCAGAGACAAGCCTCCTCCAAAACTGATGCCCAGCACGCCGACCTTCTGACCGACAGACGTAGAAAGACTGCGCGCCGATTCTCCGATGAGATCAATCGAGCCGGCATCAATCCGATAGTCGGCGAGCGCAGCCAACTCGGGCGTGATCACGCGAATTCCGCTCGCCGCCAAGGCTCGCGTCAACGCAACCAGCCGCGGCTCTTCAATGCCGAGGTGATGGATTCCATGCACGATAACCATCGCCGGAGGGTTGGCGATGCCCCGAGGAACATAAAGCCGCGCGCGGATCGGCCCGGTGGGCGTCGGCACTTCGGTGAGAGTTTCATCGAGAGGATAGGTGCCAACCGTGGCGAGCGTCCCCCACTGCCCAGGATGCTGAATACGCAAAAGAAGACTGATCGCGCGTATATCGGTCAGGATGGAGCGAGCGGAGAGTACAAGTAAAACGATGGCCACCGCCAAAAAAATCTGCGCGAGAGGCCGTCGGCGACGCTTGTCAGGAACGATGGTCAATGAGTGAGCGAGCAGTTCAATCAACAAGGCTCAGCTGCCATTCAAGTATGCCGGTTGCCCCTCGTGACGACCAGAAGAATTTTCAATTCCGCTACTCCTAATACAACCGAAAACTAACTTCGACATTCACTTGAACAGCAACCGGGTGTCCATCGAGCATCGACGGTTCGAACCTCCACTTCCGCACTGCCTCGATCGCCTTTTCGTCTAGTCCCATACCAAGTGATCGCGCGACTCGTACGTCTCGTGGCCTGCCCATCAGGGCCGACCAAATCCAAAGCAGGACTTTGCCCTGAATATTAGCCTGACGAGCCTCGTCAGAATATTCCGGGTCGGGAGCATAAATCGCTCTCGGCGCGGACACGCCTCCGCCGACGCGATATGAGCCACCGCCCGCTCCGCCACCGTTACCCGGTCCAAAACCGGGACCCAATCCCGAACCCACGCCACCACCTTCTCCACTCCCGATACCACTGCGACTTCCGGTGCCGTTGAAGGAGGCAGAACGCCAGCCAGCGGATCACCCATCTGTGAAACTGGCGGCAGCGACGGCGGACCCACAATCGTCGGCTCAACCGCAAGGTCTGGATGCTCATTACGCACGACTACGGCCGGGGGCGCAATCTGCTCTCGTGCAAAGCGAGGCGTGGCCCCACGCGATGCCGCCAACTTGTCGCGGTCCCCGCCACCTCCGCCGCCTCCTGTGCGATCAGGTGCGGCCGGAAGCATCGGACTCACGAGTTCCGTGAGCAGTACGCTTTGCGCGTGCGGCGCAGGAGGTGCTCCCTTGCTGATCCATAATCCCGCCACCATCAACATGATCATCGCTGCATGGATGGCGGCAGGAATTACAAAATTTCCGCGATGAACCGGGTACGCGCCATCGCCGGC
>CAVRYB010000065.1:0-4416 GCA_963725295.1 uncultured Acidobacteriaceae bacterium
ACTTAGCGAACGAGAATTTAGCGAACAATGGCCGCATCCAGTGCCTCCTGATTGTCCACAGGACCAGTCTGTAATGATGCTAACCCGGTTGGCAGCGTTCTGTTGCAGGTGTCATCGTGATCCGAGGAAACGAAAGTACTACGTCGCGGTTACCAGCCGGTCAACTCCAGAACTGCGCGCGGCGTATGCCCGCTTTCGCGTAAGTGACGGATGCTCAGCGCGTCATGCCGCTTCGCCAGCCGGGTTCCGGACGCATCGCGCACAAGCTCGCAATGGAAGTAATCGGAGCGGAAGCGCCAAGCGCGCGCAGCAGAAGCAACTGTCGCGCCGTCGACTTCAGCAGATCGGCGCCACGTACGACCTCGGTAACCCGCATCGTCGCGTCATCGAGTGCCACGGCGAGCTGATAAGAAGGAACGCCATCACGCCGCCAGACGAGGAAGTCGCCGAAATCCTTGCCCGCGACGTAACTCTGCCGTCCTAGATTCAAGTCCGTAAACTCAATGCGCTCGCCGTCAGGAACGCGAAAGCGCCAATTCACTCCGGCAGGTTCGGTGCGTGATGCCACATCTTTGCGTTCTCGACATGTCCCTGGATACACCGGTTCATCATCTGCGTCATTCGGAGCGCTGGCCAGCTGCGCCAGATCCTTCCGCGAGCAAAGGCAGGGATAAATAAATCCTCCGCGCCGCAGCCACTGCCATGCGGCCAGATAGAATGGGCGCCGTTCACTCTGCGTGTAAGGGCCGCGGCTCCCGCCGCAATCGGGGCCCTCGGTCCACTGAATTCCGAGCCAGTGCAAGTCTTCGATCATCGCTTGCACAAACTCAGGGCGTGAACGCTGTGGATCGAGGTCTTCATTCCGCAGGATCAGAACGCCGCCGCTCTTGATGGCCCGCTGCGCCGCTGTCCAGAAGGTCCGCGCATGGCCGATGTGCAGCAGGCCGGTTGGCGAAGGTGCGAGACGTCCGCGATATCTCGTCAAGCCAGTATTGGGGAGGGTTGAGCTCACTCCTGCATTCTAGCGGGAAAGATTCTTCACATTCCAAACGTGGTACCGGCCACACACCGTGTCCGGCACGGCACGTAAACAGACCGACCATCCGCTTGCAACCCCAGCAAAATCAGTGCTGCGCGCTTTGGCACGCCTCCTGCTTTTCTCATTTGCGACTGCGCCAGCCGCAGAGGAGGTGACAAATGACAACGACTTGGAAATCCGGTGACGATCAATCGAAGAATCAGAAGTCCGCTAAACAGACTACGAACAACACCACAATTACAGAAACCATACTTTCATCCTGGTCACGCCAGCAGAAGTTGACGATGATCGCAGGATTTGGAGTTCTCGGGCTCATACTCGTGGCAATCGCCTGCTCGAAGCAGTCTGAGAAACCCGCGCAGGCCGGTGGGTCTAACCCAGCGGCCGTGTCCGCTTCGAACACAGATTCCAACGCCGCTATGGCGGCCCTGAGTCCGGCTGAACCTGCTTCACCAGCGCAGGCGGCAAAGAAGAAAGGGGCTCGCAGACGTCCGGTGAATGTCACGTATACCGACGCCAACTCCGGAGTCTCGTTTCTCTATCCGCGAAAAGCGTTGCTGAACTCGGGAGAGAAAGGTGAGCCCCTGTTTGCACCGCTCGACGATGCGTTGATGAACTTCACCCAGCCCGGTGGGGTCTCAATTGCCACCGTGGAATTGCCGAACACATATCCCGGCACCGACTTTGCCTCCGCTTTCTTTAACGTGAACGTCAATCGCACTGTCTCTGAGCAGGAATGCGCGCACTTCGCCGTGGTCGACTCGCACAACGTCAACGGAGCGCCCGTGGACGCGGAGAAGATCAAAGTTGGTGCGACGGAGATGGACGCGACTTCCAATTTTTCCGCCAGCACCCTGACCCAAACCGAAACGCAGTACTACCACAACTATGAAAATGGAGCCTGCTACGAATACGTCCTGAGCGTTGGTACCGCTGGGTACGGCACCAAGGACGGCGTGGAACCCGTGAACCGCGACGAAGTCTTTGCCAAACTGGAGAAGATTCTGGCCACGGTGAAGATCAGCCCGACCGAGCAACCCGCAGTCGCGGATCAGACGGGAGGCGGAATTCCGAGCGGCAAGGAGTGATGTATACGCACTTCGGCATCGAGGCCACGCAGACCCTGCGTGGCCTTTTTTCTTGGACGAATGCACAGTTACCCAAAAGCTGCACTACGAATCGACTCGCGCGCGAACAGGCGCGCAATCAGGTTACAATTTCAAGTGGTAAATCAAGGAGAGTGAAAATGACCCAGAAAGTCATCGAGGTGGTCGGGACTTCAAAAGATAGCTTTGCCAAAGCAGCCGAGCGCGCGGTGAAGGAAGCCGCAAAAACCGTGCGAGCGATTAAGTGGGCGCATGTCGAGTCATTCGACATGCTACTGGACGGCGCAAAGGTGGTTCAGTACCGCGCGACCACCAAGATCTATTTCGACGTCGAAGGCTAAGCAACCGGTCGCGACGACACACATTGGGGGCTGGCAATCGCCGGCCCCTTTCCGCCGTTTGATCCCTCACTTTTTGCATCTTCACAAATCAGTGCGCATCTGACCTTTCACTGAACTCACCACGATAAGGACACATAATTGTTATGTTGAAAACTTCGCAGCGAATGTGCTTTTTCTTTCTTTCCGTCTTACTCGCAGGCTTGCCGGCAGCCGCGCAAACTACGACCTGGAACATCGATCCCAATCACTCGACGGCGCAGTTCACGGTGCGTCATTTCGGAATCTCGAATGTCAGGGGAGATTTCACCAAGGTGACGGGTACCATCGTTCTGAACGACAAGGACATTACCCAGTCGCAGGTTTCCGCGACCATCGACGTGAACTCGGTCGATACCCGCGTCGAGATGCGCGATAAAGATCTTAGGAGCCCGAATTTCTTTGACGTCGAGAAATATCCGACGATCGAATTCAAGTCAAAGAAGGTTGTGAGCAGCGACGGCAAGTTGCAGGTGATCGGCGATTTGACCATCCACGGAACCACTCGAGAAGTCATACTCGATGTCGACGGACCTTCGCCGGAGTTGAGCGATCCCTACGGCAATTTGCGGCGGGCAATTTCCGCCACCACCTCCATCAACCGCAAGGATTTCAACCTGCTCTACAACAAAGCCCTCGGTACCGGGGAAGCTGTTGTGAGTGATGCGGTCAAGATTCAGATTGACGCGGAATTCGTGAGGAAAAAGTAGGACCTCGCAAGCACCCGGCGGCGCATCCGGTATCATTGAACGGTGGCGACCAAACGCATCGCGAGCAAGAAACCCCAATTTCTGAGTTCTAAGAATCTCGGCGAGTTGCCGTGGCTCGTCCATGCCTTCTCGGCCCGCGAGGGCGGCGTTTCGCGCGTCTACGGCGGGAATGCGCTCAATCTCGGCTTCACCAAACTGGATTCCAGAGCGGCCGTAGAGCGCAATCGTCGACTCTTCCTAAGTGAATTGGGGGCCGCGAAAAAACGAACAATCTGGCCGCTCGTCGCGGTGCGGCAGATTCATTCGGATCTGATTCACCGAGTGGACGGACTCCCTGGTGAACCGCTGGTGGGGGATGGCCTGGTCACAAACACTCCTGAGTTGGTGGTTGCCGTTCAGACTGCGGATTGCCTTCCCATCATTCTCGTGGATCGAAAGCGGAAGGCTGTCGGCGCGTTCCATGCTGGCTGGCGCGGAACAGTCAAACGGATCGCCGAGAAGGGTGTTGGTGAGATGAGAAGACACTTCGACAGTGATCCGCGCGATCTGATGGCTGCGATTGGACCGGGCATCCAGAGCTGCTGCTACGAAGTAGGCGAGGAAGTGCGCACTAAGTTCGAAGCTCAATTTGCATACGCCGACACTTTGTTCCGCGAGGTGAAGGACTCCGATCCGGTACGGGAAAAATATCCCCTGCTGTTTTTGACGGCGCGTGCCCCCGGACACAGCGACCTGCCCGTCAGGCTATTCCTGGACCTCGTCGAGGCGAACCGGCACCAACTGCTTGACGCCGGTTTGCCCGCAAAAAACATCGACGTGGGCGGAATCTGCACGGCTTGCCATCCCGAGCTGCTATTCAGTCACCGGGCGGAGAAGGGCAACACCGGAAGGATGATGGCTGCGGTGGCGGTCAAACGCTGAACCTCACGCGAGGTCGAACAGCAAGACCTCAGCATCTTCAGTCGCTTTTATCGTCAACTTGGCTTCGTCGCTGACGGAGGCGCCATCTCCCTGATTCAGCTCCTGGCCATTCAATTCCACCGCGCCTCTGGCAATTTGCACCCAGGCGTGGCGATTACCGGCAAGCGCTTGTGATACTTCTTCTCCCGAAGCGAGCTTGGTGACGAAGAGCTTCACATCCTGATTGATCTTGACCGATCCGGCGCCGCCGTTGTTCGAGGCAA
>CAVRYB010000066.1:0-47607 GCA_963725295.1 uncultured Acidobacteriaceae bacterium
AGGATGTATTGCTCGATGCGAAGTTCGGAATTTCGAGCGCGAGCCATGAACAGGGAAGATTATCACTGCCGGTCCGTGGTGGGTGTTGCCCGAATCATAATCGCCTCCCAGCCTCGGCCTGCCGTATCCTGAAACAGTGAACGCACGCACCTGGAAAGCGTGGCTGGTGCCCGGTGGCCTGCTATTGGCGCTGTCGGCGGGGCTCGTCAACAGCTCCGTGTTCGGTCAAGCGGCGCCGTCGCTCTCCTTTTACTACCTCGCGGTGTTCGCCGCCGGATTGGCGCTTGCCTGGCGCTTCAATTCCAGCCGCATTCTGTTTTCGCTGCTCGCCTTGCTGCTCGCGCATCGCGCCGTCGATTTTTTTGCCAACGGACAAGTTCACACCGGTCCGGGCCACAGGGCGGTTGCTCTTGCGGCCCTGCTCATCCCGCTGAACTTTATCGCGTTTGCCACGATGCGAGAGCGCGGTTTGACCGTTGCGGGAATCGCTCCCCGCTTTGGATTGCTGTTCCTCAAATCGGTCTTCTTTGCGGTGATGTGCCGCCCGGAAAATAGTCCGTCGGGCCCGCATTCTTCGAACGGTTATCCGATTCCGCTTTGGATTTTGCTGAGCTTTGTCGTTGCCATTGCAGTGTTCGTCCACCGCTTCTTCAAAACTCGCCGGCCGATCGAGCCGGGTTTCGTCTGGTCGGTGGCCGCTGTTTTCCTGTGGCTGCAATTCGCTCCGCTCGGCAAGGCCTCGGATGCCTACGTTGCGACGGCCGCTCTGATCCTCGCCGCCTCGATGATCGAGACTTCCTACGTTCTCGCCTACCACGACGAACTCACCGGTATTCGCGGACGCCACGCCTTCAACGAATCGCTGCTATCTCTCGACCAGCAGTACGCCATCGCCATCGTTGACATCGACCACTTCAAGAAATTCAACGATACCTACGGACACGACGTCGGCGACCAGGTGCTGTGCATGGTGGCTTCGCGACTTTCTCAGGTCGGTGGCAACGGACAGGCGTTCCGCTGCGGAGGCGAAGAGTTCGCCATCATTTTTCGCGACACATCGGCGAAAGATGCGTTCGTGTATCTGGACGCGCTCCGCCAGCTCATCGAGAAATCTTCGTTTCACGTGCGCGGTGCCGATCGCAGAGCGGCAAAGAACGCTGAGGCGAGTAGCGATCGCCGGGGGAGCGAGTCGGATCGCAGAAAGCCGGCAAGAAAGAAAGCGGCGACCGCGAAATCGACGACCCCGAAACCGCCGCAACTGCCCGATCATCTCTCGGTAACCGTCAGCATGGGCGTAGCCGAGCCCAGCACGCGCAACCGTCAGCCCGAGCAGGTAATCCAGGCTGCCGATCAGGCTCTCTATCGCGCAAAAGATAAAGGACGGAACCGCGTGGAACTGGCCGCGCCGGTCCAACTTCAGCTCGCTTTCGGCAAGAGTGCGAAAGCGTCGCGCCGCTGACCAGCAATTGTCGCTGTTTGCGCTTCAAGAAGGAGTTCTTTGAAGAATTTTCTCCTCACGAAGTGGTACCTGGACTGCGTCGCAGAGAATGGTGATGCGGTGATTCTGTACGTGGCCGATCTCCGCTGGAATACACTCAAATTCCACTATGCGAGCCTGCTTCAGGTGCTCGGCGGCGCGGTTAGCGCCACCTCGTCGCTGCGTGGTAGTGCCATGCCTGCAGCTCAGGACGGAACGATCGCCGTCAACGTGCCCCAGCTAGGCGTTGAAGGCACGTGGCAAGAGTTGAGATCGCCAACTGAAAGAACAATCTTCGAAAGCGAGCACGGTTCCGTCGAATGGCGCTGTTTGCAGCCGATGTCTCGCGTGAACCTGCTTTTTCGCGGTACAACCAGGCTCATCGGGCGCGGATATGCAGAATGCTTGACGCTTTCGGTTCTTCCATGGAAATTGCCGATGCACGAACTGCACTGGGGCCGGTTCCTTTCGGATGCGGACGCGGTTGTCTGGATTGATTGGCGGGGTCCGCACGAGTACCGTATTGTCGTCCACAACGGCGAGGAACGTCAGGTCAGATCCGTCACACAATCCGAAATTGTGTTTGCCAACTCGGACGCGCGACTGGCGCTTGATAACGGATTGGTGCTGCGTCAGGGACGGTTGGGCGACACGGTATTTCCGGGGATCTCTCGTCTAGCGCGGTTGCTTCCCCATAGCATGTTGTCAGTGAGCGAATGCAAGTGGCTCAGTCGAGGATTCATGCATACCACTAATGCAGAAAGTTCGGGGTATGCGATCCACGAGGTCGTGAAGTGGACAGAATGAAAAAACTGGCCGCCGCAAAGGCGCTGTACGGATTGCTCTTTGTGGGCCTGCTTCCATTCCTGCTGGTAGTTTGGGCGGCCAGGACGAAGGATGTTGTCGCGCTGCATCCGGTACATTCGTTGTCCTGGGGATTGGCCACAGCCGGAGTTGGGCTGTTGTTAATGGCGATGGGAATGGCGTCGCTGTGGTGGCTTGGCGGCGGACTGCCGATGAATGCGTTTCCTCCTCCACGCTATGTCTCCGGCGGAATCTACGGCGTGTTCTCGCACCCGATTTATGTTGGGTTTTCGGCGGTAAGCGTGGGAGTCTCGATCGCTGTGGGATCGGCCAGCGGTTTATGGCTGGTGTCGCCGACGGTGATCCTTGCGAGTGCGGCGCTGGTTCTTGGATATGAACTCCCCGACATGCAAACGCGTTTCGGCGACGCCATTTCCGAACAACGGTTTCTTCCGCCGGATGATCAACTGCAGCCAACACCTCTGGAGCGACTGCGATGCTACGTAGCGGTGCTGCTGCCATGGCTGGTTCTGTACGAGGGCGTGGTGACACTTGGAATCCCAGTGGATGCGAGGCCAGCCTATCTTCCCTTTGAATCGCACCTGCGCGTATGGCCATGGACAGAAGTTCTCTATGGCAGTGTCTACGTTGTCGTCGTCCTGCTTCCACTGATCGTGCGAACGCGACACGCTCTTCGATGGTTCTCCAGTCGAGCTTTGCTTTCGATGGTGATCGTTTTTCCTCTGTACATTGCGCTGCCGCTGATCGCGCCACCGCGCCCGTTTGTCTCGAACGGAGTATTGGGTGCTCTGTTGAACTTCGATCGCTCCCACGACAGTGCCGCGGCAGCATTCCCTTCTTACCACGTCATATGGGCCTTCCTCGCTGCCGGAGTCATGGGCCGGACGCCGTGGCAAAAACGACTGTGGCAACTCTGGGCGGTCTTGGTCGCAGCTAGCTGCATCACGACTGGAATGCATGCTCTCGTGGATGTTCTTGCCGGTGTCTTTGTGGTGTGCGTGGTGATGCGGATGGAGCAGATCTGGTCCTTTCTGCGCAACTTGTTAGAGACCATTGCAAACTCCTGGCAAGAATGGCGAATCGGACCGATACGGGTTATCAACCACGGAGGCTACGCCGCCGTCGGAGTGTTCCTGGGAATCTGGATTCTTGACACGCTGCTGGGCCCGGGGAAGAGCGTGATCCCAATCGCCATCTTCCTGGGGGGAACGATCGGATCGGCACTCTGGGCACAATTCATCGAAGGCTCGCCGGCTCTCTTGCGACCTTTGGGATTTTATGGAGGAGTAATCGGTACTTCCGTTGGTGGAGTGACCGCTGCATGGTTTTCTGGTACCAGCATCTGGCAGGTCTTGGCCGCGTTGGTTGTCGCTGGTCCTTGGATTCAAGGCATCGGACGTCTCCGCTGCCTGGTTCAGGGATGCTGCCACGGACGGGCAGCGAGCGAGCACGTTGGGATCCGCTACGAGCATCCTCGTTCTCGCGTCTGCCGGATAGCGTCGCTGCGGGGTATTCCGATTCACCCTACGCAGTTGTATTCATTGCTATGGAATGTTGTGGTCGCTCTGGTCGTAACGAGGCTGTATTTCCTGCACACGACAACCGCGATGGTTGGAGGGGTTTATCTGATCCTCTCCGGCATCGGAAGATTTGTGGAGGAAGCCTACCGTGGAGAGCCGCAAACTCCGATCTATTGGGGCTTGCGTCTATATCAGTGGGTTGCCTTAGTTACGATTCTTGTGGGTGCAGGGGTCACAACTCTGGTAAGCACTCCTACGACCACAGAACCGATCATGCACCTTTCTTCGGTCCCGGTTGCTTTAGCCTGCGGAATTGGCGCGTGGTTCGTCAGTGGTATCGACTTTCCCGAGTCGAATCGCAGATTTGCGCGGCTCACGTAGGACTCCCAAGCCGCATACTCCACGCCTGCGCCGCGTCCGAACCGACAGCATCGGGCCATATGAGTTTTCGCAAGCTCTCAAGCTGCGCGGTGAGTTTTCTGCGGCCTCGAACTGGTGCATCAAGGCAGCGGACAAGAGTGTCCCCTCCGCGCGCACAGATAGAAACCACGCGTTGTGCTACCATGCCCGGCAAGTTTTCCGACCACGGGAGAAATCATGGCTACCGCGCTCAGGCCGCTTAGTACTGGAGAATTGATCGATCACGCCTTCTCCCTCTATCGCCGACACTTCGCGATGTTCTTGGCGATTTATGCACTCCCCCATCTTGTTGTCTTTGGCTTCCAATGCTGGGGGCTTGCGATTACAACTCCGGGACGAACGTTCTTCCTAACCATGGAAACGGTTCTATTGAGTGTGGTTGTTTCCGCCGCTTCTCAGGCCGCTACGGTGATAGCCGTTTCAAACGTTCACCTCGATCGGCCGGCAGGAATTTTGGACTCATTTTCGAAAGTAAAAGGTGAGATCGTCGGAGTGATCGGCCTCTCCCTTTCGGTCGGCCTTCTCGTTGGTTTAGCGTGCCTTGCCTTGATTGTTCCCGGCATCTTGCTGGCAATACGGTGGTCGTTGGCTGTTCCGGCGAAGGTTCTGGAAGGTAAAGACGTCGGAGCCGCAATGTCCCGGAGTTCCGAACTTACCCGTGGCAGCCGCGGCCGCATCTTCGTCATTTGGATTTTATTCATCCTGGTCAGCTTCGGATTGAGTTTCCTGCTGCGCTGGCCCATCGAAATCGCGGCGGGGGTTAAGTCAGCAGTCGCGCTGCAGCGAGCTGCGGTTGGATACCGGGTCGCGCACTTGGTCACGATGTTCATCGCGCAATGTCTGGTCGGTCCCTTGGCGACGATTGCGTTCTCACTGCTTTATTACGACGAGCGGGTGCGGAAAGAAGCATTCGACCTGCAATTAATGATGGAGGCCCTGGAATCGCCTGCCCTTCAGGGCATTCCTGCATGATACCGAGCTAAAGTATTTATTTCTCAAATACTTAGCGAGAAAAAAGCCCAATTAAAACCTCCAAACGAACGCTAAGTTGTTGATTTATAAATACTTTACCTCTAAGTCCTTATTCCTCAAAGATCTGGCGCCTTTTGCGCGCTAAGTCTTTGATTCTTAAATACCGCTCCAGGAGGGGTCCAAGCCGACCCCAACCACTTTCACCACTCAACCAGATGGATGAGAAACAGAATTACGGTTGCTCCGAGCGGCAGCAGCAATCCTGTGCGAAGGCTTCCCGTCGCATTCGAAACAACGCCCACTAGCTTCGGCAAGGCTGCTGGGCCAAGCGAAGCCAGGGAGAACAGGACTGCTCCGATGCTGCGAGCGGCTACGCCGAAACGCTGGGAAAGTTGCGCGACTGTAATCGGATAGATCGTCGCGAAACTCAGTCCAGTAATCAGCGCGCCGCCAGAGACTCCCACGATTGTCGGAACCAGGACCATCAAGGCGATGCCTGCTGCTCCTCCTCCATAACCTGCCTGCAGAACGCGGCGTTCTGGAAAATGCCGCAGAAAAACACTTCCCAGCGCGCGCCCAACCGTCAGCGCCAGGTAGAAGAAAGCTGGCATCATGGCAGCAAGTTCTGCGCCGCGCGTGCCCATGCGCGAAACATAGGAGCCGATCCATCCTCCGACCGCGGTTTCCGCTCCGGGATAGAGAAAGAAGACGGCCATGAAAATCCAGATCACTGGCATTTTCGCCAGTCCACGCCAGGATGGAGACGCCGAACCTTCGCCGGGCAAGGCTGCTACCGGGAACGGAAGTTTGCGCATCGCCAGCGCGAGAAGTACGAGACATGCGGCTACGGAACCGAGAAACACGGGAAGTAACTTGTGAGCCGCTGACCATCCGACCATCAGCGAGCCGAACACCGCTCCAACGCCCCAGAAGAAATTCAGCAGGCTTACCGCGCTGGCGCGCGCGCTCACGCTTGAATTCTCGCCATCCCCCGATCCGATCTCGGCGATCAGCAGATTGTCGGCCGGAACGACCAGTCCGATTCCAAGACCATATACGGCTACTGAGATCATCCCGAGCCAGAGCGACCCGAGGTAGAGCGTTGCCATACCGCAGCCCATCATTAATAGTCCGACAAGAAACGCTGGACGGAATCCCCACCGAGAGAGCAGCACTCCCGCCAGTTGCACGCCGACCAAAACGGCCAGAAACTGCACCAGAAAGAGATTGCCTGCCTGAGCGTCATTCATTGCCCAGCGCACAATCAGGATCGGCAGCATCGGCCCGAGCAATGTCTGGAGAATGCCCGTAGGCAAGAAGGCAAGCTGGCCAGCCAAGACTAATTTCCGGTTGGACGCTGTCGGAGAGAGGTCGATTTGAGGGCTAGCCATGTGAAAGAGGATGTCCCCAACCTGAATGTCTCCAGCCCAGAGTGAGATGGAGACAGGGCTTCAGCATAGCGCACCGGCAGCAAATTGCGCCGGGCGAGAGAAGGAAAATCGAGGCCAGTCGGGACCGTTGCCCGCAGCCGACAAAGAGACACCCGCGCAGTGGTAAACTATAATTCCGCAACGCCGGAGAGGTGGCCGAGAGGCTGAAGGCGGCGGTTTGCTAAACCGTTATACGGGCTAACACCTGTATCGAGGGTTCGAATCCCTCCCTCTCCGCCAGATATTGCCTGTACCTGAGATTTCGCCATCCAGACGGCAAGCAGTCGTCATATTGCCGAGAAGTGATCGTCGGAATTCACAAGGTGCCCGAAAATAAAAAAGAATAAATACGCAAACCAGACCACTATGGTGATCCCGAACGGGCACCTGAGTTGGGCTGATGGCCAGAGCTAACTATGAAAACAGCAAGGAAAGTCGGATTCGCGGTCGTGGGACTGGGTGGCATCGCGAAAAGTTCTGTTCTGCCTGCGTTTGCAAACTGCAAAAGAGCTAGGCTAGTCGCCCTCGTAAGCCGAGACAAGACCAAAGCCAAGGAGCTAGCGAGCAAGTTCGGGGCAGAGATTACCTATAGCAGTGATGAATACGGTGCTTGCTTGGCGAACCCTGATGTCTCGGCAATTTATATCGCCACGCCTCCGGGGGAGCACGAGGCCCTCACCATTAGAGCGGCGGAGGCCGGGAAGCACGTGCTGTGTGAGAAGCCTCTCGCTGCTACAGTGGAGCAGTCAGCCCGAATGCTCGCAGTCTGCAAGCAACGCGGTGTGCTGTTGATGACGGCGTACCGGAAATACTTCGAGCCCAGCACGTTGTATTTGAAGAAGCTGATCGGAGCGGGTTCGCTGGGGCGGATTGACGCCATCCACACAGTGTTCAGTGAACTGCATTTACCGGGCGTTTCGGTGCCTTGGTTGCTCGATGCCCATCTCTCTGGCGGCGGCCCGCTCATGGATCTCGGCGTGTACTGTGTGAATACAAGCCGTTGGCTGGTGAACGAGGATCCCGTCGAGGTGTCGGCGCAAGCCTGGCAGCACGACACGACTCGCTTCCGTACAGTCGAAGAAGGCATCGCGTTTCGGATGAATTTTCGAAGCGGTCTCGTCGTCCAGGCAACTTCAACCTATGGAGCCGCCCTCTCCTCATTTATCAATGTACAAGGCACAAAGGGCTGGGCCTTGCTGGCGCCGGCCTTTCCGTTTGAGGAAGAGCGGCGGCTCACCGGAAAAATCCAGGGACGCTGGTTTGAGCGAAAATTTAAGCCGGTCGATGAATTCGCGCCCGAACTCGACGCCTTCGCGACCGCGATCCAAACCGGCAGCACCGTAGAAGCAGACGGAAGGCAAGGACTCCGTGATGTCCAGATCATCCATGCGATCTACGAGTCGGCGAAGAAAAGTTCACCGGTAGTGGTTAACTATGCTTAGTGTTTACGGGCGCACCGTGACCATCACGACGGAATGCGGTGGCACAGGCGTTGAAAATTGGCCCGCGAATTTCCCCAATTCTTTGTGTGCCCAAAGGTCGCGTACCGTCGCAGCGAGGTGGCCGGGATAGCCGATTTGCTCCCATTTCACGGGGATGATCTTCTCGGAACTCCCGCGATTCAGTAACACTACCGCCCGGCTTCCATCCTGCTGTTGCTTGGTCCAAACTTCCCAATCGCCGTCTTTCCAAGTGCGGTGCCCTTCGCTACCGAGAGGGTCCTGGTCCACCGCGATCACTTCTTTGTTGGTCAGGATATCGCGAATTTCCGGCTGCATGTTTCGCAAATCGTTTCCCGCCATGAGGGGTGCGGCGAGGATCGCCCACAGACTGAAATGTGCGCGATATTCGGCGGTGGTCATGCCGCCGTTTCCCACTTCCAGCATATCCGGATCGTTCCAATGTCCTGGTCCGGCATAAGACTCCAGCCCCACCTGCGCATCCAGGATGCCAAGCAGTCCAAGCGCACAGCAAGATCCGTCAGGCCATTTCACATGGCCTTCCCAGGTATCCGTAATGTCCTCGGTGGTGCGCCAGAGGTTGCCTCCAACTTCTTTGCCCCACAACCAAGGCTTGGCTTTCCCCCATTCGCAGATACTTAGCACGATAGGGCGGCCGCTTGCATACAGCGCTTCGCGAATCAGCGCGTACGATGCCTGGGCATCCTGGGTGGTGGTATCACACCAGTCATATTTCAGGTAGTCAACGCCCCACGCTGCGTATTGCAGAGCGTCCTGAAATTCATGACCGCGTCCGCCCGGGCGACCCGCACAGGTCTTCGATCCAGCATCGGAGTAGATTCCAAACTTCAGGCCGAGCGAATGAACATAGTCCGCCAACGCCTTGATCCCTGCGGGAAACCGCTGAGGATCGGCAATAATATTTCCCTTCTCGTCCCGTGACACCTGCCAGCAGTCGTCGATCACGATGTACTGATAACCGGCATCCTTCATGCCCGACTTCAGCATCGCGTCGGCCATGCCGCGGACCAGTTCATCACTCACATTGCATCCGAACTTATTCCAGGTGTTGAACCCCATCGGGGGAGTGAGCGCCAAGCCCGCGGAAACTGAGGGTGTCTGGGCGAATGCTGTCCCACTCAGGAGAGTAACGAAGGCCACAAAACTCCAGAGTTGCTGTCTCATGCTTAGTGAGTTTAGCCGTCCTGAGCGACACGTCAAGTGTGAGCACAACTGAAGAAGTGGATGCATGGAATGCAGCCAGTGACTCCACAGTCCGTTGAGGCTGCGTTACCATTCGGCCTACGAGCGTAAAGGGAGAACGCATGTTTCCGTGGGTAATCTTGTTCCTGGCTTTGGGAAGTCGCGATGTACAGAGCATTCCTCATTTGCAGAATTCGGACTTTGAGACGGCTGTGCTGCATGCCGGCGAGGTGCCTGGATGGGAGGTCTCGGGCGGGAGCGGTGCAAATGGGGCTCGCGTCCAAGTGGATGACGCGCAAGCCAAGGAGGGTCATCGCGCTCTGCTGATTGAGAGCAGGGAAGCGTCGGATATCCACGTCAGTCAGGAACTCTATCTGCCGGTTGGCACGACGTGGAAAGTCAGTGCATGGATCAAAGGTGAGGCCTCTGACCCGAAGTCCGTGGACGCCCGAAGTGGCAGCTTGGAAATTGAAACGCCCGCTGGCAATCAAGGCAGAACGTCATCGCCGGCGGGAACGTTTTCATGGCAACGAGAGGAGGTGGAGTTCCGCGTACCCTCACCGGGACGCGTCCGCATTGCTTTAATTTCCGATTATTCGGGAAAACTCTGGTTCGATGATGTTCGTCTGGAACCCGTGGCGGTAGCGCAGAATGTCGATGTCCACATCAAGAACTCCAAGATCAGCCGCCGGCCCATTGACTTGAAACAAGGCGGGCAATTCATCGAACCTCTGTGTCACATGATTCCGTCGATGCTCGCGCAGCAAGTTGAAGGCGACAGTTTCGAAGAAGAAACGCCATGCGAGCCAAGTTACAAAAAAGGCGTTGATTGGCCATCTCGCCCGTGGTATCCGGACGGCGCGGTGCATGACGCGAAGTTCTCGCTGGACACCGCCGATCCTTTCAACGGAAAACAATCAGAAAAGATTTCGCTTCCCGTCGCCAGGGCACGTGCCGGAATTTCGCAGGATGGCTTCTATCTGAAAGAAGGTGTTGGGTACCGGCTTCACCTGCACATGAAGGGCACTGGACACCCGCGCGTGTGGGCGTCGCTGCGGGGCGGGGGCGGTGTGGTCGCAGGACCGACGCAGATCGGACGCGCAGAGGATGAGTGGAAAGGCACAGAAATTCTGTTGCGGGCAAATCGAACGATTGCCAACGCGACGCTGACGGTCGAGTTTGAGGGACCGGGAACGCTGAACCTCGATCGGATATACCTGATTGGCGAGGATGCGGTTCTTGGTCTCTGGAAGCCGGATGTAGCACAAGCTCTGAGAGCTATGAATCCTGGGATCATGCGATTCGGCGGAAGCATGATCGAAGTCTATGAGTGGGACCGCTCGATTGGCCCCTGGAACAACCGGGTTCCTTATGTCACTGGGCCGTGGGGTGGACTGGAACCGAATTTTGTGGGCATCGAAGAGTTTGCGCAACTCGCCCGATTCGTGGGCGCGGAGCCTCTTATCTGCTTGCGATGGAGCGGCAAGAAGCCCGAGGATGCTGCTGCCGAAGTTGAGTATATGAATGGAAGTGTGGAGACTCATTGGGGAAAAATCAGAGCCCAGAATGGGCATCCCGAACCTTACGGAGTTAAATATTGGCAGATCGGAAACGAAGTTCGCGGCTCGGAATACGATACTTCGGTAAGGGCTTTCGCGGAGGCGATGCGCAAGGTCGATCCGACTATCAAGATACTGTCGGCATTCCCTTCCACGGACACGCTCAGTGAAGGCCGAGGCTTCCTCGATTACCTGTGTCCTCATCATTATGAAGTGGCGGACTTGCCGACAGAAAAAGCCAGTTTTGACTTTCTGAAAGGCCAGATTGCCGAGCACGCCAACGGCAAAGATGTGAGAGCGGCAATCACTGAGTGGAATACAACGGCCGGAGAAATGGGGCTGACCCGAGGCATGCTGCTTACGCTGGGCAATGCGCTGAGCGCTTCGCGCTATCAGAACCTGATGCATCGGTATGCCGATCTGGTGGAAATTGCCGTGCGCTCGAACCTTTCAGACAGCTTTGGCTCAGGGGTGATTCAACCGGGCCCGGGATGGCTCTACCTCACTCCCACATATTATTCGCAGCAGCTCTATCAAAGGGCGGCAGGTACGTATCCGCTTGAAATCGAGCGGTCCTCGAAAATCTCGTGGCAACTCGAAGAACCCGACCTCAGCGCAACTATCAGTCGCGACGGAAAGGTTCTGCGTATTTTTGCAGTTAACTCGACGAGTGACCCGGAAGATGTGCAGTTTCATCTAGACGGATTCACGTCATCCGTAACGGATGGGACAGTGACTGTCCTGAAGGATCGAGAGAATGCCCTCGACTCCGAAGCAATGAACTCCCAAAACGACCCCGAGCGCATTACGACGTCCTCCGCAGCTACCAACCTTAAGGGGAGCCAGTTCCCATTCTCGGTTGCGCCCTTTAGCGTGACCTTGCTCGAACTTCGACTGGAGCCAGTAAAGTCACAACGATAAGGTTAGCTTTCGAATCAGGGCGCCGACGCGACTGTGCTGGCCTGCACTCTCTGCACCCATGCGGCCGAGTTGCGTGGACTCAACAAGTAAAGTTGCATGCTTCCACTGACTTTATTGTGCGCGGTTCCCTCGGTAGGATCATCGGGGCGAAGGTCTCGCCCCTGGCCGTAGTTCTGCCACCACTCTCCCCATGCAGTCGCGGCGACCCCGCCAAACCAATCATTCACGTTGACTTCGACCTCATAGGGGTTCAGGGATGCGCGCAAATGCTGCGAGCCGATTGCTTCGATGCCTACACCATATCCTTCTTTGTCTGTCAGCGAAGCAAACACAAAGTCACGCTTGGTGCTGCGGAAGTCGTTGGTTCCGATGGGCGTGTCATCAAGCGCGAACGGTTGCGTAGGAGGAACCGCTTGTGGGCCGGGAGCATGCGCCATGGCTGTGCCCTCGTTGCGTCCGATGTGATCATCGGGATAGACCGTCCATTCTCCGCGCCGCCGCCATTGCAGTTTGTCGCACCATAGCGGTACGCCGAATTGCAGACCGACCTCCCGGGCGCGGCTATCGGCTCCCGTGTAAGTGAAGTCGTAGCTGACCAGCAGGCCGCCTTGCGGAGTAATGCGGAACCGCAACTCACCGGCGAAATCACGATAGGCGCCGGTTGCAATCACTTCGTAATCATCGCCTGTGGGCCGGACTTCCATTTTGGTGAGACGCCAGCTCTCAAAGATGGGAAATTCATTGAGTGCTGCTTCGATCGGGAGGACGTGAAGCTTAGGCGTTCCGTACAACACGGAATGGCGATCGACAAGAGCCCGGCGAATACGCCCGTTCGCGCCATCCACTGCAATTTCGAACTTGTCGCCCTCGGCGGTCGTTCCAAGGAAGCGTTCTAGCGGACCTCCCAGCCAAGTTTCGTGCAAATAGTGAAGGGGCGCCGGTTTTGCAGCGTTCACGGACTTTGCGATGGGAGCAAACCCGAGCTGCATACGGTGGGGAATGACAAGCAGCCCCTTACTATCGAGAAAACGGAGTGACAACGTGTCGCCGGGCGTCGTTGCGGGGCCAACGGGGATGGAAACTTGGCCTGCAGTGTGAGGAGCGATATCAGGGTGAAGTATTCCGTGCTGTCCCCCGACCGACCACTCGAGTGTCAACTCTGAAAGATTGGTGAATTCGTAACGATTATCCACCGTGAATGCAGCCACTTCGCCGGGCTTCCATTTCGGCAAGTCGCGCTCTTGCAGATGCACAGGAGACATCATCATCTTGACGTGCCAGAACTCAGGTTTCTTGCGGCGCCACCCATCGATGATGCCCCAGGGCGCGTCGCCCACGATGCCTCGTCCAGGCATGTGGTAGATGCCGTCCAAAGCATGTTCCGGCTCTCCGATTCCGCCGCGTCCATATTCGGAGTCGCGGCCCGGTACAAGAAAAATGTCATCGATAAACGCCCAGATCATGCTGCCCTGAACGTTCTTGCTAGTCTGGAAGGCCTCCCAAATGTCAACCAGCGGATCAATGTAGTAGTCGCGGTCGCCAGGATCGAGCCACATTTCGCGCGTATCGCCCCAGATATCGCCCTGGAAGATACAGAAACTTTCGTCCCACAGGATCGGCACGGTCACATTCTCGCGCTCCTTCATGCGGGCGAGCGAAATTGGGTTGTGCATGGTGTCGAGCTCGAGGGTTGCGCTTTGGCCGGCGCTCGCGGGACGTGTGCGGTCGTGCTCTTTCACGAACTGGTGGGCAGCTTCAAAATCCGGCCCCCACGTACTTTCGTTGCCGACCGACCAGATGATGACACTGGGATGCGACCGGTCCCGATCCAATATTTCAGCAGTTCTTTGTACGAAGGTCGGGAGATAACGAAGGTCGGAACTTTCATCTACCCAGCAGAACGGGTTCTCCGCCTCGACGTAGAAGCCCATTTCATCGGCGTCGTCGTAGATTTCCTCCATAGGAAGAATTACTTCCGTTCGAAAAGCATCGAGATTGGCCTCCTTTATCAGCTGCAGGTCGTGGCGCGCGACGTCGGGTGTGATCACGCGGCCGCTCAGAGGAGCCGATTCAAAATAGCCGGTGCCTCGCATCTTCACGGGTACACCGTTGATGAGGAATTGCGTTCCGCGGATTTCCACCTGCCGAAAACCCACGCGCCTGGAGACCACTTCCTTCGGCGCCGCGCCGCCCGACAATTTGGCACTCAAGGTGTAGAGCCGCGGATGCTCCGCTTCCCAATGTTGGGGATTCGCTACATGAAATTCCACACGTTGTTCGAGCCTCGACCAGGGAGCAAGTTTTATATCGAGATGGTCGGTTGAAAGGGGAACGGGATGGCCTTCGGGGTCGTTCAAGGAAAGAGTCAGGGGAGCATTATTGATGTCGCGCCCGGATTCATTCTCTATCGACAGATCCAGAGTCAGCGTGGCGTCTTTATAGTTCGGGTCGAACACGGTCTGGGTATGGAAGCGGCGAACATGGATTTCTGGCACGCTAAAGAGCCGCACCTGCCGGAAGATGCCCGCGAGCGGAAAATTCGCGTAGGAACTCATGTCGTCCAGATGGGAGGACAGTGTGTTCTCGCGCACCAACACGGCCAGAATGTTATCTCCCCCGATATGCGCGGCATCCGTGATGTCCAGTTCAAACGGAGAGAAGCTGCCTTCGTGAGAACCGACGCGCTTTCCGTTAAGCCAAACCTCGGCTCCGCTATACACACCGTCGAATAGCAACTTGATGCGGCGTCCCCGTAAACTTGCAGGGATTTGCAGATGCCGGCGATAGCCGCCCGTCCCCGTGTTGCTGTCGAAGCCCTCCATCATCCAGTGCGAGGGCACCTTGATGTCTTTCCAATCAGCATCGGAGAAGGTCGTCTGAGAAAACTCGGCTTCTGGGTCTGGCTTGAAACGCCAGGTACCGTTGAGACTGGCCATAGGAGTACTGTCGTCGGGAATGCTAAGTCCCGCGGCCAGATCTCCGGCTTGAATTGCCGAAGTCGGGGAAGACCCGTTGGCAAGCTGAGCGCTGGCCGCTAATTCACCCTCCAGCCCCACTGGCATCTCGACCTGAAAAATTCCGGCGTTATTCGTTCGGGCAGACGTATGCCATGGCTTTCCACCAACTGTGCCTCGCAGTTGCACATCGGCGTTTGCAAAGGGCAGGCTTCCAAATCCATCGGTGACGATACCAAAGATGTGATTCAGGAGATCGGAGCCGAGGACAATGACGGGCGGGTCAGTCCGGTTATACACCTCTACTTCGTTGAAACTGACGGTGCCCGCGAATCCCGAGAGTCGAAGTCCTGTCGTGTTTTGCGTGCCGAACTGCGCCAGAATGATGCGGGGAAGAAGATGCTGCGAGTCTCCAATCGACTGCAGGAGTCGCCATTGACCGCTGGCATCGCGGGTTTCAGCATTGAGGTGGGAAAGCTTCTGGTCTCCTTCTTGACGGATCACGATCTCCTGAAACTGCACCGAGGCAGGCCAATTCAATTCCACCCAAGTGTCCGCCGGATTGGTGCCGTCTTTTGCCGTCCACTGGCCATGAGCGATATCGCCATCGTTGATGTTCTCAACCCTTCTGCCCTCAGACGCGCTGGATGCGGTTACTCGTGCAGTGAGAGCGAGGTTTCCAACCAGCTTTTCCTGTGCCGTTAGGACGGCTGGAAAAGCAAATAGACCCAGCAGCGCGAACAGAATTCGGCTTCGTAACAAGATCATAGTTGTGTTCCTGATTGTGCGGTCCGCTATCACATTTCAAAAACGAAGCCGCTCGAGGTATTGGTAACTGGTTCGGACACTGTCCATCGGTTTTTTGGGATTGTCATGCTCGACGAAGTAGTGCTTGATGCCTGCTTGTTCCGAGTGTGAGAAAATTCGTTTCCACTCGATGACTCCGCTGCCTACTTCCGTGATCTCAGTCATGTCTGCTCCGGCGAATCTCCCTCCCTGCACCGAAGCGGCATCTGGGATCCGTTTCAGGTCTTTTACGTGCACCATGGGGAATCGCCCTGGATAGCGAGCAAAATATTTGAGCGGATCCTGTCCGCCTACCGTGATCCAGCACAGATCCATCTGCATCTTCACCAGGTCGGGATCGCACTGCTCCAACAGGATGTCGTATGGAAGTCTTCTGTCGGCAGTGGGGATAAATTCCAGCCAATGGTTGTGATACGCGAACTGAATGCCGGCCTTCTTGCTGATCTCTCCGGCGCGGTTGAAGGTCTCGGCTGCGCGCTTCCATCCGTCGGGCTGGTTTCGCACTTCTTCATCGATCCAGGGATTCACAATGTAGCTGTGACCGACGATCTTGGCGTCTTCAATCACCTTCGGCCAATTCTCTCGGAGGGCTTTGTATGGCACGTGCGTGGAGGGCGCGACGAGTCCATGGCGGACCAGAGCATCGCGCACGACTTTCGGCGGCTTGTCGACAATATCGCCAAGCTCAACCTCGCGATAGCCAATGGCGGCCAGTTGCGCGAGCGTGCCATCGAAGTCTTCCTTCAATACGTCGCGAACCGTGTAGAGCTGCACTCCGAGATTCTTGATGCGGTGTTCGTCCGCCCCCCCAGCGAATTTGGGTCCCAGAACTACCGCCGCGGAAATAGCTCCAAGAAAACTTCGCCTGTCCATATTTCATCCCTCCGAATTCAATTGAGTGGCGCGTGACGATTGCAAACGCAGTGATTTGCCAGCCATGAACCGGCTAGCTTCGGATTTTTCTCGCCGCCGAATCCCACAATGCTGGAGTTTCTTTGAAATACGAGTAGTTCGCCATATGACAACCGATGGCGGCATGGTGCCCGAACTCCTCGTTCTCCACCGTTTTCTTTCGAGAACGAATGGCGTTGAAAAAATTCGCTTCGTGGTCAACGAGATCGTCATAATCCGATGGAACGCCAAAACTTTCAGACTGTTCGTCCACTTTGAATTCCAAAGCAGCTGGCGACGGATGCTCGGCATGCCATTTCGTCAGATATTCTTCGCGTAGTCGCGCCGGCCATCCCATCGTCGAATAGGTGTCCGGTTGCGGACGTGTATCCTGCGGCGTGTAGGTGAGTGTCGAATCTCTCAGGATCAACGTACCCTTGGTGCCATAGAAACCGAGGAACTCGCCTTGGTCATTATTCAAATTGCAGCGAAGCATGACGCGGAAATTCGGGTAGTCGTAGAGAGTCTCGATCAAGTCGGGAAAATCACGTCCATCTTTCCAACGGAAAATACCACCGGTGGATTGCGCTCGCCGCGGAATCGAATCGATTCCAGTGATGAAATGGATGCCTGAAATCAGATGTACGAACAGGTCCCCAGCGAGCCCCGCACCGTAGTCGGCGAAACATCGCCAGCGAAAGAAGCGCACTGGATCGAAGGGCCGCTTGGGAGCTCCATCGAGAAATTCGTTCCAGTCAATGGTTTGTTCGTTCGCATCCGGGGGAATGGCGGCAACAAATGCTCCTCCAGCAGAGTTCCGATCCCAGGAAGCCTCAATGCAGTAGACGTCGCCGAGCTTCCCCGACTCGTAAATCTCTTTGGCCCGGAGATAGAGGATGGAACTGACGCGTTGACTTCCGATTTGGACAATTCGGTTCGCTTTCTGCGCGGCGTCGACCATGGAAAAACCATCTTCCACTGTGTGCGACATTGGTTTTTCGCAGTAGATGTCCTTGGCAGCCAGGCATGCGTCGTCGAAAATCCTGCGATGCTGATGATCTGTAGCCGCGATGATTACGGCGTCAACGTCCTTACGATCAAGGATCTCTTTGTAATTACGCGTTGCGGGAACTATCTTCTTCAGTGTTTCTTGGGCAGCGATGTGACGGGAGTCGTAGAGGTCACACACGCCAACACATTCCACTCCGGGCACGAGCAGCGAAGCCTGCAGTAGTTGACACCCTCGCACGCCGGTGCCGATGGAGGCAAAACGAATCGTGTCGCTCGGCGCGACGGGTCGAGCAGAGGCGACCAGCGGTTGGGGGGCGAGCAAAGTGAATCTCGCTGCGGCGCCGCTTGCGACAGCTCCTGTTCCTACCGAAATGAACTGACGACGCGTCCAGGCATTCTTGCTCACGGAATTACCGCCTTTCTGTCATCAAGCTAGAGATCAGGCGGATCGAGCGGAACCGATCCCAAGCACAAGCCGCACAGGACTCAGCGGCACATATGGTGTTCCCAATCCATGGAGAACATATTCAACTTTGCATCGGGATCTTCAGGGTGGGCCGCTATCACCGCCTCGTTCACTTCGATTCCCCATCCCGGTGCGGTCGGCACGTCGTAATAGCCGTCTTTCACTTGCGGCGTGCCGGAGGTTAATTCCTCGCGCCACGGTACGTCGTAGTCCTGAAATGTTTCGAGAATGAGGAAATTCGGAATATTGGCGGCGAGGTGGATGCCGGCGACTGTCTTTAACGGTCCATCACAATTGTGGGGAGCCACGCTGACATAATGCGCCTCCGCAAGTGCAGCAATCTTCTTGGTCTCGAGAAAGCCGCCGGAATACGTAATATCGGGCTGAATCACGTGCGCCGCTTTGCGCTGCAGAAGGTCGAGGAAGCCAAACCGGCTATAGATGTGCTCTCCCGTGGCAACGCGCAGAGGAGACGCGGCCACCACTTGCGCCATGGATTCATTGTTGTGTGCTGGAATCGGCTCCTCACACCACGCCGGGTTGTAAGGAATCATGGCCCGGATTGCTTCCAGCGCCATGATCGGGCTGAATCTTCCGTGGAACTCGAGCAGTATGTCGACACCGTCGCCAATGGTTTTGCGAACGGTTTCGACGGTCTGGCATGCCTTACGCAGATCAGCTTGCGATATCTCCCGTCCGCCTTCGCCGAAGGGATCGAACTTGAGCGCCTTGTAACCACGGCCGACCACGTCGCCGGCGCGATCGGCGAGATGCTTCGGGTCCTGGGTATCGCTGTACCAGCCATTCGCGTAGGCTTTGACCTTGCTGCGGACCTTGCCTCCGACAAGATTGAAAACCGGCTGGCCACAGGCTTTTCCGACGATGTCCCAGAGAGCCATTTCGATACCCGCCATGGCGGAGAACATCACCGGACCGGTATTGTGTTCGATCTGATAAAGCTTGAACCAGAGGTTTTCAATGTCGAAAGGATTCTGCCCGACGACATAGCGTCTGCCGTAGTCGAGAATCAATTCACGAACTGCAGTCTCCTTCCATCCCAGGGTTCCTTCGCCCCAGCCGACCAATCCGGAGTCTGTCTGAATCTTGACCAACGTAAAATTGCGCCAGCCCGCCGCTGTGAGGAATGCTTCAACCTTCGTGACCTTCATTGCGCGGTATATCCTCCATCGATCACCCAATTCGCACCGTTGACATAGGTTGCCGATTCGCTGCACAGGTAGGCAACCAATTCGGCGATTTCTTCACAGCTCGCAAAACGCTTTACGAGATAGTCCGCCAGCAATTTAGGCGGATCAATGACTCCTGAAGCGATGAGGTTCTCGGTAACAAATGTCCTGACTGCCGCAGGGCTTATGGAGTTTACGCGAATGTGGAGATCTTGCATCTCGACCGCCATCGCCCGCGTCATGGCGATCAAAGCGCCTTTCGTTCCCGCGTAGGGAACCAGATTGGGATTTCCCACCAGCGCGTTCACCGAAGCAATGTTGACGATCGCCGGATCACGAGGACGCGCATCGGCACGAGATATGTGACGCAGGAATTCCTGCGCCAGGAAAAACGGCGCTCTCTGGTTGGCGCCGACGACGCGATCAAATTCCGCCACGGTCACTTCGAGCATGGGCTTGTGGAAACTCCATGCAGCGTTGTTGATCAGCGTGTCAGCAAGCCCCAGCGTTTTCGCTACTTGATCGAACACAACGGAAGCGGCGTCGGGCTCAGACAAGTCTTTTACCAAGGCAAAAGCTCGCGTCGAAGGAAAATCCGGTTCGCCGATCCTTGAAAGCACCGTCTTGTCGCTGTCGACTAACAGCACCTGAGCGCCGCCAGTCGATAAACGGCGAGCGATGGCAAGTCCCAAGCCGTTAGCTGCTCCGGTGACGACTGCACGCCGCGGAGTGTGTGAACTCTTTGCGTCTTGAATTATTGTTTCTCCCACTTGTCACCCCGCAGCGCACAACGTGTAGATGAACGGAGAACCCGAGCGATCGACCCGAATGCGGCCGATTTCAACAGCACGGTCCAAATGCCCAGAGAGTGCGTTCGCCAGTTCGAGGCACACTTCATGGGGCCACTCACCAAGTCGATCAGACAATTCTTCGCACAACTCACGAAGTGTTGCTCCGGCAGCGTGACTGCGCAGATACGAAATGACCAGGCGATCGGCTTGTAACACAAAGTCCCGTGATTCGGCACAAAATTGCCGGATCGCTTCTTTGCCTCGCAGCACCGGCCAATGGCAACCCACGATCATCTCCGCATCTGAGTTCTCGATCGTCCGGATCGTTTGCAGGTACGCATTGACGTAAAGATACGTTGGGCAGAGCGACCAACCTCCGCCCAAGGACTGGTAGCCCGCTCCCTGAATCGCATCGCCGTAGAAGAGCGTACGGTGCTTCCGGTCGTACACTCCCAAATGTCCGTGGCTGTGACCGGGCAAATTCCAGATTTCCAAAATACGATCTTCTCCGATCCGCATACTTTCGCCGCCGATAAAACCAAACGTCACGGGTTGCGGCTGCGTCGAGCAGTTTCTTATGTCTTTGGCGGTCTTCGCATCGAAATAGATTCCGTGGTCTCGACGATACGCGTCGTAACGAAAGGTGAACAAGTAGTCGGGGGACTCAATCATGGCTCTATCTGGTTCACCGCAGGCGAGCCGGACTCCCGGATACTGACGTTTGATTTCTGCTGACCCTCCGCAATGATCGCCATCAGGGTGAGTGATGATCAGCCATGGCAGGTCTTTCCGCTCGATACCGGCCGCGTTCAGGTGGTTTGGCACATCCTTGACTGCATGAGCGCGCGTTCCGCAATCGATGAGCAGCGCTTCCGTGCCTTCCCTCAGAAATGGCAGGTACAAAGGCCGGCCGTTGATCTCACTCTCAATCAGGTTCGCGCCAGGATAGATCTCCATGCCTACCTTCCCGTGTGTTGAGTGACGGGACTTTGGCTATGGATCTTGATGTTCTCGAATTGTCGATATGCGTTCTGCAGACCTTGCACCAATAAGAAATGATCGTCCGCGCACGTCACCATCCGCGCTCCGCGGTCGAGTTCCGCCTGGGCCGCTTCCGGCGTTTCGGTCACGGTACCCCACCATTTGCCCGCTTTGGCCGCCGCATTCGCCACTCGATCGAACGCGCGTTGCATGAGAGGATGCTGACGTTGCAGCGGGACCCCATAACTTATGCTCAAATCTGCCGGCCCAACAAACAACAAATCGACGCCGTCTACGGCGGCAATCTGTTCGACACAGTCGACCGCTTCCTTATCTTCGATTTGGAGGGCAAGGAACGTTTCCTCGTTCCTCTCTTTCAGATATTGCAAAGGATCTGACAGCGTGTAATCCCCGTCTGCACCTGCACCGTCGAAGCCCCTTTTGCCTTGCGGTGGGAAGCGTGTCCAGTTCACCCATTGCTGTGCTTCCTGCACAGTGCAGCAGTGGGGAACCATGAGTCCGTTGGCCCCAAATTCCAGCGCACGCATGGCGCTCGTATAACCGGTTTTGCGGATCCGTACCATGAGATCGATGCCGGTGGCGCGGCACGCTACCGACATTCGATCGATCACTTCATAGCCGTGTGCACGATGTTCCATGTCGAACCAGACCACGTCAAAGCCGAGTTTGCCTGCCACCTCGGCCAGCCATGGTTCCGTCACACGGTTAATTCCAACCACCTTCACGAAAGCACCAGCGTGTAACCTGGCTCGTAACCTGCTCTTCGTCACGTTCGTCCTCGCAAATATTCATTTCAGCGGAGTTGAAGCTGACCCGACCTTCAGGATCCGTGAAAATGTACATGGCAACCCAAACCAATTTCTGAAAACAGACACCAAGACCTCTCCGCTGCTTTCGCGAAATTCTCTTTACTTGCCCCCGCTGACGGGCATCGCGGGATCATAACGGGGTCCCGCGAGAGAAGTCAATATGAAACATACATCCGTTATACGGAATTACGCCGAGATAGGGTTCGCCGATTGACTAGAAATGCAAGGTCTGCAAATCTGCCGGAATGTAGTAAATATCTGCACTATATCCACATATGTGGAAGCCAGCAGCGGACTAAGTTGAAGTGAAATGTCGGGAAAGTCCGCTACCGTTCATGTGTCCGTATGACGGACAAATGACCGTCTTCGTTCTTGACACGGTCTCGGCCTTGACTATACTGCTCGGCATGTCACTCGGCGTGGGCAACAACTTAAGTGAAGGTACGCCAATCAACGGAACCTCCAACCAATCCCGAATGGGGCATCGCACATTCATCGTGATGACCTCGATCACCGTAGCGATCGGCGGATTCCTGTTCGGCTACGACACGGCGGTCATCTCGGGCGCTATCCTCTTTGTGCGCAGCCAGTTCCATCTGACTTCCGTGCAAACAGAAATTGCGGTGAGCATTGTTCTAGCCGGCGCTCTCATGGGAACCGCGTTCGGCGGATACCTCGGAGACCGGTTCGGGCGCCGGCCCACGCTTCTGATGACGGCGATCACTTATGGAGTATTCGCTCTCACGACCGGACTAGCTAATGGCCCTTGGTTGTTCGTCGTTTCCAGGCTTTTTGTTGGCGTCGCCGTCGGTATCAGTTCAATGCTCGCTCCTCTTTACATCGCCGAACTGGCACCAGAGGGTATCCGCGGTGCTCTGGTTACGCTTAACCAGATTGCGATTTCGACAGGGGTGGTCGCGGCCTACTATGTCGACTATCTGCTCGCGGGATCGGGAAATTGGCGCTGGATGTTCATGAGTGCCATCGTCCCCTCGGTCATTCTGCTGGTCGGGCTGCTCTATCTGCCAGAGACCCCCAGATGGCTGGCCGCGCATGGCGACTTCGAAACCGCACTGACGGTTCTGAACCGGATTGAGGGCACCGAGAAATCAACACGCGACCTCGAAGAGTTGCGCCAGGTGACCGAGACAGACAACCTGCGGTTTCGCGATCTGCTCGTCCGCCGCTTTCGCAAGCCGTTGATCGCCGGCATTGGTCTGGCGATTTTTCAACAAGTGACCGGCGTCAACACAATTGTGTACTACGCGCCCACCATTTTTCAGATGGTCGGCTTCGGCAGTGCAGGCATTTCGATTCTCGCCACCTTTCTAATCGGACTAGTCGGTTTGATCTTCGCCATTATCTCGATGTTCCTGGTTGACCGACTGGGCAGACGGCTTCTGCTTTTGGTCAGCATTGGCGGGATGGGGGTAACGCTAGTCCATCTGGCCATGATTCTTGGCGCTGCCCATCCTATCAAGTGGCTGGTTCTGGCGGATGTCCTGGTCTACCTCGCTTTTTTCTGCATCGGCCTCGGGCCGGTATTCTGGCTGTTGATCTCGGAGATCTATCCGACCACGGTAAGAGCACAAGCCATGTCGCTCGCCACTATGGCCAACTGGGGCAGCAACTTCGTGGTTGCGGTTACTTTTCTGACTGTGGTGGAGCACTTGGGAATGAGAGGTTGCTTCCTACTCTTCGCGGCGCTCTGTGCGGTAGCATTCGTATTCGCATTCCGAATCGTGCCGGAAACACGTGGTCGAACCCTCGAAGAGATTGAGAATTCGTGGAATCCGGTTAAGAGCGCGTAAGTTCGGTTCCGAGGTTGGGCAACATCGACGTACTGCGTACGCCATTGGAAATCGATTATCCTTAGTTGGCAGGGTAAGACGTAAGGGCGAGACTGCAAGAATACGACTCAAAACATAGAATTCCGGATGCTCGCTCGTGGTAGTCGTTATCAGAACTTCTTGCCCTTGAACAGGAAAGGTCGCCGTGCCCAAGAAGAAGACCAGCAAGCCGAAGCGCATTCAGGCCGACAAGAACTACATTGAAGTGACTGGCAAGATCTTCGCCGTGCTGGAATATTTCGTCGAGCGCGGCAGCAAGCAGAAATCAGTCCCGTTTGTCGAAGTAGCAGCGGCAGTGCCATTTGCAAGAACCACAGTCCACCGAATTCTTTATTCACTCGAAAAGCTGGGCTACATCGAAAAAGACGAAGCTAAAGCTCACTACCAGCTCGCGGGCAAGTTTTTTGAATTGACTGGGCCGGCCATTCACTTCCGCCGTTTGCAGTCGGTTGCCAAGAGCGTAATGCAGAATCTGCTGCTTCGCTTTGGAGAAACCATCAATCTTGGTGTGCTCGATGACGGACAAGTTGCCTACATCGAGGTGCTGCAGAGCCAAAGTGCGCTCCGGATCGCCGCCACCCCAGGTGAACGAAATCCCGTTCACTGCACCTCGCTCGGCAAAGCCATGCTCGCGTTTCTCCCGGAAAACGAAGTCGATGCCATACTGGATCGCCACCCCCTGATACGAAGAACTCCGCGAACCATCACACAGAAGAAACACCTGATTGAGCATCTGGCTTCGGTACGCGAACAATCGGTTGCGCTCGACATGGAGGAGAATCTAACCGGAGTGATTTGCGTAGCGTCTCCCATCTTCGATCGGTCGGGGCGGGTCATTGCGGGCATCAGTGTGTCCGGCCCGTCAAGCCGCATGGAGTCAAAGCTGGCGCAGGTCCAAGAGGAACTCCGGCACTCGGCCATCACGCTGTCCCAGATGTTATCTCCGGGGACTGTCGCGGTCCAGACCCGCGCGACGTCCACACCTGCGATCCGCTCCTAGTTCCCTCCAGTATTTGGAATTCCAAATATCACCTTGTTCTCTAATTCCGTAATACGGACAGTGTTCCTATTTTTTCATTGACGTGGTTTAAGGGATTTTGTAGGATGAGCCCGTTTTGCTTTCCGGTGGGGATATTTCTGCTAAGCGCTTTGACAAAGAATGACACATGGGCTCGTGGAGGGAACCGTGACCAAGAATAGCAACGCGATTCGCATTGTGACTTGTTTGCTCGCTGTATTTCTGGCTGCCGCAACGCTCGAAGCGCAGATTGACCGCGCGACGATTTCCGGCACCGTCACCGATCCGTCCGGCGCCGTTGTCGGTGGCGCAACCGTGACTGTCACCAATGTAGGAACTAACGAATCCGTAACCTTCACCACCGGGAGCGATGGCAACTACACGGCTCGACAACTCCGGATCGGCACCTACTCCGTCGACGCCACCGCAAAAGGTTTTCAGACGACCCATCAGACCGGGATACTGCTCGACGTCAACCAGGTTGCCCAGGTGAATTTGCAATTAAAGGTCGGCACGGCAAGCCAGGTCACAGACGTCACTGCGGCGCCGCCAGCGATTGATACCGAGACATCGTCCCTTGGAACCGTTGAAACCCAGCAGCGAATCGTTGACCTGCCCCTCAATGGCCGCCTCTTTACACAACTTGCGTGGCTGGGACCGGGCACCAGTCAGGGATCAAGCTCCGGTATCGGACTCAGCGGATCCACCGATGACAACCGCCCTGGCATACAGTTGGCGGTGAATGGTCTGTGGGCCTTTGACAATAACTTCCTGCTCGACGGCGTGGACAACAACGGCATTGGCGATGGCACGATTGCCGTCAATCCGTCTCCGGATGCCATTGGCGAATTTCGTGTTGAGGAAAGCGCCATGAAAGCGGAATTCGGCCGCGGCGGCGCGGCCGTCAACGCGGCCCTCAAATCGGGAACTAACCAATTCCACGGCGGCGTTTATGAATACCTCCGAAACGACGCTCTCGACGCTAGAAATTACTTCAACCCGGCTAGCAATGGACCCAAGGCACCCTTGCATCGCAACCAGTTCGGCGCTTTTATCGGGGGCCCAATCCTGAAGAACCGCCTGTTCTTCTTCGCCGATTACGCGGGATCACGCCTGCATGAAGCGGGCAGCGACTATGGCACGGTTCCTTCAATGGCGGAACGCGGCGGTGATTTCACCGATCGCGGGCTGACGCTTTACGACCCCGCCACCACCGACCCTATTACCGGTGCCCGACAACTCTTGAACCCCTCTAACCCGTCTGTGATTCCCACCAACCGCCTCGACCAAATCGGACTGAACATCGCGAACCTCTATCCACTTCCGAACGTCCCCGGTGCTGGTGTGAACAACAACTTTGTTTATTTCCCGGTCGCCACAAACGACGGCAACCAGGGCGATACTCGCATCGACTTCAAAATGAACGATCGCAACCAGCTCTATGGCCACGCTTCGGTTGAGGATCATCCCCAGTTTGCTCCACCGCCCCTACCGGGACAGGCCGGTGGCTGCTGTGGCGGCAACATGAACATGCGTGAGCAAAACCATGCCGCCGGTTGGAGCCATACCTTTAGTCCCACCATCCTGAACGACCTTCGGGTCGCGTTTATTCGCTATGACGTGACCTCTGCCTCTACGACTTTTGGCCAGAACATCTCCGACCAGGTAGGTATCCCGAACGCCAATCGCGGCAACGAAGAAACCTCTGGTCTGGCCAATATCGGAATCAATGCATACTCCGACTTAGGCAACTCCTATTGGATCCCTGAACTCTCAGCTGACAACATGTATCAGGTCGCGGACTCCGTGAGTTGGATACACGGAAAGCACACGATCAAGATTGGAGTCGACTATCGGAAGTACCAGCGGAACTTCTATCAATCACAGGCAGCCTTTGGTCAATTCAACTTTAATGGGCAGTTTACGTCAGCGTCCACAAGCTCTCCGGCCCAGTATGGGTTGCCGGATCTCCTACTCGGCGTGCCCGACTATCGCGAACAAGACGGGTTGGCGTACAAAGACCACACCCGTTTTTTTGAACTCGGGGAATACTTCCAGGATGACATCCGGGTCACGAAGAACCTCACGCTGAATCTCGGCTTGCGTTATGACATTATGTCTCCCATTGGCGGTAAAGTCGGGAACTTCAATCTGACCACGAACGTGGTCGATCTGAACTTTGGGCCCGGAGCTAAACCCAATGCCGGGGTCGGCTATGACAAGAAAGACTTCGGACCACGAATTGGCTTCGCTTGGTCGCCCTTCGAGGATCGCAAAACTGTGATTAGCAGCGCCTTCGGCATCTTCTATGCACCCGAGGGCAACCAGTTCAATGACATCGGTGAAAATCCTCCGAACCTCCAGTATTACCAACTGAATACGCCCTCCTCGACGATTCCGACTCTCGCCACCATGATTGATTCGGGATTCCCGGCGCAGCTGCCCACCAGCGATCCCAGCGATCCGTCGGGTCAGGTGAAAACCACCGGCCCAGTGCGCAAGCCGCCACGCGTGATCGAGTGGAATCTTTCGGTTCAACGCGAATTGGCAAAGAATTGGGTACTGCATGTCGCTTATGTTGGAACTCATGCTACCGGTATTTGGAACAACGAAGACAGCAACCTGAACCAACCGCGGCAGCCGCTGGACACCAACTTCACCAGTAATCCGGCAATTGATCCGTTGCAGTCGGGGAATTACGGTCGCCCTTACTACAGCGTTCTACCTTTCCTCGGGGTGATCAACCCAATTGACTACCCGAACTTCAGCATTGGTTTCCATGGTTTGGAGACCAAGCTCGAAAAACGATTCTCCAGTGGCTTTACCTTACTCGGGTCGTACACGTGGTCGCATGACATCGGCAGCTTCCAGGGCGCTCACACTGGAAACACCCAAATTGCAGATTTTCCGAACGCCCAGAGAGGGAATGTAGATCCAGATTTCCGTCACCGCCTTACGGTCAGCTACACCTACGAGTTGCCGTTCGGCCGTGGCAAAGCCTACGGTGGGGACATGAACTCAGTGATGAACGCCGTGGCAGGGGGCTGGCAAGTGGGTGGAATCACCACGATACGAAGCGGGGAACATTACACTGCCTTCCTTTCGTTTGATCCGACTAACACGGGCACGGCCGCGATGCCGAACAAAATCCATGATCCGACCGATTTCTCTTTCAACATCGCACAACAAGCGGCCGATGGTTGCGATAACCCAGGCCACCAGACGCTCATATGCTTCTACAACCCGGCCGCCTTTGTCATACCAGACCTCGCTCCCGGGCAAACATCCGCTCGCCAGTTTGGCAATGCCGGAGATGGCGACCTGCTTGGGCCTCACCAGGTGAACTTTGATTTCTCTACGTTCAAGAACTTCAAGATCACTGAGCGGCAGCAGTTTCAGTTCCGCGTCGAGATGTTCAACGTCTTCAACCATCCGCAATTCGGCCTGCCCAATCGCAATCCCGATCAAGGGGGTTCAAATGGCGGCGCAAGAATTTTCGGTACGCTTCCCGACAACCAGCGCGAAATCCAATTCGCGTTGCGCTACACGTTCTAGCTAGACGGAGCGGGAGCCTGCCCCCACGCAGGTTCCCGCCCTCCCCCGTTTTCAACTACCACATTCCGCTTTCACTTCCCGTTGCGATTCCGATGGTTTAAGCTGTGCTGACTTATGCATCGAAGACAGTTCTTCGGCAAAGCTGCGGCCGCTGCAGGTCTGTTGGCTTTCGGGCCGCGGGGCGCCCGGGCCTTCGGCGCGGACAATGCCGCGCCTGGCGTATCGAGTGGAATCCGATTTGAGGAAATAGCCGCGAAAAGCGGACTGCACTTTGTCACCGCGAACAGTCCCACTCCCAACAAAAACCAGATTGAGACGATGACCGGCGGAGTTGCGCTGTTTGATTACGACCGCGACGGCTACCTCGATGTCTATCTGGTCAACGGCGCGGCCATCCCTTCGCTGCAGAAGGAGTCTCCGCAATACTGGAACCGGCTGTTTCACAACAACCACGATGGCACGTTCACAGACGTGACGGAAAAAGCCGGCGTCGCTGGCTCCGGCTACGGGATGGGCGCGGCGGTGGGCGACTACGACAACGACGGATGGCCGGATATGTTTGTCGCGAATGTCACCGGCAATCAGCTGTTCCACAACAACGGAGACGGCACCTTCACCGACGTCACGGCGAAAGCTGGAGTGGGCGGGGCGCTTCTGGATGGCAAGAAGATGTGGTCGGTTAGTGCGGGGTGGTTTGACTATAACAATGACGGTCTGCTGGATCTCTTCGTCGTCAATTACTGCAAGTGGGAAGTGAACAAAGACCCGGTTTGCGCGCTCAGCAGCGACGTCCGCGGATACTGCCATCCCAAGTTCTATGCACCGCTGCACAATGCTCTCTATCGCAACAACGGGGATGGCACGTTCACCGATGTTTCCGAGGAGACGGGAATCGCGGCGAAGATGGGGAAGGGAATGAGCGTGTCATTCGCCGATTGCGATGGCGACGGCTTCATGGATGTGTTCGTGGCCAATGACACGACCCGCAATTTTCTGTTCCACAACCTCGGCGGTAAGAAGTTTGAAGAGATCGGACTGGAAGCGGGGGTGGCCTATGGCGCACACGGAACAGCGCTCTCGGGGATGGGGTCAGATTTCAGGGATGTCGATAATGATGGCCGGCCCGACATCTGGCATACGGCCATCGAACACGAGACGTTCCCGCTGTATTTGAATCGTGGCGGCGGGAATTTCTCAGACGCTACCGTCAACAGCGGGTTGGCCTTGGCTACAGCAAATATGTCGGGCTGGGGAAACGGAATCTACGACCTCGATAATGATGGATGGAAAGATCTTTTCGTCGCTCGCTCCAACGTCGTGGATAACATTAGTGTACTGTTGCCCAACCGGCGATACCCCGAAGCAAACTCAGTTTTTCGCAATCTTGGTAACGGTAGGTTCGAAGACGTGAGCGCTACAGCGGGAGCGGATTTTCAACTCGAAGCTGCGCATCGCGGCGTGGCATTCGGCGATTTTGATAACGACGGCCGCAATGACGCGCTGGTCTCTGTGCTTGGCGGGCCCGTCAAACTCTTTCACAATGTCTCTCCCGGCAATAACCATTGGATATTGCTCAATCTGGTGGGCACGAAAAGCAATCGTATGGCAATCGGGGCGCAGATTCGCATTACGACCGAAGACGGCAAGTCGCAATGGAACCAGGTTTCGACCGCCGTTGGATACGCGTCGTCGAGCGACAGTCGCATCCATTTCGGCTTGGGAGCGAATCGACGCATCAAGGAGCTTCAAATTCGCTGGCCGAGCGGGATTCGGCAGGAGCTCCGTGATGTCGAAGTGGATCGGGTTATGACCATCCAGGAGCCCCGCCAGTAGCTGTCACTTGGAAGTTGCCGGGTAATTCACCCGGACCGACACGATCTCAAACGGATGCACCGGCACACTGACCAGATTAGTTTTCGTGATCGGCAGCGCAGGGCCCTCGGGCCGTTCCATCAGATTTGTAGCCGTTGCATCGATCGCCCCAGGCGGAACCGTGAATTGAATGTCTCCGGCCTTGCCCGCCCATTCATAGAAGCGGAAGATCAACGCATTACTATCTTCCGCTTTTTTAACTGCGGTGAGTACAACGTTGTTCGCTTTGATATCCACGAACGATTGGGCGGCGGGCAGAGTTCCGGCATGAGGCTCCACTTGCATAGCTGAGAGTTTGTAGTTGAACTCATACCCGCGCCGCACAGTCAGAGCCTCTTTCCAGTCTCCGCGATGAGGATAGAGGGAATAACTGAAGCTATGGTGGCCGCGGTCGGCGTCAGGATCAGGCCAGGTCGGCGAGCGAAGTAATGAAATTCGCAGAACATTGGCTTTCGCGTCGTATCCGTACTTCGATTCGTTGATCAGGCTGAAGCCGTGGTTTTGGTCTCCGAGATCGGCCCAGCGGAGCGCCGGAACTTCAAACTTAGCTGTCTCAAAGCGATTGTTACGGGTGGTCGGGCGTTCAATGGATCCGTAAGGAATTTCGTAGGTCGCTTCGCTGCTCGAGGCGGCCAGCGGGAAGGCCGCTTTTAGCAAAACGTGCGTTTCGTGCCAGTCAATTTCATTGCCAATGTCGACGCGATTCAAGCCGGCATAAATCGAGATGTTCTGAACGAACTTGGAATTTTGCCAGCTTCGAATGACTCGTATCGTGGCGCGCACCGGACCTTTTTCAACTACCTCGACTGAGTCCAGCATGTCGAGTTTCGTGAATTGCTGCTCGAAGTCCGCATCGATATTCCAGGCATCGTAATCCCGCGGGGTGTCTTTGAAAGCTATGAGTTCGTTGCCACAGCCGCTCGGCGCGATGGATTCGAACTTCGAGGCTTTGTCGTAAAGGCTGGCGATGCACCCCGTCTTCGGATCAACGGTTATGCGGAGCGCGGAATTTTCTAATGTCAGCCCGTCGACTTTTATATCGGTTTTCGGGGCGCTCGCTCCGGAAACCACATGAAGAACCTGATAGCCGAGCGAGGGCACATTCGTGGCTTCCGTTAGCAGCTTATAGGTATGGAGAGCGGGATCTTTCGAAAGCACCTGAAACGGTTGTGATTCGCCTCGGGAATTCAGCACCGAGAGTCCGTTGTCTGCCGGTTCCCCAATCTGCACATCGACGGAAACCAAGTCGGTTCTCTCCCATGCGAGCGGATTCACCACCAGAATCGGCACACCTTTGCCTTGTCCCTTGGTGTCGATCTGGCTCGCAACCGTTTGCAGAGCGTGCGAAGTTAAATGCTCTGCCTGCAGCCGGACAAAATCGTAGTCGCGCTGGGAGTCCCGATAAATGTCGGCGATACCTGAACCTGCGGCGAGATCATGAAACTGATTGAACAGAACCTTTTTCCAGGCCTCGGTCAGTTCCGCGCCAGGATACGCAACTCCCGAGAGCCATGCCAGCGAAGAGTACTTTTCGGCATTGAGCAACTGTTCTTCGCTCTCACGCATGTTCCGCTTGTGATTCGCCTGTGACGTGAATACGCCGCGGTGGTACTCGAAATAGAGTTCATCATTCCAAACCGGCAAACTGAATTTTCCCTCCGGAGGCACCGGCAACTGTGCGTTTCCCGCAGCCAAGGTTTTGTAATTCCAGACAGGCGACTGCGCGGTATCAGCTTTGCCTTCGACATCCGAGAAGAATCCCTGGGCAACGCCGAACTTGGCTGGTGGGAAAATCACGTCGCTCCTGGTCCAGTGCACTCCATCTTCGAGCATCACCCTGGTCGGGCCACCTCCATGATCGCCGACTCCGAACAGGTGCATCATCTCGGGCACGCCCGGCGAGGCAGCCTTGAGCGCGCCTACATCCGAGGCAATTCTCAACGGTTCGACATCGTTCACGTAGTCATGCGGGAAATACGTTAGTACACGGCTGCCATCTGGAGACTGCCACCAGAACAGCTTCATCGGTAATTGATTGGTGTCATTCCACGCCATTTTTTGCGTTACGAAGTAGTCGACCCCCGACCTCTTGTAAATTTGCGGCAACTGCCAGTTGTATCCGAACGAGTCGGGATTCCAACCAATGCGCACATCGGTACCGAATTTGTCCTTAAAGAAGCGTTTGCCGATCAGGAGCTGCCGCACCAGCGATTCGCCGTCCGGCATGTTCAAATCGGGTTCGACCCACATCCCACCCACCATCTCCCATCGTCCCTGCTTTACGCGATCCAGAATCTGCTGGTGAACCGATGGATATTTCTCCATCATCCATTCGCTGTAAGCGGCGGCTGATTGCGTATAAGTAGACTGCGGATACTCGTCCATCAACTGCAGCGCGGTACCAAACGTCCGCCGCACCACATCGACGGTTTCGGTCCACGGCCATAACCACGCCGCATCGATGTGCGAATTTCCCGTGAGCCGGACCGACGTTTGCTGCAGGTACGGCTTTAACAGTTCGAGAATCGAGCGCGCCTTGATGAGCGATGCGTCGAAGGCACTTTGATCACCTCGCGCTAGCGCGTCCAGGTCGACCGCATCGGCCGACCGTGCCAGCTCAGCCTGCAACTTTGCGGAAGCCGGTCCCACGTAGGGTGCGAGGGTTGAAACAACGCCCATTTCTTGAAAAAAACGGGCTGGGTCGGGCCGACTGCTGGAAAAATCGATCCGTAGATCGGCACCCGTGAAGTGTTTTTGATCCACCGTCTGCAGAAGCTTGACTGCGACTAAAACTTTGTCGCCCGGCTTTGCTGGCTCAAACAATACGATGGGCTCAAGGTCATCGCCCATGGCTACTCGACGTCCATTGAAATAGACAATCTGTGTCGCCGGACCGTTGGCGTCATCCTGAAAATCGAACCACACCTTGGCTCCGGTGAGATCGTAACCGTTCAGAGTTTTGGGAATTTCGATCCAACGCCGATACCACAATGCGTCGTGCGGGCCCGTGCTGTTCGGTCCTACAACCTTCCAGGAGCTATCGTCGAGATCGACTGCTTCGCCGTGGGCAATATCGCCGGAATGGATCTTCCATTGTTCTTCGGGAAGATACATCAGAGATTTCAGCCGCTTGGCTACCGATTCCATTTTGTTTGCAGGACCAGGGGGCACGCGTTGCCAGATCGCCTTCCCCGGGGTAAGCGACCAACTTCCTTGCAGGGTCTGCCCGTCCGCCGATAGGGAGCCTTCATAAGACACTTGCCCCACGCGGAAATTTACGACCGATTGATTTAAGACGATCGAGTCCACCGGGGCGTCAAACTGAAAGTGCTCGGGGACGTCTAGAGTCGCGGCGATTGCCCCGTTGTCCATTGAGATATGAACCACGTAGCGCAACGGCTTTCCGTGTTCTTGTATGGTGGTTTGCCAGACGCCTTGGATGTCTTGGGCCGAGGCCGATATCGCGAGCAACAGAAACGCTGCGACGCAGGAATGTGCAACCTTCATTTGAGCTCCAGTGCAGAGTGGCCAGACGATCGCAGCACGGGCCACAAGTCAGCGTTATTCAAGTGTTATTCAGGTCCTATATATAAGGATAGATCTTCTTGAGAAATTCCGGTCACGAGCGCAAGCGTAACTCCGTCGCCGACGCATTCCAGGCCGATACTCGAATCCGCAGGTCTGACGGGCTGGCGATCGCAGGTTTCGTGATCGGATCGAGCCCGCTCATATCCAAACGCACCGTACCACGCAGAGTTGCCTTCTCACCAGGGGCCAGCCAGAAATAGTTGTCCGTCCACAGCACAGAATAAACATCCGGCGTTACCTGCAAGCGCACGGGGTAGGCAGGAGTTTTACCAGAATTTTCGACCGTGACGCTGACTTCTGCTTCCTTCTGCGACTGTCCCTCGAGTTTGATGGTCGCCTGTAATGAAGTGCCCAGCGCCTCAATTTGAGGTTTCAACCATGGACCCGTCTGATTCAATGTCTCCGGCACCGGCCCGGCTTGCCAGCGTTTTCGAGCCTCCGGATCAGCCAGCATTTGCAGGATGCGCAACCAGTACATTCGACGCGAAAGCCGCGATCCCGAGGCGTCGCTCAGGGTCAACTCAAAGAACAGATAACCTTCCAGGGTGTTGGAGGGGATGGGCCAGCGCACTTCGCGTCCGTCACTTGCGTATCCGCCCGCCGGAACGTCACTGGTCCACTCTTCTTCATGCGCCACTTGCATCGCCCGGTCGTAGATGCGGGCGCGGATGCGGCTGCCCTTCAGCACTTCCGCACGGTCATTCAGAGCAAACACCGAAGCGTGGAAAGTATCTCCCGGCCCCCAGGAGAAAAACCCCGTGTCCGCCATCACGTGAACCGGTTCGTTGGCGCGCTGCCCCGCGTAAAAAGGAATTTGCGGTTGACCGCACCAGTCAATCAGGTGCCAGCTATTGGCGATCGGACCCAGGGAATTGTAGGTCCACAGGGTCTGCCCACCCGTATATGGAAACTGTGCGCGCCACTGCTCAAGAACGACACCCATGTTGTGCTCGTATCCCATCTGGCTGCACTCGATTAACTCCTCCAGATCAGCTTTCCCGAAGTCTCCGTACCACGACGCCCGCACCCAACTCTTGACGAAGGTGTAGCCAAGCTCCGCGCTTCGATCTCGAATGGTTGTGTACCGGCGCTTGAACTTTTCGACGTCGTAACCTACCGGCTTCATTTCGAGTTCCGTAGCCGGGACCATTCGCTTCAACAAGGAGAGGTTCGCAAAGCCACTGAAAGACCATTCGGAGATGAAATAGTGCCCGCGATCAAATATCTTGTGATACCAGTTTTCGTCGGCGGTGTAGATCTCCTGTGGCTCGTAGGCGTGATAGTCGCCACCGCACGGCGAATTCATGCGGAAGGGACGGCTGCCGTCGTAGCCGGCGAGTATTTCTCTGATCAGTCCTAGAAAGGCCTCGATCGTATCCTGGAAAGGATCGTATTCATTGCCTGCAACATAGATGCCGATCGAGGGATGTTGCCGGATTCTAAGCACGCTCTGGGTTAATTGTTCCCGCCAAACCGGCAGAGTCGTGGTGCCCATAGTATCGGCCCAATTGAGCGGAACCTCCTGCCACACGATCAGGCCGTGCTCGTCGCAGAGGTTGTAGAACTGTTCCGTCTCAATAATTGACGTGCCGCCGTTCAAGCGGAGCAGATTCTGACCGTTCAGCTTGGCTGCCCGAATCATCCATTCTTCGCGTTCAAATGGGAGTTGCAGGACATCGTCACTTGTCATCCAGCAGGAGCCTTTGGCATAGAACGGCCTGCCATTGGCTACCCACAAATACATGTACGCTTCATCTTCGAGAGTTTTATCAGCGGGAACAGCTCGGGGCGAGTCGGGGTACGATGGGTTTCGTTTCAACTGCAGCGTCCGCACTCCAAAACGGCTCGTAATTGTATCTAGCTGTGCACCATCTTTGAACAGCTTCAACTCCAGCCGGTACAGGGGTTGCTCCCCCATGCCATTCGGCCACCATAATTTCGGATGGCTGAGTTCGATCTCCCGCTCCCAAAACGAGTTGCCAGCCGGAACCTTCTGACGCGTCTTCGCTTGCCAGACCACCTGCTGGCTCGCAACTTCGACGATCTTCGCCTCGATCGCGCCATCGAAGGCCGCTGTGCCTGTATTGGTCAGCATCGCCTGCGCCCACAGCGTCGCCGTATCGGAACGAATCGCGTCGGTCCGCACAAATGGTGCTTCCATGTACGCCTGCCCGGTAGCGACCAATCGGATTGGCTGATAAAGGCCGAATGTGCGGTACCGATTTCCCCACTGATAACTCTCGGCATCCTGCGCATCGGGCTTTACGACTCTGGGATTTCGATTTTCGCTGGAGCTGTCGTAGTTGGGCAGCAAATCGTGTGGCTCATGCACCAATCTGACCAGCAGTTCATGCTCTTTGCCGGGGACAACCCTCAAACTGATATCAAAGGTTGGCCCTCCGAACGAACCTTCATGTCCGCCGAGATATTCGCCGTCGAGCCAGACCATGCCGAGATAGTCCATGCCGTCGAATCGCAGGCGAATCACCGAATCGCGCCATGTCTCAGGAACTACGAAGCGCCGCCGCAGATACCAATCCCGCTTCTGGATCCACTGTAGTTTCTTGAAATTATCTCCGTACCACAAATTCGGCACCTCGCCCGCTTCCATCAGGGCGTACTGTACCGGCCGTGGCACCTGCGTTTTGATCCACTTACTGTCGGAGGCGTATTGGCAAGGAGGAAGCGCGTCGTCCGCCTCAACCAGTTCCCAGCCATCACGCAGGTTGATCTGCCAGCCTCCGCTCCCAGAACTAGCGTCGGTATGCTCCGGTCTGGATTGAACGGGCGTAGGCGCATAGGCGCGCAAGGGCACAGCGCCCAGTTCTTTCAATTCCTCTTGTGCGCTTTGCATCGCGATGGAGCTACGTCGTTGAGTCGGCTCGCCTGTGCCAGCTTTTACCGATGTCGGCTTCGTCTCGCCTACCGCGTTGCTGATGGTTGCCGCCGCTCCGGCGCCCAGCAGCGCCAGACAATCCCGCCTGGAGATCCCACTCCTCTTCATTGCTTCTTTCCCCTGCTTTAGACCTGATGATTGAGTTTGCCGCCGGACTGCAACTTCCGCCGAAAAGTGCGAAATCAAGCCGGCCCATGCTATAAAATCCTCTCGGTAGCGTCAACAATAAAACGACGCGGAACTATATCCGTATTACGGAACAATGGTTGCAATACGTCCGGTCAGCCCGCCCTGTGTATAGCGATAGGATTACGGTCGTTGCAGGACTGCGAATGAATCGAGTGTCAACAGCGCGTGCGAAACGAGTGCTGGCGGCTCTCTTCTTCTACATGTTTCTCCTCCTCGCGCTTTTAGCCCCGGCACTCGCAGCACCCGAAAAATATACGACCGATTCGGTAACGCCGCGTGCTCAGAAGTTGGCTCTCAGTGGGCATACAGAAGAAGCTGTCGCATTACTGCAGTCCAGTCTGGCAGCTCATCCTGCGGATCTGGACGCGCGCCTGGCCTTGTCGGAAATCTACGCGGGGAGCGGCCACAATGATCAGGCTGAGCAGGAATTTCGCAAAGCCCTGCAATTTCACCCATTCGCATCTTCAGCAGAATTAGCCCTGGGCGCGTTCTACATAAAGACGGGATCGTTATCTGCGGCGGAACAGATCCTCGACGAAGCCGTTCGCCACCACCCAAAACTGAACGAGGCTCGGGAAGAACTGGCCCTGGTTTTCGCCAGAGAGCACAAGTACGCAGAGGCCTTGGCCAGCATTCGTTCAGTCCCTCCTCCTCCCGTCCTCCACGATCAAGTCCGCCATTTTCGATTGTTGGCGTCGATCCAGTCCGGTCTCGGAGATGCGCACGCTGCTGCCCATACCATGGAGGCGGCGCTGCACGCAATGCCCAGCGACGAGGAACTGCAACTGGTGACTGCGGTTGCGGAAGCGCAGGCCGGAGATTGGCCAGCTTGCATCCGGCACGTTGCCCCACTCTACGAGAAACATCCCGCTCCCAACAGCGGACTGCTTCTGCTGAGGGCGCAACTAGCAGGACACGACGCCTTCACGTCTACGCTGGAAAGTCTCCGCACACTGAATCTGCCGCAGGACCAGAAACTGGACCTGAGAGTACGCTGCGCTGAGGCTCTCGCATCCGCTGACAAACACGCGGATGCTGTGGAAGACCTACAAGCGGCGGTGCAACTCACTAGCGGCGGTGATGACACACTCGTCTACAATCTGGCCGTTGAACAATACAGCGCCGGCCAATTCGATGCAGCCTTCGCCACGCTGGCGCCGCTCCGCGACCGCAAGGACTCCGCCGAAATCGAGGATCTTCTGGGAGACATTGAAGAACAACGAGGCCATCGCCTAGGCGCTGTCCACAGCCACGAGCAGGCTATCGCTCTCGCTCCCGAAGAAGAACGGTATCGCTTGTCGTTGGGCGCGGAACTCCTGAAGTTCGGGGACTACCCGCCTGCCGTGTCCGTTTTCCAGCAAGCCACCGCCAGCTTTCCAAATTCAGCTCGCATCTATGTCGGACTTGGCATGGCCTACTATTTCACCGAGAAAAATGACGAGAGTGTGGCTGCTTTCCTGCGCGCCGACAAACTTGATGGCGGATCGGGTCGCGTACTCGCGTACCTTGGCTCGACACAAATCGATAACGCGACTGGACCTGCTCCCGCGGCGGTCGAAGCGATTTGCGGCCGCGCCGATTCCCCCGCCAGTTCGAATGCCGACCAATCCGCCGCGATTCTCTGGTGCGGCGCGTTGCTTTTCCGCAAAGCCTACCTCGCGGCGATCAATCCGCTGCTCCAGATGTCCTCCGCCGTCTCCGCATGGCAGTGAACTTGGCGCCTCACGATGCCGTCGCCAACTGTTCGATGGGGCGAGCACTGGAATGGACCGATCATCTCGAGGAGGCCCGCCACTGGTTGGAGGTCTGCTCCAGCTGCGCCCTGATTCAGCGGAGGATCACTATCGATTAAGCCGCGTCTACCAAGGCTTGGGACTGAAACAAGAAGCAGCCAAACAGGCAGGGTGCTTTCGCCGAGCTGGGAGAACACGATCGCCAGGTTGGCGCAGAGCACCGAGCGGCCGTCGCCCCGGTCCGGGCTGACCACCGCCAGGGTGCGGCGCTCAGACTCTCCGCTGAACCAGCGCAGCAGCAACTGGCTGCGCAGCGCGCGCAGCGCCTCGCCCTGCTTGCCGAAGGGCTCGTAGGCCGCGCCCAGCTTGCGGCTGACCTTGCTTTCATTGGGCAGCAGGTAGGGGTAGTCGTGCTGCAGCGATAGGGCGCGCTGGATGTCGCTCTCCGTCACCAGTCCCAGGGCGATGGCCGCCTCGCCGAAGCGCAGGCCCTTTTCCTTTTGCGCATAGAGGATGCGTTCGGCGTCCTGGATGCGCAATTTTCCCTCGTCGACCAGGATGGCGCCGATGCGCCGGTTGTCGCAGGCGTCGTTGGCCGAAGGCCGCGCCTCTTCCGCGAATGTGCCCTCGAGTACGGTATTCATTGGCGCGGCCTCCTCAAGCCATGCCCGCGCGCGCGGGCAACAGTCCAAGCAGCCGGCGGCCGCGCGCCGGCAGGCGTCCGGCCGGCCCGATCACGCCGATCACCGGCAGGGTGATGTCGCCGCCCAGGTCTTCCACCGAGCGCACGCGCCGGTCGGCCAGTTCGGCGAGCAATGCCGCGCCCAGGCCGATCAGCGTGCCCAGGATGATCGAGAGGGTGATATTGAGACCCAGGCGCGGGCTGGAATGGGTGGATGGTTCGACCGCCGCGTTGAGCAGGGTGGCGTTGGCCTGCGTGGTCTGGCCTTCCAGATTGGTCTGGGCGAAACGCTGCAGGGCGATGTCGAAAATGCGCTGCGCGTTTTCCGCTTCGCGCGTGAGCACGGCCATCTCGTCGCGCTGGCGCTTGATCTCGAGCACCTTTTCCTTTTGCAGCGCCAGAGCAGCGCGGGTCTGGGCCTCGCGCTGCTCGGCGATGCGCCCGCTGGTGATGATGCTGCCGGCGACGTTTTTCATTTCGATAGCGAGTTTTTCACGCAGTTCAGCCACCTGGGCGCGCGCGCGCTCGACCTGCGGATGGTTGTCGCCGAGCTGGCTGGCGGTGTCTTGCAGGCTCGCCTCGGCGCGCGCCAGCTCGCCGCGCAGATTCTGGATCAGCGGATTGCTCACCACCTCAGGCAGCGCGTCCGGACCCAGGCCCCGGCGCGCCTGGTCGCTCACCTGCGCGCTGCGGCCGCGGCTCTCGAAGCTCTGTCCCTGAGCCCCCACCAGCTGGGTTGAAAGCTCGCTCAGGCGCGTGTTCTCGACGTCGAGCCGCTCGTCGACGTTGACGATGCCGTTGGCCTGCTGATACTCGGACAGCTTGCGCTGGGCCCGCTCGAGATCGCCGCGCAGGCTCTTGAGCTGGTCGCTGAACCACGCGGCATTCTGCCGCGACGGCGCCACCTTCTCGCGCGCGCTTCATAGCCTCGGCGAAGGCGTTGGCCACGGCGGCGGCGAATTTCGGATTGTTGGCGGAAAAACCTATGCTGACCAGGGTACTTTCGCGCGAAGGCTCGATGTCAAGCTTCTTGAGCAGCAAATCGGCGTAGTAGTGCCGGATCGAGCCGCGGCCCTCGGTCGCATCCTTGAACTGCTCCTGGGCCACCGGACTGTCCGCGATATGCAGCTTGTCCACCACCTTGAGCGCCACCCTTTGGCTGCCCATGATGTCGACCTGGGTCGCCATGAAGCGGGTGACATTTGCGGCGGCAGCGCCAGCCCGGTGGTGTTCATCAGGTCGCCGCCCTTGGCGTCGACCACCACGGAGGCGGCGGCGGTATAGCTCTTCGGGCAGGATCAGGCTCACCACCACGGTGCCGCATACGGTGAAAGCCAGGGCGGCGACGAACAGCGACAGGCGCGCCCGCAGGATGATCAGGAATTGCTGGATATTCATGGCCGGATCGCTAAAGTGGAAACGCAGCGCATTGCGCTCAGAATATGCTTTCGCGGACGTAAAGCACGTCGTCGGGCTGGATCGGGTCGGTCATTTTCGGCCGCAGGCTCTGGGTGCTGCCGTCGGCGGCACGGCGGTCCAGGCGCAGCCATCGTTCGGTGCCGCGCAAGGTCAGCCCGCCGCCGGTGGACAGCGCCTGCATCACGGTCATGTTGCGCTCGACCCGGTAGGAGCCGGGCCGCTGCACCTCGCCATAGATATAGAACAACGGATAACGGTGCACATAAAGTACGTCGCCGTTGATCAGGGGCATGTCCTTGGAACGATTGCCCGGAGCGAGGAAAAGCTCCGGCAGGTCGATCTCATAGGTTTTGACCTCACCGTCGACGGTACGGCTCAGGATCACCGTATCGGCGCCGGTCGTCGCGATCCCGCCGGCCAGCGCCACCACGTCGCTCACCGTGTAGGGCAGTTCCAGGGGATACTTGCCCGGGTGGTTGACATTGCCCAGCACGGCCACCTGCTGGCTGCGGAATTGCGTAACCACCAGGGTGACTTGCGCCTGCTTGACGAAACCACCCTGCCGCAGCAGGCCGGCGACCTTGCGTTCGGCGTCGATCGGCCGCATGCCGGCGACCTTGACCTCGCCGATCAGAGGCACGTCGATGGTGCCGTTGGCCGCCACCCGGGTCTCGGTGGTCAGGTCCTGGTACTGAAAGACCGTGAGCTTGAGCACGTCACCGGGTCCGATGACAAAGCTGTCCGGGGTGGCGGCGGGGCAGGTTTGCCGCCGCCGTCATCTGCCTGTCATCAACCACCGGCCGGTTGCCCGTTCGCCCATGCGCGCAGAGCGCAGTAGCCATCGAGACCACGGCCAAGAGGACACTCCGCGACCACATTCGCGCCTGAAACTTCGATACCGCGCCCATCATCGCAATCCGCTCACGCCTTTGTCGACCTCGCTGGCCACCGCTTTTTGGTCGGCTTTCGGTTGCGCCGCAGGCTGTACCGGCCTGGGACGGCGCCGCGGCGGCCGTCTTGAAAAGTCGCCCATGTATTCAAGCTTGGCCGACTGGCGCAACTGCTTCATTTCGCTGCTGGCCAGCTCGGTGCGCTTCTGATTTACCAGGAAGCGCTCGATGAAAGGTGCAGCCTCCGCCTCAGCCAGCGGAACGGATTGCGAGGCCACCATCTGCAGCACGGTCGCGCCGCCTTCGGTGTCGGTAATGCCGATGTCGCCGTCCTTCATCTGTGCGATCCTCGGCAGGCTTTCCTGGGGCAACTGCTCGGCAGCGCGCACGGCGGCATTCGCGTTGTAACGGATATTGTTGCCGCGCAACCAGACGGTCACCTCATTCAGGTTCTTGGTCTTGGCGACCTCGGTACGCAAGGCAGCCAGTTGCTCCGCACCGGCCGCGACGGTCAGTTCCTGCAGGCGGTAGATGCGGCGCTGCGCGAACAATTCGGGGTGCGCGTCGTAGAATTTCTTGATTTCGTCGGGCGCCGGTTTGGGTATCGATGCCGTTACCGATTTTTCGAGATACGCCTGCGAGAGGATCTGCCGCCGCGAAGCTTCCAGGGCATTGAGCACGTCGGGATCGCGGTCGAGTTTTTTCTCGATGGATTTCTGGATCAGCAGCTGCTGGTCGATCAACTGCTCCAGCACTTGCTTGCCGGCGGCCGCCGCCTGATCCGGTGTCAGCCGGCCCGCGCGCGACAGCGCCTGATTGATCTGATGCACCGAAATCTCGTCGCCGTTGACTTTGACCGCCACCTGGGTGGCGGGTTGCTTGTCGCCGCCGCCCTTGCCGCAGGCGGCGAGTAGCGGGAGGCAAGCCAGCGCGCAGATCAACAAGGGCGCCGGTCGGATCATTCGTGGGGGTTCGTGGAACATAGCCGCATTCATGCAAAATTAACCAACGGTGGGGCGATCCGGCGGCCGCCGCGCGCAGGCGCGCAGCCACAGGGACATTCGGCATGGCGCTGCCCGCTCCCTTCTTGCCAGTGGTCGATCGGGGAGCACCTTGAGCCATCCAGGGCAGCCGCGAACGGGCCAGCGGATCGATCTGCAACCCGCCGCATGTCATTCCGCGCCCTGTTCAAGCCTGCGTGCATATTCGTCCCGAAACATGACCGCATGCACGCGAGCGGTGCGAATTGGCATAGTCCGTTCGGATCACCCGCTAGAGCCTGTTATGACCGGCGAGCGCGCCCGCACCACGCTGCCCGGTAGTGCCCTCAGCCGAGTGGGTCGGTAGCACCCGGCGCGGCCCCGGTCGCCCAGGCGTTTCGCCCGAGGAGCACCGATGCGGCGGCGCAGGCCGGGCCAAGGCGCGTGCGGGTCGCCAGGCTACAACGCGGCTTGCGCAAGTCCTAGCGCATGCGGGCGGCATAAATGTGTACGCAAGGATCACCGCAGATGCGCCAAAAGAACTAGCGACTCCGCGGGACCTGCCGCACTCCGCTTCACACGGGGCGCGCACACTGTCGCGGTCGCTCATCGGCGTTTGCAATCATTGCCTGATTGACGACACCGGACCCAGAGGCGCAGCCGGGCGACTTTCACCAAGCCCCGCTGCCGAACATACCGCATTTGCAATTACTATTTAAGGGTAAAGGGATGAAACGAATCATCAACAGTCTTCTGGCAGCCGGAGTGTTGGGCGCGGTCAGCCTGCCTGCGTCGGCAAGCACCGAAAACCTGGGCGCCCTGACGCCGCCCGCATTTGCCGCCTACGGCGATTCATTCGCTTCACAAGTCGGCGCATTCGTGGACGATTTTACGTTTACGCTTTCGCCGTCCGGGTCGTTCGAGACCATTGCCGCGACCATCAACCTGGGAAATCTGATCCAGATTGATAACCTGCAGGCACGCCTGTTCCAAGGCAGCGCCCCGTTCAATGCGGGCGTGACTCCCTTGGACCAGTCCTGGAGCACCGCCTTTAGCGCGGCGCCGGGCGTCACCGGCCAGGTAGTGGTGATCACCCCGATCAGCCTGGCCGCCAATACCTACACCCTGGAAGTGCGAGGTAGTGTGGACGGCACCTTTGGCGGTGCCTACGCCGGCGTGCTCGACATCGCGCCGGTGCCGGAGCCGGGTGGCTACGCCCTGATGTTGGCCGGCCTGGCGTTGATCGGTGGGATCGTGGCACGGCGGCGCCGGCCTATCTGAAACCCGGCTGTGAAAAAAGGGGCTCGCCCCTTTGAGAAACGCCAAAGCTTGAGGCTCGTGCCACCGGGTTACAGCGCGTCGATGCCGTCTCACGCGCCTTCTTGAGAGAACTTCAACCGCCCGTCAGTACACGCCACCGTAACAGCCGATGTTGGGCGCGCCAGCGATATCGGCTTGCCCTCGATATCGCGTGAATAATCGATGCGTGGATCACGGCTAAAGGTCGCCGAGGGGCTGGCGCTGGCACCGTTGCCGTACACGATTGACCCGGCGAGCGGCCGGCCTTTCGAGTCGACCACACCTTGCGAGTGCGCAATCTGGCCGTTCGGGTTGGTGCCGAAGTACTGGCAGTTGGCGTAGGAGTTCTGGTCGAGGTTGTAAGGCGCGACCTTTTGGCGCCATGCGTCGGCGCTGGCCGATGCCCCATTCATCCCGTCGAACAGGAAACCGCAGGTGAAACCGGTACTGATCATCCAGGTGCCCTGATAGGCGGTGGCGTAGCAATTCCGGTCGCCGGCCGGCACCAGGCCCTGGGCCACACCGCTGGTTGCGGACGTGCCGTCGAGCTGCACGAAGCTCATGGTGTAGAGATTTTGACCCGACTGGTCGGCACCCATGTCAACGCACAAGTTATTGGTGAACTCGGCGGAATTGGCGGCACCGCTGACGCTGCCGATTGCTTCGTAGAAAGTCTGGTTGGAGTTGGCGACGCGCCTGACGAAGGTGTTGTGGTGGATTTTGCAGGAGCCGCCGATCACATGGGCGAACTGCAGCGGTACGTCCTCGACGAGATTGAACGCGTAGGTGTTGTTGGAGTTCTTGGTGCCGCCCGTGTCCATCTGGGTAGCCCCACCGGCGACGTAGAGCGCGGACTGCCAGAATCCAGCCTTCTGGTAGCTGTTGGCGGAGCCGCCGCCGTTGATGGCGCGAAACCATGCCCACAAATCGCCGTAGCCGCGATTGTAGCGGGCGACGACGTTGGAGCACGAGGCGAAATTCTCGACGATGCAGCAGCCGTTGATTTCATGGCTCTCGTTGGATTCGACGATAGCGCCGTCCACCACCGCGAATTCGACGGCATTGTTCATCGCCTGATAGGAAAAATTGCCCCGATGCACGAAATTGCGGCAGCGGTAGCTGTCGTCGGCGTAGTTGCCGGAAAACGAGAATGCCGCCATCGAACTATTGGCGCCCTGGGCGTTGGTGCTGTCGACGCCCGACTGCCCCGCAATGCAGCTCTCGACCACAATATTGTTGCCCGAGGTGCCCACACCCCCGGCCAGGGGATTGATGGCGAAGGCGATGTTGCGCGCCAGCCTCGCGTGTATGCCCATCACCAGCAGGTTGCCGTTGTTGGCCTGCGTGGGAATCGAAATGCTGAAGGCCATGTCTTCGGTGGCGACTTCGATCTGCCCCAGATTGGGGTTTGCCGACAGCGGCATGATGTAGTGGACGTTGGCCAGGTTGTCGAAGGCGCAATAGCCGGCGATGCCGCTCACATATAGGCTGTCCGGGGTATAGGAAGGCGCCGGCGTGCCCTGGTGCGCCGCGGCCAGCGCAAGGGCCGCCTGTACCGTCGCCGGCGTCGGATTGGCCACCTGGGGAACGCGGATCAGCCGCACGCCGCTTTCGTAGATCTCGGTTTCATAGCCGACCGAAGTGTCGGTCACCGGCAAGACGCCTGCGTACATGCCCGGGTACCCGGCGACCGCCTGCCAGCCGGTATAGACCACGCCGCCGACGACTTGCGGCAGCGCCAGCGAATCGCCATACGGCCCGATGATGCATTGCGCATCGTCGCTGCCGGTAACCGGCGCGAGATTGACCGCGCCGCTATAGATCACCCCGCGCTTGAAGCCGATGCGCTGCCCCGCGCCATAGGCATTGGCCGCGAGCCAGTTGTTGAGCTGCGCCACGGTGGTGAACGGGTTGTTCGCCCGCCGGCCCAGGCTGGCGCCGCCCGGCCCGGTGGTAATCGTCGGATCGAAAAACAGGCTGGGCGTAATGTCCAGATCGACGTTGCGGATGAATTTGGCCAGCGACTGGCTCACGCAGGTGCCGTTGCCAAGGCGCAGCACGTCGTCGGCCGATACGCTGTAGTCCGTTTCGGCCGTGCCGGTCGCGCGGCCAATCGGCAAAGCGTCCGCCGCCTGCACGGGAGCGCCGCTGTTCAGTTGCAAGATTCCCAAACTCATGGTCTTGATGCTCCGTCGCTCGGCGGGCAGTGCGCACGCGTGGAATCCTTGGCGCCGCGCAGAAAAAGCAAGCTAGCCAACTTACCCAAGGCGCATGACATCTTCGCGACTGACCCCACGGACCAGATCATCCGATCGGCACATGTGGAGCATTCAATTTGGGAACGCGTCCCCATGCTTGGTCACGGCTGCTGGCCCGGTGTGGCCTCCATTCAAGGTACGGCTTGGTGGAGCTCACGGTGGTTGGGCGCCCTAGCCGGCATGTCGCGGGCCCCAAAAAGGCACCTGATTTGATGCTCTTAGAAAATCAGGCGTTTGAATTGGCGGAGAGAGCGGGATTCGAACCCGTACTCGCACATTTGCAAAAACCCCGAGCCTGTGCTAATATCGCTAACTGAATTATGCAGGCTGACAATTTATCTGCCGGCGGTGAGGAGCCGCCCTCGGGCCACCGGGTTCATGCCTTGAAAACTTTTCGATCCGCCGGCCGGGGCTTTTGGCGCGATGTTTCCGAGGCCGACTGGAACGACTGGCGCTGGCAGATGAAGCACCGCATCACCACGGTGGAACAATTGCAGCGCCTGATGCCCACGCTGACGCCCGAGGAGCGGGCCGGGGCGCGCCTGGCCAACCACAAGCTGGCGCTGGGCATCACGCCTTACTTTTTCAATCTGATCGATCCGGCGGACGAGAATTGCCCCGTGCGCCGCCAGGTGGTGCCGCGCGTGGAGGAAACCCACACCGCCCCGTGGGAAATGAGCGACCCTGCGGCGAGGACTCGCATTCGCCGGTGCCCGGGCTGGTGCATCGCTATCCGGACCGCGTGCTGTTTCTGGTGACGGACCGCTGCGCGGCTATTGCCGCTATTGCACGCGCTCGCGGCTGGTGAGCAACGCCAGCGGCTACGATTTTCATCCGGAGTTCGACCGGCAGATCGCGTACATCGCCGCCCATCCCGAAGTCCGCGACGTGCTGTTGAGCGGCGGCGACCCGCTGCTGTTGAGCGATGAGAAGCTGGAGAATCTGCTGAGCCGGCTGCGGGCCATTCCGCACGTGGAATTTCTGCGCATCGGCACGCGCATTCCCGATTTTCCTGCCGCAGCGCATCACGCCGGAGCTGTGCGCCACGCTGAAGCAGTTTCATCCGCTGTTCCTCAGCGTGCATGTCGAATCATCCGCGCGAGCTGACCACCGAGGTGCGCGACGCGCTGGGCCGGCTGGCCGACGCGGGCATTCCGCTGGGCAACCAGAGCGTGCTGCTCGGAACGTCAACGACGACGCGGACGTGATGAAGGCGCTGGTGCAGAAGCTCTTGATGTGCCGGGTGAAGCCGTACTACATTTACCAATGCGATCTGATCGCCGGCTCGGCGCATTTGCGCGCCAGCGTGGCGAAGGGCTTGGAGATCATGGAGAAACTGCGCGGCCACACCACAGGTTACGCCGTGCCCACCTACGTCATTGATGCCCCCGGCGGCGGCGGCAAGGTGCCCATCACGCCCGAGTACGTGCTGTGCCGCAACGCGGGCCGCGTGCTGATCCGCAATTTCGAGGGCAAGGTATTCGAATATCCCGAAACCGCCGACGGCAAACCGTGCGGTCCACGCCCGCAAAAACTCGACGAGCCGGAACTGGTGTGAGAATGTCCGGGCCCGTACTTGCGATTGCACTTGCGGCTTGTGACGGCTTGAAAAACGATTAATGTTTTCAACGCGCCTGATGCGCACCATGAAGACATTTTCAGAATCCCAGTTT
>CAVRYB010000067.1:0-40944 GCA_963725295.1 uncultured Acidobacteriaceae bacterium
TTGCCACCGCAAAACTCCTCAAGTCTTCGATACTCTAATCTGCTGCCGTTCCGTTCATGCTGGAGCTTGCCGACTATCGCCGCCCAACGTCGCAGTCTGTCGGGCTGCGCCTGTTCGACCGTACGGGTCATCCTGAGGCAGGCGGGAACGGTCGTCCTGGCAGTTTCTTGATGGTTTGGGTCCTGACGCATGTCCCACTGGACCATGGCCATTCTCCGGAACTGGAACACAGCGCGATCGCCTACCTGGGACATGGAATTGAGCCGCTCATCCGGCCACTCGGTTTCAATTGGAAGATCGGAGTCGGCCTGCTGACATCCGTGATAGCGCGCGAAGTCATCGTCGGCACCTTGGGCACGATTTATGGAACTGACCCGGCAACGCGATCGATGACGCTGCAGAATGCGCTACGGCAAGATCTCACTCCTGCCGGGGCAATAGCGCTACTGGTCTTCTTTGCATTTGCCATGCAATGCGCGTCCACTTTGGCTGTCGTGCGCCGCGAGACCAACAGCTGGAAGTGGCCCGCGATCCAGTTTGCCTACATGACTGCGGTTGCCTATTTTTCGGCCTTAGGTGTAAACGCAGCCTTGTCACGACTTCTGCGGTGAGCTTGTTCCACTGGTACATGCGAAATGACTTTCAGCGATGCTCCGGCGGTAATGAAGGTAGCACAACGAAGGATGCCGACAGCACGGGAACGAGTCAACTACAATCACGGAGTGAAATCCATGAATCCTCAAATATTGCAGGGCAGAAATGCCGTTATCTACGGGGGCGGCGGTTCATTGGGCAGCACGATTGCAAAAGCAATTGCTCAAGAAGGCGCAAAGGTCTTTCTGGCAGGAAGACATCTTTCTGCCGTTCAGAAATTGGCGGACGAAATTGTTGCCTCCGGCGGACGTGCGGAGGCTGCGCGATGGACGCCACAAACGAAAACGAAGTCAATGCATTCGTCGATTCTGTGATTCGCAAGGGAGGAACGCTGGACCTATCTTTCTGTGTGATCGATTATCAGGTCGTACAGAATATCCCGCTGGTTCAGCTGAGTGTTGAAGATTTTGTTCGTCCAGTCTACATCGCAATGCGGAGCCAGTTCTTAACGGCCACCGCCGCAGGAAAGATCATGATGAAGCAGCGTTTTGGTGTGATCTTATCCCTGACCGCGACACCCGGCGGCATCGGTTACCCGTTTACAGCAGGCTTTGCCCCGGCATGCGCCGCCATTGAAACCTTCTCTCGCAATCTCGCCTCGGAGTTGGGGATCTATGGTGTGCGCGTGGTGAACATACGCTCGGGTGGTTCGCCAGATTCGCAGGTGTTTAAGCAGGCAATCGACCGCAACCCAAAGGAGATGGAAGTGATTCTTCGCGGCATGCAAAATGACACAATGTTGAAAAAACTTCCGCTCATGGAGGAGATCGCGAATACGGCTGTGTTCCTAGCGTCCGACTTTGCGAAAAGTATCACGGGGGTGACGGTTGACGTAACTGGAGGCACAACCGCGGGATTGAATTATCGAGTGAGATTGAGTGACGGCCGCGGGGTAGAGCCAGGCCCGCTCTGAAGCAGTTTTAGCCGCGAGACCAACAGTTGGAAGTGGCCCATGATCCAGTTTACCTACCTGACTACGATTGCCTGTGCTTTCGCCTTTTGTGTAAACGCATCCCTTTCAAGGCTGTTGAGTTGATCCTGTTTAGCGCACCGTATCTGAGAACAGAACACGAAACTAACAAAATGGAGACCACAAGATGATGGAAGCGAGACCTAAACAGATTTTATCCGTGGCGAGTGCAATATTTTTTTCTTGCTCACTTTTCTCAATTCCCGCGAAGTCTCAAGAAAAACCCCATGCCAAAGTCGTTGAGCTCGATAGCCATGGCAAGAATTATCTACAGGTGCTGGCCGGTCCCCCGGAGAGCGTCACCATGAAGTCTGGACTGGAGGTTTTAGCGCCCAACCAATCCGTGGGGAAACACAGCACAGGACAACACGAGGAATTGCTCGTTGTGCTTGAGGGGCGGGGCGTGATGACTTTCAAGGATGGTTCCAAGCTAGACGTTCAAGCCAACCATGCCCTCTACTGTCCGCCCGAGACGGAGCATAACGTCACAAACACTCGGAGCGGTTTGCTCCGCTACGTTTATGTCGTGGCGAGTACCAAATAAGTGTAACCCTGAGCTAATTCAGGCCTTGCTCCTGACAGATGTTGGTCCAATCAACCCCGACGTAAAACGACGACGAATGACTGCCAACTTCAAGTATTCGACGCCGTGAGGCGCACTCGAAATTATGGTCCAATAACAGTCCATGAACTGTTTCCAAGGATCATTAAAACGTTTTTGTAGCGCCATCCGTGCCGCGTGTTTTCAGTTAGTTACGGGTGAAGATTTCGCTGTCACGGCAGAGGCCGCGGGTTCGAGTCCCGTCGTCCCCGCGATCATTCCAAAAAGAGTTGCAGAGCGATGGCGTGTTCCCCCTAGGTGCAGAAAGGTGCATTTCCTCCCGTCGGACCCTTCGGTGTTGAGGGTAAATCCAAAGAATTCAATGTGTTTTGGCAGGTGCAGCTTATCAATCCCCAATCTCTTGGCCACTGGACGAATGTTCTTGCGCATTAAGCTCTATCCCCATTTCCGGCGTTGAGAAGGCCGCGGCGAACCTGCGCGGGAAGACGATTGGCAATGGGCAGAAATCCAGGCGAAATCTCGCCGATGCTGGCTATGTATTGATCCTGTAAGGAAGTTACCGGTGCGCGCGAGCTTCGGACACTGCCCGAACAGCAATCGCACGGAGCATTCCCGCAAAGATCCACCGATGGGCGGGATACAGCGCGTACCAGTAGATAAGACCTCCCAAGCCGGCAGGGTCGAAAATGGCCGTCTGGCGAATACTCGCTGCTTGCGAATCTGGCTGCGAACCGATCGGCTCAACCTCGAATTGGAGCCAAGCGCGTCCGGGCACTTTCATTTCGGCTACCAAGCTCAGACGACGATCGGGCTCGAACGCTTCCACTCGCCAGAAGTCCAGTGCATCGCCCACGGCCAGAGTCTCGGCGTTGCGTCGTCCGCGCCGCATTCCGACGCCCCCTACCAGGAGATCCAGAAAACCGCGCGACCACCAAAGAAAGCCCGCAAAGTACCAACCCGTTGCTCCTCCGATCCGCCGGATGGGAGCAAAGGCCGCTGTCGGTGTTACCGAGACGCTTAGAGTGCGCGAGTCCACGAGCCGGGTTCCGAAGCGCACGCCGCCCCACGACCTGGTCTTTCCGGAAGAGGAGAGGGCGTCTGACCAAGACGTCTCCGCGAACTCGCGGTCCTCGTTGTGTAAGGCTCTTCCGATCGCATCCTTCAAACCTCTCGGCCTGATGTCGAACACCTTTAGCGCTGACGGATTCCGGACCAGCGTGGGGTTACGCATGCTATCGACGAGCTTGCGTCCTACGCGAGCATAGATCGGCGTAACTAGACCCAGCCACAAACTCGAGAGGCGAGGGGTTAAGACTGGAACCGGGATCATCCAGCGGCGGAGGCCGCACTGCCGTGCGTACTCCTGCATGATTTCGCCATAACTTACCTGGTCGGCACCGCCGATCTCGAATACTGCCGCATCCCCGACCGGCAGTTCTAGCGCCTGCAAAAGGTATGCGACTACATCTTCGACGGCGATTGGCTGCGCCTTCACGCCGACCCAGCGCGGGCAAATCATCACCGGCAGGCGCTGAACGAGCGCGCGAATCATTTCAAAGGAAAGACTCCCCGAGCCGATCACGATCGAGGCCCGAAACTCAATGGTTGGGACCCCAGTGGAACGCAGAATATCCGCTACTTCCTGACGGCTGCGCAAATGAGCAGACAGCGACTGGCCCTCTGCACCGAGCCCGCCTAAATAGATGATGCGGCGAACACCGGCTTGGCGCGCAGATGCCGCGAAATTACGGGCTGCTTGACGGTCCTCGTCTTCGAACTTACCTGACGATCCCATCGAGTGAACCAGATAATAAGCGGTGTGCACTCCGGCCAGCGCTGACTGGAGTGAAGCCAGATCGAGACAATCCCCCTTCACCACTTCCGTCATGGGAGCTACTCGCGGCTGCAGAAATTCGGGATGTCTGGCCAAACAACGAACCGGCCAACCGGCCTTCTCAAGTGCCTTGAGGAGACGCCCTCCGATGTAGCCAGTGGCTCCAGTCAGCAGGACCAGCGCGCGGCCACCGGAATCAGATGAGGACAGCAATGTCAGAATCCACTCCGTGAATCATCTCTTTGGAACCCAAGGAAAAAACTCGCTTGTCCTTCGCTTGTACTCCGCGAAATCAGGATTCTCGGCCATCTTCTTTTCAAGCATTGGGATCCCGGAAACCTTCAAGATCAGGAAGGTGATGGTGAGGGGGCCGATGATGCCAAACCAGCTGCCCGGAACGCCGATCGCGATGAGCCAAATGCCCCACCACTGCACGACTTCTCCGAAATAGTTGGGATGCCGGGTATACCGCCATAGCCCGCTTTGCAGTATCTTGCCCCGATTTTGGGGATCTCTTGTGAACCGCGCAAGTTCCACATCCCCGACCGACTCGAATAGGAACCCAAACAGCCAAACGCAAACGCCCAGGACTTCAAGAAGACCGAACGTGCCTCCAGGGGCGCGATTAATTATGAGCACCGGCAATACAACGAGGAAAAGAAGCGCGCCCTGCAGAAGGTACACCTGCGCATACGAGCGGGGATAGAACCAATGGCCCCATTCCCGTCTCCAGGCCATGTAACGGAAATCTTCCGGCTTGCCTCGATGGCGCGCATGGATGTGCCATGCCAGACGCAGGCCCCAGATGCTCACCAAGGTGCCCGCCAGTACGCCCCGCGCTCCTGACCCGCCAGACAGAAAAAAAGACGTCCACGCCATCAGGACAAAGCCCAATCCCCACGCCACATCGGCCACATCGTTTCTTCTCTTGATCAACGAGACCAGGAACCACAGCGTCATGTATCCCCACAGCACGACGCCCAACGTCGCATAGTAGTTCATAGTCCGATCTTGTGCGCGATGAAGTAGGTTCCGACAGATACGGAACCTGCCAATACGGTTCCCCAAATCAAATCCACCACGGTCAGCGCAAGCGGCCAATCCTTGAGCGTGGCGAGATTCGTGAGATCGTAAGTCGCATAGGTGATAAGACCGAACAAGGCTCCGAGCATGAGCGCGCGCACCCAAGAATTGTTTTCGACCGCTGGAGCAATGACGAAAACTACCAAGCCTGCCAGAAAGAGGAGGTAAAAGAGGATGGCGGCCGCCCAATTGACCTTGGGTGTCATCAAAAATCCGATTTGTTTCGTGTAGAAGTTCTTTGCTACTACGCCGAGCCAGACCATATCCATGCCAAAGAAAATCGGCAAGGCAATGAAATAAAGTTTTAAGAACATAGTATTGCCCTTCAAGACCGAGATCGAATTCGGGAGAGTCCGCCGTCCACACCGATCACCTGACCGGTAACCCAGCTCTGCTCGGGATTGAGTAACCACTCGATCGCGGAAGCAATCTCGTCTGGCTCACCGATCCGGCCGAGTGCATGCATGCCAGCCGATGCCTTGGCCATCATCTCGTTCTGCAGCAACTTGGCCGTCAGCGGAGTGCGCGTCATTCCCGGCGCCACACAGTTGACCCGAATTCCTTTCGCGGCGTAAGAGGCGGAGGCGGCGAGCGCCAAGCCTTCAACTCCGGCTTTGGCGGCGGAGATTGCCTCGTGGTTTGCCAATCCGATGCGGGCCGCCGCCGTGGAGAGCAACACAACCGATCCTCCCTGTTGCGCCATTGTGAGTGCTGCACCACGGACCACGGCGAACGCTGACTTTAGATTCGTGGCTACCGTGGCATCCCACTCCTCTTCGGAGAGGAGGTGAGCAGGCTTTAACAAAAGCGAGCCCACGCAATTGGCAACGCCACTTGTCGGACCGTGCGATTCCGTCGCTCGTTTCATGCACGACTCCACCTGTCGCAAGTTGCAGGCGTCGAGACAGAATGTTTCAGCGCCCAATTCGGCCGCCAGTCCAGACAGGCGCACCTCGTTCCGGCCTGCCAGCAGAAGCTTAGCTCCCTTCTTGGCCAAACGGCGACAAAGCGTCGAACCGATACCTCCGTAGGCTCCGAAAACCACATACGATTGAGTCATGTCAGAGTTCCAGCAACGCGGAAATTAAATCAGGCAAGTGCATGAGTAATTAGATTGCTTCTGCCGCAGCTAGAACCTTGCTCCCCGCGCCGACAGTTGGTGCTCCAACGCCGAGAAATCCTGCAACACCAGCCAACGAGATCCCGCGGTTGCCTTGTCCAGGTGCAGTGCTGGAGAGCCGCCGAGCCAGAGAACTGCAGCCCGCGGCGACTTGCGGGCGATGGTATCGAGATCGTCCAGCACTTCGGAGTTGGGCGCGGACGAAAGGCTGAGCAGGACAACATCGGCTTCACTCTTACGCGCCGCCAGCACGATGTCCGCCGCCGGCAAATCCGTTCCCAGATAAATAGCTCCCATACCTCCTGCTGCGACGAGCATGGCGGCGGCCAAAGTGGGGAAGGCGTGGCGCTCATTTCTGGGAGTCGCCAGCAAGACTCGAGCCGCCGGATTGGATGGAGAATAGGTTCGCACAAATGAAGCCAGCACGGCTGTGAGCAGGCTAGTCAGCATGTGCTCCTGGGCGATGCTGCACCTACCCTCGTGCCAGCGCTCGCCAACCGTCCTCATCAGCGGCAGCGCGGCTTGATGAACGAAGGTTCTCGGACTGCCCATGGCCGCCGCCAGACGGTTGATTTCACGGTCGGTCCCGGCATAGTCGAAGCGGTCGAGGGCGTGCAGAACCGGCGCCAGGATGTCACTCGAATCAGTTGCCTTGGCAGCGGATTGCCCGGTTGCGATGGCAGAGCTTTCCTCCAGAAGTTCCCGCAACTGCCGGTCACCGAGCGCGGCAACTTGTCCGATGCTGTGCCCCTGCTCAACCGCTCGCCGCAGCAGGAGGAGTCTTTGAATTTGTTCCTCGGAATAGACGCGTCCGCGCTCCGCCCGCTTAGGTACGACTGTGCGGTAACGGCGTTCCCATGCGCGCAGCGTGTCCAGGGGAATCCCGGTGAGTTTGGCCACGGCGCTGATCGGGTAGGCAATCGGCATCGAAAGCAATCTTAGCAGTTCCGGTAATGTGTGTCAAAGAATTGTCATAGACAAATGATTGACAAAGATGGCTCGGACTGGTAGAACAAGGCAAGCGGCAATCCGGCACCCTGCCAACGCGCGTACTGACTGACAGAGGTTCTCGAAACCAAGTCACAAGTCAGAGGCAAATCCAGGAATCTTTTGTGATCAAGCAACTGCGCAACTACAGTTTCGGGACAGTCATTTCGTTTGTGCTGCTGCATGTGGCCTGTATCGCCGTGTTCTTTGTCCCTTTCCGCTGGTCATGGTTGGCGCTCACGTTGGCGATGTACGTCGTGCGCATGTTCGGCATTACCGCCGGATACCACCGCTATTTCAGCCACCGCAGTTACAAGTTAGGACGTGGCTGGCAGTTTCTGATGGCCTCTCTGGCGGAGACTTCCGGGCAGAAAGGCGTTCTGTGGTGGGCGGCTCATCATCGCGTTCATCACCGGCATGCGGACAAGGATCCAGACATCCACTCTCCCTTGAAGCGCGGATTCTGGTGGGCCCACGTGGGTTGGGTGCTGTCGAACGAATACGACAGGTATGACCCGGCGCTGATCCAGGACTTCGGCAAATATCCGGAATTGCGTTGGCTGGACAAGCACTACATGGTCCCACCCGCCGTTTTAGCGGTAGTCCTGCTACTTAGCGGAGGGTTGGGAGCTTTCGTGTGGGGATTCGTGGTCTCGACCGTCCTCTTGTTTCACGGAACCTTCACTATCAATTCGGTGGCGCATCTGTGGGGGTCGCGGCGCTTCGACACGGCCGACGACAGCCGCAATAACTTCATCCTCGCCATCATCACGCTGGGCGAAGGCTGGCATAACAATCACCACAAATTCATGTACGCGTGCCAGCAGGGACTTCGCTGGTGGGAAGTGGATGTTACTTACTACGCGCTAAAGGTGTTGAACTGGCTGGGAATAGCACGGGATCTGCGGGGCATTCGTGTGCCGCTGTCGGAGAGTGAGACGGCATGAGCCGAATTGCAGTCATCGGGGCAGGGATTTCGGGAATGGGAGCGGCGTACCTGCTGAGCCAGAAACATGAAGTTTGGTTGTTCGAAAAAGAGGCTCGTCTCGGAGGCCACACCCATACCCATCAGATTGAAACCAGTCACGGAGTGTTGCCGATCGACACAGGCTTCATCGTGCATAACGACCGCACCTACCCGAATCTGGTCCGGTTGTTCCAAGAGATGGGCATCGCCCGGCAAGCGAGCGACATGTCGTTCGGCGTGTCTTGCCGCCAGACTGGATTTGAATACAGCAGCCGTGGCCTGAGCGGATTTTTTGCGGGCAGGAGCAATTTATTTCGCCTGGGACACTATCGTTTTCTGGCCGAGATAATGCGCTTCAACCGGGAAGCCCGCAAGCTTCTGCAGGATCCGGCTAATGCAGAAATCACTTTGAGGGATTACCTGCGTACCAATCAGTTCGGAGGCGACTTCACGCGTTACTATTTGCACCCGATGGCAGCAGCCGTTTGGTCCACATCGCCAGAAGAAATCGAAGACTTCCCGGCCTTTACTTTGATTCGCTTTCTCGAGAATCACGGACTCCTCGGTCTGACGACAGCGCCTCAGTGGTACGCGCTGCAAGGCGGCAGCGGCGCATACATTCCGCCGTTGACAGCGCCTTACCGCGAACGGATTCGACTGGGCGCGAAGATCGACGGGGTCAGGCGCACTGCAGCGAGAGTGGAAATTCGTTTTGAGGGCTGTCCGCCAGAGTCTTTCGACGAAGTCGTGTTCGCTTGTCACGCGCCGCAAACGTTACAACTACTGAAGGATTCGACTCCACTGGAACGGCAGGTGCTGAGTGGCTTCCGAACCAGCCGTAACGAGACTGTGCTGCACACCGACGCGAGCCTTCTGCCCCGGCGGTTGGGAGCACGCGCCTCGTGGAACTACCATCTTGGCGCCAAACGGCGAGCCGCCACGCTGACGTATCACATGAACCGTCTGCAGAACTTGCCCACACGAGAAGACTATTGCGTCACGCTGAACGACACTCACTCCATCGCCGATCGCCACATTCTGCGCGAGATGACGTATTTCCATCCTCTTTATACGTTGGAAGCCGTGCGAGCCCAGGCGCGTTGGCAGGAAATCAGCGGCCGCAACCGTACTCACTTCTGCGGCGCATACTGGTTCTACGGTTTCCATGAAGACGGGCTGAATTCCGCGATCCGCGTGGCGGAGACACTGGGCGCATCGTGGAATACAGCGAGAGAAGTGGCGGCGTGATGGAATCGGGAATCTATGGTGGAACGTTGCGTCACCGCAGGTTCAGTCCTGTGCGCCACGAATTTACCTACCCGCTGTTCATGGTCTTTCTCGATATCGATCAACTGCCGCAACTGATGCAGGTGTCTCCGCTCGCGGGATACAACCGGCGGAACTGGGTTTCCTATCAGGAGCGGGACCACTTCGGAGATCCGACGAGGACTCTGCGCGAGCGTATATCGCGCGATGCGGAGCAAAACGGCGTTGTCCTTCCCGAAGGACCAATCTTCCTGCTCACTCATCTCCGTTACCTCGGGTACAACTTCAATCCGGTATCTTTTTTCTACTGCTACGATCGCGAAGACAAGTTGCGGATGGTCATGGCCGAGGTGAACAATACTTTCGGAGAGACCGCGAACTACTGGCTCACGCCCAATGTCGAGCACCCGGCAGGCGCGAACAAACGTTATAAGTTTTCGAAGACATTTCACGTGTCGCCCTTCCATAAGCCGGGTCACGAGTACGATTGGACGTTCACGCCTCCCGGCGCGCGGCTGATCAGTCAGAGCGTCAGTTACAGAACGGGCGGGAGATCTTCGATTCCACGTTGAAGCTGGAGCGGCGCGAGTGGTCTCGGGCTGAGTTGCACCGGGCTCTGCTGCAATTTCCCTGGATGACGGCTAAGGTGATCGCGGCCATCCATTGGCAGGCCTTGCGCCTACTGCTGAAGCGGGTGCCGGTCGTCAAGCATCCCGGCGCGGGCCACTTCCAAAAAGCAACAGTGCAACACTTGGGGGCATCATGGCGAGCGGAATAACCACCAACATCGCGAAGAAAATATTCCTGAAGAGTCTGACGGCGCTGCGAGTGGGCAGCCTTGAGATTGTCTGTCCAGAAGACACCTACTGTTTTGGGCATGCGGGCCCCTGCCGGGAAAAGGACCCGCAGCACGCTGTAATCGCAGTACATAATGATAGGTTTTTCCAGCGCGCACTTTTGGCTGGAGACGTCGGTATTGGCGAGGCTTACATGGACGGCGACTGGTCGACTCCTGATCTGGTCGCGGTCGTCCGCTTGGCGGTGCGAAACCTGGACCAAGTGGACGGCAACAATCGCCTCTTGACGTTGTTCCGCCGGTTCGCTGATTTTATCGAGCATCAGAGCCGCAGCAACACCCAGGCTGGCAGCCGCCGCAATATCGCGTATCACTACGACCTGGGCAACGACTTCTATCGCCTCTTCCTGGACCGCAGCCTGGCCTACTCGTGCGCTTATTACGAAAAGGGCGACGATACTCTGGAGCAGGCACAGATCCGCAAGTTCGACCGCATTTGCCGCAAACTCCAACTGCAAGTGCAGGACCACGTGCTCGAAATCGGCACCGGATGGGGCGGCTTCGCGGCCTACGCGGCCGAAACCTATGGGTGCCGCGTGACAACCACGACCATCAGCCAGCAGCAGCACGACTACGCGCATGAAGTGTTTTCACGCAGCAGGGCAGGGGAGCGCATCCAGTTGTTGTTCGAAGACTATCGCAACCTGCGCGGACAGTTCGACAAGATCGTCAGCATTGAAATGTTCGAAGCGGTGGGCTATGAGCATTACGACGACTACTTCGGAGCCTGTGATCGCCTGCTGAAGCCGGACGGCAGCATGCTCCTTCAGACCATTACCATAATGGAAGCAAAGTTTCAGCAGTACCGTAAGCAGAGCGACTGGATCAAGAAGCACATTTTTCCCGGAGCCGAGCTGGCTTCGGTCATCGAGATCCAGCGCTCGCTGGCTAGAACTACCCGCATGCAGCTTTTTCACATGGAAGACATCGGAAAACACTATGCTCTGACCCTTCACGAATGGCGTCGCCGTTTTCTCAACCATCTCTCCGATGTACGCCAACTCGGATTCGACGATAGCTTCATTCGCATGTGGGACTACTATCTGGCGTACTGCGAGGGAGCATTCCAGGAGCGCTATATCAGCGACGTGCAACTGGTGCTCAGCAAAGTGGCCAGCAAAAATCAATTGATGAACGAACCGGAGTTGGAGCCAGCTTGGCAGGAGAATCTGTAATGACGAATCGAGTCGTGATAACCGCGCTTATTATTCTGGCCGTCGCAGTCACGCCGCTGATAGCGTTTGCCGATTCCATGCCATCGGTGGGCAGCCTGGCGCCCGAGTTTACGCTCACCTCGCAGGAGGGCAAGCCGGTCAGCCTCAAGGATTATCGCGGCAAATGGGTCGTCTTGTATTTCTATCCCAAGGACTTCACCAGCGGCTGTACGATCGAGGCGCATAACTTCCAGCGCGACCAGCCGCAGTATCAGCAGAAAGGTGCCGTCGTGCTTGGTGTCAGCGTGCAAGACGCGGACTCTCACAAGCAGTTCTGCACAAAAGAAGGACTGAACTTCAAGCTGCTAGCCGACACCGATCATAAGGTGTCGAGTACTTATGGTTCGTTGACCAACCTCGGGCTGGTGAAATTTGCTTCCCGACACACCTTCATCATCGATCCCGAGGGCAAGGTGGCCAAAGTATTCACCGAAGTGAATCCTAACCAGCATAGTGAGGAAGTGTTGACGGCTCTCGCCGAACTCCAAAAGCGAAACGGCAACTCCCGCTGAGCCCTCGACGGCTGAACTGACGACCCCATGAACTACGACGCGATTCTGGTTACGTCCTTCGGTGGTCCCGAACGCCCCGATGACGTCATGCCATTCCTGGAAAATGTCTTGCGTGGCAAGAACGTCCCCCGCGAGCGCATGCTGGAGGTGGCCGAACACTACTACCACTTCGGCGGTAAGAGCCCGATCAACGACCAGAATAGGCAACTCATCGCAGCTCTCGAAGCGGAACTGGCTCAGCACGGCCCTCGCCTACCCATCTACTGGGGGAACCGAAATTGGCATCCCATGCTCGCCGATACGCTGCGCCAGATGAAAGCGGACGGGGTTCGCCGTGCGCTGGCATTTGTGACGTCCGCTTATAGCTCGTACTCGAGCTGCCGGCAGTACCGGGAAGACATAGCCCGCGCGCAAGAGGCAGCCTGCGAGGGTGCGCCGGTAGTGGATAAGATTCGCGCCTTCCACAATCATCCCGGATTTGTCGAGGCCGTCGTAGCTCGTTTGCAGGGCGCGCTGGCAAAGATTTCAGAGGACCGGCGTGAGGCAGCGCACCTGATCTATACGGCGCACAGCATTCCACTGGCGATGGCGCAAAGCTGTGACTACGAAAAACAACTCAGGGAAACTGGCAGGCTGGTAGCGGAAGAATTGAAACGCAAAGAATGGCGACTGGTGTACCAGAGTCGAAGTGGTCCAGCGTCACAACCCTGGTTGGAGCCGGACGTTCTCGACTGCCTGCGCGAAATCAAAACGCGGGGAGGCAGTTCGGATATCGTGATCACTCCCATTGGTTTCGTCTCCGACCACATGGAGATTCTTTTCGATCTGGATACGCAGGCGCGAGAGCTCTGCTCGGAGTTGGGCCTGCAAATGATTCGAGCGGAGACCGTCGGCACGCATCCGCGCTTCATACGCATGATTCGCGAACTGATATGCGAGCGCATGGACGAAACCACTCCCAAGCTCAGCCTCGGAGTGTTAGGTGCTCGCCCTGACTTTTGTGCCCCTGACTGCTGTCCAATGCCCCGCCGAACAACAGCCCGCTAAAGATAAATTTGCGCATCTCGCAAAAGAAGAAGCGCCTTGTCTCTCCGCCTGATCTTGTGCGTGTCTGGTAAGGCAAGGGAACTTTTGCCGTGAACCGCGATGCGAGAATTCTTCTTCGTCGAAGTTCCGTTCGTCACATTACTGGTAAATCTGTCCCGCTATGTGCTGTGGGGCATTCGAAGAGGAAGAGGCGGTAATCAAGCCCGACTCTACCAACGACGAGAACACAGCTCGTTCCGCTGCGAACCAGTCAACCTCAGGTGAGCCGAACGGACGTCCCCTTTGTTCCCAGAGCTTGTACGCCAGTTTTGCCACGAACTCGTGCCGGTCTTCTCCTAGAAAATCGGTGGTGAGCTCGATCGGTTGCTTGCTTATCGGGAGATCGAGATTCGTCGCTCATCGTAGTTCCTCGAATGTGAAATCTGCGTGCAATGTCCCAACGGGTCCTACCCAATCTCAAAGTTCATCGCCACGACGGTGCTTCGTGCCACAAGATGAAAGGAGCCTCCAACGGCACGAACGCCCCTGCGTGATGCGGAACCAGGCGCGGCGTGAAGTCGGCAACCGGGCGACTCGCCGGAACCGAAGCACTGTAGGTGAAGCCACTTGTCGCTCCGATCAGGCGTTCGCCACGATTCATAGCCTGCGTAACTGCCGCCTCTTCTTTTTGCGCGTCCGCATAGAGTTCGACGTTCACGGCATCGGGATCGACATCATCAAGAAAAACCTGAACGTGAAATGCATATTGCTCGCCCCGATGCTCGACGGTCGCCGAGCCGAATCGCAGCCCTGACCAATGTTTCGCCAGTTCGCCCTGCCATGCGACGAGATCGGCTCCCGCCGAACCTCGATTCTCGGCGCGCTGTCGAAAGGCTGCCGCCGCCGAAAGATAGTGTTCTTCGGTATATTGCCGGACTGCGCGATTGGTCGAGAAGGCCGGAGTTAAGCGGGCCATACTCTCGCGCATGCGTGCAACCCAGCCGCGTGGAATTCCATGCTCGTCGCGGGCATAGAACTCTGGGATCACCTCTTTTTCGAGCACCGCATAAAGACTTTCAGCTTCCGCTGCATCCCAGGAAGGATCATCCCCATGTTCGCGCCCGTCTCCGATCGCCCAGCCTACTTCCGGGGAATACGCCTCTGCCCACCAGCCATCGAGTTCCGAAAGATTCAATCCACCGTTCACCAGCACCTTCATGCCGCTTGTGCCGCTTGCTTCCCAGGGCCGTCGCGGAGTGTTCACCCAGACATCCACGCCCTGAACCAAATGCTCCGCCATGAGAACGTCGTAATCTGAAAGGAAGACCACTCGGGATCGGACTTCAGGCCGGCGAGCAAACTCAATCCACTGCCGGATCATTTCTTGCCCCTCGGCATCCTGGGGATGAGCCTTGCCTGCAAGCACCAGTTGAACCGGACGCTCTCGATTCAAAAGAATCCCGAGAAGCCGCGCCGGATCGTGCAGTAGAAGGTTCGGGCGTTTGTAGGTAGCAAAGCGACGCGCAAATCCCAAAGTCAAAGTATCGTTGTCGAGCACTTGCGCGGCTTGCGCAAACTCGTCCGGAGACGCTCCACGCCCCGCGATTTGGCGGGTGTGGACTCTGCGGACATATTCCACGAGAGCTTTTCGGCAACCAGAGCGGAGTTGCCAAAGATCGGAATCGCTGGCGCCGCGAATATCGCTTTCCGTCCCCTCCAATGTTCCACGCCAGCGATCTTTTCCGCAGATAGATTCCCACAAGCGGTCGGCTGCAGCAGAGTCCCAGGTAGGAGTGTGCACTCCGTTGGTCACGTGTGTCACCGGCACCTCTTTTTCAGGCCACCGTGGAAAGAGGGGCTGGAAAAGTCGCCGGCTCACTTGACCGTGCAATTTGCTGACGCCGTTGATAGCGCCGCTGCCGTGGATCGCCAGATAGGCCATATTGAACGGTTCGGACGAATCCTGGCGATTGCGCCGCCCCAGCGCTAGAAGCTCATCGACCGAAATCGACAGCTTCTCTTCGGCATACTTCCTGAGGTATCGCTCCATCAGGCTGGGAACGAAGCGGTCAAAGCCCGCCTCCACGGGAGTATGCGTCGTAAAAAGGTTGCCGGCACGAGTGACGGCAAGCGCGACGTCGAATGGCTTGCCATTGTCTTCCATGTAGGACCGCGCCCGCTCCAGCACCGCGAATGCGGCGTGACCTTCATTGAGATGGCAAACCTCGGGCTGCAATCCCAACGCTCGCAGCACCCGCCAGCCTCCAATACCGAGGACTAACTCTTGTTTCAAACGCAACTCCGGACCGCCGCCATACAGTTCAGTCGTAATGCCGCGGAAGGATGGAAGGTTTGCAGGATCGTTGGTATCGAGCAAATACAATTTGGCCCGGCCTACCTGCACTTGCCAGACTCTGATCCACAATTTAAAGCCGGGCAAAGCGATGGCCAGACGCAGCCATTCGCCGTTTGGCTGCCGCACCGGTCGAATCGGAAGCTGGCCGGGATCATTGAATGGGTACAGGGCTTGCTGGTGGCCTTGAGCATCAATTTCCTGCCGAAAGTAGCCTTGCTGGTAGAGCAAACTGATTCCGACGACTGGGACGCCCAGGTTACTTGCGGCTTTGAGTTGATCGCCGGCAACGTTGCCGAGTCCGCCAGAATAAATCGGCAGCGCTTCGCTCAACATGAACTCCATCGAGAAATACGCAATTGTCGAGATGCCCGAACGCGGATGCGCCTTTTGAAACCATGCTTCCGACTCTTCGACCTGCGTTTTCTCGCGGTGGAGATCAGCCAGGAGTTTTTGAAATTCTGGGTCGGAGGTAACACTTTGCAGTTTTTCCCGGGATACGGTTTGCAGCATGACCCAAGGATTGTGGGTCAGTTCCCAGAGTTCGGGATCGAGTTGCTCCCAAAGTTGGTCCGCCGAGTGATTGAACGACCATCGAAGGTCTAAGGCCAAGTCGGTAAGAGCGTCGGAAATGGCTGGATCGAGGCGGACGATCCGATCACGATCTAGTTGTCGAACTACTCATAAACAAACTCCTGTCGTGCTTATTGGCTCGAGTTCATCGCCTCAGGCTGCCCGGGCACTGCGAGCCAGCGTTTCCGAAACAATGGTCTGTGCTTCCTGCTTGGATGTGTCGCAGATGGTCCTGACCAAGAAACTCTCGGCATAAATCTTGTAGATTTCCTCCGTGCCCGAAGGACGAGCTGCAAACCAGCCATCCTTGGCAATCACTTTGATTCCTCCAATCGGATTGCCGTCCCCCGGAGCGGTGGTCAGAATCTTCTGGATCGGCTGACCAGCAACTTCCGTAGCGTGAATGTCGGACGGGGACAATTTTGCCAGAGCGGCTTTTTGTTCGGGCGTAGCGGGAGCATCGATGCGTTCGTAAATGGGATCTCCCAGTTCGCGGGTGAGCTCACGATAAATCTCACCCGGATCTTTGCCCACACGCGCCGTAATTTCTGCTGAGAGTAAACAAGGAATCATTCCGTCTTTATCAGTGGTCCATACGCTGCCATCGCGCCGGAGAAAAGAGGAACCGGCGCTCTCCTCGCCGCCAAAACCCAAGCGGCCGGCGAGCAATCCTTCGACAAACCACTTGAAGCCCACCGGAACTTCATAAAGCCGCCGTCCCAGGCGAGCGCTGACGCGATCGATCATGCTGCTGCTCACTACGGTCTTGCCGACGGCGACGTCCTTACTCCAATTGGGCCGGTTCGCGAACAGATAGCTGACGCACACTGAAAGGTAGTGATTCGGAGGCAGCAACCCGCTTCCTTTGGTCACGATGCCGTGGCGGTCGTGATCGGTATCGCTGGCAAACGCAATATCGAACTTGTCTTTCAATGCGATGAGTCTCTGCATCGCATAAGGCGAGGAAGGATCCATGCGAATCTTTCCGTCCCAATCCACGCTCATGAAGCGAAATGTTGGATCCACAGATTTGTTAACGATCGGTCAGATCGAGACCATACTGCTCGGCAATCCGCGGCCAATAGTCGATGCCCGCTCCCCCGAGGGGATCCACGCCAAGCTTGATCTTGGAGTCGCGCACCGCATTCATGTCGACAACACTGTTGAGATCGCTGACATAGGCGCTCAAGAAGTCGTGTTTGTGCGTTGTGGATGCACGCAGCGCCTTGGCAAACTGCGTGCGCTTAACACCGTCGAGGCCGCGCTCGAGAAAATCATTGGCTTTCGATTCAATCCACGAAGTCACGCTCGAATCTGCCGGTCCTCCATGCGGAGGATCGTATTTAAATCCCCCGTCATCGGGAGGATTGTGAGACGGCGTAATCACGATACCGTCGGCGAGTCCTGACTTTCGTGCGCGGTTGTAAAGCAGAATCGCGTGAGAGACGGCTGGGGTCGGAGTGTACGGTGTGCCTTCGGAGAGCATGCACTTCGACGTTATTTGCCGCAAGCACCTCCAGCGCGCTCGCAAATGCGGGCTCGGACAAAGCGTGAGTATCCATCCCAAGGAACAGCGGCCCGTCAATGTTCTGGAGCTTGCGGTAATCACAAATTGCTTGAGTGATGGCCAGGATGTGCCACTCGTTGAAGGCCACGTCGAACGCCGATCCGCGATGGCCGGACGTGCCGAAGACCACCCGCTGCCTCGGGATCACTCGGATCGGGCCGCAACTCGTAATAAGCTGTGACGAGCTTCGGGACGTTAACAAGAATGGATGGATCAGCCGGCTTCCCGGCAGCAGGATTAATTGTCAGCGCACTCGGCACCTCGCCGCTGTGCCGTCATCGGTTAAGAGAATCGCACTCGATCGAGGTTCGAGCCGAAAACCGATTTGGCCCTGCAGCGGAAGGCTCTTTCCCAGGGTCGAAGAGATCGTCAGGGGCGGTTCGGGAAGTATCGACCGCCAAACGCCAGATCTTCCCGGCCGGCAAGGCAGGAATGGAAAAATCAACCGATCTGGTGTCGGCGTTAAACAGGAGGAACAAGTCGGGTTCCGTCTGTCCCAGAATCAGACACGCAAAGGATTTCTGCCGCTGGTCCGCCCAGTCGGGAGAGGCACCGTTTGGCGCGAACCATTTTATGTCTGCATCCGTGTAGAAAGTTTCCTCTTCGCAAAACAGGATGGGCCCGACGAAAGGCGATCATTCCCCGAGTGAAGCGGTGGATCTCTTTGTGCTTTTCGAGCAGGCTCCAGTCAAACCAGCTCACCTCGTTATCCTGGCAGTAGGCATTGTTATTGCCGCGCTGGGTTCGGCGAAACTCATCGCCGCCGAGCAACATGGGAACTCCGCGAGAGATAAACAGGGTTAACAGGAAATTCTTGATCAAGCGGTTCCGCATGCCCTCGACAGCGGGATCATCGCTCGGCCCTTCCACCCCGCAATTGTCGCTGTAGTTGGCATCGGTTCCATCACGGTTGTACTCGCCATTTTCGTCATTGTGCTTCTGCTTGTAGCTGACCAGATCGTTCAGCGTGAAGCCGTCATGACAAGTGACGAAGTTGAGGCTGCTTGCGGGGCCTTTGCCTGAGCTTTGGTACAAATCCGAGCTTCCACAGATTCGGCTTGCGAACGATCCGATCATGCCCGCGTCGCCAACCCAGAAGCGGCGCACATCGTCACGGAAACGGCCGTTCCATTCCGTCCAGCGCTTGGTGGAAAAACTCTCCCACTTGATAGGCGCCGCCCGCGTCCCAAGCTTCCGCGATAATCTTTACGTCGCGCAGGATGGGATCCTCCGCAATGTCCTCGAGAAGCGGAGCGTTGCGGAGAATGTTCCCATGCTCATCTCGGCCCAGCACCGAAGCAAGGTCGAAGCGAAAACCATCCACATGCATGTGCATGACCCAGTAACGAAGCACATTCCTGACGAACTCCCGCACCACGGGATGATTTGCGTTCAGCGTATTGCCAACGCCGGAAAAGTCCTTGTAGTATCGGCGCCCGTTCTCTTGCAACATATAGAAAATCGAGTTCTCAATACCGCGCAGAGAAATCGTGGGCCCCAGTTCATCTTCCTCGGCCGTGTGGTTCAACACGATGTCCAGGATCACTTCAATGCCTGCGCGGTGAAAAGCCTTAACCATTTCCCGGAACTCCGTCGAGTCTGCCGACCGTGTGCTCCTCCGAAGCAGTAGGACTGCTTCGGAGCAAAAAAGGCGACGGGATCGTAGCCCCAGTAGTTTTTGAGTCTTTCTCCTGTGACTGGATTCAGTCGCTTGGATTCGTTTTCGTTGAATTCAAGAACCGGCATCAACTCAATGGCGGTCACTCCCAGGTCTTGGAGATACGGTATCTTTTCGGTCAAGCCAGCGAAGGTTCCAGGGTGCGCCACACCCGAACTCGGATGGATTGTGAAACCGCGAACATGTGTCTCGTAGATGACCGTGTCGGAGGCGGAATGCTTTGGAGGCGAATCCGTCTCCCAGTCGAAATGGTCGTTGGTAAAGATGCATTTCGGCGTGGTGCCCGCATTATCAACAGTCGAAAAGCTCAAGTCAGTCAGGCTGCTGGACGAATCGTAGCCGCGGGCGGCTAGAAAATCCCAGTTCTCGATCCCGGCAATGGCTCTTGCATACGGATCCAGAAGCAGCTTATGTGGGTTGAAGCGATGGCCCTCTTCGGGTAGATACGGCCCCTCGACGCGATAACCGTAGAGTTGACCCGCGGGAATGCCTCGCACCCACACATGCCAGACGTCGCCTGTCCGATGACGCACCGGATCAAAGTCAATGACTCGGCTCGGAGAAGAATCGTCAGGCTTTTGATAGAACTCCAGGCGAACACCGGTTGCGTGACGGCTGAACAAGACAAAGTTGACTCCGCTCTCCTTGTTGGTGGGCGCCCCCAATCGGGAGGGGATTTCCCGCCTGAACCTCGCCCAATTCAGACGATGCAGCGAAACCATTCGACCGATTCTGCTCCGCCGCTGAATGAGTCATTGACATTAGTTTTCCATCCTCATACCCGGCAGTGATGCGATGAAGTCTCTTTGGAGGAGTTGTGGATAGTTGCAATTAAGCCAGAAGGCTAGAGATGAGTCTATTAGACAATGGTATTGACCGATACCTCGCATGAGCCAATATTTGCAGCGAGCAAGCTGAGTCAAACCTTCGGCGGACGCTGCCCTAAACCTCGCCTTCCCGAAAAAATATCTGCGTTCGAAGTTACCCTGGAGGAATTCAAACCGCAGCGCCACGCATCATCTGCTTCTCGCGACTCAAACTCTCCGACACGCCGTATGCTGACACTTCCGCCGTGCCCCCAGATGTGACGAAAGACTGAACATGTCGCGCTAGTTTGGTGCGTGCTCGATGCAGCCTGGCCTTGACTGTTGCCAGCGGTAACTCCAAGAGTTTTGCCGTCTCTTTGGCCGACAACTCTTGCACGTTGCGCAGATTCAGCACTTCGACATCGAGTCGTCCCAATTTTTCGAGTCCTTTTGCAAGCAGAGCTCGACCCTCTTTCGACAAGTACTCCTGCTCGGGGTTCAGCCTCGTTTCCACTGGATGAAACCTCGCCCGAACCTTACCCATTTCATTGACCTCATCCAGCGACGTTTCCCTTTTTCGCCGGCTCACGCGTAAGCGCATCAATGCCGCGTTCATGGCGATGCGAGTCAGCCATGAGGAGAATCGCGAATGCCCGTGGAAGCCATGCAGATTGCGAAAAGCCTCGAGAAGCGCAGTTTGAACGGCGTCCTCCGCATCTTCTCGATTGCGGAGAATGCGCCGGGTAGCACGAAGAAGAGCGTCGCAGTGCGGCATGACCAGACATTCAAATGCTGCCGAGTCGCCGGCTCGCGCCGACGCCAGGAGGGTCGCCTCATCACCCAGGATGAATGAAGGTCCAACGATCGCTGCATCGTTTAGTTCGTAGTTTGTCGCGGCTGACATTTTGTTACTCCTCAGTTCCTTGACTTGCGAATCTGCAAGCAACTCGCGATGTTTGCGAATGCAGATGCGATTAGGCCAGAAGCAGCGAGAGGAATCTATTGGACGATGGTATGGATCGATACCTTCGCATCAATTACCGCCGCGTGGAGAATTGTCGTTGTCCGCCACCTATCGGAGCCGGTTTCTGTCCGATCAAGTCTCCGTCGCGTAGGTATCGATCAAATGATGCACAATTGGTTTTCCAGAAAGACAAAAGTAGATTCGTCCTTCCAACGCACGGTCGGCCTGCGTTTGCCGCTCATGCTGGCGCAGATGCTCTGCCCAGGAGTTAGCCAGAAATATCTCAAGATAGCGATCCGCAACTTCAGTATCGCGGTAGATCGCCCACCGGTATGCGCCATCACGGCGCCGCGTCCGGCCATATTCATGCATCGCGTCCACAAATTCTGCAGTCCGTGTCGGAATGACCGCGTATTCGACAGTAACCAGTACCGGCCCCTTCTCAACATCAGCCCCAACTTCCCCGACGACGACCGGCATGCGCCAGTGGTTCCACGGACTCAAGTCTGCGGTTGATTCGGGAAGGGGCGCGAACAGAGCCAGAACTGCAGTAGCGATCGTCGCGATTCCGGCATAGAGGAGCGCGCTTCTCACCCCTGATCGTTGCGCGACCGCGCCCCAGGCCGCCGTCCCGAGCGCATAGCTCCCCTGATAAACCAGAATAAAAATGGCGAGGACTCGCGCTCTTACCCAATCCGGCGCCAGATTCTGCACGAGAGCGTTGATCAGCGAAATGAAAATGACCCACGCCGCGCCGCCAATCAACAGAGCCGCAGCGAGGGTGATTAATCTGTGCAAGCCACTCATCGCGACAATCACTAGCCCCAAGGCGACAACGCCCGTCGAGACGATCGGATCCGTCGCCCACCTGGAATGCGCCGACTGCATCACCAATGCCCCGATAATTGCCCCGCCACCGAAGCATCCCAGCAAGAGTCCGTAGCCGGTTGCTCTCTGATTCACGCTTCGAGAAACCGTCGGCAGCAACGCAAAGAGCGCGCTGGAGAAGAACATCACCACGCCGGTTCGAAGCAAGACCGTCAGAATTGCAGGTGAATGGCGCACGTATCGAATCGCCGCGACCGTCGCTCCCGCAAATGATTCCGGCGGAGCGCTCCTCTTCCGCACCGGTCTTTTCCACCTCGCAACAACAACGATGACGCCAAGGAAGGAGAAGAAATTTGCCACGAAGGCTGCGGCGACACCAGCGACAGATATGATCGCGCCCGCGAGTGCTGGCCCGACCGCTCGGGCGAGGTTGAATTCAATTCCGTTGAGCGCAGAAGCCGATGCCAGGTCTTCCTTGGGCACCAGTTCAGGAAGGATCGCCCGCCACGCCGGCGCTTCGAACGCGTCTCCCGCCGAGAGCGCAAATGTGAGCACCAGCAGTATCCATGGCGACATCACTCCCGCGATCGTCAGGATCGCAAGAATCAACGCGATGCCCATCATCCATGATTCGGTGAAGAGGACCAGCTTGCGGCGGTCGACGATATCGCCGGCCGAGCCTGCGGGCAGGGCCAACAGAAAATAGGGCAGGGAAGCGGCAGTCTGCGTCAGTGCAACATAAATCGGCCCGGCGCCGAGTGAGACCATCAACCATGCCGCGCCGACGTTCTGCATAAAAGCGCCGACGTCGGACACCACATCCGCGGCCAGAAGATTGCGAAAAACCGTGACTCGAAGCGGTCGCCACAGATTTGGAGAAGCAGTCGGCTTCATTTATCTCCGCTGTCCTCGCCGCTCAATCAAGCCCTCCCAAGACCCGAGTCGAACTCAGGAATTCCGCATTCTCTGCCGCCCGTTAACCGTACGTTAGGTCTGTGCTCTGTCCGACCTCGATAATATAACCGTCAGGATCGCGTATATAGCAGCGTATCTCGCCGTACTTGGGGATCGGCGGCGTGATGAACTCCGCTCCTCGACTTTTCCATAATTCATAACACGCCTGAATATCCGCAACGCGGAAATTCATAAAGCTGTTGATGTGGTTCGGGTCGGGGACGCTGAGCGTCACCGTCGGTTTATCCGGCGTCGGCCCCCCTCCAACATTCAGAATCAACCAGATATTCGCCAGCTGAAGGTACGGAGGTGCGTTGCCGTCGCCCATGCTCAGAATGCGAGCGCCAAAGACCTTTTCGTAGTAGCGAGCCGATCGCTCGAGGTCGGCGACGGTGAGAAAATGCGCGATGCTGATCCCCTCTTTCGGGGGCATCTCATAGCTCTTCTGGTCGATTTGTACGGCGCTCATTCATGGCTCCTTTCGATATAGCGCGGTCCCTCAAACATCGATGCCGACGTCGAATCTATTGAATTTTCAAGGCTAGTAAGTGCGATACGCATTTGTTTATCGCGGTCTATTTCGCTTTCGCGGCCGCTCGCTCGATCAACTCCGCCACTTCTTTCGGGTGAGACAACATGGCCAGGTGATTAGCCGGTACGGTGACCGCCGTTGCCTTGATGGCCGCCGCCTCGTCTTTCTCGAGTTCCGGCGGAATCGCCCGGTCGCCGCTGGCAATCAAGGCCCACGAAGGCTTGCTCTTCCACGCCGCCGTCGTGATCGTGGCTCCGAAAACAGCTTCCCGACGTTTGGCCCTGCGTCGCCGTGAGTATCCGCTGCTCCGCGGCGTTAGATCTTGTGCCATGTCTTCGGCAACTCCTTTTGGAGTTATCGTTAAAAAGCCCTGCGCGTCAGGCCGCAGCTCTGCTACCCAGCGGAGCCGGCGGATAAGGCTTGCTGACGGTATTGATGGATTCCCCATCCCCCGGCGCAAACGCCGCCACGTACACCAACCCGACAACTTTTAGGTCGTTGCCCGCTTCGGTAATCACCACGCCAGCGTAGGAGTGGCCAACCAGTATGACCGGTCCATCCTGCAGCGCGATGATGCGTTTCGTCGCCGCCACATCATCAGCCAACGAGGTCAAAGGATTTTGCACCGCGACCACGTGAAAGCCCTTCGCTTCGAGAAGCGCAATCACCTTGGACCAGCACGATCCATCCGCCCAGGCCCCGTGAACCAGGACAATATTCTTGATCCCTTGTGGCGAGTTTTTCTGAGCGAATCCCGGAACGCTCTAGTCCGGACGATAGGATCAGCACGGTCACTGCGATCAAGGCGGCTCGGAACATTTGCGCGCGTCTCATTTCAAATATCTCCTCATGAGCTGAATGATTGAACTGAATTTTGCGATTAGGCCAGAACAACCCCGGCCGCGCAATTAGACGATGGTATTGCCCACATATTTGTATCGACTGCTCCGGCGCTTTTGATCTAGCGGGCATGATCACCACCGTTGCGTGCCCCATTCTTGCGCGTTCTGTGGCCGTCCACGAGGAACAACCGATACCATCGTCCAATTGTTCAAAGGTCCCGCTTCTGTTTCGATAGCTTCGTGGCGCAAGTTCACTCAGAATCGCGCAAACGTTGTTGGATGTAAGTTTCTGGATCTTCGGAGGAACATGATGTCGAGCAACATAGCAGAAGCCGCCACCGAAATACGGCCCTCGTCGAATCCGCTTGATGTCATCCCAAACGAAATGCCATTCGATGTGCCGTATGGGCGTCCGATATCGCTGTACCAAGCCCAAGCGGTTATTCAAGCCGCCGTAGCAGAGGCCAGGAAGCGGGATTGGAAAATGAACGTAGCCGTAACCGATTCGGGCGGCAACTTAGTTGCCTTCGAACGAATGGACGGCGCGATGCTTGCCTCCATCCAGATCGCGCAACACAAGGCGCGAGCAGCCGTGACCTTCCGGCGCCCTACCAAGGTGTTCGAGGATGGCATCAACCTTATGCATCTCAACTACCTGCTCGCGTTCGATGGAATCATTGCGTCTCGAGGCGGCATTCCACTGATCGACCAGGGCGATATCATCGGCGCCATCGGTTGTTCGGGAGGCACCGATTCCCAGGACGAAGTCGTGAGCCAAGCAGGCGCGGCAGTGATTAATCAACCACCGCCAAGCGTCAAATGATCACAGATCTTGCTTTCGTGGTCGTCTTCCAGCTTCGGATGAATCGGCTTTCGTCGTCTTCCAGGCGAGGAGAAATCAGCAGTGAAAGCAGCCAGAATTCATAGCTTCGGGCCGCCCGATGTCGTGGTGGTCGAGGATGTGCCGAAGCCGTCGCCGGGCCCAAACGAAGTTCTGGTTCGCGTGATGGCCGCGGGCGTCGCTCCGTGGGATGCGATCATCCGTGAGGGCAAGAGCAAGGTTAGCCCGCAACCTCCGCTCACTCTCGGTTCGGACCTCTCCGGTGCCGTCGAGAAGGTCGGCCCTGGCGTCGCGGGCTTCGCGCCGGCCGACGAAGTCTATGGCGTTACGAATCCGCAGTTCTGCGGCGCCCAGGCCGAGTTCGCCGTGGCCGCGTCCGGGATGATTGCCCGCAAACCGCAATCGTTGAATCACGTAGCGGCGGCATCGGCTCCCGTCATTGCGGTAACCGCCTGGCAAATGTTGTTCCAGTATGCGCAGGCGATGCGCGGACAAACCGTAATGGTCGTCGGAGCTGCGGGGAACGTCGGGGCCTATGCCGTACAAATGGCCGTGGACGCCGGAATCCACGTCGTTGCCATCGCCCACCTCGACGACGAAGAGGACCTGCTCAAATCATTGGGAGTGGAATCCATCATCGACTCGAGCCAGCCCGCATTCGAGAAGGATCTCCCACCAGTGGATGCGATCCTCGACACGGTCGGGGGCAGTACGTTGCAACGCTGTGTCACGGCGTTGCAACCCGGAGGCAAACTCGTCACCTCGGTCTCGACGCAGCCGCTCCCAGCAGATGCCATTTTCTTCTACGCCGAGGTGACCACTGCGCGCCTGCAGACACTCACGACATTATTTGACGCGGGCAGAATCACAGCACGCGTGGGCTCAATCCTGCCGCTTTCGGAGGCGCGCCAGGCGCAACGCATGCTTGCGGGCGCACCACACAAACCCGGCAAGATCGTACTGCAGATCGGGCACCCCTAGAAGTGCCTACCTGCGCGGCTTGGCATGAATCGCGGCCGGGTGGCCCATCCTAGCTGCGTTCTTTGCGCTAGAGCCTGCCCTGAGCGGAGCCGAAGGGGTGGGATTCCACAGCAACCTGGAGCGAGGGATTCTGCCTTGGCCCTTCGCGTTGGGTGGCGCAGGCGCGTGGGACGATTGATCATCTGATCCCGGCACGCACGATCAAACTAGTTGATCAACTGGTTTGTTCCATGCGACAATAGACACATGAAAACCGTCGGTGCGTTCGACGCCAAAACTCACCTTAATGAGCTCCTCCAGAGGGCCTCGAAAGGCGAGACCATTCAGATCACGAGGCGCGGAGTCCCCGTTGCCAAGCTTTCTCCACCCGACTCCGGCCAGAAAGAAGACGGTCACATTTTAGCCGCCTCCATCCGCCGGCTGCGCCGCGGGGCCACTCTGGGGAAACTTTCCATACGCGAGCTAATCGATGAAGGCCGCCGCTACTAAACGCTTCGTGCTCGATGCGTCCGTGGCCGTCGCCTGGTGCTTTGAGGACGAGGCAACCAAGTTCACCGAGAGCGTTCTCGACCTGCTTTCGGCCGGCGCCGAAGCCCTGGTTCCTGCCATTTGGCCGGTGGAAGTTGCCAACGCTTTGCTGATCGCAGAGCGCCGTAACCGCATTGTCCTGGCGCAGGTCACGGCCCTTCTGCAGAGAATCGCCGCCCTGCCCATCGCGGTCCTCCCCATCGATGCCCCCCGCGCCTTCGACCACATCCTGCCGGTTGCGCGTCAACAGTCCTTATCCGGATACGACGCCGCTTACCTGGACCTCGCCCTGCGGCAAGGCCTCCCGCTGGCCACGCTGGATGAGCAATTACGCCGTGCGGCGAAAACCACGGGCGTCGTCCTGCTGTCGTAGAAAATTCGCCAAACCCAAAATCAGCCGGGTGACCCATCCTAGCGCGTTCTTTGCGCTAGCGCCTGCCCTGAGCGGAGTCGAAGGGGTGGGATTGCACGGCAGCGTCGAGTCAGGGATTTTGATTTGGCCTTCGCTTTTGGGTGGCGCAGCGGCGGGGCCCCAGCACGCCCGGTTTTGGCGTGATAGGGTGGAGCGGTTCACCGCTGCGATGCAAGCGCTCAATTTCGACGGCTTTAGCCGCTGGGGGACCGGTGTCGTCCAAACTGACCCACTACCGCCGCCGCCCGCCCATGCAAGTGAACCGGGGGAGACGGAACATTCCCATTTTTCTCGGCCAACAATGGGGTCAGTCCTGTCTGTCCGCGGTCCATTAGGTGCGAAGAGTCGACACTGGGGTTCACGCTACCGCAGTGACCGGCGCGTCCTCCCGGTTTAGAAGCCGGAGCGCCCGGTTGACCACGTTGTCGACGTTGAATCCCAGCTTTTCCATAACTACTTCTCCAGGCGCAGATGCCCCGAAATGATCCAAGCCGATGATATCGCCGGTTCGACCTACCCATTTGTACCAGCCAAGAGTCGCGCCAGCCTCAATTGCCAGCGTGGGGATGTTGTGGGGCAGAACTGAATCCCGGTACTCGGCGGGCTGTTTTGCAAACAGCTCCCACGATGGCATAGATACGACACGGGCTGTTGTGCTCGATTTGGCAAGGGCCTTCGCGGCTTGAAGCGCCAAGTGGACTTCCGAGCCGGTCGCGACCAGTACAAGTTCGGGGTCGGGTTCATCGAGCAGAGCATAAGCACCCTTTGCGACCCCGGCGCTCACGGAGTACTGTTTCGCATCCAGCACAGGCAAGGCTTGACGAGTCAAGACCAGTGCGACCGGACCGGGGAGCTCAATCGCCAGGCGCCAGGCTGCCGTCGTCTCGTTGGCGTCTCCGGGACGGAAAACCGTCAACCCCGGCATCGCTCGCAAACTAGTCAGGTGTTCAATCGGTTGATGGGTCGGTCCGTCCTGGCCGAGACCTATGCTGTCGTGGGTAAACACGAAAATGCTGTGAGCTCCCATCAGGGCCGCAAGACGCAAAGAAGGCCGCATGTAATCGGAGAAGTTGAAGAAGGTCGCGCCGAATGGGATCAGGCCGCCATGCAAGGCCATTCCGTTCACCATTGCTGCCATTCCATGCTCGCGAACGCCGAAGTGAATGTTTCTGCCCAGCTTGTCGCCGAAGCCCAAATCTCCTAGACCCTTCAGTGTCGTTCGGTTTGAGCCGGCAAGGTCGGCAGAGCCGCCAACGAACCCCGGTAGTGCAGCGGCGATCGCATTCATGGCCTTGCCCGATGCCTCGCGAGTCGCGATAGGTCCTTCACTAGGCGAGAACAATGGAAGGCCAGAATCCCAGTTGTCCGGGAAGACCCCGTCCAACATGTTCTTGAGCTGATGACTCAAATCGGGGTACTTCTCGGAGTAACGTCCGAACAAGCCGTCCCATTCCTTTTCAAGCGCAGTTCCGCGCGGAACGGCTTGACGATAATGGGTCTGGGCCTCAGCGGGAACGCTGAAAGCCGGCAAGTCCGGCCATCCCAGATTATTTCTCGTCGCGCGTGCGTTCTCAGGTCCCATGGGTTCGCCATGAACCTTTGGAGAGTCGTGCAGCGGGCTACCATATCCGATGTGAGTTCGCACCGCGATCAGCGACGGCCTCTGCTCTTCACTCACAGCCTCCCGGATGGCAGCGTCAATTGCTTCGATGTCATTTCCGTCCGGAACAGAAATCACATGCCATCCGAACGACTGGAAGCGGCCGCACCTGTCCTCGGTGAAAACGTGGTCGGTGGTCGCGTCGAGCGACACGTGATTGTCGTCGTAAAGACAGATAAGTTTTCCCAACTGCAACGTCCCTGCCAGAGATGCCGCTTCAGACGAGATTCCCTCCATGAGGTCTCCATCGCCAGCCAGCACGAACGTAAAGTGATCGACTATCTGGAACCCGTCCCGGTTAAAACGAGCGGCGAGATGGGCTTCCGCCAGGGCCATTCCCACTGCCATGGCAATGCCTTGTCCCAGAGGTCCTGTTGTAGCCTCGATCCCAAGATCAAGATCATATTCCGGATGGCCGGTTGTCTTGCTGCCCCACTGCCGAAAATTCCGAAGGTCTTCCATGCTGATGTCGTATCCGGTCAGATGAAGCAATGAGTAAAGCAGCTCACATCCATGACCAGCGGAGAGGATGAAACGGTCGCGATTAGCCCACCGAGGGTTTGCCGGATTATGGCGCAAGAACCTGTCCCACAGGGTGTAGGCCATCGGCGCAGCCCCGAGCGGCAATCCGGGATGACCTGAGTGGGCTTTCTCGCTCATGTCGACCGAGAGAATCCGCGCTGTACTGATGCAAAGCTGATCGAGGTCCAGGCTGAATGGCTGATTCATTGTGATACTCCCGTCTCGCTATTGATTTCTGTGATTGGGAACCGCCACCAACTATTGCGAACTTGAATTGAATCGAGGCGAGCCTAACACCTTCGTATTTCGTCGAGGGGCCGAAGAGTCAGCCGGCATTGGCCAAGTTCCCTTCATGCTGCTCCCTTTGCCACTTCTGACCGCAGTGATCTGAAGCCCGCGCGAAGCTCTTCAGAAAACAGTTGCGGCTGCTCCCAGGCCGCATAGTGTCCGCCTCTGTCTACTTGGTTGTAGTAGATGAGTTTGTGATATGCCCGCTCGGTCCAACTTCGCGGGGCTTGATAGTTCTCGCCGGGAAAGACGCTCACAGCAGCGGGGATGGAGACGTCGGCGGCATTGTAGAGGTTGATGTGGTTTTCCCAATAAAAGCGAGCCGCGGAAACCGCTGTGTTCGTCAACCAGTAGAGCGTAAAGTCGTCGAGCACATCGTCTCGTGTCAAGTCGCCCGCGGAATGTCCATTGACGGTACGCCCGAGCACCGCCGAGGTTATCGACGCCGCCGGCTGGCCATAACCATCACCGTGATCGAACATATAGGCGGCTAGGCCGACCGGCGAATCCGCCAATCCATACAGTGTTTGCGGGCGTGTCGCCATCAGTTGTGCGTAGGCGCGTCGCTTCGCAAACAATAGCGTGAGCTGTTCGTAAGCACGCCGTTCATCGGCGGATAGGCCGGATGGCGGCGCATCGCCACACTGGAGCGTCTTCGCAATGTCGGATGGAATGGTCCCAGGGAAATTTGTGTGAATTCCCAGCAATTCTGAAGATGTGTGTTTCGCCATCGCAGTGCAAACGCCCGCGCCCAAATCGCCGCCTTGCGCCACAAATTGTGCGTATCCAAGGCGCTTCATCAGCACTACCCAGGCATTTGCAGTGCGCTCGGGACCCCATCCGGAAGTCGTGGGTCTTGCTGAAAACCCGAACCCCGGTAGCGACGGAATCACCAGATGAAAGGCGTCCGACGCGCTCGCACCATGTGCCGTAGGATTGGTCAGTGGATCGATAATCTTCAGCTGCTCGATGACTGAGCCGGGCCATCCGTGCGTAACGATCATCGGCAAGGCATTTTCATGTTTCGACCGAATGTGAATAAAATGAATGTCTAGCCCATCGATCTCAGTGACGAACTGCGGTAGGGCGTTGAGTTTTGCCTCAACCTTGCGCCAGTCGTAGTCTGTGCTCCAATAGCGGGCAAGTTCCTGAATTGTGGCAAGTGGCAGGCCTTGCGATTCATCCGAGACCGTTTCTCGATCAGGCCACCTTGTCGAGTTGATGCGCCTGCGCAATTCGGCAAGTTCCGCTTCTGGAACATTCACCTGAAACGGACGAATAGTAGTCTGGTCGGCTGCCTGTGTAGCACTGGTTCGGGTCATGGTGTCCTCCTTTCCAGCGGTTCTGGAATCCGCAAATGCCCCGATCGTGGCTGGTCGGAGAGCGGCTGCCAGGCCCAACATCGAACTCGCCTTGAGAAAGCAACGGCGCGATCTGTCGTCTGGTTCTTTCATCGCTTGCTCCCTTCCTTCATGGTGTTTCTTCTTCCCTTCACCAATTCGCTGGATTCGCCTGCCTCTTCGGATTCAGCCCCTTCATCTCGTTGAGTTCCTCGGGGGTGATCTGCGGCAAATGCCGGATAAACAAAACCAGGCGCCAGGTTTTCTCAGGGGTGTGCGCTTCGCTGAATGCTGGCATGCCGCTCAAACGAACTCCATTTTGAATTGTGTAGTAGAGCTCGCCATCGCTCTTGTTCTGCGTCGCGGCCGCGCGCAAGTCGGGCGGTTTGGGATAAAGGCCTTTGCCGAAAAACGATTGCCCCCCTCCGTCATTCGAATGGCACGTGGCGCAATGATCGGAGAAATGCTCCATGCCCGCCCGAATATTCTCGGTTGAAGGCTGGATGGGATTGCGAAGTTGGCGATACGAGGATGGGACGGCCATTCTGCGTGCCGCTGTCGCCGCGAACACCTCAAGCGCAGATGGTGTCGCAAGTGCGCTGAAGCCTCGTCGCACGAGAATCAGCCCGTATCCGGCAGCTGCAACAGCAAGAGCAATCAGAATCAGCAAAACTCAGTTTCCAGGGTTTCATGTCTACCTCTTCTGTCCCCGAGACAGCTCGACTTACCAGCTGATGTGTCTGGGCGTCTCCGGATTCTCATGCCGCTGAAGAGACCTTCTTCTTCTCACTGAGTGCCGGTAAAAGAAGTTTCACAAGCGCTTCATCAGAGAACGGGTTCTGACCTGAGATCAGTTCGCGATCTTGAAGCACGTAGCTCGACCACGGAGCGAGCACACTTACATCGCCTCCCGCCGTACGCAAGGCGAAGTCCGGATAAAACAGCACCTTGCCACCAATCTCCAGCGGTTCCCGCTGCTGCTCTTCCGCTGTCGAAAAGATAGTCATCTTATATCCAGCGTAGATCCAACCCTTAGCCATCGCCTGCGCTCCAGCGTTATCGCCCGCACTCAGCGCGGCGACGAACTCCTTCGAATTCGGAAGAGCCGAGAGGAGTGAAATCGGGCCATGGCAGAGCACTGCCGTGGGTTTCGCAGTTTGATGAAAGTGTCTGAACACAACGCCAGCGTCGGGATCGTCGAGAAGATCGATCATCGGACCGTGACCGCCCGGAACGAACACAGCGTCATATTGATCCAGGCCCGATGCGATGACATCCGCGATGCGCTTCGGATCTCTGAGCCCAGCCAGACCGTCGCGGAATACCAGGTAGTCCTGAAGCTTGGCCGCGTCTCCGCCGAAGAAATCGGCGACCTCTGAATTCACGTCCGGTTGAGGCGTGTTGCCTTTGGGGGTGGCGAAGGTGATTTCGTAGCCCTCATTCATCAGGGCGCGAACCGGAACCGTCAGTTCGTTGAGGTAGTAGCCGGCCTTCTTGTAACAACCGCCATCTTTCAAGGGCAACCCGCGACCGCTCGAGACTAATACGAGGACTTTTCCTTTTGCTGCCATTTTTGTTCTCCTTTTTGAAATCGAAGTGTGAAATGTGGGTTATGCTCCCGGGAATCCGAACATCAGCCACGACTGATTAGCGACCCAATCCGGATACAACTCCGTCATCTGATCGAACAGCTCCTTGTCAGACTTCGCGGTTTTCTGTAAGCGATCGAAATCCTGCAAGTAGCGCTTGGTTTCCTGGATCGCCAAGGGAGAATCAGGCGCGCCCGTCTTCTTGTGACCGGCTACAACCATCGTTGGATTAAGCGCCGCTAACCGGTCTAACGCGGCAATCCAGTTCTTTCGGCTTTCAGGAGTCGTGTCGCCAACGTACATGCGGCATTGGTTGTAAACAACGTCGCCAGCCACGATCAGCCCGATCGATGGAACATAGAGAGAAGTAGAATCGGGACTATCAGTGCGACCATCCTCGATGATGCGCAATTCGTGCCCCTCAAGCGTGAAGCTCTCGCGGTCATAAGCCTGAGGCGCAACCAACTTCGTGGGCACTTGTCCAGGAAACATGCTGCGAGCCAACCGCTCCACCGCAGGAGTGAAAGACGGCTGCATCGCGGCCAGCGCCTTGGGAGTCGTTATAGCTCGAGCACCCGGAAAACGGTCGAGCAGAATGCCGAGACCATAGAAGTGGTCGAAATGGGCGTGCGTAATATAGATGGTCTCGAGGTTGCGATTGTGCAGAGCGACCCAGTCCGCGAGAGCTCCAGCCTCAGCTACCGTCAGCATTGCGTCTACCAGCACCGCGTCGTACTCGCCGTAGATCAGGGTAGACGTGATCGGATCAAAGGCAAGCGCTTCGCCGAAAGGCCTTGGTCGCTCGCCGACCATAGCTTTTCCTGGTGCAGTAAAGACGTTCACGCTGAGTGTGCTCGAGGCGACAGGCGCGGTCACGCGCATGGTCTCTTTCGGTCCATTTGTCGCGTCCATTTTGCACTCCCTTCGATGTCAGAGCGAGTGACTGGTGAAAGCAAGATTGACAGAAGCTCGAGGACGAATCTATTGGACGAAGGTATTGATCAATGCCGTATGAATGTGGGGACATGAGGTTTGTCGATCGATCACCCGAGTAACTTGCCGGCGAGCCAATAATCGGCACTGAACCTTCCCGGACCGGAGCAGATCAGCCAGATAAAGAAGAGCACGTACAAGACTTCCGGAAGGTAGAGGAAATCGTCGAGCCAATTAAGAGGCGAAAGCCCTTTCGGCAAAGTGGAAACCGCTTCGGTCAGGGTGGCGACAACCATATCGATCAATAAAGCCACGCAGGCCGGGCTCGAAAGGAAGCCAACGGCCACCATGGATCCGCAAACGAACTCGACACCCGCCACGAAATAAGCCGTCTGGCGAGGGAACGGGATTTTCGCCTTAACGAGTGTGTCGTAAACAGGCTTCGTGCCACCGGAGACAAACAACTTATTCGCCCCGGAAATGGCGAAGAACAGCCCGATCGAAACGCGTACCAGCAGGATGGTATATGGTTCAAAATCACTGCTACCCAGCAGCGCAAACTGGACCAACCGTTTCCAATCCATCTTCATGTCCCTCCATAGAAAAGGAAATCTCGCGGCCGTGAATCCCGTTCCTTCTCTTGTCGCTCGCTCATCGCAAGCCCTCAATTCGACAAGAGGTTAAGCGCTACCAACGCCGAGCCGGAGCAGCGCCGTCCACGTAGAGGATCTCTCCGCTCACATGATCCGCCTGTACCAGATAGAGAACGGCATCGACGATGTCCTTGACCGTCGCCCTTTTCCTGGCTGCTTGACCTGCGGGCTGCAACGCCGAATCGTTGGGAGCATTCCGGTGCATCGGCGTATCCACCTCACCGGGAGCTACGGCGTTAAAGCGAATGCCGTCATTTGCATACTCGATTGCGAGATTCTGGGTTGCTGAATTCAAGCCACCCTTCGTAATCATGGAGACCGAGCCGTTGACGCCGGCGATTGGCCGATCCGCCAGCGCCGCAGTGATGCTCACAACGCATCCCGATTTCTTTTTCAGCATTTCTCTTACAGTGCGCTGAGTGATAAAGAAGAATCCGAGCAGATTCGTAGAGACAAGGGCGTTGAAGTCCTCGATATTGAAGTCGGTGAAGGGCTTGGTTAGAAAGATGCCAGCATTATTCACCAATACATCGATGGTTCCGAAGTTGTTGATTGCTGCCTCAATGGCATCGGTAGCAGTCTGCTGCTTGCCGATGTCGCCATTGAGCAGAACCAAGCTGCCTGACGGAGTCAACTTCTCGCTGGCGCCACGAGACGTCGCGACGACGTTATAACCTTCCTTCAGAAACCTCTCGACCAAACCCGCGCCAATACCGCCTGACGCTCCAGTGACGATTGCTGTTCTCTTACCCGACATACACGCGCTCCTAGTCTTGTTCGCCGAGAGTTTGCACGTAAGTCTTTCCATACGGATAGAAGAGTTCCTTGCGGCCTTGTTGCCACGCCGCCTTGAGTTCCGGCGTCGTGATGTCCCAATCCGGCCGGCATTTCTTGAGCACAGCACGCAAATCCTGGCGGAGATCTTCCGGAGTCGGTCTGCCGAAGAACCAGTAGCCGTTGTAGATCTTGTAAACGACCAGACCGGGCTCGAGCACGATCACGTACGGAATCATGGGATTGTGCTCCGGATCGGTATATTCGGCGATGTCGAGATCTTTTTGTATCATGCGCCCAGCGTCGGAGAGGAAAGTCCAGTGCGCGCCGACTCCGCTGCGATATTCGTTCGTCTCGCTGATATTGTCAGTGCTGATCGTGACCAGCCGGCAATAGGCAACCTCGAGTTCGCGATCAAGCTGGACCAACAATTCAGCCTGCCTGCGGTCTTTGGGGCAGTAACCACCGCGGCTGAGAACGAGAACCAAGGGATGTTGTCCTTGCAGTTCGGATAGCTTCCGGCGTTTCGCGGTGTGGTCGGAAAGCTCGTAGTCAGGGAAGGCAGCACCGGGAATCATGTCTGGTCGCATTTGAAAATCCTCCGCAGTTGGATGCGCATGTTTGCGTTATGTCTCAGCACTCCGCCGATAGGCCAATCCCGGTCGGATACTAAAAATCATCGACGTGCCTCAGCTTCGCCAACGCTCAGAAGACCGGCATCGATTTGCTTCAGTGAAGAGGATGACGTGTTCTTAGTGCTCGCTGTTGCATTAACCGCTTGCGGTTTTGCAGCTGGACCGGGGAACACTGAGCGCTCGGCAAGCATTGCTGCTCCCTCGGAAACGCCAGCCATGGCCAAGAGACGACGACGCGATATCCCCGTCGATTCTGTTTGCTCCATGAATTGATCTCTCCTTTTGCTGATTACGGAAGACGGTTGTACCGACCAAGAATTGCGACTGAAATTCGCTCGACGCGAGCGATCAAAACAGAAGTATGAGAGATGAACAATTGGACGATGGTATTGGCGGTGCTTGGGTAGGTAGTTCACGGACTTATGGGGCATGAGAAGGCCATCACGGGAACAGAACCTCGCGCCTGGGCGTTGTGAAACACAGCATGATCCTCATCTTGTTGATTTCCACTGGGTTGTCGTACTAGAATTCCTCCAACCGTGGGGTGTCATCAGTCAACTGTTCACAGTCAAGCCTGAGTTCCCGTGCACGCGCTTGGTCATGAAATGGGGTGACCGAAAATGTTGCCAGTCACAGCAATCGTCTTTGTTGTCGACGATGACGTATCCGTGCGCGAGTCGCTGGAATTACTGATCCGCTGTGAAGGCTGGCAGCCGGAGACATTCGCGTCTGCGCAAGAATTTCTAACCTGCCCACGAGCTCTTGTCCCCAACTGCCTCGTACTTGACGTCTCTCTTCCAGGCCTGAATGGTCTTGAGCTGCAGAAGCGCATCGCCGTCGAACGGGCGGACATGCCGATCATCTTCATCACGGGCCACGGCGACGTGCCCATGACGGTCCAAGCCATGAAGGCGGGGGCTGTCGAATTCTTGACCAAACCCTTCAGCGACGACGTGTTGTTGAAGGCCATTCGCGGAGCCCTGGAACGCAGCTGCGCTGCGCTCGGTCAAGAGGCCGAGATGCGGGTGCTCCGGGACCGTTACGCGTCGCTTTCCCAGCGCGAACGGCAGGTTATGGGTTTGGTGGTCTCCGGCCTGCTGAATAAACAGGTTGGTGGGGAGCTGGGGATCAGCGAGATCACGGTGAAAGCACATCGAGGCAAGGTGATGCAGAAGATGAAGGCCGGCTCTCTTCCCGACCTGGTGAAAATGGCGGCGAGACTCCGCCGCACACCCGGAGCGACTACGGCTGCGTAGCGGCCATATTCACCGTCGCAGTTATTCGTGAAACGTGGAATTCGCAGACGCTGGATGGGCCGAGCCGCATTACATAGAACCTCGCGTTACGGGCGATCCCAGTGAGAGGAAGACACCATGAAGAAGACCACAGCACCGATGTCCCTCGCCGGCTCCCAACTCGGCGAAGTGCGCCATGTCTGCGCGTTTTTCAACAACGAAGAGGAAGAGTATCGAGTGCTGCTTCCGTTCATTAAGGAAGGGTTCGAGCGTGGCGACAAGGCGGTTCATGTCGTGAATCCGAATCAACGTCATGACCATCTGCAACGTTTGGCCGCTGCCGGTATCGACTCCGCGGCAGCCGAGCAGCGCGGACAACTCGAGGTTCGCATCAACACCGAAGCTTACATTCGGGACGGCCGTTTCGATCAGGATCGCATGCTAGCGGCTTTCGAGCAGATGGCTAGTGGCAACGCCACTGGAGGGTATCCGCTCAGTCGCATTTGCTGCCGAATGGATTGGGCAATTGAAGATCGATCCTACATTGACGATGTCGTAGAGTTCGAATCGCGCGTAAATGACGTATGGCGCCGCCACGACGATGCGGTTATCTGCACTTACCACCTCGACAAATTTGGAGGCGACACCGTAGTTGACATCATGCGGACGCATCCGATGATCATTATTGGTGGCTTTCTGCAACGAAATCCGTTCTTCGTGCCGCCCGCGGAGTTCCTGCGCGAGATCCGCCAACGTCGCCCCATGCGCCCTTCCTCGTCCTCTACGGCTGCCTGACATGGAAGTCCAACCAAAACTTGCTTCTGGTGAAATCAAGCACCTTGAACGGTGCATAAACGATCTTGTCGGCTTGCTTGCTCTTCCCGCCATCTGGAGTGGTGGCGATCCGTCTCAGGTTCTCCAAACTCTGCTCGATGCGCTCCTGCGGATGCTGCGCCTTGACCTCGTCTGTGTGCGACTAAAGGATCCGGTCGGCGAGGTGCCCCTTGAGATCGTCCGGATTGCCCAATTGCGGGGACCGATGCCCGCGGCGCACGAGATTTGCGAAGCGCTTAGCCACTCGTTCGGGGACAATTCACGGAAATGGCCCCCACTGCTTCGCAACCTTATGGGTGAGGGAGATGTTTCGATCGTGCCTCTGCCACTCGGGTTACAGGGCGTACTTGGCATGATGGTGGTTGCGGCCGAGCGAGAAGATTTTCCACGCCAAACGGAAGCACTTCTTTTGAATGTAGCGGCGAATCAGGCAGTCATCGGACTGCAGGAGGCGCGGTTTCGGAGCCAGCAGAAGCGTGTGGCCGACGAACTCGATCGGCAGGTCGCGCAACGAACTGCCGAACTTGCCGCGGCCGAAGAGCGGTGGCGTTCCGTTTTCGAGAACTCTGCCATTGGTGTTGTGCTGACCGACCTGACCGGCCGATTCTTGGCCGCGAATCCTGTGTTCGAAAAGATGGTGGGTTACACCGAGGAGGAATTGCAGAGACTTTCTTTTTTCGATCTCACCCATGAAGAGGAAATTGAAGCAAATCGGACGTTAATCAAGGAACTGTTGTCCGGAAAGCGCCAGCAGTTTCAGATCGAGAAGCGATATCGCCGAAGAAACGGCAGTCTGATGTGGGTTCGCAACAATGTCTCATTGGTACCTGGCACGGAGCGAGTGCCACGATTCCTCATGGCGCTCTCCGAGGACGTTACAGAACGCAAGCAGGCAGAGGAGAATTTGCAGCGAAGCGAGGCATTTCTCGCCGAAGGCCAACACCTCGCTCGAGTCGGCAGTTTTTCCTGGTGTGTTGCGACTGACGAAATTACCTGGTCAGAACAGCTCTATCGCATTTTCGAGTTTGATCAAGATACGTCTCAGAGTGTCGAGAAGCTTTATTCTCGAGTTCATCCCGACGATATTCAGTTGTTGTATGAAATGATCGAACGGGCCAGGCGTGACGGTAGCGACATTGAGGGCGAGCACCGCCTGCTGATGCCGAACCACTCGGTCAAATACGTAAACATGGTTGCTCATGCGACCCACGACAAAGATGGCCGGCTGGAATATATCGGCGCGGTGCAGGATGTGACGCAGCGCCGACTGTCGGAAGAGGCGCTGAGCAAAGCTCGATCGGAGCTGGCCCACGTGGCAAGGGTCACGAGCCTCGGAGTTTTGACGGCGTCAATCGCGCATGAAGTCAACCAGCCCCTGTCTGGAATCGTCACCAATGCCAGTACTTGTCTGCGGATGCTGGCTGCCGATCCTCCCAACGTGGACGGCGCTCGCGAGACCGCCCGGCGCACCATTCGCGATGGCAACCGTGCCTCTCAGGTGATCGCACGATTGCGCGCACTGTACGGCAAAAAGGACCCCACGACCGAATCGGTAGATCTGAACGAAGCTGCGCGAGAAGTGCTTGCGCTGTCATTGAGCGAACTTCAGAGAAATCGTCTCATCGTGCGGCCGGAATTTGCCGACAATACCCTTGTCGTCACCGGCGATCGCGTCCAACTGCAGCAAGTCATCCTGAACCTGATCCGGAATGCATCCGACGCGATGAGTGCGGTCGACGATCGTCCGCGGCAGTTGCTGATTAGAACTGAACGGGACGGAGATGATCATGTGCGCCTGACGGTGCAGGATACGGGAGTCGGGTTCGACCCTCAGGCAATGGAGAGACTCTTCGAATCGTTCTACTCCACTAAGGATGCCGGTATGGGAATCGGACTTTCCGTCAGTCGCTCGATTATCGAAAGTCATCACGGCCGTCTGTGGGCGACGCTGAATAATGGTCCGGGCGCTGCGTTCTCGTTCTCTATTCCTCGTGCACCAGGGGGCGTGTCGCGCGCCGACGATGTTCCCACCATTCGGCCGTCTCGCGGAGCGGATGCAGCCTGAGGAATCCGGTCATAGGATGCGAAGAATGAAGGCCGGCTCTCTCGCCGACCTGGTGATGATGGCCGCGAAGCTGCCCCAGGCAGAGCCTACTAACCCTGCAAAGGCGGGCTAGTGCTTCGGGCCCGCTGATGCAATGGTATCGATCAATACCATTGTCCAATAGATTCTCCTCGTCGCCTGTGGCTTAATCTGTCATACGCAAGGGCCGACGCGCCCGCCCTCTAGGCGAATATTAAGAAGGAAAGGATGTCAAAGACATGCCGGAAGCGACCTGGAAACCTCACGAAAAACACGGACGGCTGACGATGCAGAGCGACTTGCCTGACAGCGTCTACGCGTTTCCGAAGCAGCGTAAAGAACCGCTGACCGACGCGCAACATGTGCGTAACGCGGTTGCGCGATTCGATCAAGTCATCGACGTCTCCGATGCCGACCGTGCTTTGGCGTTCGCGAACATCGAGAAAGCTGCAAAGCACTACGACGTCAACCTCGCCGAAACGTCATGGCACGACCTCGGCGTCCATCCGCAAAACAACAGAAGAGAGGCTGCCGCCAAAGGCGCTGAGACGCGCGAACGCCGAGCGCAGAGCTAAGAATCCTGGTCAGAGAGTCGGCCGACAGAAGAAGTAAACGCACAAGTGAAGTGAAATCTCAACCACCAAAAACAAACTCGAAGAGGAGACAGAATTATGCCGGACACAAACGCAGTGATCGCAGTGTATGACAGCCACTCGGCAGCCGAAGACGCAGTAAAGGAGCTTCAGAAGTCAGGTTTCGACATGAAGAAGCTGTCGGTAGTCGGCAAGGATTACCACACGGACGAGCAAGTCGTCGGCTACTACAACGCCGGAGACCGCATGAAATATTGGGGAAAGTCGGGCGCTTTCTGGGGCGGATTCTGGGGCTGGCGCCGCATTTTTCTGGGTGCCCGCCATAGGCCCCGTGCTGGTTGGCGGCCCATTGGTGGCATCAATCGTTGCTGCTCTTGAGGACGCATTGGTAGTCGGCGGTCTGAGCGCTATGATGCCTCTATACCTAATCCAAAAGAGCATCGTAACCTGAAACCAAATTTCAAATCACCAATCTGATATCGGGCAGGCGGGGGGGGGGGGGTGGCTACTGAAGCCGTGCATGAACTGCTTCACGATGCGGTGCGTGAAGGAGTGATCGCACCTTCTATCTCGTCAGGATTTTATTTGCAGTGCGAGATTTGGGATGTGCTGAAATGGGCGAAATATCGAACTTCAGCGAAGGCGAGCTAATGTTGAGCGAAAATTACAAACTTTCCTGGGCGAGAAGGCCGGCAAATTCCGGAACGAAGCCGCTTAGGCTGCGAGTATTTGCGTGGACTGGGACCGAACCTAGTCCGTGAAGTGTCTGTTGGCGCACCGCACAAAGGAGATGCAAATATGAAAGCAGTCGTAGTCCACCAATATGGCGGTCCGGAAGTGCTGAAGTTCGAAGACTACCCTGACCCGGTTCCGGGGGCGGGCGAGGTGCTGGTGC
>CAVRYB010000068.1:0-61022 GCA_963725295.1 uncultured Acidobacteriaceae bacterium
GGTTGGGCTGCCTACACTCGTTCACAAACCGGTGCGTTTCCTCCGTTCGTTGCGGCAATTGAAAGCAAAATCAGGCCAGCACTCGCTACAGTTGCTGGAAAGTTCGGCGAGTCTTCAACGCAGCGACCTCGCCCTTTTACTGATGACCACGGCATCACGCCCGCCCCGGCTCAGAATGCAGAGACAACAAATGCTCCGGCGGCCGGACCACAAACATCCGCAATGCCGGCAGCTTCAAGCCCCGCAGCCGTACCTACCGTGCAGCCGGTCGTTGCGCAGTCGTCAAGCGATCATCCGATCGATCATCCGATAGATGAAAGCGCGCCCGTCTCCGGAGCATCTGTGTCGACTCCATCGGTCGAGACGCCCCAGAAGCCTGATCCATTCCACCGCGCTTCATCACAAGCGGTGGAGTCGAGTGACAAGAATCAACCTGCAGCCGACAACGCAACCGCCCACGACTCGCTCACCGCGTCGTCCGCCTCCCGCGACAACGAGAATGACAAGCAAACTACGCCGCCAGCCACACAAAAGCCGTTTGCCCGAAAACGCAATTCGGAATCGGCGACGGTAGACGGTTTCAGCCAGCGGGACATCCCCGACCTGCTGAGCCAGGCCTATTCCTCAAGCGCGCGCGGCGATTATCGCCTGGCGCGATACGAATACGTCCTTGTTCTAAAGCTCGATCACACCAACGTCCAGGCGCGAGAAGGTCTACGCCGCTTGCCGGCCGTTTGGCAATCTCGCTGACTCCCGTCAACTCAGAAGCGCCAATGTCGAAGTGGAGGCACGATAGCCCGTCACCGTTCGCAGACGTGGAATCTGACAGTGGTCCGGCAGTGACTCTGCCTTCTAGCCGCAAATAAAAAACCCTCTCCCCGGTGATCGGAGAGAGGGTCGCTTGCAGCCGGAACGGGTTTTAGTCGTCGTCCCCGTCGCCTGGTCGGCGCCGGTTTGTTGAATTCGCTCGGCGGGCGAACCGTCGCTCTCGCCAGGATAGGGCCGCGTAAACCCGGTGGACATGTACCAGTTGAGGTGGTTGACGGTGTCCGGATCTTCGGAGTCGGGCTTGGTCAGTTTGCCGGCGAAGATATCCGCCTTCTTCTGGAGCCAAGCCTTCCTCAGGGCTTTGACCTTTGGGCTGTCCTTTGTGTCGGGACGCTCGCCGTGACGCCCTGGTCCAGCGGGACCTCGTTCGGCACGTGCGTCCACGGCTGGAAGTTCTCCGCGGGCGGCTGGCCCTTGACGAAAGCCGTACTCATCGGCGACGCCACGAGGTCGAACTGGTTCATCGGCGGCAGACCGAGGATTTGCTCGATCGTCCGAGTCATGTTGACCTGCGTGTAGTAGGTGTGGTCGGTCGGTCCGTCCTGCACGGCGTATGGGCTCACGATATAGCCTGGGCTGCGATGACCGTCGACATGGTCGACGCCGTTCTGCGCGTCGTCTTCCTCGATGAAGATCGCCGACGTCGACCACACGTTGCTGTGGCTGATGTAGTCAATGATGCGCCCAACCGCCAGGTCGTTATCGGCCTGTTCGGCGTCCGGGGTCGGCGGGCCGCCGGTGTGGTCGTCCATGATCCACAGGATGCTCAACGTCGGCACCGTACCTTTCGCGACGTCATTGTTGAAGTCCTGCACCCACAGATCAACGCGGAACTGGTCAGGGATGCCCAGATCGAACTGCGGGAAGTTCTTGATGAGGTGGTTATACACGGCCGGGACAGAGGACTCTGCCTGGACCGTGTTCTGATAGTAGAGCGTGGGCTCGAGCCCAGCCTCGAATTTCAGCGCGTCATTGTAGAACTGGGTCCAGCTCGGCTCGGTGGTCGACCCGTTCGGCTGTAGGAACGTATCGTTCTCGACGTATTCGCCGTAGATTTTCACCGACTGACCGGCGGCCGCCGCTTCCGAGAACAGGAATCCCTTGTTCTGATAGGCGAGTGCATCGCCGGCGTTCCCGCCTGGATAGCTGCGGACCCAGTCCGGCGACTGGATGTCGTCGGCGTAAGGCGCCATGCCTTCGGTGATCCACTGGTGACCGTCCGCCGATTGGCGGCTGGGGTCGTAGAAATTGTCCAAGAGAGGGAAGCGCTGCACCAGCAAATGCGCATTCGGAGTGTCCTTGACCGCCGAACACCGCCAATGAGGGGTCGCCGTTGCCGGCGGCCACGTCGCCCAGAACCTGATCGTAGGTGCGGTTTTCACGGATGATCAGGAACACGTGCTTGATGAGCGAGGGATCGCCGATCTTGGTCGGGATTGCGACCGGCTTGGCTTCGGGCTTGCCACCGGCTGGCAGACTCGATATTTTGCGTCAGATCCCAGTGATTGTTGTCGAAAACCTGCTGCGTCATCGCCTGCAACGTCCCGCTGTTCGGCACGGGGATGATGCTGACGGTGCCGTTGTCCTGGTGCGTGTTGTAGCCGCAGACGCCATGGTCGCACTCGAACGAAAGGCGCGTGCCGATGCCTTTGTCATTGGCAACGATGAGCGTGTTATTGACCGTGTCCAGTACCACCGAACTCGGCGCATAGGCTACCGGGATCATGCCCAGGACGGGATTCGTCGCGCCTGTGCTGAGGTCGACCACCGCGATCGCGTTGGCATCATAGAGCGCGACGTAGGCAATGCCGTTCTTCGCATCAACGGCAATCGAGTTGGGCCTGCGCCATAGACCGGACCTTGACCGGGCACTCCGATCGGCAACGCGAGGTTGATCGTCCGCGTTACCACGTTGGTGTTCGTGTTGATAACCGAGATGGTGTCGCTATAGGTATTGGCCACCAACAGGTACTGTCCGTAGAAGGCCATTCCTGTCGGGTGCAAACCGGTCGAGATGTTAGCGGTGACCGTCATCGTCGGCAGATCGACCACGGAAACGGTACCGGTGATGGCGGCGCCAACCACCGGGTCGGCGACGATTTCAGTGCCGGCGGAGTTAATCTGGAAGTCCGCCTCCGTGGCGGCGCGGCCGCCCTCGTTGCTGACGTAGGCGGTCGTGCCGTTGCTGGCGATCACGATGCTGTGCGGCGCGTTTCCAACGCGAATCTGCGTACCTTGCGTCGGCGGGGTCGCGGTCAGGTCGATCTGGGTGAGCGTATCGTTCTGGTTCAGCAGGGCATAGGCGCTGGAGCCATCCTTCGAGAGCGCAACGCCGCCAGGATAAGCAGTCCACGGACTATAGAACGTGCCGCAGGGTCTGGCGTAAGCGGCCGGAGGGCTGTTCGGGAAGCAGGTGATGAAGGAATTGTCCGGCGGCACATGACCTGGGCGTCATCTTCCAGCAAGCCCTGCGCATTGACTTTGGCGATCGTGACATTGCTGCTGTCCTGGCTGAACACCAGGTACTTGCCGTCCGCCGAATAAGCTATGCCGCTGTAGCTGCCGCTCGAATCCGTTCCGAAGGCGAGCGTAGTTCTGCAGGACGATGCCGGTGTTGGTATCGAAAATCTCCACAGCCTCCGCCGCGCCCAGCGTGAGGACGGCGGCAGTGTGACTCTTGGCGCTTGGGTTGAGCGCGATAGCCTTCGCGCGGACCCGTATGCCGAGGTCGACTTGCGTGCCAGCTGGCGTGATGACCGCGCCATCGCTGACCACCCACGAGCCGTTCTTCTGCGGGCCGGTGACATAGGTCGGGTACTCCTTGGATTGAGCAGCGGCGAGCCCCGGAAGGCACATGCCCGCTGCCAACACGCCGGCGAGCGGACGCAGACGATTGATTCGGGCCTTATTTCGAGACTTCTTTTGAGGCTTGTTTCGAGACGCTTTTCCAGACATACCGTTCTCCTCGATGGATTTTTTACTCAAGAACCGGGATCAGCCGTGCAACATTGGTGTGGAAAGACATCGGAGTGGTGGGAATACGAGCAGCGATAATAGGTGGCAATCATTACGGGTTTATTACGGGTCGATGAAAGTCGGGTGAAACTTCTGTTACAGCGCGCTCACACCCGGGTTCGCAAGCCGCAAGAGGGAGATGCATTGTTCATCACGCAAGTCGACGCGGAAATGATGATGGTTCAACAAAAAACCCTCTCCCCGGTGTTCGGAGAGAGGGCCGTTGCAGTTGAAACGTGCTCTAGTCGCCGTCGTCATCCTTGATGGGTGCCGCGCGGTTGAAGTCGCTCGCTGGGCGAACCGTCTTCTCGCCAGGGAACGGACGCGTAAACCCGGTGGCTTCATACCAGGTTAGGTGGTTGACGGTGTCCACGTCTTCGGCGTCTGGCGTGTGTTGTTTGCCAGCGAAGACCTCCGCCTTCTTCTGCCATCCAGCCAGCCCTCAGAGCCTTAACCGCAGCACTCTCGGCCGTCTTTGCCTGATCGCGGCCTTAGCCTTAGGAGCCGGAGGACACGCGGGGATGGTCTGGGTCGGAGTCTGGCTAACGCCCGTGTTCAGCGCGACTGCGTTCGCCACGTGCGTCCACGGCAGGAAATTGTCCGCCGGGGGGTTATCGATGAAGAGCGTCCTCATCGGCGAGGCCACGAGGTCGAACTGGTTCATCGGCTTCAGGCCAAGAATCTGCTCGATCGTGCGGGTCATGTTGACTTGCGTGTAGAAGTGGCTGTCTTCGGTCACCCCAGCCCCGGTTCCATCGGGATTCACTTCCTGGTAGACGTAGGGGCTGATGACGTAGCCCGGGCTGCGGTGGCCATCGACGTGGTCGACGCCGTTCTGCGCGTCATCTTCCTCGACGAAGATCGCCGAAGAGGACCAGATGGGGCTGTGGCTGATGGAGTCGATATAACGGCCAAGAGCGAGGTCGTTATCCGCCTGCATGGCTGTGCGCCGTCGGCGGGCCGCCGGTGTGGTCAGAGCTGATCCACAGGAACTCCAACTGCGGTACCGTACCGTTCGTTACGTCGTTAGCGAAGTCCTGCGACCAGATGTCAAAGCGGAACTGGTCAGGGATGCCCAGATCAAACTGCGGGTAGTTCTGAACAGTGTTGTTGAGCAGGTTCGGAAGCGGCGTGTGCGAGGCAACCGTGTTGTAGTTGTAGAGTTGGCTCTCAGCACCGCACTCGTAAGCCTGCACGTCGTTGTAGAAGTCGATCCATTCCGGTTCGGTGGTCGATCCGGTCGGCGTCAGGAACGAGTTGTACTCGACGTACTCGCCGTAGTTTTTAAACGAGACGCCGGCTTTCACAGCCTGGTCCCACAGATGGCCAGCCTTCTGGTAGGCAATCGCATCGCCGCCGTTGGAGGGGTAGTCGCGCAGCCAGTCCGGCGACTGAACGTCGTCGGAGTAAGGAGCCATGGCTTGGACGATCCAGTTATGACCGTCGGCCGACTGTCGGCTCGGGTCGTAGAAGTTATCCAAAAGCGGGAAGCGCTGCACCAGCGCGTGCGCGTTCGGCGTAACCGGGATGCCACCGTAGCTGCCGAGCCATCGCCGAAGACTGCGAGGGAGGGGTCGCCATTGCCGCCGGCCACGTCGCCCAGGATCTGATCGTAGGTGCGGTTTTCACGAATGATCACGAAGACGTGCTTGATCAGCGAAGGATCGCCGATCTTGGCCGGGATCGCGGTTGGCGGGACCTTCGAACTGCCACCGGAGGCCGACTTGATGTTTTCCGTGAGATCCCAGTGGTTGTTCTGGGAGACTTGCGTGCGTCATCGCCGCCAGGGTTGACCTGCTCGGAACGGAACGATGCTCACCGTGCCGAGGTCCTGGTGGGTGTTGAAGTCGGTCACGCCGCAATACGAACCGTAGCGAATTTTCAGCCGTATTCGTCGGAGGCGCTGATACAGCGAACCCGTCGGTACCGAGGCCCTTGTCGTTAGCAACAAGCAACGCACCGTCTGCCGCGTCCAGCACGACCGAGCTCGGCGCATAGCCGACCGGGATCAGGCCGAGGACGTTCGTCGGCGTTCAGGTCAACCACGGCAACCGCGTTGGCATTGTAGAGCGCGACGTAGGCAATGTTGTTCACGGCATCGACGGCGATCGAGTTCGGCCCCGCGCCATAGCGACGGTTTCACCGGGCACTTTAATCGGCAGCCCAAGGTTGATCGTCTTCGCCACCTTGTTCGTGGTCGTGTCGATCACCGAGATGCTGTCGCTATAGGCATTGGCGACCAGCAGGTACTGTCCGCAAAATGCCATGCCCGTTGGGTGCAGACCGACCGAGATGCTGCCGGTGACCGTGAACGTGGCCAGGTTCACAACTGAAATGGTTCCGGTGGAGGTGGAACCGGTCGGATACTCGGCGACCACCGGGGTGCCGTTCGAGTAGCCCTGAAAGTCCTTCGCTTTAGCAATTCGTCCTGCTTCGTTCGAGACGTAGGCGGTGGTACCATCCGCCGAGATCACGACACTGTGCGGGACGTTGCCGACGCGGATCTCTGGACCTTCTTTCGGAGTCGGCTGCGTCAGGTCGATCTTGGTCAGCGTATCGTTGTTGTCCAGCACCACATAAGCAGTCTTGCCATCCGGCGAGATCGAGATGCCCATCGGATAGGAAGTGTATGCACCGTCGGACACAACCGAGACGGTCTGGCCGCAGGGGATTTCAATGCTGCCCGTAGTCCCCGGAGGGCTGTTCGGGAAGCAGGTAACAGTGGTCAGATAGCCGCCGGCATTGACGTCCAGCGGAACACTGACGTGGGCGTAGTCTGAGAGCAAGCCCGTCGTCGGATCGACGCTGGCGACGGCAACGTAGGCTGGCCCATAGCCGCCGTCCTGGCTAAACAGCAGATGCAAGCCATCCGGAGTATAGGTGATGCCGACGGAGCTGCCGCTCTTGCTGCCGAACGGTTTGTAGTTCTGCAAAACAGCGCCGGTCTGCGTGTTGAAAACAGTAACCGCCTGTGGCGCGCCCATCTGCAGGACGGCGGCGGTGTGCGTGGTTGCATTCGGATTCAGCGCGATGGCCTTGGCCCGGGTTGTCGTGCCGAGATACACCGGGGTGCCGGCGGGAGTAATGATCTGGCCGTTACTGACGACCCACGGGTTGGGCAAGGTCGATGGATAGTTCGGCCCCTGCGACCCGTTCTGGTTCTCGCCTAGCTGGTAGGTCGGGAACTCCTGCGATTGCGCGAACGCCGAAACGCTCAGCGCCGCTGCCATCGCTAGGACGGCGAGCGCTCGCAGACAATGAATACGAGGCCCACTTATAGAATGACTTCGAGCCGTTTTTCGTGACATATTTTCAGTTCTCCTCATTGAATTTTTTCCTCACGCAACTGGATCGGCCTTGCGACATTGAGTTGAAAGACGTCGAGTGGAAAGACATTGGACTGGAAAGGCATGTGGGCTGAAAACGATCAGGGATAATAGATAGTCGGTGAGCGTTACCGGCTTATTACCGGACTGTGAAGATCAAGTGAAACTTCTGTTACAGGGCTCGTGGAGGTGACGCCTGACGATGAGTACGGAATTGCTGCGATTCAACGGCGCTGTCGAGCGCGATCCCGCCATTGCCAAATGGATGAAGACGCATGCCGGTGAATTGGGAGCCATCGCGCATCAGTGGTTTGAGGTGATGCGAAACTGCGGAGACGAAGTCCGGGAGCTTTTGCATGACGGCTGTCCGGTGGCATGTTTGGGAGACGTGCCCTTCGGCTACGTCAATGTATTCACTGCACACGTGAACGTGGGCTTTTTTCAAGGAGCAGCGCTCCCCGATCCGGCCCGCCTGCTGCAAGGCACCGGCAAGTTCATGCGCCATGTGAAGCTGAAGCCAGGAGAAGCCACAAACGCCGCGGCTCTGAACGAACTCATCGAAGGCGCCTACGCAGACATAAAAGCGCGCGTCGAACACGGCTAGCTCCCGCTGGCTCATGTGGAGTGGACACTCCCGTCGGCCGCCCCGTCCTCGAGATCGTTCCCGAACTTGACATCCTGCTCTATGGTGCCCCAGGTTCGCGCCCGCCTTTTGGGCGCTAACCTGGGCTTCGATGCCGCGTCATCTTGTCCAAGAACGCCCGCAACTGCATGATTCCCAAAGATCAGGGAGAAGGGGCTGCCGATACTAACCAGTAAACATCGAGGCGATTTCGAGCGCAGCCATTCGCAGCAACGACCTGTCAGCAGAAATTTATTTTTGACTGTCGTCGACAAGGGCGCGCAGCGGCCCCAGCCAGGGTTCGTAGCGTCGCCAGCGCGCGACCGAAGTGCGATAGATCGGTTGCCGCGCCTGCCACTTGCTGGGCGTGTTCACCGCCCGCGGATTCGATTCGGGACTCAGGCACGCGTCATCCCAAGAAAGGCCGCAGGCCGCGATGATTCGCCGGATGACCGGTTCGGGTGCGCGGGTCAGATCCTCGTAATCGACCTCGAGGAAGCGGTCCGCCGGCAAAACCTTCCGCCAATGGTCGACCAGCCGCTGATACTCGCGGAAATACGCTACCAATTCGTTGCCTCCGGTCGGGAACGCCAGGCTCGGATGGAAATGAGTTTGATGGATCGACACGGCCGTATCGACGGCAGCGCGGCGGCAATGGATGATCAGGGCGCGCGGGAACGCCACGTGGATCAGCCCGGCCCAGAGGAAGTTGAACGGCATCTTGTCGGTCACTCGCGCGGCCGTGGGCGCGATCGAGTGCAGCAAGTCAAGGTAGTCGGTTGTCGCCTTGGCCAAGAATTCCGAGAGCTGACGCTCCGTGGAAACGAACGCTGTCTCGTTCCCGGCATCGCCGTTCCCGGGATTATCGGAGCGGTGCCAGCCCGGCCCGCGCTGGTTCCAGAAATGCAACTCACCGCCGCCCCTGACTTCGGGATGCATGGAAACGATCTGCTCCACGAGAGTTGTGCCCGATCGCGGCATGCCGAGGATCAACACCGGCGTCCGATCCGGGCTGCCGAGTTCGGCCGTCCGCGCGATCCATTGCGGTGTGCAGCGGGCAATCATGCGGTCGATCTCGATGGAGAACGCGGCCGAGTCGAAGCGTAAAGAGCTCCGACGCACTGCGTCTGCGGCGTCGAACTGCTGCATGGCCAAGCCGTAGTCGCCAAGATCCTCTGCCGCTTTGCCAATCGCGAGATGAACCCGCAGACGCTGCCACGGCTCCAGTCCCGGCGTGGACAGCGCGGCTTGCATCCGTTGAAGCAGACCACCGTCACCGCTTGTGACCGGACGGCATCGGACCAATTCGTAGTAGCTTCCCGCCAGCATCGGCGTGATGCCGATCGCGCGTTCGAAGCAAGCGCGGGCCTCATCGAAGCGGCCAAGCTCAGAGAGCAGATTGCCCAGCAAATCATAAGCCATGGCGTTGCTCGGATCGGCCACCAACGCCTCTCGCAACACCACTTCGGCTTCCGGATTGCGATCCTCGATTAGCAATGCTCGGGCCTTCGCCAAGCGGCCGTAGCTGGTCTTAGCCGCGGTCGATGCCGCACGGCGGAAACAGCCGGTCGCCTCCGCACGATGGCCCAGTGTGTGGGCCAGCGCGCCGGCGCGGAACCACGCCTCGGCCAGTGATGGGAGCAGCTTCGTGGCGCGATCATACGCAGCGAGCGCCGCGTTGATGTTTCCCAGCTTTTCAAGGGCGATTCCAAGGCGGAAATGTGCGTCGCCGTAACTCGGGTTGCTGGCGACGGCTTGCTGCAAAGCCGCGACGGCATCCGGTATGCGGCCGACCTCGAGGCAGGCGAGGCCGAGATCGTGCTGGATCATCGCATTGGACGGCTGTAGCAGAGCTGCATCGCGCAATGGCGCGATCGCATCGCCGGGTCGCCCGGCCCGGAGCAACTCAGTGGCTAACGCAAGTAGAGGAGCCACCTGCGGCGGCACGGCTGGGTTTGGAGACTGGGGCATGGCGCGAACGTGTAGGTATCACCGGCTTGCAAGTGTTAGACGACTGAAGGACTGGCGGAGAGGGAGGGATTCGAACCCCCGGTACCCTTTCGGGCACGCCGGTTTTCAAGACCGGAGCCATCAACCACTCGGCCACCTCTCCGCGGCTCTTATTGTTTTACTACAGACTTTATTTTACGGCAGAGGCAATGCCAGCGAAGCGGTCATCGATTGCGCGGTCATCGATCGCAGTGACTCATGCACTTCACTCGATGGCGGGTTGGTGTTACAACGATAGAGGAAACCGCCGCCCGCCGCGTCTGCTTCGGATAAAGGCTAACTCGTTCGCGGAAAACTCGGTGACCGCACGAAAGGACAAAATTCCCAATGAAGGCTTTAGTGAAGAGCCGCTCTGAGCGCGGTCTTTGGCTCGAAGATGTGCCCGAGCCAGAAATCGGCATTAACGACGTCAAGATACGCGTGCTGCTCACTGGGATCTGCGGTACTGATCTCCATATTTACCAATGGGACGACTGGGCGAAGAAGACCATTCCCGTGCCGCTCGTCATCGGGCACGAATTTGTTGGCGAAATCGTGGCGGTCGGGTCGAACGTTGCCGATTATCGCGTTGGAGAGATGGTCAGCGGAGAAGGGCACGTGACCTGTGGGCGCTGTCGAAATTGTCTGGCTGGCCGCCGGCATTTGTGCGCGCATACAAAGGGAGTCGGGGTCAATCGGCCTGGATGCTTCGCCGAATACATCGTGCTTCCGATGAGCAATATCTGGAGACACAATCCGAAGATCAACCCGGAAGTTGCGGCGATCTTTGATCCATTTGGCAACGCGGTACACACGGCATTGTCGTTTCCAGTTCTGGGTGAGGATGTCCTGATCACCGGAGCAGGCCCGATCGGTCTGATGGCCGTGCCAGTCGTGCGCCACGCCGGAGCGCGCCATGTGGTCGTCAGCGATCTGAATCCTTATCGCCTGGCCCTTGCGCAAAAGTTGGGAGCCACAATGGCGGTCGACCCGCGAAAGGTTCCCATCAAAGAAGTGCAGAAGCAGATTGGCATGCAAGAGGGATTTGACGTGGGCCTCGAAATGTCGGGCTCCCCGGCAGCCTTCCGCGAGATGCTCGCCAACATGAGTCATGGCGCGAAGATTGCGATGCTGGGAATTCCGGCCTCCGAGATGGCGATCGACTGGCACAGTGTAATTTTCAACATGCTCACGATCAAAGGCATCTACGGACGAGAGATGTACGAGACCTGGTACAAGATGACGGTGATGCTGGAATCTGGGCTCGACATTTCGTCAGTCATCACTCATCGGTTCGCATGGCGAGAATACGAGCAAGGATTCGCGGCCATGGAAACCGGCAACGCGGCAAAAGTCATACTCGACTGGCGCGGAGCAGCCTAAAGGTGGGCGTTTGTAGAATCTGTGGCATGTCACCGGGGAGAGTCCGAGGCCGCGCCGCGCCCTTTTTCTTGGCGACGATTCTCCTTTGCGCCGGGATGCTGGCTCAGACAGCGCCGGATGCGAGTTCACACGCGCTGTTCCTGCAACGCTTAGTCAACGCAGCCGTTGAGCGTACGCATTATTCCGTTCGTTACGATCCGGCGTATGTACGACTCCCTTATCCCGGCGGAGATGTTCCCGCAGATACAGGTGTCTGTACCGACGAAGTAATTCGCTCGTACCGTGTGCTCGGCATTGATCTGCAAAAGGAAGTGCACGAGGATATGGTGAAGAACTTCTCGGCGTATCCGCGAAAGTGGCGTTGGCTTTCGCCACAGCCGGACTCCAACATCGATCATCGCCGGGTACCGAATCTGATGGTCTTTTTTCAGAGAAAGGGCGAGACGTTACCAATTACGACTCGCACCGAAGATTACAGCCCCGGTGACTTGGTCACTTTTGACCTCGGCGGAAACGTCCCACACATCGGAATCGTTGTTGATCGCAGGGGTAAGAGTGGCCGTTACATGATCGAACACAATATTGGACAGGGGCCCAAAATCGACGATGTGCTCTTCAGCTGGAAAATCACCGGGCATTACCGGTATTACGGGCCAGCCAAGTAATACGACAGTCGGGAACTACTTTCCGATCGCGGTATCTTGTTCCGCGATCAACCACCACTGACCATCTCGCTTGACGAACACGTCGGTTTGGCGGAGACGACGGGTCTTGACTTGTCCTGATTCACGCAGCGAAACGGTAAATTCCGCATTGGCGATGGCTGTGTCGCCGTAGGTGCGAACCGTCGCGTCCGAGGCTTCCATCTCCATGATGATGATTTTGTGTTTGGCGTCGCGCAGATTTGCCATTGCGTCGTCCTTGCTCTCGAGGCGGCCATTATCGCGAGTGTGCTGGTAATCCGCTGCAAGGTGGTTCGCATACTCATCCCACTCGCCGCGCACGATTAAATCGGCCATCTTCACTTCTAAAGCCTTGATCTCGGCTTCTGAAGCGGGATTTGCGTCCGCGTGCATGCCTGGTTGCTGGGCCGTCAGAAAGGAACTCGCTGCCAAAAATACAAAGAAAAATGCGTTTCGCATGATTGATCTCCAGATCGTCTGCCTACTTCGAGGTTTTTGGAGGCTTCGGGCGCACGGATTTGTAGTCCTCAGACTTGCCGCGTGGAATGCTGAGCGTCTGCCATTTTGAGGAGCGCAGGTGTTTGGCAAGAAACACGATTTGACCGATGTGTTGCGCGTAGTGAGCGAGCGCACGGTTCAGTGCTTGCATGACAGTATGCGGTTCCTGACGGATGGTCACGGTTCGTTCAACATCGGCGGGAGTTAGCGAGTCGACCGTGGAAAATACAATCGCCCAGCCTTGTTCCCACCAGCGCAGGATCTCGTCGCGAGTCGTTTTGTCCGAAATCTCGAATTCCCGATCGCGAAAACGGTCGGGTTTTTCGCCATCGGTGGTAAGGAAATCGGTGAAGCGCGAACGTGCATTGCCGGCGATGTGCTTGACAAGCGCCGCGATGGAATTCGATTCCGGGTCGAGCGTCGCGAAGAAATCTTTGTCTTCGAGCTGGGCCATCGCCGCTTCGCCCATGCGCTTGTGGCCGCGCAGTTGACGCTTGATTTCTTCGAGGTAGTGGGTCGAGAGGTCGGTCATAAGGACATTGCAGAAGTCAGAGTTCAGATTGCAGAAGTGAAACCCTCAGCGCCCAGCAATTCTGCAGCGTCAAGAGGTTCTTACCTCTGCAATCTGACCTCTGACTTCTGACCTGTTTCAGATTGTACTTCGCACGCGATGCGGAAGCCGTAGTCCGCATACTGGAATTCCGGCGGAATGCTGGAGCGGGCCGCGCATCGGGACATTTTGATGTGATGACGCCAAGAACCGCCTCGGGAGGCGCGCCGGGGGCCGTTTTCGGGTCCGCGAGGGTTGCGCTCGGGAGATACCGCGTAGTAGCCGTTTGCGTACCAGTCGGAGCACCATTCGTGAACGTTGTCGCACATGTTGTGGAGACCGAACCCATTGGCCTCGCCTCGGCCAACTGGTTCGGGTCCAGTCTTCCAATGCTGGGCGCATCGCTCGGTGTATTTGGGGAGGGATTGCGGTGGTTCGTCTCCCCACGGAAATAGCGATCCCTCGCGACCTCCTCTGGCAGCCCGCTCCCATTCGGCCTCGGTCGGCAGACGAAATCTTTGGCCGATCTTGGTCGTCAACCACTCGCAGTACCCCACGGCTTCGTGCCAGGACACACCGATCACAGGTTGCTCGGGGTGGCTGAACGCAGGATCCCTCCAGAATGGCGGGAAAGAAGATGATGTTTCGGCGAGAAAGCGCGCGTATTCGGCGTTCGTCACCTGATACGTGGCGAGCAGGAATTCGTCGACCCAGACGCGATGAACCGGCTTCTCGTTGTCTTGCCCGGTTTCACAGCCCATGAGGAACCAGCCAGCCGGAATGCGGACTAGCGCGGGGACGGACTCCTCGTTGCAGTGTGGTATTGAAGTCACGAGTTCAAAGCGTCCGTAATGCACGGACGACGTCTTCGATCTTATTTTCCTGAAACAAGCGGATGCCTGCGACACCGGCGGCTCCGGCTTGCAGGCACGACGCGGCGTTTTCCAGCGTGACCCCGCCGAGCGCAAGGACCGGCACCTTTACGCGGCAGGCTTGCCGCAAAGCGTCCAGGCCCGTGGCTAGGGCTCCGGGAGCAGTGTTCTTTCCAAACACGGGAGCAAAAACTGCAAAATCGGCGCCCTGCGACTGAGCCCGATCCACATCGTCTTGATTGTGACAGGACACGGCGATGCAGGGTTTCTCACGGGCGGGGGCGCCCGCGCCACACATAGCCCAGATGTGGCGTACTTCCGATGACGAAACATCTTCGGAACGCAGATGAACGCCTTCCGCGCCCGCAGTCAAAGCCACATCTGTGCGGGAGTTGATAAGAAGCCTGGTTCTCAGTTCCCGGTTCTCAGTTCTCAGTGAAATACTTTCGCGCAGCGCACGTACAGCTTCCCGCGCCAGCAGCTCCAATTTTCTGGCACTCAGGTCTTTCTCGCGGAGCTGGATGTAGTCAACTCCCGCGAGAGCGGCTTCAGCAATTTTGACAAGTAAGGCGCGGCGACGGGTGCTTTCGTCGCCGCGAAACTGGCTTCTATCGGTGATGTAGTAGAGCAGACAGCGGTCAGCCATCGCCTGTTCAGGCTACTACGAGAGAAGGCTCATTTCCTCTCGATGTTAGCAACCGGCGCGACCGGTGAAGTTGTCGATCCAGCCGAGACTGAAGAGGGCGCAGTAAACAGCTGCAGATTTTCCGCTTTCCAGCGCATCGCTGCGTAGATGCGATTGCGTCCGCTGGGGTGATCGAAGAAGATCCATTCTTCAACCGGCCCAGGATTCATCTTTCGATATTCGCCGAGATGGATCGCGGCCTGAGCGAAGCCGTCGGGTTGGCGGCTTGTGTTCAGACCGTACATGTCAGCTTCGTACTCTTGTGTACGGATGAAGGTGTTCATGACAGGAGTAAGTACGAACCCAAGGATGGAGACGAGCAGCATCACGAGTGGAAGAACAGCTGTGTCGCCGATACCCCGAATCTGCCACTTCTCGCCCCAGCGCTGCAGAGTCCAGTCAAGTGACCAGCGCAAGTAAGCGAAGGCCAGCACGGTGACGATCAGAAAAAACATAATGAACTTGTACACGTGGTTCAAAACGTAGTGCCCCATCTCGTGTCCCATGACTGCCTGAATTTCTTCCGGGGAGCCACGGCGTAGAAGGTTGTCATTGAGCGTGATGCGCATCGTATTCGCAAAGCCGCTGACGTTTGCGCTCATGCGTGTCGTCTGCCTGGAAGCATCCATCGTGTATACATCCCTGGCAGGGATTCCATTGGCCCGCGCAAGGCTGAGAATGGGATCGACAATCTTCAGATCATTGAGCGGTGTGACCTTATTGAATATGGGAACAACGTAAACCGGGGCAATCAGGACGGTGAAGATCAGGAACATGGACGTCACGACCGCTCCCCAGATCCACCAAGTTCTTGGAAGTTTGCGAACAATACCGACCAACAACATCATGAGTATTCCGCCCAATACCAGATTGACGGCAAGCCCCTTCAACTGATCTCCCATCCAGGGACCAAAGGTCTGTGTGGCAAGTCCGTACTTATGTTCGCGGAAGTAATCCTCGTAAACCGAGCCTGGAAAGAGCAGGATGCTGGTGAGCAGAAGGTATTGCAGCCAGTACACGAGTGTCTGCAGCGGCTTGAACAAAAGACGTTGCAACCAGGAAGGGAATATCTGCAGCGCCTTGAACCGAGTCACTCTTTCAGCAAGATCCCTCATCCGGGCCGACCAGCGCAGGTTCAGCAGGATGAGCGCGACAACGACACCGTAGAGAAAGTCCCAAAGAATGAGCCAGTAGCCGCCTTCGAAATAGGCGTCGGAACGAGCCGTTTTGTCGGCGGGAATCTGCGCCAGGTAGGCATTGGTGGCAGCGATGGCGTCGAAGTGCGGCGAAGCCTGTGCCTCCGCGGGCACCTGGATCACAGACGGCATTTCGTTCGCCGCCGGTGGTTGTGCAAGCGCAGACATAACGCTGCAAGCCATGCAGAAAAAGAGGATCAGGCAACCTAAGGCCGTCGCCCGCATGAATCGTATTTGCATCTTGTTTGTCTCCTGAAACACTTCAGTGTCGAAGTGTATACGGAGAGGCGAGGGGCAAAGTTTCAATTGAATCGCGGCAGCGCGGAAAGGAGTGTCCGCGCTACATGGGCTAGGGGCGCGTTTTCGCGATTTCCGGGACTGCTGCTTCGCCCTTTCGCTTGGGCTGTTGCGGGCCAAGATGGTACTTGGTTAGCCCATCCTTCAGAAATTCGAAGCTCTCTTCCGGAGTGTCGAACATCTTGAACAGATCGAGATCCTCTGCCGAAATCACACCGGCATCGACCATGGCTTGAAAGTTGACGATCTTCTTCCAGTATTCGCTGCCATAAATCACGATGACGATCTTCTTCGCCAACTTCTCGGTCTGCGCGAGGGTGACGATTTCAAAAAATTCGTCCAGCGTGCCAAAGCCTCCGGGAAAAATCACCAGCGCCTTCGCCAGATACGCGAACCAGAACTTACGCATGAAAAAGTAGTGGAACTCAAAGTTGAGAGATGGCGTGATATAGGGATTCGGGTTCTGTTCGAAGGGTAGGTTGATGTTCAGGCCGATGGTCTTTCCTCCCGCTTCGTGGGCGCCGAGGTTCGCGGCCTCCATAATGCCGGGGCCACCTCCGGTAGTGACGACAAAGCGGTGGCGCTTGGCTGGGATCTGCTTGGACCACTCGGTCAGCATGAACGCGAGCCGGCGCGCGTCTTGGTAGTAGCGAGCCATGTCGACGGCGGCCTCCGCGCGTTTCATGTCCGACGCTTGCTGCGCGGCGGAAACCTGAAGACCATTGCCCCGAACCTCGGTGAGCCGATTCTCTGCGCTCTCGAGACTGTGAATGCGAGCGGAACCAAAGAAGACTACCGTGTCCTGAATCTGCTCGCGACGAAAGCGCGAGAGTGGCTCGCTGTACTCGGACAAGAGTCGCAGGATCCGGCCGTCAGGACTGTTGAGGAACGGCTCATTCTGATAAGCAAGAGGAGCGGACTTGAGCTTTTCGTCGGTCATAAGAATTGAGACATTGAGTCATTGCGGCATTGAATCATTGGAGATCGGGGCAATGATTCAATGACTCAATGATTGAATGATTCAATTCACTTCAATCTTCGTGGTACTGAATAGCCTCCCAGAATCCGATCCAGATGTTAAGCGCGCCCAGCCCGGTTGCTACTCCTCGTACGAACCCGGTGGCCATGAAAGCACGAATCGCGGGGTAAGGTAAGAGCAGCGGGTTGTCAGACCAGTCCGGACGCCAGGGCAGAATCATGAGCATCACGCCCAGTGTGGCGCACAAAAACACAAACAGAAGCACTCCAATCCGGCGTAGCCAGAGGCGTGCAGCCGAGGGAGAACTTCTTAACCCGGAAACCGGCGCGACAGGTTCAACCGGGACACCGGTAGATTGGCTGGAAAATGGGAGCTTGGGATCGGAAGTCATTGCACGAGTTGTTTTGATTTAGGCGGTAGGGTGCGCGCGGGATCGCGTAGCCTCCCCAGCGCAAGTTCCGACCCGCTTCGTGCATTCTACGACTTCAGAGCCTGAATGCGCTCGGCCACGTCGCGATAATCGATGTTGGCGCCGTAGACACTGGTGAAGTGACGCAGGGCAGCGGGCTTGTCCTGCGCGGTCTCGCAGGCCGCCCCGAGCTCATAGTTGATGGCCAAACGCGCCTCATCATCAAGTCCCGGGATTGTGAGCGCTTTTTCATACCAGCGAATGGCAGCTTCTGGAACTCCCTTATCGAGGAAGCATTGCGCCAGCCAGGTGTAGGTCTGAACGGGCTGGGCAAACGGCTTGCCACGTTCGATCGAGGAACAAACCTTCTGCAACTCCGCGATGGCTTCGTCGAGCAGGCCCATCTCGCGGAAGGCGACGCCGAGATTGTAATGAGTTTCTGGATCGTCGTCGCCGGCAGCGACCTCTTCTTCCAACTCCTGTTTCAGTTCGCCAAACATCTCTGAGAGATCAACGCTCTCGGGAGCGTGCATGGCCTGCGCTCCGGCTCCCAGCGGGCGAACAGGCGATGGGCTGTAACTGATCGCAGGAGCCGCGGCTGCAGCCGCGCCTCCACCCGTGGACACGACCGCGGGCATCGCAGGAGCGGGCGGAATTTCGATTTCGTTGTGGGTCACCGCTGTGTGCGCGACGGGCTCCGGCTCGCGAGTTCTCGCAGGTGCAGGAGCAACGGTGCGCTTTGGCGCTGGCGCGACCGGCCAACTCGGCAATGGCTTCACAGCCGGCGCTGGATGTTCAGGTGCGGGTGACGCCTGCGGGAAGGAGTCTCCGAGCGAGGCTTCGAGGTCGGCGACAAATGCGGTGAGTTCGTCCGCTTTGGCATGAACCGGTTCGGCATGAGCGGGCTCGACGTGCGCTGGTTCGGGCTCAGATTCCGGTTCGACCGCTGCTTCCTCTTGGACCTCGGGAGTGCCGTGGTCGTAACCGGACATCAGGTCCGGGGAAGTTGTGAGTTCCGGTTCTGCTTCCGTTGCCATCTCAACCTGGAAGTCGGCCGGTTCATCGGCGTTGATCTCGGTGATTTCCGGTTCCGGCTCGGCTGGTGGCTGGGATGTAGATGCGAGGGCAGACCGCAACGGGTCAAGAATGCGAGCATCGCTGGTCAGAGCCTCGAGCTTTTCGAGCCCTGCGCGAGCCTGGTCGTGCATGAAGTGCTCGAGATAGAAACGCACCTCTTCGACTGTTTCGGCGATCTCTGGATTGTTCGCGGCATCGCCATCGCCTTCGACAACAGCCGCCGATTCCTCGGCAGGACCAGAGGCATCCACGGCCAGAGAGTCTTCCCATTCGGAGGCAAGGTCAGAGGATGAATCGCTGATTTCGGCGACTTCATGTGCAGAAGCTGTCGTCTCGACGACTTCGGGCTGGGCATCTGGGGCTTTTGGCCAAGGCGCGGCGGGAGTGACATCTTCGATAACCGTTGCCCGAGGAGCAGGGGCAGGAATGCTGACCGCGGAAGCTTGGGCAGGAACGGGAACCGATGGCATTGCTTCCGCGCTGTGCTCGTAACGAGCAGCCAACTCGCCGTAGCGAACAGCTTCATCCGGATGACCCGCGTCGTGATAGACGCTCTCAAGGGTACGGCAGCAAACCGCAGCTTCCGTAAATCGCTGGAAGCGCGTATGAAGCGCGGCTAATCGTTGATTCAAGCGAGTGTCACGTGGCGCCAGCGGCAGGGCACCCAACAGCGGCACGATGGCCTTGTCCGGGAGGTTGTAAGAAAGAAACAGGTCGGCGTCGGTGACTGCCGAGCGTACGGCGATCGCAACATGGTCAGGATAAAACTGATCGATCACCGGAGCGGTCGCTTCCAGTTCCTCGACGATGACCGCGCCTTCCTCAGCGGTGATCCCGAGAGCTGGTGAAGCTCCCTCCATGCGTTGCACGACCTGTTGATAGTTCTGCATGTGCAACTGGTTTTGCGGCTCGGTCGTGGCCAGCATCTGGTAAAGATCGCGAGCACGGGCCAGATTCCCGTCTTTCACGGAGGCATGCGCCAGGAGCTCGGTGACTTCGTTGACGTGGGTGCTCTCGCCGGCTTTATTCAATAGAAGCAGCAGCGAGTCCAATGCGCCACAATCATCGCGCACGTGGGTGATCATGGAATGGAGACTGGTCAACAGTTTGGCCGAATCGGCGGCCAGCAATCGGTCGGCATGCCGGGTATAAACGTCCAGCGCCTCATGATACTGACCAAGGCGGGTAGAACCCTCGGCGAGCAGGAACAAGCCTTCAGGGTCGTTGTGGACCGTGAGCAGCTTTTCCGCAATCGGAGCGGCTTTTGCCAGGTTCCCAACCTGCAGATACGCGTTCAGCAGATCGCGCAGACCTTCCGGATGAGAATCGAGGTCGGCGGCCTTTTCGAGGTATTCAATGGCATTCTTGGGATCGTCGCTTTCGAGAGCCGCTTTCCCGCGCAGCAGGAGCACGTAGCTGTTGCCCGGATCGAGCGTCAGCATGCGTTTCAGAATGTCTTCGGCGGCAGCCAGCGAACCGCGCGCTCGCAACGCTTCTGCAGCGGCGCTGAAAATCTCCCAGGCCTCTTTCTTTTTTCCCAGCTTTAGATAAACCTCGGCCAGCTTGATGCGCATCGGCACATTTTCCGGGTCCATTTCGAGGACCTTCTGGAAGAGGCGCACGGCTTGCTCAAGATCGCCGTTCTTCATGAAGTCTTCGGCGACTTGCAGGTATTGCGCCCGAGCATCGTTGAACAGACCTTGCTGGGTGTAGAGTTCCGCGAGTTTCAGAGATCCATCCACGCTCGGCATGAGCTTGGTGATCTTCTTGTACATAGCGATGCCCTTGACTGTGAAGCCCTGGGCGGCATAGGCATCGCCGACTTTCTTGAAAGACTCGATCGCCTTAGCGCTGTCGCCGAGACGAGCATAGAGATCGCCAATCGTGTTGTTGACGGTCAGGTCGTTCTCGTCGTGCTTGAGGATCTTGTCGTACTCAGCAATGGCGTTCTGCAGCTTGCCCTGCTGGACAAACTTTTCCGCGGCGCTGAGGACTTTCTGTTTGTTGAAGCCAAAACCAAACGCCATAAGGGATGCGGACTCCAGCCTTATTCCCGCCGAAACGCTGACGATTAGGGCAGCGTTGTCGAACAGGTCGAACCTCGCCGGGAGATTCCCGGACGAAACACCGCAAGCCGCGTAACTGGGGATTCGCGGAGTAAGGTAATTGTAAGGCCGAGTACTCGCCAGCCGATGGTTACCAACGATTACCGGGGTTACCGAAAGGGAGTGTACGTTCGGTTATGAAAAAAGGCTCCCCTCGCTTTTCAGAAATGGGAGCACATTCTGGATAGGCGGCCTTGCTCAATTGCTGCCCGCTGCCGCCTTCGCTGCCGGGGCGGTAATCGTGACCGAATCGGGCTGCGTCCAGACGGCTTTGCCGCTCGTCATGTCGAGACGGTTCATGGTGATCTTGAGGCTGCCGCGATCCACTTCGACCTGCAGGTAGTGGTAGTTCACCTCTTTACTCTGGAACGGGTCGTCTTTGGCGCGCTCGATGGGATAGGCGTGGGCCCCGGCGCCTCCGGTAACAAAATATGTGACGCCGCCGTGTTCATGCCGTTCGTAATTGTGCACATGTCCTGAGAAAACGACGATGCGGGCACGGAGATTCTGCTGCCGAGCCTCCAGCGACTTGGCCAGTTGCCGCTCGTGCGAACGGGCGGAATGTCCTCCGCCAAGCAGATTTGCGTCGGAGGAACTGGTGTAAGGAGGATGATGCAGAACGAGAAAAACGAAGTCCACATCGCTCGGCAGATGGTCCAGCTTTTGGGCGAGCCATTGCCCTTGAGGGCCGGAAGTCTCGTCTTGGGAGCTGTCGAGCACGAGCATTAGAGTATTGGCGGCGCGGACGGAATAATAACGGCTGTCTTTCAGGTCAGGGAAGCGCTGGAAATAGTTGGCGAGCGCGACCTTTTCGTCACCGTGCAATTCGTGGTTGCCGAGCGCCGGATATACGGGGATTTTCTTCTCGCGCCAGACGGCGGTTTCGCTGTCCCAGACCTTCCAGTCGTCTTTGTCGTAGCCGTTATAGACGATGTCTCCCCCAAAGGAGATAAACGCAGGGCTGGTGTCGGCAATTGCCTGTACCAGTGTTTGGCGCACCCTCGGATTTGCTGCTTCCGTATCTCTCGGATCATGAAAGCGTGCATCTCCGTAGGTGACGAAGTGAAATGGTGCGCTTACCTGGAACTGCAACTCGACGGGCTCGACCGACGATGCTGCTTGCGAATGCGATCGCGAACAGGCAACGCAGCTCAGAACGATAAGAACGGCCGACAATGTCTGGAAACGTCTCATTTGGTTAGTGTCCCACGACCAGTAGTTCCGCCCCTAGAAAAAGACGGCTTCCTGCCGACTACCTGGTTCGTCTATATGACGGGGAATTCCAGAAGAGAAGGCGTGAAGAGAACGAAGTAGTGATTCTTAAGTGATTCGGGGATGCCCCGATTGCATTTCAGGCGTTCGATGTTTAAAGTTTCACTCGCGAAATTAGGAGCGGCGATGAGCAGAGTACGAGTCCTGGTCGGCACGCGAAAGGGTGCCTTCATCCTCGAAGCGGATGGCAAGCGTCACAGCTGGAATGTCAGCGGGCCACATTTTGCCGGGTGGGAGCTTTACCACCTGAAGGGGTCTCCGTTGGATCCGACCCGGATCTACGCTTCGCAGACGAGCGGCTGGTTTGGCCAGATCATTCAGCGGTCCGATGATGGGGGCAAAACCTGGCACCAGCCGGGAACGCCGCCGGGCGAACAGAAAACCACACCGGATGGCATGCCGAAGGCCGAGAGCAACAAGTTCGTCTATGACACGTCGGCCGAAACCGGGAAGGCGCTTACTACACATCAGTTTTACGACGGCACGCAACATCCTTGGGAGTTCAAACGGGTGTGGCATCTGGAGCCGTCGCTTACCGATCCTGACACCGTTTATGCCGGGGTGGAAGATGCCGCGATTTTCAAGTCGACCGACGGCGGCAAGAACTGGAAGGAACTCTCCGGCTTGCGCGGCCATGGTACCGGGCCGAAATGGCAGCCGGGAGCGGGAGGGATGTGCCTGCATACGATTGTTCTTGATCCGAGCAATTCGCAGCGGATGTTTATTGCGATTTCGGCAGCTGGAGCTTTTCGCACGGATGACGGTGGCGAGACCTGGAAGCCGATCAATCGTGGCCTGTACTCGAAATACATCCCGAACCCGACGGCCGAGGTGGGCCACTGCGTGCACCACGTGGCCATGAGCCCAAAACGTCCGGGTGTGCTCTTCATGCAGAAACATTGGGACGTGATGCGATCGGATGATGCTGGCGACAACTGGACGAAAATCAGCGGCAACCTGCCGACCGATTTTGGATTCGTAATCGACGTGCACGCCCACGAACCGGAGACGATCTACGTAGTCCCGATCAAGAGCGATGGGGAACACTATGTGCACGAGGGTAAGCTCCGAGTGTTCCGCAGCCGGACCGGCGGCAATGAGTGGGAAGCGCTCACCAATGGCTTGCCGCAAAGCAACTGCTACGTCAATGTTCTGCGCGATGCGATGGCGGTAGATTCTTTGGACGAATGCGGGATCTATTTTGGGACGACTGGAGGGCAGGTTTATTGCTCGCCCGACGCGGGCGACAGTTGGTCTCCGATTGTCCGGGACTTGCCGAGTGTTTTGTCGGTGGAAGTACAGACGCTGAAATGATCCGAGTCATCCTCCCGCAACATCTCCGAACGCTGGCGCATGTGGGCTCCGAAGTAGAAGTCGAGGTCCGAGGCCCGGTAACACAGCGCTCCGTGCTCGATGCGCTGGAAGCGCGCTATCCGATGTTGCGTGGAACGATCCGTGAACATGGCACGTTGCAGCGGCGGGCGTTCCTGCGTTTTTTTGCCTGCGAAGAAGACTTGTCACACGAATCGCCCGACGCGCTGTTGCCCGAAGCTGTGGCTTCCGGAAAAGAGCCGTTTATTGTCATCGGAGCCATTGCCGGGGGCTAGTTCCGGCGCGATGTGCGTCCTGTTTTCATGGGTTAGGAAGCTGCGGAGCCTATGTCAGGCCTCCGAAAGTGGGTATGCGGACCTGCGCAGGTCCCCCACACATCGCATTCTTTGCGATGTGTAGGTTCCATCACGAATCTGACCCGCGCTCTCCTGCGCCGCCCCGCCCCCGAATGCGAACCTATTGCCCAGCAACCACATTCAGCGTCACGTTGTTCGAGTTGTAGGTTACCGTGAAGTGCTCGGAACCATTGATGGCGGTTCCATTCACCGTGGCAAACGTACCAGTGACAGTTTCCGCCGTCAGAACTTGGAAAGTCGCGCCCACCAGGGGCACGAAATTCTTGAGCAGCTTGATATTCAGCGTCCCGCCCAGAGCGGCCGTGCCGGTCACGTTGAGCGCGCTAAACTGGCCAGAATTGGACCCGACGAGGTTCGCGCCAAACGCACCCGTGGAACTTTGAGTGTAGTTTCCAGTCACCGTCAGCTTTCCCGCCCCCGTCGCCGAAGGTCCGGGGATTACTGTTCCAGAGGAGGTGACGTTAGCCGCGACATTTCCTCCGCTGCCGTAGAGCGAGCCTTTGGAAATCTGGATCGAACCACCGCCGGAGGTGGTGAGCTCGCCGTCGACCGTTGTGTGGCCGCCCGTCTGAGAATACGATCCGCCCCCGTCCACCGTGAAGGTGCTGCCTTTCGAGATGGTGATCGATCCCTGGTTGGTGAACGTGTTCGGCGAGGCGTAGATCTGATCGCCGGCGAGAGTAAAGTTGCCCTTGGTGCCATTGGTGACAAAACCCACCAAAGCGCTGGCGCTGGTGTTGGAGTTCAGGATCTGGGATGTCTTTCCGCTGAGCTTGATCTTCGCGTTGTTGGTAGTGATGTTGCCGGGAATCAGTAATGTTCCGGTAACGTCATAGGTGCCTCCGGTAAGAATGCCGCCGGCAAGGTTGCTAAACGGGTTGGCGTTCTGCAGGTTAACGGTGCTGTTGGCGGCCGCATTTATGGTGCCTGCGTTCGTAAAGGAGCTGCCGCCCATCAAGAAGACGCCACCGTTGCTGGCTTCAACCGTCCCGTTGTTCTGAAAGGTAGTATTCATGGTGAGCATCAGGCCGTTGGAGCCGGTCGGCACATTGGCGAGGATCGTCCCCTTGTTGGTGACGCCCGCTGTGCCATTTCCAATGCCACCGGTCCCTTCTACCGTGGACTGGTTGATGAAAGAGCCGCTGGTTCCAAAGTCAGTGCCGAGCACCGGTAGACTGTTGTAGCTGTTGTTGGTGCCATCTCCCATGATCACCTTGCCGTTGCCTGTCAGGGTGAGAGTCTTCCCCGATCTGCAAGAAAATCTGATCTCCTCCCCCTGAGGTCGGGAGCAACTGGATCGTCCCGGTGTTGTTGAGCGTCCCTTGCGCAGTAATGTTTGGGGGGTTGCCTGCGTACGGTATAACAAACGTGCCCGAGTTGGTGACCGCGTTCGTCGTTCCGTCAAATAAGGTCCCCCCGTAAGCGTAAACAACCCCGCCGCCAGAAGTGGTGAGTGTCCCGCCGCTGATTGTCAGGCCTGAGCTCCCGAGCGAGCCAACCAGGGAAACGTTGGAATTGGCCCCTTCGGCCTCGATGATGCCGCCAGTATTGTTAATAGAGGTGCTCCCGATCACCAGCACACCGCCGTTGCTGGCTTCGAAGATCCCCGTGTTGGTCATTGACCCCGTGCGGCCCAGCTGAAGCTGCAGGTGATTCGAACCTGTAGGAATGTTTGCGTTGATCGTACCGCTGTTGTTGACCGTCGTGAGGTTCAGGATGTTCCCGGTGCCCTGGATCACCTGCTGGTTCGCCAACGTGCCGCCGCTGATGTATGGCTGATTGTTGTAAGCGTTGCTGGTGCCGTCTCCCATGGTCAGATTGCCGCTGCCCATCAGCGTAAACGTCTGCCCGCCGGGGATGTTCACACCGAAGTTGCCGCCCTTGGAGAGAATTTCGATGGTTCCGGTGTTGTTGAAGGTTCCCTGAAAGTTGCCGCCTGGGTGAGCCGCGCCGTCCACCAACTGCATGGTTCCCGAATTGGTGATGGTGTTGCCATTGGTGCCGTCGAGGAGCGCGGTCGTGTCTACCACCTGAATCGCTCCTCCACTTGCTGTGGTCCACGTGCCTCCGATGAAGGTTTCGCCGCCCTGACCTTGGCCTTGGAGTTGGACGGCGGAGTTTGCGCCCGACGCTTTCACTGTTCCGCCAACATTATTCAGCGTGAGGCTGCCCATCGCGAGCAGGCCGCCATTGGTAGCTTCCAGCAGGCCGGTATTAGTTGACGCGCCCCCGTTCTGGTTGCGTCCGAAGACCAGTTGCACCCCCGATTCGTTGGCGTTGATCACCCCGGTTTTGCTGTTGTTGATCGTCAAGCCCAGGCCGCCGCCGCCCTGGATCGTCGATTGATTTAACAGGATCCCGCTGCCCCCGATACCATCTCCGCCGAAGGAGTTGGCGTTCAGGGTAATCGTTCCGCTGCCGGATAGAGTCATCGTTCCACTGGAGGAAAACCCTATACCCGTTGTGCCAAACGACACTGGAACCGCCAGAATGATCTGGCCGTTGTTCGCGAGTGAAGAGCCATCGATGGTGAGGGACGGACTGCCGTTGGTTACGGTGGGAAGTGTCAGCGTGTCACCAGCGCCGAGCGAGAGGGTGCTGATCGTGTCGCCGACATCCAGCGTGACCGCTGCCCCCGAAGTAGTGATGCAGGTGGTGTCGCTGCTGCCCGGTACATTCCCATTCGACCAATTCGCCTTGTCGCTCCACGCTCCATCCCCTCCCTTACCGGTCCAGCTATCGCTGCATTGGGCAAGCGCAGGAGTCGCGGCAACGAGCGAGAGCGCGACCAGCGCTCCGGCTGTGAGATAGAAAACGATGTGCTTGCTGACGCCGAATGCGTCCGGGCGGGCTTTTCTGTTTGTCTTTGCCGTTGTTTTTGTCCTACCCCAATTGGAATCCATGAATTTCCTCTCCTCGTTGCTGAATCGTTCGGCAGTGCCGAAACGCCTGGATCTCTTCCTTACTCCCCACCCAAACCGGGCAATACGATGATTCCCGCCACTAACAAGAAAATTGCCGTCGCCACAACCACGAAGAAGCCGTTGTTGAACAGTCGACGGATGAACTTGCCGAGGCTGAACCTGCGTTGGTCAAAAATGTGATGGACCTTAGCCATAGCTCTTCGAATAACTCTCTTCAGTAACCCCAGGGACCAGTTGCAGAACTTTGCAGCTTGTTGAACGCCCCACACTCGAACGCGGGCTATCATCCCCGGAAGCTTTTCCCAAGACAACAGGCACGAACGGGCACGAACGGACATTCGCGGGCACTTGCCTGCAGATCAGAGAAACTTCCCGAGTTTGTTGAGGATAGGGAAGGGCAGGTGGACGACCGAGCTCCAGCGCGCGGCTGCGTGGGAGAGGAAGCGGGGCGGACGAGGGTGCCCGCCCCTAATGTGATTTATCTGCGCTTCTCGATCGGCACCCAATCCCGCGTCTCGTGGCCAATCCAAATCTGACGCGGGCGAGCGATCTTCTGTTCAGGATCCGTGATCATTTCCTGCCATTGCGTCAGCCAACCGATAGTGCGCGGAATCGCAAACAGGACCGTGAACATTTCCGGCTTGAAACCCATTGCCTGGTACATGATGCCGGAATAGAAATCCACGTTCGGATAGAGTTTGCGCTGCACGAAGTACTCATCCTCAAGCGCGATGCGCTCGAGTTCCAGAGCGATCTCCAACTTGGCGTTGCGTCCCGTCACCTCAAAGACCTGACTGGCCGCCCACTTGATGATCTTGGCGCGGGGATCGTAGTTCTTATAAACGCGATGGCCGAAACCCATCAGTCGGCCTTTTCCTTCTTTTATTTTCTTGATGTAGGCAGGAACATTGTCCTTAGAACCGATCTCATCCAGCATGTGCAGCACTTCTTCATTCGCTCCACCGTGCAGCGGGCCGGAAAGAGCGGCGCAAGCGGACGCGGTCGCGAGATAGGGGTCGGCCTGCGAACTGCCGACAGCGCGCATCGCGTTGGTGCTGCAGTTCTGCTCGTGGTCGGCATGCAGAATGAAGAGAATGTCGAGCGCCCGCGCCAGCACCGGATTGGCGAGGTACTTCGGCTCGACCATCTTCCACAGCATGTTCATGAAATTCTCGGTATAGGTGAGGTCGTTGTCGGGATAGATATACGGGAACCCGACGATGTGCCGGTACGACATGGCCGCGATGGAGGGCATCTTGCCGACGAGGCGTTTGATCTGGAGCAGCCGGTTCTCGGGGTCATGAACATGCTTGGCGTCCGGGTACACGGTCGAGAGCGCCGCCACCGTACTCACCAGCATGGCCATCGGGTGCGCGTTGTAGCGGAACCCTTCCATGAATTTCTTGGTGGTTTCATTCAGCATGGTGTAATGCGTGATCTCAAAGATCCACTCTTTCAGTTGGCTGGCATTCGGCAACTCGCCATACAGAAGTAGATAAGCGACTTCAAGATAGGTACAGTGCTCCGCCAGAACCTCGATGGGATAGCCGCGGTAGCGTAGGATTCCGCGGTCGCCGTCAATGTAGGTGATCGCGCTGCGGCATGATGCCGTATTCATGAAAGCAGGATCATAGGTCATCAAGCCGAAATCTTCCGGCCCGATCTTGATCTTGCGTAAGTCCATCGCACGGATGGTGCCGTTTTCAACCGGAAGTGTGTAGCTCTGCCCCGTTCGGTTATCGGTAATGGTCAAGCTATCCTGCGGCATCAGGCCTCCTCAAGAAGTATGGCAAGTGAATCAATAAACGCGGGACAAAGCCAGCGCGCGCAACATACTATTGGTCAGCGGCACGCGACGCTGTGCTCTACGTCACAAACGAACGTTCGATTTTGCATTTTCCTGCGCCTCCAATGCTACCAGTACGAGCGCTGATCTGCATGCGGTAGCGCTTTCAGATTATTGGCAGCGCCGCGGGTGAGCGTGTAGCGTGTGAAAACGCTTGATCGCGGGCCACCGCTGCAGGGGAAAATTCAAACCTATGACCTGGATTCGTCCCATCCCACTGTCGGAAGCTGACGACGAACTCAAGCAGGCGATGGAAGGCCAGAAGCCGCTTTATCCGCAGGAATACGCAGTCCCGATCCATCCTTCCGAAGGCGGCGGGTCGCAGATTGTGGCATCGCACTCGCTGATTCCACAGGCGCTCTATCACGCCTTTTCGACCTTTGGCGCGCTGATGTCGCCCGACTTGCCCCTGAGCGGCGCCACCACGAGATGATCGCCACCATGGTCTCGGTGACCAACCGGTGCGTGTATTGAATCGAGTCCCACGCAGAGTTTCTGCGTCGCGTCACTTTGGACAAGGAACTGGTCGAAGCCCTCGAACGTGACTACACAACTGCACCCATAACGCCAGAAGAGCGCGTGATGCTCGATTACGTGGTGAAGCTCACGAAGGATGCCACGAAGGTCTGGAAAGACGACCACGAAAAACTGCGTGCGGCAGGCTTCGAGGATAAGGCGATCCTGCAGATCACATTGATCGCGTCGTGGTTCAACTACATCAACCGGGTGGCGGATGCGCTCGGGGTGGGGCGCGAACCGTAGCTCGTCATTTCACGTTCCGGGTTCTGGGTATAACGATTCCTCAGGGGCGTCTGTCGGGCTTTCAAAGAAAAGCTTGTAGCCATCCGGATCCGACACAGATGTCACCCACATCGCATTGCCCACAAATGGCCGCTCAGCTTGGATGCCGCGTGACTTAACTTCGCGGTAGATCGCCAGGGCGTCTTCGCACTGGAAACAGATCGATACGCCGACGCCGAGCGTTTTCCCCTCGCTGGCTAGGAGTTCGCGTTTTTCCTTCCGGAATTCCTGCAACATCAGGGCTGCGCCGCCATACTGCAGCCAGCACCACTCGATCTTGCCCCGAGGGGTCCATTTGTTCGTCATCTCGAAGCCCAAGCCGCTGACGTAGAAATCGACCGACTGCTGGATGTTCTCGACCATCAAGAACGGCACCGCCTGCTTGACGTTGGTTCCGACCTTTACGGCGTTGGCATTCATAGAGCTACTCATTGGCCACGCGTCGGTGTGGCTTTACCGCCAAACAGCGCGCGAAGATTGCCGAGACCTGGGGGATTTCCTCTTCGTTCAGTCGAATCGCACTGCCCAGCTTTTTCAGGGCCGCATTCAACTGTGCTGGCTGGCTCCCCGTGATTTCGACAATCTGTTGCCACTCCCGTGCAACTGGGATGCGCTCATCGCTGTCGGCGTCCTCGCAAAACTGGTCCGCAGCCTCCGGCGGAGTTCCGTATTCATCGGCGACGTCTTCGTGAAAGTAGCCGCGCAGGAACGTGTGCAGCGCGGGAAAGTTGGCAGTGGTAATTTCCGGTTTCGAAGTCATTAGCGGCACTCCGGGTACGAAGTCAAAACGTAATAGTCATTTGGTCCGGCATATTTCAGTACGACCAGCGCATGAGCGCAAGGGCGCGACTCGCTCTCGCCGCGGTTGATGGTGCGTCCGACGGGTGTTGGGCTGTCATAGTCGAGCACAAGGTTGGGATGCCCGCCGGATCGATTCAGCCAGCGTTCGATTCTTTCTTGCGACTGCGCGATCGCCGCACCGACGGCCTGTTCGGCGGCAGCGCGGTCGGTGTAGGTCGATGCTCCTGTGATACGGCGCTCCCGTTCGAGGCGATCGCGCAATTCGTCGTCAGTCTGCCCGACGTGTTTGCGCAGGATGTGCCCACCAGCGGCTTCGTCCTGACTGAGGTCGCGCGTGGGACCGGTCTATGCTGTGGGCAGCGGTGCGGTCTTCCGCGCGCGGCGCCTTCGACATCAACTCGCTCTTCGTCAACGGAGCTGGCCCAAGAAACCAGTCCAAGCAGCCCGATCGCGAAAATAATACGGGTAATCCATTGCGTAAATCTCAGCGGTTCTGGTCATCGATTCCAGTTTCGTTTGGTACACGCGCGGTTCTGTAACAATCCAACCCTGTAAAGTTCTCGGAATTGTGCTACTAAACAGGGTGTGCGGCAAGTGTTCTCGATTCACTGGACGATTTCGAGCGCTGCGGTGGGGACTGTGCCTTCGTGTTCCCGCGAGGCTACCGTCGCGAGCGCTGGAGCTACCAACGTGTTGCCGGAGTGGCATACCAGTTTGCCCGTGAGCTTCAAGCGCGCCAGATCACTAAGGGCGATGCGGCCCTGCTTTGGGCGCCGAACTGCGCCGAATGGGTGGCGGCGTTTCTCGGATGCGCGCTTTGTGGCGTCATTGCCGTTCCCATCGATGATGCGGCGAGCAGCGATTTTGCACGGCGGATCGGCGCGCAGGTCCGAACCCGAGTCGTGCTCTGTCCGCGGGAGCGCGCTCCTGTTCTTGCAAACACCGATAACGCCCTAATCCTCGACCCCACCGATCTTGAGGCCACAGTCGCGCAACACCCGGTACAACGCTACCGTCCCGTCGAAATTCAACCCTCGGACCCATTTGAAATTGTCTTCACTTCCGGTACGACGGCGGAACCCAAAGGCGTCGTAATCACGCATGCCAACGTGGTCGGCAACCTGATCCCGATCGAGACTGAGATCAGGAAGTATCTCAAGTACGAACGGCTGGTACATCCGATTCGTTTTCTGAACCTGCTTCCGCTGAGCCATGTCTTCGGGCAGTTTCTGGGGATATTCCTTCCGCCCCTGCTTGGGGGCACGGTGGTCTTCGAAAATACATTCAACCCGTCAGAAGTGATGGCGACGATCAAGCGGGAGCGTGTTTCGGTGCTGGTGGCCGTGCCGCGCATGATCGAGTCGCTAAAGCAGAAGGTTGAATGGGATCTGGAATCCGACGATCGACGCGATGATTTTGCAGCACGTTACACGAGCGGTGCCCGACAGCACTTTCTCCGCCGCTGGTGGACCTTCCGCGATGTGCACCGCCAGTTTGGATGGAAGTTCTGGGCCATGATCAGCGGTGGCGCGGCCCTCGCTCGCGAGACTGAAGAATTCTGGCATCGCCTCGGATATGCAGTGGTGCAAGGGTACGGTCTGACCGAAACGACTTCACTGATCAGCCTGAACCATCCTTTTCACACCAGTCGCGGGTCGATCGGCAAAGTGCTGCCGGGGCGCGAAATCAAACTGGCGGACGATGGAGAAATCCTGGTGCGTGGAAGCGGCGTCGCCGGTGGCTACTGGACAGGGAGTGGGCCGCAGCTGGTCGCCGGCGACGAAGGCTGGTATCGCACCGGTGATCTGGGGGCGCTCGACGAGCACGGCAATCTCTTTTTCAAAGGACGCAAGAAAGAGGTGATCGTCACGCCCGCGGGCATGAATATCTATCCGGAGGATCTGGAAGGCGCTTTGCGTCAACAGAAAGAGGTGCGCGATTGTGTGGTTGTCGGGCTGGAGCGCGGAGGAAATGCCGAGCCCTGTGCCGTATTGATTCTGGGCGATCGCAACTCCGTCGCAACGGAGCAGGCTGAAACCGTCGTGATGCGGGCCAACGCGGGACTGTCTGAGTATCAGCGCATGCGCAACTGGTTCATCTGGCCAGATCAAGATTTTCCGCGCAGTTCCACCCAGAAACCACGGCGCAACGTCATTCGCGAAGTCGTTAGAAAGCCTAAGCGGAAACCTCAGGACGGAATCGGCCAGCCCATTATCCGAACTGCTGAAGCGAGTCACTGGCCGCCCCGCGCGTGACATGTCGCCAGGCACGAATCTTGAAAACGAACTGGGCTTGAGTTCGCTCGAGCGCGTCGAGGTGCTGGGAGCGCTGGAAGACCGCTACCAGGTTGATCTGAGCGAGACGAAGTTCGCTAGCGCAGCCACAGTTGGTGATCTGGAAAAACTGTTAAGCGGTGATCGTGGCGAGCGCCGTGAATTCCATTATCCACGGTGGACTCTCCACTGGCCGACGACCTGGCTGCGCTTTGCCGCGCAGTACTTGCTGGTGCGACCGGCGGTTTTTCTGCTGAGTTGGCCCCACATTGTTGGCCGAGAGAACCTGCGCCGTGTGCGTGGGGCCGTGCTCGTCGTTTCGAATCACGTCTCGGACGTCGATGTCGGTTTCATTCAGGCGGCACTGCCTGCGCGCATTCGTCACAAGCTGGCAACCGCTGCCGGCGGCGAGGCTCTCGAATTGCTGCGGTCGCCTGAGCCGAATCGCTGGTGGTTGGGCCGCGTCTATGACAGATTGCAGTGGACGCTTGGAGTGGCGCTTCTGAATCTATTCCCTCTGCCGCGGCAATCCGGTTTCCGCAAGAGCTTTGCCTACGCCGGAGAAGCCGTTGATAAGGGCTACAGCGTGCTCGTGTTTCCCGAAGGCAAGCACACGCCGGACGGCCAATTGCTTCCGTTCCGGAGCGGAGTCGGACTGCTCGCGAACAATCTCCGCATTCCGATTCTTCCAATCCGCATTGACGGTCTCTTTGAGGTGAAGAAGGCTGGAAGACGGTTCGCTCGACCCGGGGAAATCACTGTGCGCATCGGGAAGCCGGTTACCTTCCCGCCGGGACACGATCCCGAACAGATTGCCCGCGAACTGGAGGCGATCGTCGCGGGTCTTTAATTCAGGTCTTAGGTGTCAGGCGTCAGGTCTCAGTCCTGTCCGAATCCTGAGACCAAAAAAGTCTCGTACTCGGTAAAAAACTCCCAACATACAAAAGGCCGGGCATAATGCCCGGCGCTTCGCACGGAAAAAGCTGGTTATCGCTGAGTTGAGCTACGCCAGTTTCCGTTAACCTCGTTTCAAGTTATGAATGAATCACCACGCGCCAATTACATTACGAGCGCGAGCCCTTCCAGTTCACGCTCGAGCACTGGCAGCGAACAGCCCGCCATCTCCACTCGTCCAGCCGCGTCAATGGCTGCGGTCTGCGAAACGCCGTAGCCTCGGCCCGAGAAAAACCTGAAGCAGTTCCGCCGCTTCGCGCGAATCGACCATACCACCCTGAATCAGGTCGTTTCGCAGGGCGCACAGCTCGGTCACCGTAAATCGCTCTTTCGACGCCATCTTCACCCCCGACCTCCCTGCCTTTGCCAATTAGATTCATCGGCAGGCCATTCCGTTACATGCAATCCTCATACCGTAACGACGGTACCCTAACCGGAACTGCTCACCGGTGCCTCAAGTCTTTAGAACCCAATGTCTTGCAAAAGGTTGCGGTCGGACCATTGGTGGAGGTCGGCGAAACATAACAGCCAATTCGTTGTCAGAGTGACACAATGTGTCGTTTCGCCGCGGGAGAGAACCGAACTTTGTCTGGTGACGGATCAGGCGTCATCGATCACGGCAGCGTCGATGAGCATGATTGGAATGTCGTCCTGGATGGGGTAAACGCGGCGGCATTCGCCGCATTTCAGGCTTTGGCCGTTGGCGTTCAAGGCCACTGGTTTCTTGCAAAGCGGGCAAACCAGGATATCGAGAAGGTCTTGCGAGATCATAGTCGCTCTCATTCTACAGCCGACTCGAGCGAACAGGGTGCAGTCTTGAGCGGAGCGATCAGATGCGAGCGATGCGATAGAATCGCCTTTCAATTTCATAAATGCTCGAGGTGCGATGTCAGCCAGGATTCTTGACGGTACAAAGATAGCCGCGGAAATTCGTGCGGAGGTTACGGCGCAGGCGAAGGAGTTGTCGCTGGCGGGAATTCGTCCCGGTCTTGCCGTGGTGCTGGTCGGGCATAATCCAGCGTCTGAAGTCTACGTGCGCGGCAAGGTGAAAAGCTCACAGGAAGTCGGTCTCTACAGCGAACAACACACGCCAGCCGAAACCGCGACCACCGACGAACTGCTGGCCCTGATCGCCGATCTGAACCGGCGGGACGAAATCGACGGCATTCTTGTGCAACTGCCTTTGCCGGGCCACATTGATGCCAAGAAGGTCCTTTTGGCGGTTGATCCGGCCAAGGATGTCGACGGATTCCATCCAATGAATGTGGGCTATCTCTCGACGCAGCGTCCAGGGCTCGTGCCTTGCACGCCTGCAGGTGTCATGGAGATTCTGAGACGCAGCCAGATTCCGGTTGCCGGGCAGGAAGCTGTGGTCGTCGGCCGCAGCGACATTGTCGGCAAGCCCGTTGCCATGCTTCTGCTCAACCAGAACGCGACAGTTACAGTCTGTCACTCGAAGACGCACGATCTGCCCGGAGTCTGCCGGCGCGCCGACATTCTGGTCGCGGCTATTGGCCGTGCTGGCATGGTTACTCGCGACTACGTCAAGCCCGGTGCGACCGTGATCGACGTCGGCATCAACCGCGTCACCGATCGGAAAGAGTTCGACCAGCTGTTCGCCGGGAATAAGAAACGCGAAGAGACATTTGTGACCAAAGGCTCAACACTGGTCGGCGATGTGCATCCCGAGGTGGCGGAAGTTGCCGGAGCAATTACTCCAGTTCCGGGCGGAGTCGGCCCGCTGACGATCGCCATGCTGATGGCCAACACGGTGAAGGCGGCGATGCTGAGAAGACAACGATGAATTGCAGATTGAAGATTTCAGATTGCAGAAGTAAAAGCCTTTGCTTCGATCGTCGCTGCTGGCAGCGCGGGCTTGTACTTCTTCAATCTGCAATCTACTTCTGCAATTAGGAAGCGCTGCTACCCCTTGCTAAGACTCGGCCTCACCGGCGGAATCGCTAGCGGGAAGTCTGCGGTTGGCGAGATGTTCGTCAAACGCGGTGCGTATCTGATTCAGTCCGACGCTGTCGGGCACTCGCTCATGCAGCCCGGAGAGGCGGTTTACGAGGAAGTCGTGCGCCGCTTTGGCCGCGAGATACTGAACGCAGACGGAACTGTCAATCGTCCACGGCTGGCGGAAGCCGCGTTTGGGAAGCCCGGAGGCGCGGCTCCGCGTGTCAAGGAATTGAACGAGATTGTCCATCCTGCGGTGATCGCGCACGAGAATCAGTGGATGGAAGAAATCGGGCGCCACGATCCCAAAGCCATCGCCATCGTCGAGGCTGCGCTGATTCTTGAGGCTAGCGCTGCTGGCCGTTTTGACCGCTTGATTGTCGTGACCTGCCATCCGGAACAGCGCATTCTGCGCTATGCCCGTCGACATGGAATCTCTGAGGACGCTGCGCGAGCCGAGGTGACACGGCGGATGGCGGCGCAGATTCCGGATGAGGAGAAGGTGAAAGCGGCCGACTTTGTGATCGACAACTCGGGCTCGCTGAAGGCGACCGAAGAGCAAGTGAAGCGAGTATTTACCGAACTGCAAAAGCTGGTTTAGTGCGGCTTCTTGCTGGGCATAAAGATCCACTGCAGCACTGAACTCACCAGGCTGAGCGCGACTGCGCCAATTAGAGCTGGAATGAATCCGCGCACGTAGAATCCCGGGACAATGGCGGCAGCCAGTTCCAGCATGATGGCGTTGATCACGAACCAGAAAAGGCCGAGAGTCAGAATCGTCAGCGGGAAGGTGAGGACTTTCAGGATCAATCCGAGCGTGGCGTTGATCAGGCCGATTACGAGCGCTGCAATCAGAGCGGCAGTGACGCCGCTGACCGCGATTCCGGGCACGAAGTGGGCGACGATCCAAACCGCTATAGCGCTTAGAATCCAATGCAGGAGAAGACGCACCGTGAACCTCCTTCGAAGTTTGTGGCTGCGTGTCGATTCTTGCACGATTCGCGTCTTTGCGGCGAATCGGGCTGAGTCGATCTTTGGTGGGAACTCGATCGAGGCGCTGAGACCCTCCCTGGCGCGGTCTTTTAGAATCAAAGATTTAGAGATGATTGCCGCCAGATCTTTGAGAAATAAGGACTTATTCGTAAGGTATTTATAATTCAATGAGTTATGGCGAAATCTCCGGTCTCCAAAACGAATGCAGCGCGGCTGCTTGATCACTTGGGTATTCACTACGAGCTGCGCGCTTATGAAGTGGACCCCGAGGATCTGGCAGCCGAAACCGTGGCGGCGAAGATAGGGTTGCCGCCGGAGCAGGTGTTCAAAACGCTGGTGGCGCGGCCTGCGGGAAGTAAAGGTCACGACGGAATTGTCATGGCCGTCATCCCAGGGGATCAGGAACTCGATTTGAAAGCGCTGGCTGCGGCGGCGGGAGAGAAGAAGATTGAGCTGGTTCCGGTGAAGGAGTTGCAGGCGCTTACCGGCTACATTCGCGGAGGCGTGACCGCGCTGGCGGGCAAGCGCGAGTATCCGGTCTTTGTGGACGAGACGATCGAGCTGTTTGAAGTCGTGTCGATTTCGGCGGGGATGCGGGGGCTGCAGATTCTGATTGCGCCGGGGGATTATTTGCGGGCTACTAAGGGGACGGTAGCGGCGCTGGCGGTGGAGAAAAAATGAAAGATCACGAGTTTCAAAGGAGGGAATCAGCTTTACCGTTAGGAGACTGCGAGACTACAGAATTGGCAGAACCGGTTCGAGCTCTCTTTATTCTGGTGCTCATAATTCTGACGTTTATGACAATGCATGTTACGACTGCCACCGCCGCGCCACTGACGACAGTTGACCACGTCGATCTCCAGCGCTATGTCGGGAAGTGGTATGAGATTGCGCGCTATCCGAACCGGTTTCAGCGGAAGTGCCAGTCGGATACAACCGCGACTTACACGCTGCGCGAAGACGGCAAAGTGCAAGTTTCGAATGCGTGCTGCGAAAAAGACGGAACGATGACGACGGCCAATGGAACGGCAAAGGTCGTCGACGCGAAAACCAATGCCAAGCTGAAAGTAACTTTTTTCTGGCCCTTCTATGGCGACTACTGGATCCTCGCGTTGGCGCCGGATTACCAGTACGCGGTTGTCGGCGAGCCGGACCGGAAGTACCTGTGGATACTGAGCCGCAAGCCAGTGATGGAAGAGACGACGTATCAAGAGGTCTTGCGGAAGGTCGAAGAGTTGGGATACCAGACCGGCAATCTGATCAGGACGCCGCAGGCGAAATGAGAAGGGCGCGGCTTCAGGATGAAACAATCTGTCGCGAAGCCCTCGTTGGCGCGAAGTGGCGAACGCTGTAGGCAATCGGAAGTCCGATGACCACCATTTTCATGGCTAAGCCGTAGAGCAGGTGACGGGGCGTAAGAGGATCCGTGGCGTGAAGCCCGGACAGGGGCAGCACGACGATGTTCATGAAGAGCTCGACCCAGGCACCGAAATTCAGTCCGCAGATCAGCGGATATTCGATCATAAAGGGCAGCTTGCGGCTGGCCAGGTAATAGACGGTCGCCCAGGAGCTTGCGATGAAGAAGTGCAGCAACAGGCCCAGCACGTACGTCCCCGCGCCTCCCTGGATCGCCCCGCGGCCCAGCAGTCCGGCGGCAACGTAGAGCGGAATATCCCAGCCTTCCTCGATGCAGGCCCAGAGGATGTCCACCGTCCCTGCAATGAGCGCACCTACGGCAATCGCCAGAACAATGTTCTTCTTCACGGTGGGACTTTCGGCTGCTGCGCTTATCGATTCCAACTCTGAGATCATGGGCGGCGATCCTCCATTTGCTCGGAAGATAGACGGACCAATTCTCAGGACGTAAGCGGCTTCACCGGATCAAACTCGACGATTCGGGTTGGTTGTAGACTATTACGCGAAAGAACTGTTCTGAGGTACAACTCATGCCGACTGCGACCCGCACAAATCCGCTTTCATTCCTGACCGATCAACTTGACGAACTCAAAGCCAAGGGCACGCATTTCAAGCTGCGCGTGCTCGATGATGAGCAGGCGCCGCTCTGTACGTTTGACGGGAAGAGGGTCATCAACCTTGCTTCGAATAATTACCTCGGATTTACGACGCATCCGAAGCTGCGCGAAGCTGCGCTTGAGGCCACGCGCAAGTATGGAGTCGGGTCGGGCGCCGTGCGGACGATCGCCGGCACGATGAAGATCCACATGGAACTGGAAGAGAAGATCGCGCGCTTCAAGAATGTTGAGGCTTGCGTGGTTTTCCAGTCGGGATTCACGGCGAATGCGGGAACGGTTTCGTCCTTTTTGGGTAAAGATGATTACATCATCTCCGATGAGCTGAACCACGCATCGATCATCGACGGCTGCAGACTTTCGCGGGCGAAGATTCTGGTTTTCCGGCACAAGGATGTTGCGCATGCTGAAGAGCAACTCGCCAGCGTGAAAAATGAACCCGGCAAAAAGCTGCTGATCTCGGACGGTGTCTTCTCCATGGATGGCGACATTGGTCCGCTGCCGGGCCTCTGCGAAGCCGCTGAAAAATACGGCGCGATCATGATGGTCGATGACGCTCATTCTTCGGGCGTGCTTGGGCGGCAGGGACGGGGAACGATCGATCATTTCGGGATGCACGGGCGTGTAGACATTCAGGTTGGCACGTTGTCGAAGGCCATCGGAGCGCTCGGCGGATATGTCTGCGGCACGCGCGATCTGATCGATTTTCTGTATCACCGGGCGCGGCCATTTCTGTTTTCGACTTCGCATCCGCCGTCGGTTGCGGCGACCTGTATTGCTGCGTTCGACGTTCTCGAAACCGAGCCGCAGTGGATGGAACAACTTTGGGCGAACACGCGCTTCTGGAAGAAAGAACTTGGGCTGCTCGGTTTTAATATCGGCGGCAAGAATACTCCGGCGAGCGAAACGCCGATTACTCCGATCATTATTGGCGACGGCCGCCTGACCATGGATTTCTCACGCGAGTTGTTCAAAGAAGGAGTGCTCGGGACTGGCATTGCCTTCCCGACGGTCCCTGAAGGCAAGGCTCGTGTGCGGACGATCATGACGGCGACGCATACCAAGGACGAGTTGCAGCAGGCCCTGGAAGTGCTGGCGCGGGTGGGCAAGAAGATGGGCATTCTCGGGTAAGCTGCTGAAGTAGATGGTCTTATGTGGCCTTATTGCTGCCAGCCTTGCACGAGAATAATGACCTTGTCAGCCTAATTTTCCGGTGTATAATCCCTGCCGCTCGAAGACTGCCCTGATTTTGGGGCAGTTCCCACCACTTGAAATCGGGGGTTTTACCATGGGTCACTTCGCTCGTCTGCAGTTGATCGGAAGGATCACTTACTACATCGGCTGGATCGCGCTGCTATGCGGAGGCCTGATGCAATTCAACATCGCGCGTTCGCTATTTCTCGCGATCAACATGTCGAAGCGCAATCTCTTTGAGATTAGCGTGGCTTGTTTCATTATCTGCATCGCCTCGGAACTACGGGCGAACGACGCTGCCGCCGAGATGCCCGCTGCTGTCAGAAGAGCGGCATAGGCAAAGCAGAGAACCTCGCGGACAGATGCCGGGCTGTGGATAAGTTTGGAGCGCGTACACGCCTTCGTGTGCCTTAACCAAATGATCCACACCACAACCCTTCGGCTCCTGAAAAGAGCGGCCCGGCCTTAGAATGGCGAGAACATGCGGGCAATCTTTCAGTGGCATCTCGGCTCTCGCGTTCTTGAACTGGGACGACGCACGTTGATTATGGGTGTCGTCAACGTCACTCCAGATTCGTTCTCTGACGGCGGGCTCCACATCGATGCCGAAAAGGCCGTTCTTCATGCCGAGCGGTTGCTCGATGACGGCGCTGCCATCATTGATGTCGGCGGCGAGTCGACGCGGCCGGGCGTGGCGGAACCCGTGTCAGAGGAAGAAGAGGGTCGCCGCGTTCTACCCGTAATTCGGGATCTCAAGAAGCGGCGTCCGCAGGCGGTGGTCAGCGTCGATACGTATAAGGCGGGGGTAGCGCGTGCCGCCGTCGAACTGGGCGCTGAGATTGTGAATGATGTCAGCGGATTTCGTTGGGATCCGAAGATGGCGAAGACGATTGCGGAACTAAAAACTGGGGCAGTGCTGATGCACACGCGCGGGCGCCCGAACGAATGGAAGACCTTGCCGCCGATCGGCGATCCGGGGCTCATCGTGAAGCGTGACCTGCGGCAGTGGGCGGAAGCAGCAACGTTGGCTGGCATCAAGCGCGATCGGTTGGTGCTGGACCCGGGATTCGGATTTGGAAAGCGCTTCGAAGAAAACTATCCCCTGTTGGCGCACTTTGCGGAATTGCAGCAGATGGGATTTCCTCTTCTGGCCGGAGTATCACGAAAGTCGTTTATCGGAAGAACACTGGCGAGGGACGGAAAGGATGCGGAACCTGGCGAGAGGGTCTATGGGACGCTCGCGGCCGAAGCCATTCTGATTTTGAAGGGTGCCCACATCATCCGGACGCACGATGTGCGAATTGCGGTTGAAGCTGCAAAGGTGGCTGACGCGGTCGTGGCGAGCGGAGGGTAGGACGGGTGCCAAGCGATTAACCACAGAGGGACACAGAGGTGAACGGAGGAACGCATTGGCTTACTCCTATTTCGCTAGACGCCGGAACCGGCAGTGGCCGGGACGGCCGCTCCCGTTTTCAGGGCGGGAAGGCGGATCTCGAATGCGGCGCCGCCTTCGAGCCGGTTGTGGCAGGTGATCTGTCCTTTGTGGTCCTGGACCACGCCGTAGGTGGCACTGAGTCCCAGTCCTGTACCCTTGCCGACCGGTTTCGTGGTGTAGAAGGGATCGAATACGCGCTCAGGGTTGCGCAATCCGGGCCCAGAGTCGGCAAACTCGATGACCACTTCGCCATCTTCACGCCAGACAGTTACCTGAAGACGGCCCCCGCCGACTTCTTGAAGCGCGTCGACCGCGTTTTCGACGATCTGAAGAAAGGCCTGCAATAGCTGATTGGCGTTGCCCATCACGCGGGGCAGCGGATCTTTGCTTTCGACGGTGAGACTGATCTTCCGGTTCTCCAGCTTGAACCCTTCCATCTGAACGGCACGCTGCAAGAGCGGCTTGAGTTCAAGAGGGTTTTTTTCTCCCGGGGTCTGCTGCGCGAAGCTGAGGAGATCGCCAACAAGCTCGCGAGTCCGGCGAGCTTGCTGTCCGATTTTCTGTGCATTGGCCAGTTGCTCTCGGGTTAGATTGCTGCTGGCGGCCATCTGTTCAGAGCTTCGCAGAATGGCGGAGAGCGGGAATTCGAGTTCGCTGGCGGCAAGGGCCACCAGTTCTCCGAGAGAGGCAAGCTTCGCCTGCTGGACGACGCGGCCTTGCAGACGTTGCAGGTTGTCAAAGCTCTCGCGCGAATGGTTGAGGAGGTTCAACAATCGCTGGTCGAGGAGGTGCTGCTTCAATAGAACTACGAAAGCCAGTACCGCGACGCCGCCCATGGTTACTCCGAAGCGGATGTGGCGGAGGTATGGTTCGTCGTGACTGATAAACAACGCCCAATAGCCCATCACCGGCAGAGAAAGCAAAGCGAGCCGGGCGAGAATGGAGGAGATCGGACGACCGGCAGGAGTGACCGCGGGTGCCAGTTCGGTGTCGCGCAGGCAACGCCTTCCGGCAATCGACGCCCAGAGAAAGCCAAGCGCTGCTCCCAAGAACGGGAGGTCGTAAATGCCACCAGTTCTGTACGCGCCGCGCGCTAGAGCGGCATTCATGGCTTCGGACGAGAAGGTGTAGAGGGCGGCTGCGAAGAAAATGTTTCGATACAGTTCACGCCAGGCTCCGGAACTGGTAAAGAATGCGCGAGTCGCCACCGCGATCAGTATCAATCCCTCAATCAAGTAAAGGATGTCCCAACGAGGGTTGTACACGGCGACGTTGGTGACGAGATACTCGTCCGGAAAAACGAAAAAGGCATAGACCACCACCCACCACACCAGCAGAATCAGCACGTTGAGGGCACTTGCCAACATTCCTTCGCTCTCGTCGGCGCGATGGGGACGAATGGCCACAGCTGCCGTAATGGGAACGACGTGCATGAACAGCACGATATCCCCGAGGAAGGGATCTGGGAGGGTCCGGCGGAGAACCACCTCAAACCATGTCCAGCAGCCTTGGTTAAAGCTCCACATGCCCATGCCAACGGCTACGAGACTCCAGAACAAGCGGGTATGTCCGCGGCTATCAAAGGCGTTCCGGGTCGCGATAATGAACGTTGCCGCAATGAGGACAAGGGGAACCAAATCTCCCATCACTACGCGAAAGAACGGGCTGGGAATCACCACTGGGGCCAGAGCAAAGGCCAGCAGGAGACCAACTCCGCACAGTAGCGCCGAGATTTGGGGACGGGACACGGTCCTTGCATCATATGATGAACCGGGCGTTATGTTTAGGTCACGGACTGGTTACCGGTGGTTACCGGGGTAACCTCCGGGGAGAGCCTTCCGTCCATGCCTGCGGTTGGCACCCAGACAACGTTTGTGATGTAGATCACAAGGGCACGTATCCGAGCCTGTCGCGTGCCAGCGAGCTGCTGCTAAAATCGCCTCCATGGCATTTCCAGAGACCCGCCTCCGCCGTTTGCGGCGCAATGAAACGCTACGCGACCTGGTTCGCGAGACCCGGCTGACGCCCGAGTCGTTCATCTATCCGTTGTTCATTTGTCCCGGAACGGGAATCCGCAAGGAAGTGCGCTCGATGCCGGGCGTCTTCAATCTCTCGATCGACGAGGCTGTCAAGGAAGTGCGCGAGGCTCGCGCGTTGGGAGTGTTTTCCGTCATTCTGTTCGGACTCCCCGAGAAAAAAGATGAGGTCGCCACGGGTGCGTGGGCGGATGACGGTATTGTGCAGCGAGCAGCCCGCGCCATTAAGAGCGAAGTGCAAGATGTCGTGGTGATGGGCGACGTCTGTCTGTGCGAATACATGTCGCACGGCCATTGCGGGATCGTGAAAGCCGCACCGCAGTCGCTTGGGGCCGCGGCGGCTGCGCCTCCAGCAACAACCGAGTTTGAGATTGTGAACGATGCCAGCCTGGAGTTGCTGACGCGAACATCGGTTTCACTCGCCCGTGCAGGCGTCGATGTCATTGCGCCCTCTGACATGATGGACGGACGGGTTGCCGCGATTCGGGCGGGACTCGATCAGAGCGGTTTCGAAAACACGCCGATTCTCTCCTACGCGGCGAAATTCTCGTCCGGATTCTACGGGCCTTTCCGCGAGGCAGCGGATTCCGCGCCGCAATTCGGGGATCGGCGCTCCTATCAGATGGACCCGGCGAACGTCCGCGAAGCGATGCGCGAGATCGAACTGGACATTGAAGAAGGCGCGGACATGATTATGGTCAAGCCGGCAATGCCTTATCTCGATGTGATTGCCGCGGCCCGGGAGCGGTTTGACTTGCCGCTCGCGGCCTACCAGGTTTCTGGCGAGTACGCGATGATCGAAGCCGCCGCGCGGAACCAGTGGATTGACCGGGAGCGCGTGATGATGGAGTCTCTGCTTTGCATCCGCCGGGCAGGCGCGAGCATGATTCTGACCTACTACGCAAAAGAGGCGGCAAAACTGCTGGGCTAGAGTGTCATACTCGAGATCTCCGTATTAGAAGTTAAGGGCTGCAGCTGCGGTTTCACACAGGCTGTTGTTTGCACAAGTCGTTAACAAATCCGTCACTGGATCGTTGTAGAATCCGACCGATTCGGAGTGAACCTTGGCGCGCCACGCAGAATTCTCGTCGGAGGAATTGGTAAAAGCCTGTGTCGGCTCGAAGGATGCGTCCGCCTGGACTGAATTCATCCGACGATTTCATGTCGTGATCGCCGCTGCCGTCTTGCGAACCGCCAGCCGCTGGGGCGAAACGGCGCCCTGGCAGTTAGACGATCTGATTCAGGACACCTACCTGAAGCTATGCGAGAACGATAGCCACCTTCTACGGTCTTTTGAGCCCCGCCAGGAAGACTCCATTTATGGCTACCTGAAAGTCGTGGCGGCGAATGTGGTTCATGATCATTTCAAGTCAGCATTGGCGGCAAAACGGGGCGCCATGCAAACGGAAGCACTGACGGAAACAGCCCAGATCCCAGTCACGGCTTCAGACGATGATGGCTTCGAGTTGGTTAGCCGACGCATTCAACTGGAGCAAATCAACAAGGTTTTGAGGCAAGTTACGGCGGGCAAAGATCAGGATAGAAATTGCACGATCTTCTGGCTTCGACACCGGCAGGGCCTCACGGCGAGTGAAATCGCGGCCATCCCCTCGATCGGCCTGACGACGGAAGGGGTCGAGAGCGTGCTCCTGCGCCTCTCGATTGTGATTCGCAGTCATATTGCAAGCTCGACTCCGCATCGAGACGTGAAGGTCTTGAATCGAAAAAATCGTTCTAAGAGGTTGGGGAGCTAGTTTTGCCAGAGAAAAGCGGACATCTCGGTGAGAGTGAACTGGCGAAATTGCTGGAGATGGCTCGGCAGCGCTCGGTGGGGCCTGACCTGGCGCAGATTCATCCCCACTTCGCTGTCTGCGATGACTGTCGTCAGCAGTTCGAAGTTATACTCGCATTCGAGCGGCAACTGAAGAATTCCAAACAGGACCTATCCGCGCCGCGCCAAAGCGACTGCCCATCAAAAGAGGCGTGGCACCAAATCGCCGCCGGCTTGGCGCCATCCGACCGGACCCTCGTCTGTGTTGAACATGCGAGCCGCTGTGACCATTGCGGTTCGCTGCTGCGCGAAGCGGTAGCCGAAGTCTCCGGCTTGAGCCCGGAAATCACCAACGCAGAACGTGAGCAGATCGCGGCTTTAGACAGTGCCAGGCTGCAATGGCAACAGAGATTGGGTCAGCGAATCGCCGGAGCGACTCTCGGGGCCTCCGGTCGCGAGTCCCGCTGGTGGAAGCGGTGGCTCTCGGTTCCCCGTCTGGCTGCGGCGGGAATTTCCGTGGCTGCGCTGATCGCTGCAGGATCGTGGTTTCTTGCACATCGCGCACAACCGGCTGCGGCCGATCGACTTCTTGCTCGCGCTTACACCGAGAAGCGGACTTTGGAGCTACGGATGTCGGGAGCTTCCTATGCGCCGTTGCGCGTGTCCCTTGGGCCGGCAGCATCTTTTACCAGCCGTCCAGCGGCGCTGCTGAAGGCGGAAGCCATGATTGCCAGCCAACTGGCGTCCCATCCGGCTGATCCGGCATGGCTTCAAACGCAGGCGAAAGCGGATGTTCTTGAAGGCAAGTACGACGCCGCAGTACAAGCGTTGCGCCGGGCTTTGGAATTGCAACCACGGTCGCCCGCGCTGCTGACGGATCTGGCGACTGCATACTTCCAGCGCGCGCAGCAAGAAGATCGAAAAGAGGATTTTGGCGCCGCTTATGAATACCTCAGTCAGGCCCTCCACGGGCAACCTGACGATCCGGTAGCGCTATTTAATCGCGCCATTGTTGCTGAGCACCAGTTTCTTTACCAGCAAGCACTCGAGGATTGGGAGCACTATTTGCGCGTGGACTCGAGTTCGCCATGGGCAGACGAAGCCCGGAACCGTGCGAACGCGGTGCGGCAAAAGCTGAAGGAGCATCAGAGCAAGATGACGCCGCTGCTCTCTCCCGCAGAGCTTATGGCCACGGCCGACACCAGCCGTGATGTGCAAGTTGAAGAGCGCATCGAGGAGTATCTGCACGAAGCTGTGCGCTCGTGGCTGCCGCGAGCCTTTCCCGAAGCGAAAGCAAATGCGGATCCCGACGCCCGACAGGCGCTTTTTTTTTGGCGGAGCTGACGAAACGGAAACACAACGATCTCTGGTTGAGTGATCTACTTCGTAGTTCCTCTCCCCAGAATTTTCCACAAGCGGCGGCCGCTCTGGCCGAGGCCGCTGCAGCAAATGACACCGCGCAGTTTGCCGTTGCTGTCCGCAAGGCTGAACTGGCCGAGAAACGGTTTCGCGCGTCCGGCAATGCTGCGGGAACGGTGCTGGCTGAATTTGAACACTCCTTTGCCGATCAGATCAATCGCCGCAGCGAAGAGTGCCGACAACGGTCGATCGCCGCCGCGAGGGAAGCCACTCACGACGCGTATCCCTGGGTGCAGATTCAACTGAAGTTGGAGGAGAGTGTCTGCTCGTCCCTGATGGGTGATTTTGGCATCTACAAGAAAATTGCGCGCCGGGCTCAGGATGACGCGCAACGGGCCAGCTACGGCGCGCTCTACCTGAGGGCCGTGTATTTTGAGGCGGATAGTGATTTTGATGCCGGCGACCGATCTGGAGTGTGGAAGCTTGTCCTGATGGGACTGGAAAGGTACTGGTCTGGGCAAGTCCCGCCAATGCGCGGATACAGCTTCTATACGGCTGCTGCTGAATCCGCCGAGTCCGCCGATCAGCCAAATCTACGGCTTGCGAATTGGCGTGAAGGCGTAGCCCTGATCGATACCGACGAGGATATCCTGGCGCGCGCTGATGCTCACGCTGTCGTGGCCACGACCGCCTCGCAGTTGCAGCAGTTCGGGTTAGCCGAACGGGAGGATAAGGAAGCGACTCGGCTCTATTCTCTGGCTCCCCAAACCGAGGCCGCGCGCTCTGACCGTCTCGAGAGTGAGATTCGGACTGCTCAGTTCGAGGCACGACAGAATGCGCCGGATGTCGCTCTCGGGCGTTTAAGTCGTGTCCAGGATGAAGTCCGCCAACTTTCCAATAATCTTCTGACGGAAATTTTTTACTCCGCCTTGGGCGAAGCGCAACTCCGCAGTCACCATGCCGCTGAAGCCCAGACGGCTTTTCTTCCTGCGATGCTCCTAGCGGAGCAAAATCTGGCCTCTCTGACTTCTGAAGCTGGAAGGGAGACGTGGCGTGAGGAGGCGGCTCCGGTGTACCTCGGTCTTGCGGAAGCCGAACTAGTTCAAGGACGCGAACAGGAATCACTCGATGTGTTCGAGTGGTATCTAGGGGCATCGCGGCGAGCATCGACACAGAGCTTTGCATCGAGAGCCAAATCCCAAGCGCCATCGCTTCCTGATGCGTCACGACTGTCCGCACGACTTCCTCTTCTCTCGGGCCAAACGGTGCTGGCTTACGGAGTGCTGCCCGATGGCCTTGCGATCTGGATGTATGACAATCGCGGCGTAAGGGCAAAGTGGATTCCGAAGTCGCCCGAGGAGATGCAGGATCAGGCGACCAGTTTTTACACGGTTTGTTCGGACCCCAACTCCGATCTCGCGGCGTTGCGCCGCGACGGCCAAGTGCTCTACTCGCTACTGATTGCTCCGGTCGAAGAGTGGTTGGACCCGCACCGCACTCTGGTGATCGAAGCCAACGGGTTCCTGGACAGGACTCCCTTCGAAGCTCTGATCGATGCCAACGGCCACTATCTAATCGAGCGTGCGGCGATTGTTCATTCGCCGGGGCTCTATGCCGAAGCCCGCATGCGTCCTGAAGCCGAGATTTCGCCAGACCTACCCACCCTGGTCGTGAGCAGTGCAGCTTCTTCACCGGATGTGGGTCTGTTCACCATACCCAATGTCTCCGCCGCAGCGGACGCAGTTGCTGCGCGATTTCGTTCTCCGCGCGTGCTCAAGGGTCAGGAAGCGACATTGAGTGCAGTGACGAGTGCGTTGCCCGGAGCCGCGATATTCCATTTTGCTGGGCACGCTCTCACCATCCCGAGTCACAGCGGATTGATGCTCGTGGGGCCGCCGGTGCCGCCCGAAGATACAAAGAATGGACGAGCTGTTCTTCTCGACGCGAGAACCGTGCGCAGTCTTGATTTGCGGAACTTGCGGTTGGCCGTTCTGGCGGCGTGCAACTCGGACGCGGGGGACGGCGGTTCGCGCGGCTTCGACAGCGTGGCGGGAGCTTTCCAGGATTCTGGCGTCCCCCACGTGGTGGCGAGCCGCTGGGCAGTGGATGCAGTCGAGTCCACCGCCTTCATGGACTCTTTTTATAGTTCGTTGCTTTCCGGTGGACCGGTCTCGCAGGCTACCCGCGAGACCGCAATCAAGATGCTGCAAAACCAGCAGACCGCGCACCCATACCACTGGGCAGCTTTCGCGGCCTACGGGCGCCCATAAGGACGACAAGCGAAGAATCATGACAGCGTCGCAGCGCTGAAGGCGCCGCGCCACCCAAAATCGAATTTTTCAGCAAATAGTACCCTCAGGAGGGACCGATGACAACGCGCCATACCCGCATCCCGCAGGTTGTGCTCGCCCTGGCAACCATCGCCCTGGTTGCATGCAACAACACCAATACTCCACCGAAAGAGAGTACGCCCGCGGCCCAACAGGCCACGCAACCCTCGGAGAAGGTCTACGTGATTTTCGAAGGCCCGTGGGCTATCGTTCCCGATCCCAAGGACGCGAACAGCGTTCTTGCGCTGGCGCCAAAAACCAAGAGCCACAGAGACCTGGTTGTTCAGACGTGGGATAAAGTGTTGCCCTCGGGTGTCTACGATCTGTCTCTCCCCGCTCGAACGGGAACTGCCGCCGGCACCGTCGATCCCAACATCTTGCAGACGAAGATCGATCCTCAGAATGTGCAGCATGTCCTCGACAACAAACTGGAACGGTATGCCATCCGCCTCCCGAAGCCGGACGCCTATATCGCGCATACGCATTACCGCAGCCGCGCCGGGTCGACGTATCCCCCCGATGCCTCCACGGAGAAGGACTACGTCACGATTGTTTCCCTGCGTTACAACGTGACGTCGCTCAACGGATTCTCTCTGGCGGGTTCGCCCGATAGCGGTACTTTCAACCCACTCTTACTTCAGGTAGAAACTCCGACGATCAATTTCGTGATTCATCCGGCGCACGATCCCGACCTTCTTGACCGATGCAACACTCACTCGCGAGAATCCTTCCGCGATTTGACCAAGCTCCTCAACGTAACCTTGTTTATCGATTTCCCGAATGATCCGAGCGAGTGTCACGCCAGAGATCCGCAGAACACTCGTCCGGCCAAAGCAGAGGTCGATCACCGGTCAGTTCTGGAGCGAGTGGTCTTTTCCAGTGGTATCGAGGGAGATATCAAGCAACATCTGCTCGATACCATGTATTTCCTTGGAGGAGTGGCCGGTGCCTGCCGGGCCCCGATTATTTTGGGCAACTAGGGCGTTTTCCAGTTCGCAGGGTCGTAGGCCATGCGGAGCAGTGTTCTCTCTGCGAACGGAACATAGAGCAGTGCCGCTGTAGCGGCGAAGGCCAAGCCGATGCCGATTTGCGGAACAAGCAGGAAGGGTGCGATGGCCCAGAGCTGATCGAGCGCGAGAATGAAAGGAAAGAGCTGAGCAAACTTTACGCCCAGCTTGCGGAAATCGAAGGCGACCGCGGAGAGAAGGTAGAAGCGCAGCGGAATTCCTATCGCACCCGTAATCAGGATCGCAATCACGATGGAAAGTGCTCCCCAGTTCGGGAGAAAACTGCCGGCGACCCGGTCCGCGCCGTGCAGATGAGCGAGGCCGCTGACGTAGAAAATGAGGTACATCACCTGAGCCAGCGCGAACAGTCCGCGCACGAACCCGCGCTGGGGGAGAGGCACGTGCAGATCAGGATGCAGCGCGGGCTCGATCGCCGCTGCTTCAGAATTCTTAATTCCGCGGGCAGTCGCACTCGCCGCTGATGGAGCGGCGATATTATCGACTGCTGAGATGAAGCGATATCCGCGACGAGCCAAGGTTTCGACGAAGCGAGGAGTCGACGCAGAATCACCCAGCGCCTCGCGAATCTTGTTCACGGCTGTGTTCAAGCTGTGGTCGAAGTCGACGAAAGTATCCGCGGGCCAGATCTGTTCGCGAAGGTCGTCTCGCGTTACAACTTGTCCGGCATTCTGTAACAACGCAGCCAGCACTTGAAATGGTTGCTCCTGCAAACGGACACGAGCCCCGTTTTTGCGGAGCACTCCAGCTCGCAGGTCGACTTCAAATACGCTGAAACGCAGCAGGCTGCTTTCGCGGTCTGAGGAAGGCATTGGCATGACGGCGCGACCGTAGTGTAGCGCGGGAGGGTCTTTGGTCGTTAGTCGCTGGTCATTAGTCGCTTGCCGTTCGGGCTGGATGATTGAAAGCAGACCTCACCGACGACCATCGACTAACGACCAACGACTAGCGACAAGCTACAATATCCGCGTGAACGCCTCCACTCCTCCCAAAACAGCACCCGATCACAAGCATGAGCATCACCATGCCATCTACGCAGCCGAGGCGACGGGGTTGCTTTTGATGGCGGTGCTGCTGCTCATTCTGACCATCATCCGCTACTGGCGGTACATTCCTTGGAGCGCGCGCTGAAGTCGTCGAACTCGACAAATCCGCTGCGCGAGCCGCTACTCGTAGTAGTCCTTGGTCCGACGGCGAGCGGGAAAACTGCTCTGGCTTTAGCGATTGCCCGCCATTTCCACGGGGAAATTGTCAATTGTGATTCGGTCGCGATGTATCGCGACTTTGAGATCGGTACGGCCAAGCCCAGTGCAGCTGAACGAGCGGAGATTCCGCATCATCTGGTTGATTGCGTCGATCCGCTGGTCGAGGTTACGGCAGGAGAGTATGCGCGCCAGGCGCGGGCCGTTCTCCAGGAGATCAGTGCTCGCGGCGCGTTGCCGATCATCAGCGGAGGCACCGGGCTCTATCTTCGCGCTTTGCTCGAAGGGCTGTTCCCGGGGCCGCAGCGTTCCGAGGATCTGCGGGGAAAATTGCGCGAGCGCGCTGAAAAGCATGGCTCCGGTTACCTGCATCGCATCCTTCGGCGTCTCGACCCTTCAGCGGCCGACCGGATTCATGCCAACGATGTTCCGAAAGTGATTCGCGCGATTGAAGTGAGCGTTGCCGCGCGGCAACCAATGACCGAACTATGGCAGCAAGGCCGCGAACCCCTGCGGGGGTTTCGCATCCTGCGCTTGGGTCTGAATCCGCCGCGCGAGCTTTTGTACGAGCGCATCAACCGACGGGCGGCGAAGATGTTTGAGGATGGGCTGATCGTCGAAACGAAGGCGCTGATTGCGAAGTATGGCGAAAACGCCCGCCCGCTCACATCGCTGGGGTACAAACAGGCAGTGCAGTTCTTCCGCGGGGAGTTCGATCAGCATTCTGCCCTCGCCGGGGCACAACAGGCGCATCGAAATTATGCGAAGCGGCAGATGACGTGGTTCCGGCGCGAACCGGATGTACATTGGCTGACTGGCCTGGGGGATGATCCGGGGATTCAAGCCGACGGCTTAACCCGTGTGGAACAGGAGATTACCAACGCTTCGTGAGCGATGAGTCAACTTTTGTTATTGTCAATGACATGCCCCGAAATCTAGTACTCATATTGCTGCTGTCTGCAGCGCTGTGCTTTGCGAAGGATAAGGAGAAAGATCGCTTTCTGCCCGCTGGCCCTATCCATCTCGACCGGTCCGGCGAGAAGTGGGTGGACAAGACGCTGCGCAAAATGTCGCCGGAAGAGAAGGTTGGCCAGCTCTTCGCGATCTGGGTGCGAGTCCAGTTCCTGAACGATGCCGACCCGATTTTCGTGCAACTCCGGGACAACATCCGCAAGTATCACATCGGATCGCTGGTGATGAGCGTTCCGGTGGATGGCCCGGTACTGCTGAAGAGCCAGCCGCAGGTTGCCGCCGATGAGCTGAACCGGCTGCAGAAGGCGTCGAAGCTGCCGTTGATTGTGTCCGCGGATTTCGAGCGCGGCGTGTCCATGCGGCTGAATGGTACGACAGTATTTCCGCACGCCATGGCGTTCACCGCGACCGGCAAACTGGAGAATGCTGAGGCGTTTGGGCGTATCACCGCGGAGGAGGCGAGAGCCATCGGCGTGCATTGGAATTTCTTTCCGGATGCGGATGTGAACTCCAACCCGGCCAATCCGATCATCAATACTCGATCCTTCGGAGAAGACCCGAAGCAGGTGGGCGACTTCGTGGCGGCCTACATTCGTGGCGCGCATGAGGGCGGCATGTTAACCACTGCCAAACACTTTCCCGGTCACGGCGACACGGCCTCCGATTCTCATCTCGGGATTGCACACGTAACCGGCGACCGCGAACGACTCAATGCAGTCGAGTTGCCGCCATTCCGCATCGCGATCGCAGCGGGAGTTGATGCCGTCATGGTCGCGCACGTCACCGTTCCTGCCCTCGATTCCGAACCTAACCGCGTGGCGACCACTTCGAAGGCGGTTGTGACCGGGCTGCTGAAAGAAGACCTGGGGTTTAAGGGGATCGTGGTGACAGACGCGCTCGACATGGCTGGCCTGACCCGGCTGTATGCCAAGGATATCGGCCGGGCGGCGGTCGAATCGTTCAAGGCCGGAAATGACATGCTGATCATTCCCGCGAATCTCGATGCCAGCTACCGGAGCGTGCTCCAAGCTGTGCACAGCGGCGAAATCAGTCACGAGCGTCTCGACCACTCCGTGCGCAAGATACTGGAACTAAAGGCCTCTTTGGGTCTGAACAAAGCCCGGCTGGCGGACGTTAGCAAGCTGTCTGAAGAGATGGCCAAACCCGAAAATCTGGCTGTCGGCCAGAAAATTGCCGACGAGGCGATCACTTTAGTCCGCGAGAACGGGAAGGTGATCCCGCTCGAATCTTTTGTCGCTTCGGGTGGAACTCCCGAGGCCGCACTGCCGTATCAATCCATGACAGAAGTAAGCAATCGCCTAGTCGCGGTAATTTTCTCTGACGATTTGCGAACCGAGTCCGGCCGAATGTTCGAACGCCAGATTCTGGCGAGGGTGCCGGACGCCCGCATCATTTACCTGGATGCGCGCTCCGCGGCGGGTATGAAGGCTGCGGTAGTGGAAGCGGTGGACGCGGCCGAGCACGTGGTTGCGGCGGTGTATGTGGTTCCGACAGCGGGCAAGGCGATCCGCTCCGCCGGGGGAAAATTGACGAATACGGTTGCCATGGATGAAGCCACAGGTTCTTTACTGACGACGATCCTCGAACACGCTGGCAGCCGGACAGTGGTTCTTGCCATGGGAAATCCGTATGTGGTGCAGGACTTCCCCGCGATTGAAAATTATGTTTGCGCGTTCTCGAATACCAGCGTCTCGGAAACGGCAGCCGTGAAAGCGATCTTTGGCGAAATTCCAATCGGCGGGCATTTGCCGGTTACGATTCCGGGGGTTGCAGCCCGGGGCGAGGGCATCGAACGCCCTGCCCGGCCGGTCTCAAGTCAAACCAGCCCAGGAGGCGAGTCCAATGTTCCGCAAAATATTCAGCCGTAACGTCATCGCAAGACTGTCGTTGGGTGCGTTGTTCGCCGCGCTCTGCATTCTTCCCGCTTGCAGCGTTACCACGAACGAAAAGAGCAAAGAAGGCGAGAAGCAAGTGGACATCAAGTCTCCGATGGGAGATTTGCATGTCAGTGAAGCAGCCGATATCCGCGACGCGGGACTGACTCTTTATCCCGGTGCCAAGCCTGCTCCGAAAGAAAACAGCGACAACGAGAAGAGCGCCAACGTGAACCTTTCGCTTCCGGGATTCTCGCTCAAAGTGGTGGCGGCGGAGTTCATTTCCGATGATGCTCCCGCCAAGATCAACGCCTTCTACAGCAAAGAGCTGCAGAAGTATGGCAAGCCCCTCGAGTGCAAAGGCGCGTGGAGTGGTGGTCACGTGGACGCCAACGGAAGTGATAAGGACGACATGTCGAAGCCTGTCTCTTGTGACAAAGACGGCTCCGGCGATTCGCTCGAGCTCAAAGTAGGAACCGAAGGCAACCAGCACATCGTATCCATCAAGCCGAACGGCCCGGGGACGCGCTTCGCCCTGGTTTATTTGCGCATGCACACCGGCAAGGACGACACGATCTGAGGTGTTGAGTGAACCTGATCTCCCATTGATTCGGGTGAATCAATCACTCAATGATCCGATGTCTCAATGAGTCAATGCACTGCCTTGCTCTCCCGTTCGTAGTGCGCTAGCTTCAAAGCAGTGGAGCACACCTGCCAACAATGCGGAACCGCCGTCGAAGATGGACGGCCGTTCTGTCCCCATTGCCGCGCGCCGCAAATCAGCGTGAGAGTCGCTGTTGCAGATGAGGAACCGGCTATCAGTCTGAATCCTGCAACAGGCCAGCATTCAAGCGAACTTTCAGTCGAGCCGGGATCCGACTTGCCTGCACCACCACGACCTGCTGGCGTGATTGATCGGGGTATCGGGGTTCGTGCTGCGATCAAGGCAGGCATACTTGGAGTTTTTGTTGGGATGATTCCACTGCTAGGAATTGTCTTGACTGGTGTGCTCGGGGTTTACTTTTATCGCCGCGAGAGTGGACTGTTGTTGAATCCAAGGCCCGCAGCGCGCGTGGGCGGAGCGGCAGGAGTGGTGGCATCGGCCATCAACGCCTTGTGGCTCACGGTCCGGATTTTCGTCTTTCATGCGCAACAGGAATACATCGATCTGATGACGAAGCTCGCGCAGAAAGTAGGAATCAACCCCACTGACCCTGACTTTCAAGCCAGTATCCACAGCTTGTCGAGTCCGTCGGGACTGGCATTCACATTTCTTATCGGGATGATCTTTGCTGTCATATTGGCATCGATTGGAGGGGCGCTGGGGTCTCTTTTCATGCGGCCCGGCGATCCGCGCAAGTAATCCAGCTGCGAACCATCAGCCCGTGCGCCCTGCCCTTGCTCTCGTCATTCCACAACGCGTATGATGCAGCGTTCATGAATTCACGCACCTTAAAGCGTCCGGTAGAGATCGTCCAGAAAGCGCAACTCATGTCGGCATCCGAGGTGGAGCGCACGCTCATCCGGTTGGCGCATGAAATTCTGGAGAAGAATAACGGCGTTGAAGACCTGGCGCTGGTCGGCATTCGGCGGCGCGGCGTTCCTCTGGCCGAACGTTTAGCGAAAATCATTCAGCGAATTGAGAAGAAACCCGTGTTGCTCGGGACGCTCGATATCACTCTCTATCGCGACGATCTCTCGACGCTTGATTCGAAGCCTGTGGTGCAAAAGACCGAACTCGAAATTCCGATTGAAGGCAAATCGGTCGTGCTGGTTGACGATGTGCTCTACACCGGCCGGACGACGCGCGCGGCCATGGATGCATTGTTTCGCGCGGGACGTCCAAGGCGGTTGCAGCTGTGCGTCTTAATCGACCGAGGCCATCGCGAACTGCCGATCGAAGCTGCGTTCATTGGAAGAAATGTGCAGACAACGGAAAACCAGATTATCGAAGTAAAACTTCGCGAGGTTGATGACGCGGAGAAAGTCCTCTTGATGGAAAAGCAGTCGTTCATATGAATCCAGCACGCGGCTCCCTGCTCGGCATTGAAAATCTGGAAGCATCCGAGATTTTGAAGCTTTTGAAGTTTGCCCGGCGCATGAATCCGGACAAAGCCCGTCCTCTGCTCAAGGGCAAGCGGGTGCTACTTCTGTTCTACGAGGCGTCTACCCGTACTCGGAGTTCCTTCGAAATCGCAGCCAAGTCGCTGGGCGCGCACACGGTGCTAATTCAGGCCGTGGGATCGAGTATTGAGAAAGGCGAATCGCTGCTCGATACCGGATACACGGTTCGTGCGGTGGGGGCGGATATCATCGTCATTCGCCATCCCAACGCTGGCGCGCCGCACGTGATGGCGCAGCACATCGACGTGCCGGTCATCAACGCCGGTGACGGGCTGCATGAGCATCCGTCGCAGGCGCTGCTCGATGCTTACACGATTCTCCGCAACAAGAAAACGCTGAAGGGCTTGCAGGTCACGATCGTCGGCGACATCTTTCACAGCCGCGTGGCGCGGTCGGCGTGCCATCTGCTCAGCAAGTTCGGAGCCAAGATTACGCTTTGCGGCCCCACGGAGCTGGTGCCGGATATTGCGATTACGCTGGCGCCCGGCATCCGCGGGACTCGCCACATGGAAGATGCTTTGCGCGGGGCCGACGTCGTCATGCTGCTGCGGGTGCAGAAGGAACGCCTCGCGGGGCTCAGAATCGACTTGACGGAATATATCGCGCGCTACCAGATGAATACGGCAAGACTAAAACTCGTGAAGAAGGACGCTATCGTGATGCATCCCGGGCCGATTATCCGCGGTCTCGAACTCACCAGCGAAGTCGCGGACGGTCCGCAGGCGCGCATTCTCGAAGAGGTACGCAATGGCGTGCCCACGCGCATGGCGATCCTGGCGCGGGCAGTGGGGAAAATGCGATGAAGCCACAGAAAAGCCAACCTAGCTTGCTGATCAAAGGTGGCCATCTCATCGACCCGGCGGCCCGCATCGATGCGCCGATGGACGTGCTGCTGAAAGAGGGACGCGTTGCAGAAGTGGCTCCTCCGAACAAGATCAAAGCAACTGCGGACGAAAAGCTGGATGCGCGCGGCCTGATTGTCGCTCCCGGCTTCATCGATCTGCATGTGCATCTGCGCGAGCCGGGGCAACTGCACAAAGAGACGATTCCCACAGGTACCGCTGCGGCTGCGGCGGGCGGATTCACGTCTGTATGCACCATGCCGAATACGATTCCAGTGGTCGACTCGGTGGAATGGGTGGAGTGGCTGCGCAGTCCGGAGCGCGAGGCCATCGTCAATGTCTTTGCCATCGCTGCTGCGACGATCGGCAGCAAGGGTGCCGCGCTTACCGATTTTCGCGCGCTGCAAAGCGCCGGAGCGGTTGCAGTCACGGATGATGGGAAGCCGATTCTCGACGACCGCATCATGCGCGAAGCTCTGATTCTCGGCGGAGAATTGAATTTTCCGGTCGTGCAACACGCGGAGGATACGCGGCTAACCGAAAACTGTTGCATGCATGCTGGGGCCAATTCATTCCGCCTGGGTCTACGCGGCATGACCGCGGCTTCGGAAGCGCTGGTGGTGGAACGCGACGTGGCGCTCGCGCTTCAGATTCCTGACGCCCGCCTGCATGTCGCCCATCTGTCCGTGGCCGATTCGCTGAAGAGTGTGCGCCGCGCCAAGCGCGCGAAAGCCCGTGTGACTTGCGAAGTCACGCCGCACCATTTCACGCTTACCGACGAAGACATGCGTGACTACGACAGCAATTTCAAGATGAATCCGCCGCTGCGTTCAGCATCGGACCTCGAAGCCATTCTGGCCGCGCTCGCGGATGGGACGATCGATGCTATTGCCACGGATCATGCTCCGCACGCGGCGCATGAAAAGCAGGTGGAGTTCGAACGCGCGGCATTTGGGATCACCGGACTTGAAACCGCACTTGCGCTTGCCATCACGCGCCTGCATCGCGATAAACGTATACCGCTCACTCGGATCGTAGAGCTGTTCACCGCCGGGCCGGCGCGCTGTTTTGACCTGCGTGGACGTGGTTCGCTTGTGCGCGGATCGTTCGCCGACGTCACTATCTTCGATGCGAAAAAGAAATGGACTTTCGATGCTTCCAAGTCGCAATCGAAATCGAAGAACACGCCCTTTGATGGCTGGGAGTTTACGGGGAAGGTTGTTTCGACCATCGTTGGCGGCAAGGTCGTGTACTCCGCCTAGATATTTACTTTCGACATCTGGTGCAGGATTTCTTAGGGAAACCGTCCAGTGCTACAATCCCTCGCCATGAAGCGTCTTCTGTGTTTCTTCCTGCTGCTTCCGTTCCTAGCCGCACAGACCACCAGCGAAGTCGAGATTACCTCTAAGCCGTCGCATCATCTTGCGATTGAGAACGAGTACGTCCGCGTCTTCAAAGTCGAGGTGGCTCCTCATGCGGCCACTTTGCTGCATCGCCATCGCCATGATTACGTCTTCGTCACACTGGGGGACGCTCGCGTCTCGAATGAAGTCGAAGGCAAACCGGCGGCCGACCTGAAGCTCGCGGACGGCGATACCCGGTTTGTTCCAGGCAACTTTGCTCACGTTGCCAGAGTTCTTTCCGATCAGCCCTTTCGCAACGTGACCATTGAATTGCTGCAGGATGAAGAGCTGCGCCAGACGCCATCCCATTGGGGGCCGGTGGAGAGTGGTGAAAAGAGCTTTCCTGGCGGGCGCGTTCGAACTCTATTTGTGAAAGACGGAGTGCGCGTCTCCGAAGTCAATCTGGAGGCAGACTGTGTCGTGCCGAGCCACCATCATGACGGTCCGCACTTGATCGTCGCCCTTACTGATCTGGATCTGCGAAGCGACGTCGAAGGCAAAGAACCCAAGCGCGCACAAATCAAGTCGGGCGACGTGAAGTGGGTGCCGGGCGGAATTACCCACACAGTCACGAATGTTGGAAAGGCTCCGGCTAGATTTGTAACCGTGGAATTCTAGCGTTCCGCTAGGCGGTCTTGATCAGCGAAATGCCCGGAGAAGTAAACGCTGCGCGGTGCAGTTTGGCGGTGAGGCGCTCTTTGTCAGCTGGTGCGGTTGCGGCCGCCAGACGTTTGCGCAGCTTGGCGATCTTCACGGCGCGGGTGCGACGGCGACGAATTTCCGGGCGACGGCTGGGTGCAGACATGAAAACTCTCCTTGAGGAAACTGACCTTAAATCGAATCACAAGCCGCACGCGCTGTCGGCGGGGCTGGTAACCAGCCTTTCATTATAGTCTGCGCAGGCTTCCGCGAGATGTGGGGCGGGTGGTTCCCGCTATTTCACCTTGAACCAGTAGACGGCGTACACCAGAATCCAACAAAGGGCATGAAGACCGGGCGCGAGAGAAGCGCGACCGAGCTTGCGCAGGAACATCCCGGCTGCGGCAAAAACCATCCAAACCGCGAGCAGCCTCCAGGCACGGGCCGGGATTGTGATCAAGAGGAAAGGCCACAGACCACTATGGTCAGGCGCCTCGACCGCATAAATCTTGTACGGGATTCCGCGGACTGGCCCGATCGCCGCGGCCCAGATACCGAATTGACGGTAGTCGCTTTCGGCGCGATCGAACATCGCGGGAGTCACGAGCGGTACGTGCGCGACGGCATGGCGCGCAGCCGGTCCGTGACTTGCCCAGGAAGACATGACAGCGCCGGCGAGCAGGGCTCCGGCGACGATCGCGACCAAATCAATCAGTGCCCGGCGAGGGCGAAACAGGGCTACCAATGACAGGGGAACGTCGGGAAGAACGAAGAATAGTGTCCCTTCAGCGAAACCCCAGAGGAAGGCAAGGACGACGCCTGGCCAGCAGATGAGCCAGCGTGCCCAGGGCGGCGTTGCGTCGACTTGTGAAAGGGAATTCGAGATCATTGCTTCTGTCCGTCGTTGAAAGTCGAGTGATTGCTCAGCGTTCGCGACTTCGGGTTGCGAAATAGATCAGGCTGCCGAAGAAAACGACTGGAGCGGCCCACAGAGCGATCGAGCGCACAGTCGCGGACTCCACGCCTAGTTCAGAGTGCGTGCTGAAGAACCCCCAGGCGAGAATGTACGCGCCGACTCCTCCGGCCAAACCGAGCAGGAGGCTGAGCACAAGAGAGCGTTTGAAGGCCATGAGGCTAGTTCCATTTCCTGCTGGTGCCGCCTGATGAATTTACATTGCTACCGAGACCACTTAGTAGCACAATTTCTCCCGCATACCAATACTGAATATGAGTTCATCTCAAATGGTTCCGGATAGAGCCGCACCGCGACGTCCGTTGAAGACGCGGCAACGCGCATGGGCGCAGGGATTGGCGCGAGTGCTGACGCGAGCCGGGATTGCTCCGAACGCAATCTCGCTGGCGAGTTTGGCGTTCGCCATTGCCGCAGGCGTATGCCTGGCGTGGACGCCGCTTGTAGGAGGAATCAGCAGAGCAGCGCTTTTTCTTGCAGCGGCGGCCTGCATTCAACTGCGCCTGTTGTGCAACATGCTCGACGGGTTGGTCGCGATTGAAGGCGGACGGAAGACGGTCTACGGGGAAATCTTCAACGATATGCCGGACCGATTTGCCGATGTCGTGATTCTGGTTGGGGCAGGCTACTCAATTGCCAACTTTACCTGGGGACACGAACTTGGGTGGCTGGCGGCGGTACTGGCGGTGATTACGGCTTATATCCGGCTGCTCGGCGGATCGATGGGTGTTGCACAATACTTTCTCGGTCCCATGGCGAAGCCACACCGGATGGCGCTGCTCACGGCCGCATGCATCTTCTCCGTGTTTGAAAATTACTTTGGATTGGGCGGCCAAACCATGGCGATTGCTCTGGTTTTGATGGTTGCGGGGATGCTGGTAACTTGTGTCCGCCGGACCTCACCAATGGTGCCGACCTTAAGAAACGATGAGCGCGCGTCCGGTGACGGGGATGGTCGGGAGGGTGGTCGAAGAAAACAACTGCCGGAACCATCGCAGCGTTGTCGCGGCTGATCAGCGGTGTGCAAGTGCGATGGGCGGATTCGGAACCCGACTTGCGGCAGGCCGTGTATTTTGCCAATCACTCCAGCCATCTGGATTTTGTGGTGCTGTGGTCGTCTCTGCCACCGGAGGTCCGGGCCGTCACGCGGCCAGTGGCAGCACAGGATTACTGGAATCGAGGATTGCGGCGAGCGCTGGCGGTGAATGTATTCCGCGCGGTGCTGGTGGCGAGGCAGGCCGCGAAAAGTGAGACGGACGATGCTTCCCGAACCCGCGCCTCGCAATCGACCACATGCTCGAAGCGATGGGAGAAACTGATTCCCTGATCTTGTTTCCGGAGGGCACGCGCGGTACGGGTGAAGAAGTGGCAGCGTTCAAGAGCGGGCTCTACTACTTGTGCCGGCATCGCCCGGGGTTGCGGATTATCCCAGCTTATTTGAACAACCTGAATCGCATTCTTCCGAAAGGCGAGTTTCTGCCGGTACCGTTCATCAGCAAACTGACGTTTGGCCCGGCGATTACGCTAACGCCGGGCGAGGACAAGCGGTCTTTCCTGGCACGGGCACGGGAAGCGGTTTGCCGGTTAAAGGATCTATGAAAACTCTCGATCCACAATTGTTGTGGGCATTCTCCGGAGTGTTGGGGTTGCTGGCGGTTTCGAGTTTGATCGGCCTTGTGCTCAAAGTGTCCGTCAAAAAGCCCGAAGCGCAGGCGACGATCCGCAACCTGAACTCACGGATCTGGGCGTGGTGGGTGATGAGCGCCATCTTCG
>CAVRYB010000069.1:0-7674 GCA_963725295.1 uncultured Acidobacteriaceae bacterium
ACAAAGCGGCCGCTGCCAGCGCCGATGGGCCGACTATGGAAAAAGCAGCCGACGATTTCGCCACCAAGTTCCCAGACAGCGAGCTGCGCGTACTGATTTACAAGAACACGATGCGGCTTTATCAAAATGCCAACAATGCGGAAAAGACCGAGGCCATGGGCCGCAAGGTGGTCGGCCTCGACGGCGATGATCCTGAGGCGCTGGTGACGGTGCCTGAGGTCATTGCGGAGCGGACACACGACACCGACATTGATAAGGACCAGCGCTTTGCAGAAGCCATTGCCATGGCACAGAAAGCTACGACGACTGTTGACACCGATGTCCAGGTGCCTGCAGGAACGCCGCAAGACAAGATCGACGCTTACAAGGGGCTGCTGCGATCCAATGCGTATTCAGTGATCGGAACGATTGAGTTCAAGAAAGAAAACTTTCCAGCGGCGCAGGAGAACCTGCAGAAGTCGATCGATGCGTTCCCAAGCAATCCGGATCCAGTGGTCGTTCTTCGCCTGGCGCTAACGCTCGACAAAGAGCAGAAATATGCTGACGCGCTCAAGGTCGCTAATCGTGCGGTGGAAATGACGCAGGAAAATACCGTGATCGGAACTCCGGCCCGGCACGAACGCGATCGTTTACAGCAACTCACGGGCGGCGCTGCCCCGGCGCAACCACAGACTCCTCCGAAGAACTGAAGCGAATTTCGTGAAGACGCGGGCCACCTCCGCGTCTTCAATAACAGATCGATTGCAGAGACTATTGGCCCCTCGCGGGGCCACATTTGTGATGAACTCACCCGAAATCACGGCGCTGGAAGTACGGCTGGACTACCGCTTCCAGCGGCGCGAACTGCTCGACCAGGCGCTCACCCATAGCTCGCAGGCTCGCGAGTTGGAGTCGCAGGCGGCGGGTGGTGGTGTCTCCGCCGGGGACAATGAGAATCTCGAGTTTCTGGGGGACGCCGTTCTCGGGCTGGTCACGAGCGAGCTTCTTTTTCATCGCTTTCCTGAGTTTCAGGAAGGACATTCTTCCAAGTTGCGGGCGCATCTGGTCGGGCAGCGGCATTTGTTGCGTGTTGCCGAGCAACTGGAAATCGGGAATTACATGCGCCTCGGCCGCGGAGAAGAAAAAAGCGGCGGGCGCAACAAAGCCAGCCTTCTGGTCGATGCGCTGGAGGCGATTCTCGCTGCACTCTATCTCGACGGCGGCTGGAACGTGGCGCGCGACTTTATCGTGCGCACCATTATTGAGCCGGAACTGGCGCACATGAAACTGGAGACGAGCGCCATTCCGGTGATGGACTTCAAGTCCGCGCTGCAGGAAGCGCTGCAGGCGCGCGGCGTTCCGCAGCCCGTTTATGCTCTGGTGAAAGAAGAGGGGCCGGAACACAAAAAGACCTTCACGGTCGAAGTCCGATTGCCGGCGCCGGAGATTGGACATTTCGTGGGAAGAGCACAGGGCGCTACCAAGAAACGGGCGGAGCAGGAAGCGGCCCGGCAGGTGCTTGAGCATCTCTCGTCATTGCCGGAGTCGAGCGCGTCGAGCCAAGTTAAGAACGATGGAGCGGCCCGTTGACGTCGTGGAGCGAAAAGATCGCCTCTGGAGACTGGCCGGCAACGGTTCAGTCGGTCGCCGGGACGATCGTTATCGCGGTCTTCGTGGTCACTTTCCTCGTGCAGGCATTCACCATTCCGTCTGAATCGATGGAATCGACGCTGCTGACCGGCGATTATTTGCTAGTCGACAAATTCTGCTACGGCGGCATGAGGGGATGGAACCGGCTCATGCCGTACCGCAATATTCGGCGGCAGGATGTCATCGTATTCCACTATCCAGTGAACCCCGCGCAGGATTTCGTGAAGCGCGTGGTCGCTCTGCCCGGAGACCGATTGCGCCTGATCAACAAGCGCGTCTACGTCAATGGCACTCCCTTGCAGGAGCCCTACACGCAGTACATTTCTGCTGGACGCAATTATTATCGCGATGACTTTCCGCGGACGGAGTCTCCCGACTACGGCGTCGATGCGCGGTGGTGGAAGGAAATGCCGAAGCTGGTCGAGGATCATCAGCTGATCATTCCCGAAGATAATTACTTTGTGCTGGGCGACAATCGCGATGACAGCCAAGACAGCCGCTACTGGGGTTTTGTGCCACGCGAAAATATTATTGGGCGGCCTTTACTCATCTACTGGTCGTCCGCCAACATGAATAACGACCTGCCGGGATCGCCGACGGTGGGTGATAGAATTTACCACCTTGCCTATGCGGTAACGCATTTGTTTCAGATCACGCGCTGGGAACGCACTTTCCGGCTGGTGCGCTGAACTTTGAATTGATTCGCAAGAAAATCTCTCTACATGGTGTGAAACGTGGCAAAGAAGCGAAAACAGGAAGAAGAAGTGGTTGCGGTCGACGAAAAACCGAGCGAGACGGTCGTAGAATTTCTGGCGTCGCTGGCGGGAGTGCTGGTCACGGGCCTCTTCATCATCACATTTGTATTGCAGGCCTTTGCGATCCCGTCCGGCTCGATGGAGGACACGCTGCTGATCGGCGATCATTTGTTCGTGAACCGCGTGGTGCTTTCCGATGCGACGCACTGGATGGGGCGCTTGATGCCCTATCGAGATCTGCATCGGGACGAGATTGCGGTGTTCATGTCGCCCGAGCAGCCGGGACTTTTCCTGGTAAAGCGCATCATCGGAGTTCCGGGCGACCGCGTTCACCTGCGCGATGACGTGGTCTATCGGAACGGGGTGAAGCTCGACGAACCTTACATTCGCCACAAACGCGAGGCCGCTCCGTACATTGAGAATTTTCCTGCCGTGCCGCCTGCGGAAGGCGGCGTAACCAACGAAAAATGGCTGGAGGAAATGCCGAAGCATATCGAGGGGGGTGACATCGTGGTGCCCGCGGACAGCTACTTTGCCATGGGCGATAACCGCGAGAACAGCTATGACAGCCGCTTCTGGGGGTTTATTCCCCGCGCCAACCTGATCGGCAAACCGATGTTCATTTACTGGTCGTTCGAGACCCCTTCCAATCAATACGAGATGAACGACTGGAGTGACCGGCTCGGCTTTATGGCGCATACGGTGATCCATTTCTTTGACGAAACGCGCTGGTCCCGAACCTTGAGACTGGTACGCTAGTACCTTGACCGCGAGATTGCCGTCGGAGCGCTTCCGCCCCGGCGCCACAGTGTGTCATGCGCTACCCTTGCGGTCAGAGTTAGGAAATGCCCACAGTGACAAAGAGCCCGAAAGAACAAGACGAACTCATCGATGAAAAGCCGCGCGAGACCGCGCCCGAATTCCTGGCGTCGCTGGCGGAAGTTCTGGTCATCGTTCTGTTCATTATGACGTTCGTCCTGCAGAACTTTGAGATTCCATCCAGTTCCATGGAAGACACGCTCCTGATTGGCGATCACGTATTTGTGAACCGGGAGCAATTCGCTCCGCCAACGCACTGGATGGGGCCGCTCATGCCCTATCGTGAAATTCGACGTGGGGACATCGTGGTATTTCTGTCGCCGTCGACACAAGGCTTGTTTGTCGTAAAGCGCATCATGGGCATTCCCGGCGACCGCATTCACTTGCGTGATGGAGCCGTCTACCGTAACGGACAGAAGCTCGACGAGCCTTACGCTCTGCATAAGATGGGTGATTACAACCCGTACCGTGACAACTTCCCCGCCGTGCCGCCGACGCCGATTGACCAAGTCGCCGACTACTGGGAAAGTTCGCTGCAGCAGTATGTACAGGGTGAAGATCTCGTCGTTCCGCCCGACAGCTACTTTGGCATGGGCGACAATCGCGACGTAAGTTACGACAGCCGCTTTTGGGGGTTCATCCCGCGAAAGAATGTTATTGGCCGCCCCCTGTTTGTTTACTGGTCGTTCGTCACACCTCCCGACCAATACCGACTGCACGACGCCGGTGACCGGATCAGATTTCTGGGTCACATGGTGGTTCACTTCTTCGATGAAACCCGCTGGCGTCGAACTCTTAGGATCGTGAAGTGAAATTTCTTCGCTCCAGGCGTGGCATCGCGGTCGTTGTAGCGCTCCTGCTGGTCCTGTTTTTGTGGCGGCCCGGTGTCTACCGCCTGCGCAGCCGCATTGCCGGCTCCATCGGCAGCGCTCTTGGCCGCTCGGTGGCGATCGATAATGTTCGGTTGCGCCTTCTGCCGCGCCCCGGATTCGATTTGGAAGGCCTCGTCATCTCCGATGATCCGGCGTTCAGCGCAGAACCGATGATTCGCGCGCAGGAAGTTTCCGCGGCGATCCGGTTTCGTTCTCTTCTGCGCGGACACCTCGAAATCGCGACCCTGAGTGCGACCGAGCCGAGCATCAATCTGGTGCGGAATAGTGAAGGCCGCTGGAACCTGGCCAGCCTGATCGAACGGACGGCGCAGATACCGTCAGCTCCCACGGCCAAGCCTGCTTCTGAACGGAGGCCGGCATTTCCCTATTTGGAAGCGACCAACGCCAGGGTGAATTTCAAGATCGGACAAATCAAGAAGTCGTATGCGCTGATGGATGCTGACGTGGCACTCTGGCAGGACTCGGAGAACTCATGGGGCGCCCGCATCAAGGCCGCTCCGGTGCGCACCGATTTCAATCTCACCGATACGGGGTTGGTACAAATCGACGCCACTTGGCAGCGGGCTGCTAGTTTGCGCCTGACTCCGGTGGAAATGACCGTGCAGTGGCAGAAGGGACAACTCGGACAGATCACTCAGCTTTTTAGCGGGAAAGACCGGGGATGGCGCGGCGGTGTGAGTATCACTGCAAAGCTGTCTGGGACGGGCGAAGGCCTGCATATCGACACCGGAGTGGTTGTCGACGATTTTCATCGCTACGACATTGTCGGCAGCGAAAATGTTCGCCTGGCAACCGTTTGCTCGGGACGGTATGACGTCGTCACGAAGTTGCTTGATCAAGTGTGCGAATCGCCAGTAGGTAGCGGCACAATCCGTGTTATTGGCGGCGTAATCTTCGGCACAGAACGACTGACACAACAAACTGACTATCATTTGCAGGTTTTTGCTACTAGGGTACCGCTGACCTCAGTGGCGCGATTGCTGCGACAAGCGAAGAACCAGCTTCCTCCGGACCTGACGGCGAGTGGGTTGCTGAACGGCGAGTTCCTCTTAAGGAACAATTATCAAGGCGGTCTCAATTCCGCCATCAATGGACAGCTCGAATGTCTGCCGTTGTGGTCAGGGACGGGCTCGGCGACGGATGTGCGTTTGCTGTCGAACGCCGGGAGCAACGAAGTCACCTTTGGTACCATTCCATTTTCTCTGGTGGGCGATTCGCCGTGTGTGTCGCAGCGCGACAGACGCAGTCATGCGAGAACACAAGAACAACAGAACCAGCAAGAACCGGAGCAACCCCACCTGAAAGTGGGGCCGAGCATCGTGAAGGTGAACGGTTCAGCGCCTCTGAATGCCGGCGGCTGGGTGTCGAGTGCTGGGTACGACTTTTTTCTGCGCGGCGACGTGGAACTGAAGAATCTGTTTGGTCTGGAGAATGTGCTCGGCTTGCCAGCGGCGCGCCCTGCGGCAGAAGGCGACGCCCATCTTGATGTGAGGGTCTCCGGCCCATGGCAAGGCTTCTCTCCGCCTGTCACGCTCGGAACAGCACAGCTGCGAAATGTGCGCGCCGAGATGCGCGGATTGAACACGCCAATCGAGATTAGCTCGGCGGCGGTAACTCTCATTCCCGAAGCCGTGTTGATACAGAAAATTTCCGCGCGAACGGGAGACACGCATTGGAGCGGTGGAGTCACGGCACCTCGACATTGCACGCCTCCGGGCTGCGTGTTTCAGTTTGATCTCTCCGCCGATCAGCTTTCGACTGATGGCCTATCCCAATGGTTCACGTCGCAATCCACAAAGCGACCTTGGTACCGCATTCTGAACTCCAAGGAAACGCAAGGCCCGTCGCGGCTTCTTGCTCTTCAGGCGCGCGGCACTCTCCATGTTGGCCGATTCGAAGTGAAGAAAGTCACTGCTACCCAGGTAGCCACGCAAGTGGACATCGATCGCGGCAAGATCACACTGACGTCCCTGCGCGGACAGTTGTTCCGAGGCACGCATGTGGGCAACTGGGTCATCGAAGTGCCGACTTCGAACGAAGCCGCGAAGAGCGGAGAGACATCCGGCTTGAGCTACCACGGTAGTGGAACACTGCAGAATGTCTCGCTAGAGCAGGTGGGCGCCGCGATGAACGATGCCTGGATTTCAGGGATCGGTGACGGCAAGTTTGACTGGCAGGGATCGGGAACCAGCTTCCGGGAGTTGCTGTCTACTTCAAGCGGCAGCTTGCAGTTCGTCATGCGAAGCGGGAGTTTGACTCACATCGGAGTACCCGGCGCCGGCGGACCTTTGTCCGTCCATCGCTTTGCCGGAGATTTACGCCTGGAAAAGGGCGCATGGAAACTCTCCGACGGCAAACTGGAATCTCGCGATGGCTTGTACACCGTGAGCGGGACTGCTTCCGCGGTAAGCGGCTTCGACTTTGTTCTCAAGCGTAGCGATGATCAAGCCTGGAGCCTGACCGGCACGTTAGCCAAGCCGCACGTGGTGCCAATGGCTCAGACCGAAGCGAAGCGCTCGGATGCTGATTTGAAGATTGCCAAACCTTGATTGTCAAACCTTGATTGTCAAACCCCTGATTGCTACGGCGCGTACCCCGCTCCCCGCAACACTTTCCCCGGCAAGGCGCCTGTCATCTTGCCGTTCTCAATCACCGGCGCTCCGTTGACCAGCACGTAATCCATTCCCTCTGACAATCGATTCGGATCGTCATAGGTAGCCACGTCGCGCACCGTTTGCGGATCGAAGACAACAACGTCGGCCCACATACCCTGCTTCAAGACACCACGATCTGTCAGCCGCATGCGCTGAGCAGGCAGGGCGGAAAACTTGCGGATCGCGTCTTCCAACGTCAGCTTTTTTTCTTCGCGAACGTACTTGCGCAAGACGCGCGGGAAAGTGCCATACGCACGGGGATGTGGGTGTTCCTGGCCGAGAATGCCCTCCGGTGACGTGCCGGATGAGTCGTTGTCGACGGAAACCCACGGCTGCTGCAGAGCCAGCGCAACGTCTGGCTCGGACATTCCGAACACTGCGCAGTAGGTGTAGGCCTTGTCTTGAATGAGGATGTCGAAGAGCGCGTCCATCGGATCTTCGTTGAGGGCCCTGGCAACTTCGGTCAAGCGCTTGCCCTGAAACTTCTTCAACTCGGGATTCAGGACGTCGGTGATCATCACATCCTGCGGACCGGTAATCTCGTCCCATTCGTTATCCCAATCTTTCGAGCGGGTTTCCATGTCTTTGCGAATGCGGGCGCGAGTCGCCGGGTCTTTGAGACGCTCGATCAATTTGGCATCGCCGCCATCGTGCGCCCACGGCGGGACAAACGCCGACATGGTGTTCGACCAGGCAGTGTACGCGTAGGTATCGGCGGTAACGTCAAAGCCCTCGGAGCGCGCCTTGTTGACGCGCGCAATCAGCTCGGGCATGCGTCCAAAATTGTCTTTGCCGGCAACTTTGAAGTGCCAGATCTCCACCGGAATCTTCGCCTCGCGTCCGATGCGGACCGCTTCATCGATACCTTCGAGCACGCCGTCGCCCTCGCTGCGCATATGGGTGGCGTAGACTCCGCCGAACTTC
>CAVRYB010000070.1:0-37244 GCA_963725295.1 uncultured Acidobacteriaceae bacterium
TGTGGCGTACCTGGACCGGTACGTATTGCTCTTGCCCGTCCAGCCCTCCGGGAGCGGTCCGGCGGAAATTACCCGCACGCCTGAAAAGCCCTCGGCGATCTCTCGCGTCCGATCGGTTGATCCATCGTCCACAACGATGATCTCGCGGGCTACACCCGTTTGCTCGATCAGCGAGCGCAAGCAATTGCCCAGGTTCGCCTCTTCGTTTCGGGCTGGAACGATGATCGAGACCTCCGGCCGCGTCCGCTCGAGCGGCAGGAAAGCGGCCGGCTTAGGTGACGGCGGTCCGCTTCTTCGTGGGTCTACCCAAGTTGTGCCTGAAACACCCATCACTTTTCGCTATTATAGCGGTGTGAAACAAAAGCTCTTCTCGACCATTGGATTACTGTCTCTTTCTCTGGGATTCCTCTCTGGATGCTACAGCAGCAATCACCCGCCCGCATCGGGTCAAATGCTCCCGATTTCACCTTGCAGGACTCGGACCACACGATCACGCTTAGCCAGTATCGCGGGCAGGTGGTGGTACTGAATTTCTGGGCGACGTGGTGTCCGCCATGCATCGAGGAGACCCCTTCGCTGGTGCGGATGACGGCGCGCCTCAAAGATAAAGGCGTCGTGGTGCTGGCCGTCAGCATTGACGCGGACGACGCGGCATACCACAAGTTCCTCAAGGAGTACGGCGTCAACATGGTCACGGTACGGGACGAGGCGCAGAAGGCAGCGCGGCTCTACGGCACGTTTGGCTGGCCGGAAACGTATGTGATCGATCGCCAGGGAGTCGTCCGACGGAAATTTATCGGCGCAGTCGATTGGAACAGCCCGGAAATTACCGACTACTTGAGCAAGCTGTAAGAAAAGCTCTCAGCTCTCGGCTCTCAGGAAAATCTACAGTTTTACCTTCCGCAACCTTAGCGAGTTCGTAATCACCGAGACCGAACTGAAGCTCATCGCAGCGGCGGCCAGGATCGGGCTCAACAGCAGTCCGAAGAATGGATAGAGCACGCCGGCGGCGATCGGTACTCCGATGGAGTTGTAGATAAACGCGAAGAACAGGTTCTCGCGGATGTTGCGCATGGTTGCCTGGCTCAACTTGCGCGCACGCACGATGCCTTCAAGGTCTCCTTTAAGTAGCGTGATGCCGCCGCTCTCCATGGCGATATCCGTGCCAGTTCCCATGGCGATGCCTACGTCGGCTTGCGCCAGCGCGGGCGCATCATTGATACCGTCGCCGGCCATGGCAACGATGTGGCCTTCGCTTTGAAGCTTCTTTACGATCTCGGCTTTTTTCGCGGGAAGCACTTCGGCTTTGAAGTCATCGATTGCAAGGCTGCGTCGCGATTTCCTGTGCCGTCGCTTGATTGTCGCCGGTGAGCATTACCAGACGGAGCCCCTGCTCCTTCAACTCGCGGAGCGCACCGGCAGTGGACGGTTTCACCGGGTCGGCGACCGCCATCCTTCCTGCGTACTTACCATCGACTGCCACATAGATAGTGGTGGACCCAGCCCGTCGGCCCACAAAAGCCCCTTCGCTGCTGCCAAAAGCGCCAACCTCGCGCATGAGAGCCATGTTCCCAACCGCCACGCTCTTCCCCTCCACAAGACCGCGAATGCCTGAACCGGGCACAGATTGAAAATCGGCGAACTCGCTCAAATTCATTTTTGCTTCTTCCGCTTTCGCGACAATCGCTGCCCCTAAAGGATGCTCGCTCGCGCGCTCGAGACTCGCCGCCAACTGCAGAAGTCGCGTTCGCTGAAATCCCGGAAAGTCGATAATCTCTACCACCTTCGGCTTGCCTTCCGTCAGGGTTCCGGTCTTATCGAAGACGATGGTGTCGACCTTCTCCAGCGTCTCCAGAGCCTCGGCATTCTTGATCAGGACACCAGCGTGCGCGCCGCGTCCAGTGCCGACCATAATAGCCATTGGCGTTGCCAGACCCAACGCACATGGGCAGGCAATGATCAGTACTGCGACTCCGTTAACGATGGCGTGGGCAAAGCGGGGCTCCGGCCCGAAGATCGCCCAGGCAAAGAACGTCACGACGGAAGCCGCAATCACTGCCGGCACGAACCATCCTGCGACCTTGTCCGCGAGCCTTTGAATTGGTGCGCGGGTGCGCTGTGCCTGGCTTACCAGTTGCACGATCTGCGCCAGCATCGTTTCGCTGCCAACCCGTTCCGCACGCATGACGAGCGCGCCAGTCGAGTTGACGGTCGCGCCAATCACATGCGCGCCACTTCCCTTCTTCACCGGCATCGACTCGCCCGTAATCATCGATTCGTCGACCGCGCTTGAGCCGTCGAGGACTACGCCGTCGACGGGAATCCTTTCTCCCGGACGGACGCGGAGTTTGTCTCCAGGCCTCACTTGACCGAGGGGGATGTCATGCTCGGAGCCGTCTTCGTTCAGAAGACGGGCCATCTTCGGGCTCAGATCGAGAAGCGCCCGGATTGCACTTGATGTGCGGCTGCGGGCACGAAGCTCCAGAACTTGACCGAGCAGTACGAGCGTGACGATCGCGGCTGCTGCTTCGAAATAGACGTCCGGGCGATCTCCCATGCTGCGGAACGACGCCGGGAAGATATGTGGGAACAACGTTGCCACGACGCTGAACAGATAGGCGACACCCGTACCCATCGCGATCAGCGTGAACATGTTGGTACTGCGATTGACGATCGATGCCCATCCGCGTTGAAAGAACGGCCAGCCGCACCAGAGAACGACCGGAGTGGCGAGGAGGAGTTCGAGCCATGGCAGGAGCGAACTCCGCGACCTTGCTACGAGACGGTCCCCGCGCACTAAGTCGATTCCCCCCATGAAAACGTGCGGCCAAATCATGCTCGCCATGGCAATCGCCAGCAGGGGTACCGTCATTGCCAGACCAATCCAAAACCGCCGCGACATGTCGCGCAGTTCGGGATTGTCTTCATCCGCCGTCACCGTGCGCGGTTCCAGGGCCATGCCGCAGATCGGACAGCTTCCCGGTTCGCTTCGCACCACTTCGGGATGCATGGGGCAGGTGTATTCGGTCTTGGTCGCGGCCACGGGAGATTCAGGATCGAGGGCCATTCCACATTTTGGGCAAGGGCCTGGGCCAATCTGCCTCACTTCTGGGCACATGGGGCAAACGTAGATCGGTTCGGGTCTTCCTGAACCGGGAGCTGGAGTGGACGCGGTGGTCGCGGCCGGCCGCGCCACACTTGGCATTACCAACGTCGGACCGCCTAACGAAACCAATCCTGACCCCATCGGCTTCGGCGGAGAGGACAGAATCTTCTCCGGAGTTGCCTGGAATTTTGTGAGACATCCGGCACAGCAGAAAAAATAGTCTTTGCCGTTGTGGACTGTCTTGAATTTCGCGGTGGTCGGATCGACGTCCATCCCGCAGACAGGGTCTTTGGCTTTCGTGGGTGTTACCGCGTTGGAACTCTGCGCGTGGTCGTGGTCCATAAAGTCGTTTCGAAGAAGCCTCGTCTCCAAATCGGGGCTTGGCAGGCCTCCGTTGGACTGAATCCGGCTCTTATTAGATACTCATATTAGATACTCGAAGGCTAATCCTAGAAGCACTGTTTGCCAGAAGCATGTTTGGGAGAAATTGAAAATGACCTATCTCGAAGCCGCCTACCGCTTTCAGACTCTGCCCGGAGAAGCTGAAATGCGGGCCATTGACAGTGTCCGCGAGGTCTATGGTATTCAGCGCATTCAGTTTAACGAGAAAGAGCGTACCGTGCGCGTGCTCTACGACGCTTCCCGATTGAAGAGCGACGCGGTGGCGAAACTACTGCGCGAAGCTGGCATCAACGTGCAGGAACAGCTGGTTCTTGCCTAAACGTCCAAATCCATTTCCAGATTATTTTCGGCGGGGTGGGGAACGAGGCGGCACTCCGCCCGTTTTCCTGACTTCCAGGAGATGCCTCGGGGGAGGGCTCAAACGGGCGGAGTGCGACTTGCGACGAGGAAAATGCAAGGGGCATTCGGAAAGACCTCTGGCCGAAGTATTTTCCCAAATGCCCCGTTGCGCGCCACTTCGTCTGCCCTCACAACAAGCAACCCGCGTGCCACTCGCAACACATTGTCAGCACACATTCTTGGAACGCGGGAGCGGGTAGGTTTTGCGCGAAGGCCGGAAACTTTTACGCTTGTTTACAAGGCACGCTCTCAATTTGAGCCCCATCGGACTTCGGCGACCGGCGCGGCATTCCGTGGAATTTTAGTCTTCTAGATAATCACTGAGGGCTGGAATATGACAATCAGTTTGGCCGAACCGAATCTGTTTCCGCTATAATTCAAAGACGCGATTCCGCATTGATGCGCCCGTAGCTCAATTGGATAGAGCGCATGGCTACGAACCATGAGGTTGGGAGTTCGATTCTCTCCGGGCGCACCATCTCTGCTTTATTTCTTCATCTCCAGGCTCTCGACCTCCAAGCCCTTGACCTCTAATGCTTTCAGCACTGTGGCCTTCACTTGGGCGAACGCTTCCGAGCCGGGATCGATGAACTCAAAGTGGCCGGCTTGTGCAATCTCCACTAGCTGGACGGATTCTCCTGCCTTCTTTTTCCTGGCAGCATAGCCGCGGCTGATATCGACCGGAACAGTGTCATCGTGGGCACCGTGGAATAGATACTGGATGGCCGGCTGAATAGTCAGGTCCATCGGATCAGCTTCGCGGTAGTGCTCGGGTACTGACTCAGGACTGCCTCCCAGAAACTCTGCCACGGCGTCACTGCTGAGATGAAGAGCGAAGGCCTTCTTGAGGTCAACCACGCCGGCCAGAGATATCGCGTGACGAACAGTCGGCTCATGGGCCGCCAAGCATAGGGCCAGTTGCCCGCCAGCCGAGTGCCCCATGATCGCAATGCGATCTGCCTTGAGACGAAATCGGGAATACTCCTGTCGGATGAAACGATAGGCGGAGCGAATATCCTCGAACGTTCCCGGCCAGCCTCCGCCCGTGTTGCCGACGCGCCGATACTCGACGTTGAACGTCGCAACTCCCGCCGCCCGCAAGCCTTCGCAAAGATGGCCAGCGTGTGCGAGGTCGTACTTCGCGCGCCAGAATCCGCCGTGAATATTCAGCAGTGCAGCGTATGGCCCCGTAGAGTGCGGTAGGCGCACTTCCAGAAACTGATTCGGGTCAGAGCCGTACGCCACGCGGTCATCGGGCGGCGGTTGCGGCTGGCTGAGAATATCTTCGGCAGACAAGCTCGCTCCCGGATCGGCGTTAGCTCTCTTTTAACTTGAGCTTGCCCTTATTTTCTTCAATGAACACCTTAAGATCAGGAACGGCGTTGAGCAGCTTTGTCCACTGTTCGTAGTAGAGCGTGACCGGAAAGCGTCCCAAACCATAGACGCTGACGCCGCCCTTCTCGCTAACGCGGAACTCGACGGCTCCGCTTCTTTTCTTCGTGTCGACCTGCTTTTCAAGTTCAGCCAGGCGAGCCTTAAGTTCGTCGTAACTTGGTTCTGTCATGAGTGCTCCTTCAAATATGTCTGATCTGTCTTTTTATCATAGGCGATATACAGGGCCTTTGGAGATGTTTGGTCCGCAGGAAAATCCCAGAAAGTGCAATATATTTCACCGGACCCTGAATCATCAGGCAAACAGCCTCTAATGCGCCTTCCCACTATGGGTTAGAGACCATGCCGCCGGGCTCAAAAGGAAGTGGAAATGCTAGAATCAAGACGGAAAAGCGCGTTTTCTGGGGGAATACAGGATGGCAAGCAAAAAGAAATCACTGCTCGAAAGTATACCGATGCTGGTGCTGCTGGGCCTGCTGGCTGGTGCCGTGGGTGGCTTGGGAATCGGCCTGATTCAGTTGAAAGCCGCGTCGTCTTCAAGCTCTTCCACCGGAAAATAATCTCCGTTTTGCCCCGCGAATCGAATTCTGAAGATGGAGCGGGAGACCGGGATCGAACCGGCGACATCCAGCTTGGGAAGCTGGCGTTCTACCGCTGAACTACTCCCGCCCAACTTGGCGCACTTAACTTAGTAAGACTACCATTCCGCTGTTTTCAAGACAACGTCCACCGCATGCTCTCTTCGTTTGCCGGGGATAGATACAGACAGGGGCAAACTGCTACACCTGGGCATCGGGCGGGCGCGAGTGTCGGAAAACTGGGGAGGTGAGCGAGGGCGGATCGAAATCTACGCGTCTTGTAATGCCTGTTTCAAGATTGCGAGTGTGCGGGAGCGTACCGATTGGCCGCGTCGGATGGCTTCGAGCGTGTGCTGGCTAAGTCGGGTCTTGCGCATCATTTCGCGCAATGGGTGCTTCGCCATTTCGTTTAAGAGTTGCTGATCCGCTACGCTCATTTTCCCTACGGGCGAATACTCTACCGACCTGAAACCCATCAGGCTCAAATCTTCGCCTTGTTCCCAACGCCTGTCCGTTTCTTTGCCCACATAATGCGGCGTGCCTGCGGTAACCGAAGCACGTTGCAGCAGGCCGCGCGTGTTTGCGGAACATGGAGTGCCGTCAGGCGCGAGGGACTTGGATTCGGGATGGCAGGGATAGAGGCGCAGGACATAGCCAAACGTCTGGGGAATAACTTTATCCATCTTGCTGTTTTGCTGAAGCGCGAGGTGGTGGACCTTCCCGTCAAAAACATTCGTACACTCGGCTTGTATCCATCGTTCCCGTTGTTTGGTGAACGGTGTTAGCAACGTAAAGCGGTTGGGATCGACGCCAGCAGGATAGCCAGCAACGGTATCAATCAGCGGGCAGAATAGAAAACTATAAGGACGCGTTGAACGGTTAAGCCGTTGCAATACTTGTGGCGTGCTCAACACAATGCGCATCATCGCCGGAATATCCAGCCATGACGGTTTCTTTGGTGGTAGTCCGAGCGCTGGACGTAGCAGCCAATCCCAAGCTTCGGCAGTCCAGTCCTCTTCATCACTAGCCCAGTTCTTGGGTGGATATAGGTATCCGAGTCCGTGGGCCTTTGGGTCCACGATAGACAACTTCTTCCCATTGCGCTGGTAAAGGGCGTAACGTTTGGCGGAAATTGCGTACCCGTAGAACTGCTGCTGGTTACCAGCGGAGTCGAAGTTAACGTCTTCAATTTTAAGAATTGACCCAGGGACCGCATCAGGATCGTAAGGATTCAGGGTTTTGAACCGATCCGCAATACTGCGCACTTGTTCCCAGGACAAGGCCTTTACTGAATGTTGTCCATTCGGCAGTTTGTGGGTACCGCCCGGACACGGAATTAGCGTGATTTCCTTTGACGCGACGATGCACAGCGAGTCCGTATCGCAAAACAGATAACTTCCACCGGCGTCGGTCGCACATTTTTCGAGCATAGCCAACAAAAGACGACCGCCAGCGGTGATCAGCGAAGCGATGGGTGGAAAATACCATCTCCCTTGATTTTCCAAGACATTCGACAACTGCGGGAAGGACTCTTGACCCGAAAACACTTTAATATTCGCGGGTTTCTTTGGTCTTTCCGGCGTCAGCTCGACAAATAATCCATAACTGCCTGCATTGGCTAAAATCTTGAGAAAATGACCGAGCGATCCGTTTGATTTATTGCGCTTGCGCTGCTCAATCACATGCCGAAAGAAGTCATCTGTTTTCGGGTTTATCGTTATCATTCCGCGCAATTTCGTTGATTGCAATCCTGATTGCTTGCCGTGCGGCACCATGCGAATCGCTTTTTCAATGTACGGAACTTTCCCCGTTAATAAAATTGAGGCAACAACATCCGGTCCGGCAAACCAAATCGGTTTTTCGGAACTCAGCCGATTTATACCAATGTTCTGGGTTTCGCTGTTGTAGACGGCACGAACGGGAAAGATGTCGTTGTCAGGGCGCACGAGCGCGAAGAACTTCAATTGTTTCCAGAAACGGGGATTAAACGCATATTCCAAAGTGACTTTGCTGAGTAATTGTCGAATCTCCCCGGTTACATCATCGAAAGATAGACTTTCAGCGGTCAGAATGTCGCCGTTCCCAAGCAGCGCGTTCACGGATGGATACTGACTGGTGAAATCGGTGTGGACAATGGGCACCTGAACGTGACGAATGCGGCATTCCGCTCTGCCGCCGTAATACGCTTGCATGGCAATGCCGAGCATACGGTGCGGAGCCTTGAACTTGTCTCTTGGCGGAATAATTCCCATCGCGTCCAAGTAAGCTTTCGCAATGGATGCAGCGGAATAGGCACGGTCTGGCGGGAGCGCAATCGGATGGAGATCAAATTCCCGACGCATCGCGTTTAACAGATCCGTAGTTGCCTTAACATCCTGGCGGCAATAATCAATCTCGCTGGTTGAAATCTTCGCGGTCGGCTCATGATTGAGCTTTCCGGGAACGCCAAACACTTCACATGCTTTGTCCAGTGAATAGGATTCACTGTGCAATGCTGAAGCCAGCGTGTGCAAATCGAGAAATCGACCCGAGGGCCATTCTTCTGCAATTCTCGGGCGCATGAGTGCGATAAATGCGGACTTGCTGTCTTTCGATGTCACACGAACGCGCGGGCGGTCTGGATTTGGTTCCATTTCGCCGGTTATCCGCGAACGTCGTAAAGAGAGTACGAGTGACCATCCGCTGTTGTGTGCTTTTGACCAATTCACGGCCAAGCGGGATAAATCGAATGGCAGATTGAATCCCACTACCATGGCTTCGGCCTGGACAGCTTCCCATAACACTTTTTCAACAAACTCGGAACGTGACCGCAGACGGAGCTTGCCGAGGCCGTGTTCGGGTGTGTCCGCCGAATTGGAATTCACATGCGCACGCAGAGTTTTCAGCGACTCGGAATCTGTGTCGTCGGCGTGGAACAATCCCTCTTCCAGACACACGAAGTCTCCGTGTGGAGTGGCCTCACAAAATCGGTATGCGCCAAAGGTCAGTGATTGAGAAGTGTCCACCGTCGTTTCCGTATCAAAGACCAGCACATGCTCTGACCATTTCGGCGGCTCCGTGCCGTGTTTGCGGTTCTTTTCTGGTGTAACGGTGTGAGCGCGAAGATAGATATCTTGGTTCAATGGCGGCGTCCTTTCACTTCTCGATTGCATTCCAATAAATCTGCCCAGCGTCGGTTTGCCTCCGCCAGCATCTCGTGATGCACAGCGATGCCGCGAAGAATGGTGGCCACTCTTTTTACTGGATTCGGTTCGGACAGCATGTTTACGTCCGCCAGCAGAAGATTCTCCGTTGCTAGGTAATGACAATTGCGGCACAGGGGTACGGTGAGGATCGGATCGTGGCTGCTCCCGACTACATGGTGGTCCTCCAAGAATTTCTTGGACACCGGCACCAATACCGCTACTTCGGCAACGCCACAGCGAAAACAGACTGGATGATCGCTGCCAAGCCGAACAAGGCGTCTGACCTTTCTTCGGGCCGTCCGAATTGGATTCTCATCTCTCATCGGGCCGTGTTGAACGCCGCATAAAGTTGGTCAAGCTGCAGAGCACCAGCTTCTGCGAGGGACGAAAGGGTAGCGGGATCGGTAATCAATTCGACCCGCCTCCCCCGAGGTCCGACTTTCGCTCAGTCAAACGCCTTTAACTTTGACCGGTTGCCCGTTCTCAGATATTTACCGACTGCATTCAGGTAATTGGAGACCAGCGTCGCGTTCTTGTTACCGTGAATAGGAATTGCGGTCGGGCCAAGAGCACTCGGAATTTGCAAATCACGGCGGAGTTTGTCGCCTCGCGTGGCGCGATAACGGCCACCGGGTTTTTGTTGTTGCACAGCGCTACCGACGTAACGACGAAAAGTGGCTGGCTTGATGTGTTCGAGTCGGCAAGCTTCCGCCAATGAGAGTTTTTCGCGGCGCATCTTTGCCAGAGCATGAAGAGCACGATTTCGGGCGTGGGCTTCGCGTTCGTTTCGCGGTTGGACTTTGCGTTTGTGCTTCACCGATGTATTCACCCGTGGTCAGTCCAGAGAGGAACCTCTTCTGGGCTGATCTTGCGGGAGAATATCCCGTCTTCAATGAAGTGCCAACACACAGAAAAGAATGCTCTTAGAGGGTTTCCCGGTGAATCCGGGATTCTGGGGACTGGTTTTCAGGCGATTCTGGAATCTGGGGCTTCAGTTTCCCAGCGAACAAAATTTCGGGGTCGTGTTGTATTTTGAGTTGTTCAACGCTCTTACGAAGAATTTCTGCAAATGAAGAAACGACCGGATCGGATCATCAAGCGAGGAACCAGACGACCGAAAGATATTGCCGAGGTGATTGATGACCATCTCGGCGGTGGTTCTGGTCGCCCCGGCCGCCCTACGCCCGATAGAGCAACACTGGAAACTGTTCGAGATGGTTTAGTCTGGCTTCTGTCGGAAGCGTGGCCGGATATCGGATGGCAACTTCCGAAGGCTGAGACGCCGGAAGAATTGAGGGAGGCACTCGCACCCTTAAAAGGCCATGTCGATGAGAACCTCGTCGCTCGCTTTCTGCGTCCAACTCTGGTCAGCGCGACTACTAAGGAAATTCGACTAACCAGAAAAGTATTCGGTAAGGCTGTGGAAAGATGTCGGGAAGCTCAGGCAATACACGATGTTTGTCACCAAACGGCACGCGTGGCTGAATCGGCCATGAACCAGGCAGAGCCAGAGCGACCGAAGGCGCTTCAATCTGCGCTCATCAAGGGATGGGGAGAGAGCAGCAAAGCCCGTAAGGAATTGGAGACCGCAAGAGCCACACTCAAGACCGTTGAAGAGGAATTAGCCAACAAGGAAGCTGGTTTCGCTCAGTCTGAGCTAGTCGACTTCATCTCCAACAAGAACTACGCTCACCATCCACTTGGTTTCGCCAATGCTATGGCAGGACTGCCTACCATGACTTGGCAGAGTTCCCGCGAACGCTGTTCCAAGATCGCGTACGCACAATGGCCAACCTTTCCATTCCGGGTGTTCAAGGAAATCGAGAGCATCTGGAAACGGCGCGATAGTTTCCCTGGTTTGTCGAGAGTGCAGCTCTTCCAGCAGGAAGTTGAGAAAATGTCGAAGACCGTCATGGCCGTTAATCCCGAGACGGGAAAGAAGTTTAAGCAGCAAAGTCACTTGCGGTCCTATTTCGCCGACAATGCCAGACATCTGCGGCTAGCAATTGAAGAAGTAGAAACGCAGCCTGCAACTCATCCCAACCGGGTACCGTTTCTTATCTCGGCCGCTTTCGGAAAAAACCTTGCAAAACCTCAGACCGCACAGGATTCCGTACTCAACGAACAAGAAAAGATTCGCTAGGTTCTGCAATTAATTAAATCCCCTTATGTCGTTGATATATAATGACATAAGACAGATCAAAGAACGGGCCTGCCAACTGTTACTAGCAGCCGACAAGCCCTGACCGCCGAAGGAGAGTGAACTCCATGACGGCTTTGCCCAACCTATCGCACTCGTCTACGATCCGCAAATCGGATGTTCTCGTTTTGAGCGGCTACGGTGTCCGCGTCCAAGTCCAGGCGGGCCATCTCGTCTTGCACGACGGAATTGCCGACGAACGCCGGACCATTCGCCTACCCCGAGTCAATCACGGTCTGAAACGGCTCGTCTTGATTGGGAGCGACGGCTTCGTCACGCTTGACGCCATCCGCTGGCTTGCCGATCAAGGTGCAGCATTCGTCATGCTTGACCGCAGAGGGAAGGTGCTCGCGGTTACTGGCCCCATCGCTCCATCGGATGCCAAACTCCGTCGGGCGCAAGCGCTGGCGCTGGGCAACGGGACGGCCCTCAAGATTTCCAAAGAACTCATCTCCCAGAAACTCGCCGGGCAGGCGCTACTCGTGCGGGACATGCTGCACGATGCTGTGACAGCGGACGCGATTGCTCAATTTCGAGACGAATTACCGAGCGCCGTGACTATAGAAGCAGTGCGGCTGATGGAAGCACAAGCCGCACGCTGGTACTGGCAAGCATGGAGCAGCGTGCCGATTTACTGGCCACGCCAGGACGAGCGCCGCGTCCCGGAGCATTGGAAACGCTTTGGATCACGCATCTCGCCCTTGACCCACAGCCCGCGTCTGGCTGCTAGTCCGGCCAACGCCTTGCTCAATCTTCTCTACGCACTCTTGGAAGGTGAGTCGCGTCTTTCTGCCGTGGCGATGGGTCTTGATCCGGGGATAGGTGTGCTCCATGTGGACACACCGAACAGAGATTCCCTCGCCTGCGACCTGATGGAAGTCTGCCGCCCCAAGGTGGATGCGTTCGTTCTCAATTGGGTCCAGAATGAACCTCTTCGCAAATCGGATTTCTGGGAAGATCGCAACGGAAACTGCCGGTTGGTTTCAGCCCTTGCAACCAGACTTGCTCAAACTTCGCACACATGGAGCAAGCTCGTGGCTCCGTTTGCCGAATATGTCGCGCAAGCGCTTTGGGCGTCGATTGCCAGACCCGTATCAACCCTTGGTCGCCAACGGTTGGCGACTCGCCTTACTCAGCGGAACAAGCGTGAAGTAAAGGGTAGCGATGTTCAGCCAGTCAAGACTCCGAAACCCGAGAGGGTTTGCCGTGGATGTGGCAAAGGGCTTCAAGGTGATTCGGTACACTGTAAAAAGTGTGATCTCCAGATCGCAACTCTGCGTCTCGTAGAAGTTGCGCGAGTCGGTCGCGTTGCTGGACATACGCCAGAAGCCATCGCGAAAGAGTCGGCAACGCACCGCAAGCACGCTCAGGCGCGGGCTGCCTGGAATCCTAAGAAGCAACCGGCATGGCTTACCGAACAGGTGTTTTCAGAGAAAATTCAGCCAGCACTTGCGCAAAGCTCGGCTACAGCCATTGCTAAGAAAATCGGGGTGTCGCGCTGGTACGCGGGTCGCATTCGCGAAGGCTACCGACCGCATCCACGCCACTGGCAAGAACTGGCGCAGTTTGTTGGTATAAGTCCGAACCTCTTAGGTGCGGATGGCAGGTGAGTCTCGTCACGCATCACTGTGATCACTTTCGTTTTTTCTTGACACTCATCAAGGGCATCTCTATAGCCTTGCGGCCACGGTTGATTCGAGGGGGCCAACCGAAACCACTTACGAGGTGAGCCAATGGCTCGCTTTTGGTTTGTTGTGTCCCTCATCCCTTTTTCGGTGTCTGTAGCGTCCGCTCAAAATCCCTGGCAAGAACAATGACAATCCCACAGGGTGGATTTTGCCTCCGCGCATGTCCGCGTTTTTTTTGAAGATCGGCGCGACTCTTCCGTCACAACAGTTCCGAATACTCCCGAACGTCAATTCAAGTTCCGGATCGACCGGATCGGATTGATCCGTTTCAAAGTAAATTCCTCACTCAAACAGGAGGCACGGGATGATTTTGCAATATGAGCCTGCCACGTCTTTTACTACGCCTCGGATCGTTCTCGGTCGATTCTGTTTCTTGTGATGTGTTCGCTAACTTGGCACGCACATGCGCAGAGTGGGCCTGTGCGCGACCCATCCGCGATTGCAGTGCTCCAAAACAGCGTGTCGGCGATGGGTGGGTCGACTAGTTGGCAGGCTGTCCAGGACTGGACGATCGCCGGGACAGTGACAACGAACGGGTCGAGTCAGCCCGCCTCGAATTTCAGTTGGATAGGGTCGGGAGCAGAGTTTCGCCTGGAAACCGACACCGCCAGCACTACGAATGCTTTCCTGAGCGGGCATGGCTCTCCCGCACGAATTTTGAATGGCGTTGTCTCATCCCTGAACTACTTCGTTGCTAGAGCGAACCCTCCCTTGTACTTGCCGGGCGTCCGATTGATGCAGGAATTGAACAATCAGCAGCTGACTATCCGATATGTCGGTGCAGCCGCGATGCACGGTAAGGCTGCGATTCAGATTCATATCAGCGACGATTCTGACGCTCAAGGGTCGTTGATCACTCCGCACGAGTGGTTCTTTGACGCAACATCGTTTATGCCGCTTGAAGTGCAGTTTCGAGTGCCTCCGAACGAAAACCCCCAGAATTACATCAGTGGAACCGAGGACTTCTGGCAATTCCAAGTGATGGGTGGCCTCACGGTTCCTTCACAGCTTTCCCTTTCAAGGGGCGACGGCTCTCCGACGAGATCGTTTGTGCTGAACTCGGTGACATTCAACTCTGGCGTCCCACAGTCCACATTTGATCCGCCGCAGGGAGGTGGACAATGACAGGTCGAGCAATGCGTTTCGGAATCGTACTCGTTTTGTTTGGAGCTTTTGGACTGCACGGGCTGTTCGCCCAAGACCTTGACGACGTTCAGCAAGGGATTAAAGCCTACGGGACTTATCAGGGTGGCGAGTTTGACTCTATAAGCATGACAAATGGAAGTCTAACGCTAAACATTCCCGTGCTCTCATACCCTCAACGCGGAAACGTAAAACTAGGCTACCGTTTCATATACAACAGAAAAACATACATGCAGACCACCAGCTGCATCATAGATAGTTGCACAACTAAAGACCATCTAACTTCGATCGGGTCACCTCTCGTGGTGGGTACTGACCAGGGATACATTATCAACCCAGTTTATGTGTATTTTGTTGGGCAGAAAACCGGATTTGGCTATTCCACGGCGGTCGCACCAGACGGTGCCAGTCACATTCTAGGCTGCTGGACTTCGACCGACTGTGAGTCAACGGACGGAACGGGCTTGCGGGTTCGTGCCAACGGCAGCACTTCGTTATTCCTGGATGCGAACGGCACGGAGTATTCCACCAGTGGCTCTGGGGCCAGCGAAGATGCAAACGGCAACCAGGTGACGGGAGCAACTTCGCTGACCGACACTCTAGGCCGAACGGTTCCACCTTACCCTAAGTTCGGAGATCCGGGCGGCACCGGGTCGTGCCCAACCGGCGCACTTCCCGTCTACAAGGTGAATCAGTGGGTCGTACCAGGGCCGGGGACTAACGGAACATCGACCTACACCTATTGCTTTGCACAAGTGAGCGTCGTGACGCTTTGGGATTTTACTGATGACACCCAGGTCTGGGGGAACCAAAATTATCTACAGAGTTTAGTTCTGCCGAACGGCACGGCATGGATGTTTCAATACAGCACTGATGGCAACGGCGACCTCACGCAAATTACTCTGCCTACGGGAGGGACCATCTCGTATACCTGGGCGGACGGCACCAGTTGTTCCGGTCTATTCAAGGTTCCTCGGGTCGTGGCGTCACGCACCGTAAACGCGAACGATGGCACCGGGAGCCACACCTGGACGTACACACCCGGTTGGAGTGGTAGCCAGGCCACGATGACGGTCGTAGACCCGCTGGGCAACAATACAGTTCACGCATACACAACATTTGGCGGTTGCCAAACCTATGTCGGCTCGACCAGTTACTACCAAGGATCAGCGCAACCGGCGAACCTTATAAAGACGGTATCGACAACCTATTCTGCTGCAAACAGCCCGTTTGGGCAGGAGGTCACCGGCACCGATTCGATTTACATGAACATTGTTCCTACCCAGATCACTACAACGTGGGCGAACGGAAAAACGAATCAGGTCACCATGACCTACGATTCCGGCTTTACTTTCACCAGCCCGCGCGGAGCGGAACGCAATATACCGGCATATATGGAAAGGTCACGGTCCAGAAAGACTACGACTACGGCACTACCTCTGGGTGCCTGGCCGCTGCTCCGACAGACGAACACCAGCTACGTCTGGCAAAGCCCGAACCCGCACTATACCAATTACCTCAGCAACAACATGCTGAATCTGGTTTACTCGACGCAGATTACTGATGGGACAAATCAGAAGGCCTACACCCAGTACGGCTACGATGAAACCGCGACAACTGCTTCTGGACTGGGGTCAGCTCAGAACTTTGATACTGCCGTGTGGACGGGTACTTATCGCGGAAATCGGACCTCGGTGAATCGCTGGCGGAACTTACCCACAGTAGCGACCTTAACCGGCACCACGACCTACTACGACACAGGAATGCCGCTTGTCGCGAAAGACCCGCTGAACAATCCGACGACCTTCTCTTATTCGAGTACATTCCAGGATGCGTACGTGACTGAAGTGACGAACGCCTGTAAACCATAGCACGTACCACAACTATGACTACAACACTGGATTGAAGATTTCTACCACCGATCCGAACCAGCTCGTTACCACCTATAGCTATGATTCGATGTGGCGGCTTTTGCAGGCCAACCATCCCGATACTGGGCAGGACGCTGTTACGCGGCAAGAATCCAGTTTTCCTTTCACCGCGACTCTGACCTCGACGATCAATACCAATCAAAACAAGATTCCGCTCAGTGTGTTCGACGGTCTGGGACGTGTCAGTCAGACGCAACTTACCTCCGACCCGCAAGGGATTGACTATACCGACACGACGTATGACGCATTGGGTCGCGTGGCCACGGTTTCCAATCCCCATCGCAGCGGCACTGACGCAACCAGCAGTCCCGGCACCACCACCTATACCTATGACGCCTTGGGGCGCAAAACAAAAGAAGCCTACCCTGACGGGTCCTATCTGACGACCGCGTACTGCGGCCCCAGTACTCTCGTCACCGATCCCACTGGCAAGTGGCGTCGCAGCCGTGTAAATGGCATCGGACAGTTAGTGGAAGTGGATGAACCTAACGCAGTTGGCGCACAGGTCGCGTCTACCGGCTGTCCCGGAACGGGCGAGCCGATTTGGGTGACTTCGTATACTAACGATTTGCTTGGCAATCTGACACAGGTTGTCCAGAATGGCTCTCACACACGCACCTTTACCTACGATTCGTTGTCGCGCCTGCTCACATCCAGCAACCCGGAGACAGGGACGATCACATATACCTACGACGCTAACGGCAACGTTCTAACCAAGACCGACGCACGTAATATCACGACGAACTACAGTCCCTCTGGTCATCTGATCGACCCCCTGAATCGCGTAACGGGCGTCAGCTACTCGAATGGCGATCCGTCGTTGACGTTCACCTATGACGGGACGAATTGCTTGGGTCTCGCCGTCACCTGCCACAACATTGGCTACCGCACCGGGATGACGGATGGAGCCGGTTCGGAGTCATGGGCCTATCTGGTTGATAAGCCGAACTCGCGCAGCATCCACCGGGAGCAGCGGACGACGAACAGCACACCGAACAACATCACGAAGACGACGACGTACTATCTTGATCTTGCGGGTAATGTGACGCAGATCGTTTATCCCACCGGACGAACGATCAATTACACCCACGACTCTGCCGACCGTCCCGCTTCGGCCACCGATGCCTCCAACGGAATCACCTACGTTGCCGACTGGAAGACGCCTCCCGCCAGCACGAACTGCACAGCCGGTTCGGTCTGCTATACGCCGCAAGGTAGCGTCTATAGCATGAGCATCGGCCAGAGCAGTTCCTTCACCGGCTTCAATACTCTAGAGACCTTCAACAGCCGTTTGCAGCCAAACGAGATCAAGGGATCGTCCTCGGCGGGCAACGCCATCGACATCACCTACAATTTTGTCGATCCCGTGTCAGGAGGCAATGCCGGGCATGTCTACGGCATCACCAACAATCTGAATTCCAGCCGCTCACAGGCTTTCACTTACGATCAGGTGAACCGCATTCTTTCGGCGGGCACGACGGCCACGACGGGCAGCTACTGCTGGGGAAATAAGTATTCGTATGACGCCTGGGGGAATTTGCTGTCACAGGCGGGCTGGACGCCGACGTACAATGCTTGCACGGAAAGCACGATGGGCACTTTGACCGTCGATGGCAATAACCATATCTCGGGCTCCGGCTTTTCTTACGACTCCTCGGGCAACACCTTGGGGGATGGAACCTACAGCTACACCTGGGACGGCGAAAGCCAGATGAAGACGGCAGCGGGCGTGACCTATGCCTACGATGGCGACGGACGACGCGCTGCCAAGGTCGGCAGCAAGCTCTACTGGTACGGTTCGGGCGGAGAGATTTTGTCCGAGACAGACGCTGCGGGCAACACGCTGAACGAATACGTGTTTTTCGGTGGCAAGCGGGTGGCGGTTGTATCCGCTTCGGGCAGCGCACTCTATTATGCCGCAGACCTTTTGGGCAGCTCGCGCGTGATCGTGCAATCGAATGGGACGCTGTGCTACGACGCGGATTTTACGCCCTTCGGCGGAGAGCGCCCCTACACCTCAACCTGCCCGCAGAACTATAAATTCGAGGGCAAGGAGCGGGACACGGAAACGCAGAACGATGATTTCGGAGCCCGCTATTACTCGTGGCGTTTCGGACGATGGCTGAGTTCGGACTGGTCGGCGGTGCCGGTGGCAGTCCCGTATGCGAATTTGACGAACCCGCAGACGCTGAATCTGTACTCGATGGTGGCGGACGATCCCGAATCGTTCGCGGATTTAGACGGGCATGCGGCTGGCGACAATTGTCCAGAGTGCATCAATCAGGGTCAAATGGAGTCGCCGGTGCAGGACAAAGAGACAACCGCGCCGAAACCGACGCCACCACCACCACCGCCCCCGGCGCAGCAATACGGTCGCCAGCCCGATGGTTCGTATAAGGCCGATCCTGCGAAGGTAAAAAAGGCGATCAACGCCAAGACACCGATCCCTAATGGTCAGTGCGTGGCCGCCTGCTCCGCCCTTTCAGGCGTGACTCAACACACCGATTCCTGGACACCAGGGAAGTCGGTTTTGGATTTGAACGACACAAGTGATGTTGGACTTGCGATTGCCAGCTTTGGACCAGATAAGAAATTCAAACAGCCCGACGCAGACCAAAACTCCGCAATCTACATGGGGCACGATCCGAAGACGGGGCAGATCATGGTTGTGGATCAGTGGCCACCCCCCAATAAACCCCAATACAATGCGCCGAATTTACATCCGTTGGATAATTTCGGCCCGAACAGCAACGGTCCTTCGGGAAGGATCGAGAACAATGCATACCATTACAACGTGATAATCGTGCCTTGAGGTTTGATATGAATCGTCTGCTCTGTCTCTTGTTATTGCAGCTAGTAGCGGTATCGACTCTCAGTCAGTCTATGCCGCATGGGAAACGCGATAATTCTCCTACGCCGCCCGATTTAGTCGTTCAAAAGCTCTATCGCCAAGTGATCACGCATCATCCGTTGGGTATTCCTTCCGGTGAGAGTTGGAAACTTTTCGGGCAATATCTCAGCAAAGGCCTGCTTCACAAAATTCGCCTGGCGAGGTCGTGTCAAAGTGACTGGGTTCGGCAAACTGGGGGGCAGAGGATGAAGGAGCCGTTCGCGTGGGGAGAGACCGGATTGTTTTCCGGCGATGAAGAGCTATCCGAACCGTCGAGTTTTCAAATTGAGAGAACAGAATCGAATCCGGATGGGTCGTTTCGAGTGTACGTAAAACTCACGGAAAGCGCCCCGAATGAGACACCGTGGAGCTGGACTGTTGCCGTACGGGTGACGATGGAAGAGAAGCGTCCCGTGATTGATGATGTCGTTTATCTGAAAGGAGAAGAAGTACGTGCTGAGTATAGCTTGTCGAAGATTCTGACGGAAGGATGCGATGGCACACATTGGGTAGGCTACAGCAAGCAGCAAGCTCAATCGGACGAAAAAGAGGATAGACGGAAGTGACCCCATTTTTCGTCGACGCCTATTGCCAAGTTTTCGTTTCTCCACGATTGCGTCGATCTTATAGCTTTGACTGACAAAAAGCCCGCTGGCGAAAGCTCTAGCCCGAGTCTCTGCCTCGCACGTCTGACCTGAAAACACGGGGACAGACGGGATGTACTCCAGTTTGGTGAGACTAGATTCCACCTGCTCTTTCGCATTTCCCCAATTTGCGATACCAACCGCCCCCCGATGCCCAGGTGTAGCAGTTTGCCCCTGTCTGTATCTATCCCCTCTCTTCGTTTGCCTTTCTCGAGTACTCTTCGTAAGATTTCCCGAACTCACTCGCTTTGCAGAGGTGCAATGTCGAAGCCTCCCCTTCTTCCCCATACTTCACGGCGCGGTTTCCTTAAGGTCGGAGCATCTGCAGTTGTGGCGTCAGCTGTCGTTCCCGCGCTGGGCGCCGCGCGCGTGGCAGGTGTGTCCTCCGGAGCGAACACGACTCCCGTTGTAAGTGATTCTGAACTCGACGAACTCACGATTGATGCCGCCCAGCAGGCGATGGCATCGGGACAATTTACTTCGCGATCCCTGACCGAAAAATATCTGGATCGCATCCGTGAGATCGATCAGGCCGGGCCGACGCTTAAGGCAGTAATCGAAGTGAATCCCGACGCTCTGGCCATCGCCGAGGCACTCGATCAAGAGCGCAAGGCTAGGGGAGTATGCGGGCCCTTGCATGGCATCCCTGTACTGATCAAGGACAACATCGATACCGGCGACCGCATGAACACGACTGCCGGATCGCTCGCGTTGCTGGGTTCGCGTCCCCTGAAGGACGCATTTGTCGCCGGGCAGCTTCGTAAGGCTGGTGCTGTGATTCTCGGCAAGACCAATCTCAGTGAATGGGCGAATATCCGTTCGAGCCATTCCACGAGCGGCTGGAGCGCCCGTGGTGGGTTGACTCGCAACCCGTATGCGCTCGACCGCAATCCCTGTGGATCGAGTTCCGGCACCGGAGCTGCAGTCTCGGCGAATTTGTGCGTGGCGGGCGTGGGCACAGAGACGGATGGCTCGGTCGTTTGTCCGTCGTCCGCCAACGGTCTCGCCGGGCTGAAGCCCACCGTCGGATTGGTCAGCCGCACTGGCATCATTCCGATCTCGCACACTCAAGACACAGCGGGCCCCATGGCGCGCACCGTACGCGATGTGGCAATTCTTCTTAGCGCAATGGCCGGAGCGGATGCGGAGGATTCTGCGACCGCTGACAGCAGCGGCAAGACTTTCCCTGACTACACGAAATTTCTCGATCCGGCGGGACTCAAGGGTGCCCGCCTCGGCGTGGTTCGAAAGTATTGTGGCTTCAATGACGCAGTCGACCAGCTCATGGACACGCTGATTGGGGAGATGAAGCGAGCGGGCGCTGAGATCGTCGATCCGGCCGACATTCCTACCATCGGAAAGTTCGACGACAGCGAGAATACCGTCCTCCAATACGAACTCAAAGCCGATCTGGCGGCATACCTGGCACGCCGCGGGAATTCTTCGGTCAGTAGTTTGCGCGACGTAATTGAGTTCAACGAACGCAATCGCGATCGCGAGATGCCTTACTTCGGACAGGATCTTTTCTTGAAGGCGGACCAGAGAGGCCCACTCACTTCGAAAGAGTATCTCGACGCGCTGGCTTTGAATCGACAACTCTCGCGCGCCGAGGGCATTGACTATGTAATGGACAAGTTCAAGCTCGATGCGCTCTTCGCTCCCACGGGCGGCCCCGCGTGGATCACCGATCTGATCAACGGGGACCACTCGGCTGGAGGCAGTTCGAGCGCGGCCGCGGTCGCTGGCTATCCCAATATCAACGTCACCGCCGGATATCTATGGGGATTGCCGGTAGGTGTTTCGTTCTTTGGGCGTGCCTGGAGCGAACCGACGCTATTCAAGATCGCCTATTCGTTCGAGCAATTGACGAAGGCGCGTCAGAAGCCGCGATTTCTGCCAACGATTGGATGAGCCTTGTAGCTGGCGCTATCAGGGCTGCCGAATTGGCGCGGGAGTCGAGCGGTCGAGTTGGCCGGGAGCGGACTGCGATTCACCGGGTGTACTAAATGGCGATGGAACGGAAAATAGAGGTTCTTGCAGAGAGTCCGGCGCTGACGCTGGCTGTGCCGGGCGGATTCCTTTGGCCTCCACGATGGACCAGCGCCAATCTTCGTCGGGGCTGGGAGTGATACCGATATATTTCGTGGAAGGAAGTTGTGCTGAAGGGTTTGGCGTCGCTTTGAGGTGGTAGAGCAGGGTCACATCCGAATGCCGCTTCCACGGAGTTGCGGCGCCATGCCTTGGGCGGCGGGAATGATATGAGTGCGCATGCCGCGAGCTGGCAGTGTCTCCCGGCGCCCCGTTCGAGGGTGAGGCCGATAGTGATCTCGCGGATGTCCCAGTCGGTTCCGTTGAAGACGTCGAGTTGCAGAGCCTCATCCTGAATGGAGCCGGGGCCGTCGAGTTTCAGCAGGTCGGTCAGCGGCAGAGTCTTCGATCAGAACGGGTTTAATCAGGAGCGAACTGGCGCGGGCGTTGAACGAGAGGCTGCAGGTGGCATCCGGGAGACGACACTTTGACCGTGTTGCCGGACGAGATCGATGGAAAAGACGGTCTTGTCTTTGTTTACGGGTCGGGCTTTGCGGGCGTCCTCCATGACCTGCGCGAGATTGTCGTTGTCAATCACGTTGCTGGCGGGGGCGTGGTTTGCTGGGGCGGCGCCTGCTGCATCTTTGTTCTTGCGGAGGTTGCGCGCGATAGTCGCCGAGAGACGGGTGGCGTCGTCTTGCGCCGATACGGCCACGGGAGACGAGCACAGGAAGAGCGAAGCGAAGCACAAGATGGGGAGTCGGGATCGCATGATATTGGCCACTCGAGACGCGGGCGGATGCCGAGCGGAACGTATACAGAAAGTTTAGGCGAGATGGGACGGAAAAGAAGTTACCGAACGGACACAATAGTGCTAGCACTACCGGTGGATGGGACCAATCGATGGGAAATTGGGAAAAAGGCACGGACGCTTTGAAGAACGAAGCGAGGCGCAACGGGGCGCCCATGCCTTCTCACCAAACGCTTACAGCAGGCCAGAGGTACGGAGACGGGTTACCGGATCGGTCACGGGCGTTGGTTGGCGCTTAAAAACCCAGCGTGCCACCGCAATGCCAAGTGCCGCATAAGCCAGATGCCAGAGTTTCATAGAATCGCTCCCCACGCCGGACCCTTACGGGGAGAGACTACGAAGGTCCCGTCGTGAGTCTACCGTAACTCTGCTCTATCGGCAGGTCCAGTCCACGAAGGTGCCATACATTAGGGCGAAGGTAATCGGAGGTAACTCGAGTCAGGGCTTGATGACGGCTCTAGGCCTACGATTTGGCGGATTCGATCCAGCCGCCGCCGACCACGGTGCTTTCATCGTAGAAAACGGCAGCTTGGCCGGGGGTGACCGCGCGCTGGGGTTCATCAAAGCTGACCCGAACCTCGTCCGGTCCAGTCGCTTCGATGACCGCTGGCGCGGGTTCATGGCGGTGGCGGATCTTCACGGTGACCCGCTTGGGCTCGCGCAGTTCCGGCGTCGAAATCAGATTGACGCGGTGAGCTACGAGAGTGCGGGAGTAGAGCTCCTCGTCCCTGCCAACCACGACCTGGCGGGTGTCATTATTGATTTGGATTACGTAAAGTGGCGACCCCGTCGCCACTCCCAGTCCCTTGCGCTGACCAACAGTGAAATTGTGAACTCCGGCGTGTTCGCCAATCACCTTGCCGTCGGTGGTGACCATCTCACCGGCGACTTCAACCGGCTTCTCTCCCTGTTCGCTGAGATAGGCTTCCAGGAAGGCCTTATAGTCACCTCCCGGGACAAAGCAGATCTCTTGCGAGTCAGGCTTTTCGGCAATTACCAGACTGTGCTGGCGGGCCAGTTCGCGGACCTCAGGCTTGGTCATACCGCCAAGCGGAAATAGGGTGCGGCTCAACTGCTCCTGCGTCAGGCCGAAGAGGAAGTAGGTTTGGTCCTTCGACTTGTCGACCGGACGCTTGAGAAGCCAGCGGTTCGACTTCTCGTCGAAGTCCACGCGCGCGTAGTGGCCGGTGGCGACCTGCTCAGCGCCAATCTGCCGGGCGACGATCAAAAGCTGGTCGAACTTCAAGTGATTGTTGCAAAGACTGCACGGGATCGGCGTGCGTCCGGCCAGGTATTCCTCAACGAACGGTCGAACTACGTCGCGCTCGAAGCGCTCTTCGTGATTGACGACGTAGTACGGAATGCCTAGTGTTTCCGCGACGCGACGTGCATCGTAAACATCGTCGATTGAGCAGCACCGGCCCTGCACCGATTCGGGCATGCCTTCGTGTCCGGCGAGACGCCGCTGGTTCCAGAGCTGCATGGTCAAGCCGATGACGTTACGGCCGTCGGCACGCAGCATGGCCGCAACGGTCGAGGAATCAACTCCTCCCGACATGGCGACGGCGATGGTTGAATCAGCACTTAGCACTTGGCAATTAGCATTCAGCTCGTCAATGGTTCCCGTCCGGCTGAATGTTAGCTGCTAACGGCTAACTGCGGTCTTTGGCCATACCGGAGACAACTCCCGCAAACGCCCCACCGTCGCAGGAATCAACCCCAGTGCCAAGTCTACGTCATCCTTCGTATTCTGCTTGCCCATACTGAAGCGAATGCTGGCTTTCGCCCGGTCGGGCGGCAGACCCATGGCGATCAGTACGTGCGAAGGTTCGAGCGCTCCCGAGGAGCACGCTGCGCCGGTAGAAACCGCCAAGCCCTTCAGGTCGAGCGCAATGACCAGCGACTCTCCTTCGATGCCATCGAAGCAAATGTTCGTCGTGTTCGGAACCCGCGGAGCCTTGCCTCCGTTCACGCCCGTTCCTTCAATTTCGAGCAGTTCCCTTTCGAACCGGTCACGCTCCGCGCTCATCGCTTTGTCATCGCCACGTTCGAGACCGGCGACAGCCAACTCCGCGGCCTTTCCCAATCCCACGATGCCAGGGACGTTTTCCGTGCCGGCGCGTCGAGAGCGTTCATGGCGGCCACCGTAAAGCATGGGCTGGAGCTGAGTTCCCTTCCGGACATAAAGCGCACCCACGCCCTGCGGCCCGTGCAGTTTATGGCCGGAGATGGTGAGCAGGTCACACCCAATCTCGCCGACATCCACCAAAATCTTTCCCGCCGCCTGGACGGCGTCGGTATGGAAGTAGGCGTCCGCTTCAGCGGCGATCTTCCCGACTTCAGCGACCGGCTGCAGCACGCCAGTCTCGTTGTTCGCCCACATGATCGTAATCATCTTTGTGTTGGGGCGAATCGCTCGCTTCACATCTGCTGGATCAACCAGTCCACGGCCATCAACCGGGACGTAGGTGACGTCGCATCCAGCACCGGCCAGATGCTTGCAAGCATTCAGTACTGCATGATGTTCGATGGTCGAGGTAATGATGTGGTCGCCAGGCTTCGTCAGCCCGAATATCGCCAGATTGTCTGCCTCAGTGCCACCGCCGGTAAACACGACCTCAGAGGCACGGCATCCAAGCAGCGTAGCCACCGATTCGCGGGCACGCTCAACCGCTGCGCGCGTTTCTTGTCCATGATGATGAATGGAAGATGCGTTGCCAAAGTGCTCCGCAAAGTACGGACGCATGGCGTCCAGCACTTCTGGGAGTACCGGCGTCGTGGCATTGTTATCGAGATAGACCCGCCGCATCATCTAGTTCTATTGTACTGATGCGCGGCGAGGCCCGGAGGATTGTGCTCGGTTCACCGTGCCGAACCCTAGCCCGGCCGTCAGTGCCCCTGCGCCAGTTGCGGCGAGCGCTCTTCGAGCGTGAAATCCACGTCAACGGTCGCGCGAGGCGCTACTTTTACCGGCTTGCTCCACATGATGGGATCAGAGAAGACGGGGCGCTTTACTTTCGCTTGCGTTGCCAGATCATAGAGCGCACTCTCTCCGACCACCCGCCAGCCTTCATGCCACGCGGCGATCTCGTAGTCGCCTGGCGGAACGTTAGTCAGTTCGAAATTGCCTTCCTGATCCGTTACGGCATAGTAGGGATGCTTTGCGACAATCATTTCCCCATTCATCCAGACGTGACCCGCGTTACACCGCAGGCTTACCACGCCTTCGCGAGTCATGGGACGTGTGATCTGCTGACCATCCGCAGTGAAGGGTAGGTTGTAATCGGCGCTGCCCGACATGTGCACTGTGTGCAGAAGCGGATCACTGCTCTTCACCGTCAGAATCCCATCAACCGGAACCAGCAAAAGGTGAGGCTCGTAACGGCAACTCTTTTGATTGAGGGACCGGCGCGCCGGCGGCAAATCCATCGGTTTCCCGCGCTGGATGTTTCTGAGATACACGACCGTGTTGGCCACGCCATGGTTGGGCGCGACCAGCAAACGCTCCAAATCTCGGTGTTTCTCGCCCTGCGGGTCGCAGATCTGCGCATCCTTCGTCAGGTCAAGCGCCGCCAAGTGAGGCGCCGGCCCTTGCCACTTCACGGTTCCCTTGATCGTGCCGCCGTCATCAAAAGAGACCACTTGGTATCCCGACTGTGCGATGGAAAACTGCGAAAGAAATGCCAGCACTAGCAGTGCAAGCGAGCGGAGGTACTTCATAGCACACCTCTAGAACAAACATCGCTGGGCTGATCAACGGCCCAGGGAAACACGGCATGGCTGAGGATGCCAGTCGGCTTCCAGAAAACTTTGGAATTTCGCAGTCGCCCACACGACCGCCGATGACCACGACCTTAGGACACAATCGGACAACAGGCAAATGACCAGAGGCCAAACACTATTGGGGAATCAGCCGTTTGTTGGTGCCGCATCGCCCTTCCTCGAATCGAGTCAGGATTTTTAAAGCAATCCGATCCCGCGCCGCGAACGTACACCTCTTAGACCGCGGTCCAGGTACCGCTACGGAGGATTACATGAGAATCGCAGCATGTTCCCGGCTGTTTCTGTTTCTTGCTATGACCCTGATCACACTTCCGGCTTTCTCGCAGACCAATTTCACCCTTGGCTACGGAGACGGCCAGATACTGAAATTCCTGTACACGCAGAACTTTGATTGTGTTGACCAACCCAAGAACGACTTGAACTTCAACGGGATCCCGGCGGCCATTGATCCGGGCGAACTCCAGATTCCGATCTGCCAGGTCGGCACGCAGCCAGACATCAACCCGCCCGGCGTAATCGGCAACCCGAAATTCACCACCGAGCCGATTTATGTTCTGGTCCCGATGTTCTCCACCGATAACGACCAGAATCCCGCCGACGCTATTTCCTGCAACAACGTGGTGCCGGGCACCACTTGCGGTACTTCTTTGGGCAGCACCCTGATCAGTCTCTTTGGAGCACTCCCCGAGGCCTTCAAGGCATCACCCAAGGTGTATACGCAGTGCCCCGAACCCGGTTCGGCGCCGGGCACCTGCACGATGCACGCCTCGCGGCTTGACTTGGCGCCAGTGCTCTCGGAGCTTGGCATTGTTCCGGGGCCACCGACCGCCAACATTTTTGTTCCCACTCCCAATCACAGCCACGTGCTCATCAATCAGGACATCAACCTGAAGGCGATCTGGTGGCAGGTGATTCCTGTGCTGGTGCTCGATGCCGCGGATTGGCCCTCGAAAGACGGCAGTTCAGGCATCACCTCGTTCAAGGCGATTCAAGACTCGATCGCAGCTGGACACTCGGTCGAAGCGCCTTCGAATTTCTTTCTGTTCTTTAGCTCACACGTAATGAATCACGGCACGATGCAGCACACTCACTGAGTCCCCCCAGATCGAGCGCAGTGCCAGCCGTGTTGACTACAGAAAGGCCCGTCGGTCCGCCGATTGGGCCTTTTCGCTTTCCAACGATGCCGCCGAGTCTACGACCTTCACAAGTGGAGGCGTTGCGCAATTCGATTCTCACTCAGGCCAGAGCGAAAGGGCCGTCTTGCCTAGAATCTGATCGCGCATTTCGTCGCTGATGGGCAGCGTCTTGAATTCGTCGATGTTTCGCTTCACGTCGACGATGCCCGGACTCGGCCAGTCGGTGCCGAAGAGAGTTTTGTGCGCGATCTCGCTGAGGCGCGGAAAGTACTTCAGCAGAGCTTTCGGCGGTATCCCACTGATGTCGAGATAGACGTTGGGATGCCGCCGAAGCAGAAAGAACGCAGTGTCCATCCAGAGCGGACGCCCGCCATGCGCCAGAATGATTTTCAGCTTGGGGAAATCGACGGCGACGTCGTCCACATGAATCGGGTCCCCGTATTTGTTACGCGCGCCGGGAAAAACTGACGTTCCCGTGTGGATCATCACTGGAATTCCGTTCGCTTCTGCCGCCCGGTAGATGATCTCCAACTCCTTGACTCCGCGCAAATAATCGTTGGGAAACAGCAACTGATGCGGCGGATGAATCTTGATCATACGCAGGCCCAGGCTCAGCAAATGATCTACATCCGCCATGATGTTGGTGGTGTGTCGCGGATGCAGACCCCCGCAGGAAATCAAGCGCTTCGGATTGTGTCGCGTGTAGTTGGCAACAAACTGATTCACTTCCGGCGTCAGGCCGATCACTTCGGGCGCGACATAGTTGATCAGAACCGCGCGGTCCACGCCGCAACGGTCCAAATACTTGAGAAAGGCGGAGGGAGAACTGGAATACGAGGCAATCTCGTCGAAGTTAGCGCGTTCGCCCCGGATCAAAGCGAGGGCCTCCGGCCTCATGAGTTCGAGCGGCTCGATGTGGATGTGGCAGTCGGTGATCAAAGGCAGCTCCTGGCTGCTGGCTACTAGCTCCTGGCAACTCGTTCGCTAGAAGCTAGGAGCTAGTAGCTCGAAGCTTCATTCAATACAACGGTACTTTCGGATCCACGGTTCGCGCCCAGCCGTCGATTCCACCGCGCATGGATTGCACTTTCTCATACCCTTGTTGACGCAGCCAATTAGTGACCGATAGTGAGCGAACACCGTGATGACACAGAACGACAATGTGCTCGTCCGGATCAAGTTCCTGGTGCGCACGCGTCGGGATGTCACCCATCGGGATATGTTTTGTCCCTTCGAGATGCGCGGCTTCATACTCCCATGGCTCGCGAACGTCGAGGAGCGTGAACGTCGCACCATTCTTCTGCAGCGATTTGACTTGGCCGGGAGATATCTCGAATTCCATGATTGCAGGTCTCAGGTGTCAGGTCTCAGGACAAGTTCATTCTTTTGGCCGATCGGGCATGCCACCCAGTGTTGTGACACTCATTATCGCTGCTAAAGCCCACAGCGCACCTGTCCCGATTCTTGCGGTTCGCACGTCTGCTGGAGAAGTGTTATGCCACAGGGTCAATCCGCACCCGATCACGAAATTGATTACGAGCAATCCAAAAAACATGCGTTCGCGCAGGCAGCGTGTGTCGAGCGCGAGCCCCGCCAGCAGAAGTATCCAAACCAGGTAGGTTGCGGCCGTCCACCAGTCGTGCGGCCAGTCGTACTCATTGTGAGTAATGTGGCCGAACGAGACCCATGCGAAGTAGGAACATCCGAGAAAGCCAGCGATGCCCCACAGTGGCGTCCGGCACATGAGGTGGCCAGAACTGTACGAAAGCTTGGCGTCGGTCTTGATATCCCGGGTTTCTATTTGCCTGTCCATGTCGGCGGTCGTTTGTCGAGGAAGGCAATGATACCCTCGCGCGCGTCTGCGGTCGAGACGAGTTCTTCGAGATAGATTTTTTCCGCTTTGGCGAGTCCCTTGTCAAAGTGAATCGCATCCCAGGCATAGATGGCTTTTTTGGCGTGCGCGAGCGCTACGGGACTCATTTCGCGGAGTTCGGTGAGTGATTCTTGCACCACGTTTTCGAGCTCTTCGCCCCGTGCCGCGGCACGATTGGCCAGCCCGATCTCGACCGCTTCGTCGCCGGAAATCTGCCTCCCCGTGAGAATCAGCTCCGCAGCGCGCTTCTGACCGATCAACGCAGGCAAAGCCACGGCAGCGACGGGAGGATAGCAGCCGAGTTTGATCTCAGGGAATCCCCAAGTAGCGTCGTGCGCGGTATATACCAGATCACAGACGGCGGATAGTTCGGCGCCTCCACCGAGACAAATGCCTTGCACGCAGGCGATTGTGACCTTCCGCGAGGCGACAATCGCGCGGATCACGGCGTGGAAGCCCGTGAGCATTTCATGGATCTGTTCGGGGAGATGGGCCTTGATGTCTACGCCAGCAGAGAAAGCGCGCGCGCTTCCTTCGAAAACCACGATCGAGATGTCACTGCGGGATTCAATCTCGGTGAGCGCGCGACCAAGTTCTTGCGCTAGCGACAGGTCGATCACGTTCAGGGGAGGGTTCGTTAGCCTGACGCGAGCGACCGGCGGCGCGGCCTTCACGTCCACTCGCCTTGTAGAAGTCGTGGTCATCGCGTTCAGTTCTGGCGGACAAGCGCGCCCGCCCCACACCAGCTAGAGGTTAATCGCCGATTTGCGCGGCTCGCCAATCGTTGCCAGAGGATCGCGCGCACCCTCTTTTCCCTTAATCCACTTCTTCTCGTTCCGGATGATGTCGAGCAACAGCTCCTTATCTTTTGCGCTCGGCAGAACCTCTTCGCAGTGCTGCTGGTAGCTACGGTCATCGAGTGGCTCGCCCGTTTCACAGTGATACTTCTGCCCGGCCCAGCGTCCGATGCTGCGATTGAAATGAATATCCGGGGTGTAGAACTTCTTCTCACCCGGCTTCACGAATGTATTCAGGCGCTCAACCAGCCCGGCAACTTCCTGCCGGTAGAGCTGGCGACTGTAATCGTTTAGATCATCGAGGTCGGCCACCTTGTCATTCTGCAATTCGTCATAGCGGCCTTTGATCCCCCAGACGTACGCCCAGTGCGCTGAAGAAGAATGGTCGGTGCCGAAAAGATCGAACGAACTTGAGATCCACTTATTAAGATATTTCTGCATGAGCCACTGCGGAATCACTCCCGCTTCGACGACCCGGCGCAGGCCATCGTTGCCGGTTCCCATGTGGAAAGCCTCTTCGCGGAGCATGTACGACGTCGAACGGCCAAGCGGCGCGAACGACGAATATTTCAGCATCTGCAGCTGGAATTTCCCGTCGCGATCAACGAAGTCGGTGTAGGTGAAGAAGTCGAGCCAGTTGTCGACATCGACGTTGAAAGTGCCCAGCAGGCGCTGGTTATCAAAGGCGCGCCGCTCCAGCATCTTTTGCGCTTCCACCTTCCCGGACGATCCGAAGAAGTCAATCAGCAGGGCGCACATCTGCCAGCCATGACGCATCTCCTCAATCATGACTCGGGTAAGGGCGCGGCGATCCCAATCCGTTGGCGCGGTCTCAAACAAGTTTCGCTGCTGTTCGACGCTGGCAAATTCCGTGTCGCCCTGATAGACGATCATGTTCATGAGCGCGTCGCGCATCTGTTGCGTCGGAATCTGGCGCAGGGTCTCCCACTTCTTGCCGCCTTTGTAGGAGCCGAACTGGATCTCCTCCGTCTCGATCGCTCCGTAAAGAGTGTCGAAGTGGAAGGACTCGACGTCGTCTTTGTTGACGCCAACTTCCTTGCGCCACTCATCGAACAGGCCGACCCAATCGCTGAAGCTTCCGATTTTCGCTACTTTGCCTGGCATAGGTTCCGATCCCATTTCCGCGGTTGTAGAGCTGTGGCTGTTTGCACTTAGCAATTAGCATTTAGCCACTTCACATTGCCGCAAGCTAAGGGCTAACGGCTAATAGCTGCTTTCCTACTTCGCCTTAAACACGGCCGGACGCTTCTCCACATACGCGGCCAGGCCCTCTTTAGCATCCTCACTCTGGAACAAAATCTGCTGATTCTCGCGTTCGACCGCTAGCGCCGATTCCATGGGGAATCTCCCAGCCAGTCTGTACGGCGCGCTTGATGCGGCCAACGGCCTTTGCCGCTTTGTTCGGTGGAGTGAACTGGCGGGCGTATTCCATGATGTTCTCCATGAAGCCGTCGCGCTCGAAGATGTCGTTGATGATGCCGAACTCCAGCGCCTCTTCAAACGAGAACGTGTTGCCCGTGATCATGAGTTCGATGGCTTTGCTCTTCCCTACCAGGCGCGACAGGCGCTGCGTTCCGCCGGTGCCGGGAAGCACGCCCAGGTTGACCTCGGGCAGCCCGAGCTTGCCAGCGTCTTTCGCGCGATACGAAGGTCGGCAGCCATCGCGATCTCGAGACCTCCACCGACGCAGTGGCCGTTGAGCGCAGCGATCACGAGCTTCGGAGTGTGTTCAAGTCGCAATAAAGTCTCGTTCGCATGCAGGCAGAAGTAGTACTTAAACGTCGGATCGACCGAAGCCAGCATTTTAATGTTCGCGCCCGCGGAGAAAAACTTGTCGCCGGCGCCGGTCAGCACGATCACATAGACGTCGTTATCCATGCGTGCCTTCAGAATGGCGTCGTCAAGCTGGCGGTTCATTTCGTAAGTGTAAGTGTTGGCCGGTGGATCGTTCATCTCGATCACAGCCACGCCGCGGTCCGTGCGGTAGTTAATGAGTTGCTTGGTGGTTTCGCTGGTCGCTGGTTGCGTTATGGTCGCCATGGTTGCTCCTTATGAATGTCGGCTGACTGCTTTGCGTGGATGTTTCTTGCCCGGCCTGCTGCCGTGCACAATTCCGTTGAGGACGATATCGCCCATTTGCTCCGCCAGAGCCGTGGCATTGCCGTCGACGCGCGGGTTATACCAGGTGTAAATCCAGTTGATCATTCCAAACAGGCTCATCACGGCGGTGCGCGCGTTGAAATCGAGGCCGCGCTTCTGACGCAAACCCTCCATTAATCCGAGGCAGATGCGATAGTACTCACGCTTGATGGCGCCGATTTCGGCGTTGAAACCATTCTTCAGAGATTCGTCCTCGTGCGCGAGAACTTTCAGCCCCTGCTGATTGGTCACAAAGTATTCCAGGTGATTCAGAATGAAGATGCGGATCCGCTCTTCCGGGTCGGCCGTGCCCTCCAGACGCTGTTTCAGTTGGTTGAGGATGGTGGTGAACGTGTGCTTTTGAATCAGAAACAACAGCCGCTCTTTGGACTCGAAATAGTAATAAAGTCCGGCCAGCGACATCCCCGTAGCGCGGGAAAGGTCGCGCATGGAGGCGCCTTCATATCCCTTCTCGCAAAATACTTCGGTGGCATGCGCAAGAATCTGCTCAAGGCGGCGATCGTAGCGCGTCGCAGTCATAGGACTCGATACGCTTCGGGACCTTCGGGGACGCGATGCGGGAACGGTAGCCATAGTTCGAACGTTCGTTCGAATTATAGGAGAATGTGACTTTTATCACAAGGGGGTGTGATGTTCATCAGTTCGCCGGGTCCCGCTCTGTGAGCAGAATACGTTTCACCTTGTTCCGGTCCAACGTCTGAATGTTGCCGGCGATTCGTACCCTGATCTCCATTCCGCTGACCGATACAAGGTCGCCGCTCAAAACCGATCCATCGCGAAGCTCGATGGTGTCATGGGCCGAGAGTCCGAGCTCATAACTCACGTTGCCGCCGGAGACATCGTCCGGGCCGATCTCAAGAGGGAACGTGCCGGTGCTGAAGCCTTCTTTCGTGAATGCCAGGCTGTGTTTGCCCACCGTGAGTTGTACCAGTTTTGGCGTAGTGCCGGCCTCGACGCCGTCGACCGAAAGCGCAGCCCCCTGGGGCACCGAGTTGATCGTCATCGACACTTTCTTCGGCGGCGCCAGCGGTTGGAGTTCCGCGGGAACAGAATTAACTGCCAGCTCAGCCGAGACTGGTGTGCCGAGAGCATGAACCGTGGTTTGGAACTTCACCGACTGGCCTGGCGGCACGTTTTCGATCGTAATCCAACCGTCACCGATGCGGACTTTGTTCTTGTCGTAGAGGTAGAGGTTGAAACCGAGGTGTGAAATCTTCTTGCTCCACAAGTTCTCGGCGATCGTGTCGATCAAATAGTTATGTTGCCCCGCGACCGAGCTGATCTGGTTGAATTTTCCCAGCGTAACACGCACCACCGGAGCGCCAGACTGTGGCCAGTTAATCACCTGCGATGGGGTATCTTTTGCGGCGACCGAGGAAGTGATGACGAGCAGGCAAGAAGTTAGGACGAATAAGCATAGAAGAACGCGTCGCATGCACGGGATTGTTGCATAGGTGCCAGGGAACGGCAATAACGTGGTAATTACAGGTTGGTTAAGGTTTCGTGTTCTCGAACCCTAGCTCTTGATCCCGGCCATCAACTTCTCAATCTCAGTCTTCTGCTCGCCACTGAGCGGCAAGAATGGCAGCCGCGCCGGACCTCCGTAGTAGCCGTTGAGGTCCATCGAATACTTCACGCCGGGGACGCCGAGATCTCCGACTACGCGTTGGGCAGCTAGTTTCACGCGCTCCTGTTTTTCGCGGGCGAGTGCCGCGTCGCCGTCTTTTAGAGCAGCGTAGATCTCGTAGCATGCCATCGGTGCGGGACAGGCGAAAGCCAGGATTGCTCCAACGGCTCCCAACCCGAGCGACGGTTCGAGTTGATGAGCCGCACCGACCATGACCTGGAAGCCGACTTCCTTCTGACGCGTCTTTAGCTTTCCCACCACGGTCACTGCCGACGATGACGGCTTTGTGCCGGTAGCCGTGGATCCGGCCTCGCCCGTGAGCGACGCGACGCTAACCAGTTCCCTGCTTTGCTTCTCGCTTTCGGCGGCCGCAGCTTTGAGCATGCGCGGGGTCACGGCCTCGAACGTTTCCGTAACCGTGGCCTGCCGCTTCACCTGCCGCGTTCCGTCAACCATCGCTTTGACTTTATCGAGGTTTCCGCTCGATTCCTTGATCGCTACGATGTTCGGATGGCCTGCAAGTTCGGTAACGACGTCTGCGGGAATGTCGTATCCGGTCGCCTGCGGAAAGTTATAGATAATGATCGGCAGTGCGGAGCGGTCAGCGACAGTGCGATAGAACGCCAGCAGATTAGCCGGCGCCATCTGCTTTTTGTAATAGTGTGGAGTTCTAACCATGGCGGCATCGTAGCCGAGTTCGGCCGCGTAGTCGGTCAGCCGCAACGTTTCGTGGGCAGACTCGATACCCGTCCCGGCGATCATCACTTTATTGGGTGCGGCGGCGGCAATCGCCGCCTTCATCACGTCACGGCGTTCCTGATCCGACAGCAAAATCGCCTCGCCGGTTGAGCCTTGCACGACAATGCCGGCGACCGGTGTGCGCGAGTAGCGCTCCACGTTCGATTCGATCTTTTTGTAATAAACTTCGCCGTCGGCGTAAAAGGGGGTCGAGATGGGCGGGAAAATTCCAGACAAAAGCATGGCAACTCCAATCGTGATCTGACTACAGGGTACCGCCATGACGCGATCAGTGTCATGCCGAAACCTATTTCACCAGAGAAGTGATCAGCAGCAACAGCAAAAGGCATCCGTCGACAATGACGACGGTCGAGCCGATCCAGATCAGCGCGATCATCCGCGATTGCTGCGGCTGCGGCGTCGTTATACCGATGGTGGTATGCAGGTAACTGAGAGAGTCGCTGATGAGTTGCTCTGGGATGAGCCGGGTAGCGACCGCCAGACCAACCAACAACATCAAAGCATGAAATACGATGACGCCGATCATCAGCTACTCCTGCCGCCACTCAGGTCCATCGTAGTATCTCACCCGGTATCTCACTCACACGCCGCTGAATCTTTGCCGGCGGGGTCAGCGATCCGTCGATACTGATCCTCGGTCCCGACAAAGAAGCGGACGAACGGAGTTTCGTTCCGCTCGTCGACCATGGTCTGAACTTGCCAGATCATTCCGCCCTTGCATACTCCAAGGTTCGAGAGCGGTGTGCGGCCATCGCCCGAATAGTAGTAGAAGTCGTCTTTCCCGTGACCTGCCAACGGATCAGAAGAGGTTCGCAGGGTGCCTTGTGAATCCAGTTTCAGCAGTAGTCGTCCGTCCTCCGTCGGCAACGGCGGCGCATCCTTTTGACGGAAATCGATGCGCACCCAGCCGTTGTAGCCTGCCGGAATCAGAAAACGCTCCGGTGGACGCCGGTGAAAGACCAAATCGAAGGCAGCCGGCCCAAAAAGGACGGCAGCAATAAGAATCGGCAGCCCAAGAGTTACTAGAAGAACGGCTGGAGGTTTGCTCATGCAGTCTACTTCAGCGAGATATGCTCCGCGTGCAATGCCTGCAACGCGCGAACACGAATCTCCCCCCGCTGCAGCGCCGCAATCCCTTCAGCCGCAGCGCGCGCAGCCGAGAGAGTGGTGATCGTCGTGATACGCCCGCTCACTGCGGCGCGCCGGATAGCTTTCTCGTCAAAGTAAGGGTCGGGCCCGTGCGGAGTATTCACGATCAGCTGAATTCGATCCGCTTTGATCAGATCGACAGCGTTCGGACGGCCTTCCTTCACTTTGTAGACGCGTTCCACGGCCAATCCTGCAGACTCGAGAATGTCAGCCGTGCCGTGCGTGGCCACGAGTTTGAAGCCCATGTCGACGAAGCGGCTCGCGACATCAACGACGGCGGGCTTGTCGTGATCCGTCACGCTGATGAAAACCGTGCCCTTGATCGGCAGCTTTTGTCCGGCAGAAATCTGCGCCTTGGCGAAGGCCTCGCCGAAATTGTCGGCAACGCCCATGACTTCTCCGGTTGATCGCATTTCCGGGCCCAGTACGGTATCCACTCCCGGAAACTTCGACCAAGGGAAGACTGGAGACTTCACGTAGAAGCAGCGCCCGGTATCGAGATCGGTGCCGCGCTCCACGTATTCGGGCAGGAACTCGCGCAGCTTACGCCCAGTCATCAGACGAGCCGCGATTTTTGCCATTGGTACGCCTGTAGCCTTAGAGACAAATGGGACTGTGCGCGAGGCTCGCGGGTTTACTTCAAGCACGTACACCGTTGCATCTTGCCCGTTGGTCTTTTCCCCGTTGCGGCGTGGAATGGCGAACTGCACGTTCATCAAGCCGATCACTTTAAGCGCCCGCGCCAGTTTGAAGGTGTATTCGCGCATGCGAGTAAGCAAAGGCCCGGGGATATCGACCGCCGGAAGAACACACGAAGAGTCGCCGGAGTGGATGCCGGCTTCCTCGATGTGCTGCATGATGCCGCCGATGACCACGTCTTCTCCGTCAGAAAGCGCGTCAACATCGACCTCGATCGCGTCTTCGAGGAACTTGTCGATCAGAATAGGCCGGTCCTGCGAATACTCGACAGCCTGCTTCATGTACTGCTGGATCGTCTCTTCGTCGTAGGCGATGACCATCGCTCGTCCGCCGAGCACGTACGAAGGACGCACCAGCACCGGGAATCCGATCTTCTTCGCCGCTTCGACCGCTTCGTCGATCGACGTCACCATCGCTCCGGGAGCTTGCGGAATGTCGAGTTCTTCGAGCAGCGCTCCGAAGCGCTTGCGGTCTTCCGCAAGATCGATCGATTCAGGCGTGGTGCCGATGATGTTGATGCCCGCTGCCTTGAGTGGCAACGAGAGATTCAGCGGCGTCTGCCCGCCGAACTGCACAATGACGCCGACTGGAGCGCCCCCAGAAGCTTCGTGCTCGCACACGGCAAACACATCTTCGAGCGTGAGCGGCTCGAAGTAGAGGCGATCGCTGGTGTCGTAGTCGGTCGAGACCGTCTCCGGATTGCAGTTGATCATGATGGTCTCAAACCCATCTTCGCGCAGGGCGTACGACGCGTGGCAGCAGCAGTAATCGAATTCAATTCCCTGCCCAATACGGTTGGGACCGGAACCGAGGATAACGACTTTCTTCTTCGCCGTCGGCGCC
>CAVRYB010000071.1:0-7973 GCA_963725295.1 uncultured Acidobacteriaceae bacterium
GGGCTGGTCTTGTACAACACGTGTTCAATTCGCGACAAGGCCGAACAGAAGGTTTTCAACCGGCTGGCGGATTACAAGAAGTATCGGGCGCAGGGAAAGCAGTTTGGCGTCCTCGGCTGCGTAGCGCAGCAGGAGGGCAAGAAGATCTTCGAGCGCGCGCCCTACGTGTCGATGGTGTGCGGCTCGGCTTCGTACAACAGTCTTCCGCAAATGCTGGTTCAGTTGGAGACGGGGCAATCTCGCGTAACCGGGCTCGACGATCGTGAGACGGACAAATGCTTTGAAACCGAGTACACTTCGCGGACGAATCCGCATCGCGGCTATATCACCATCATTGAGGGCTGCGACAAGTTCTGTGCCTACTGTGTTGTACCGTATACGCGTGGCAAGGAGCGGTCGCGGACGTCCGCGTCTGTACTTCACGAAGCGCGGCAACTGGTCGACCTCGGATACACAGAGATTCAACTCCTCGGGCAGAACGTAAATTCTTACCGCGATCCGGAAGGGAAGAAGAGCTTTGCTGAACTCCTGGCGGCGGTCGCCGAGGTGCCGGGCATCCGGCGCGTGCGCTTCACAACTTCTCATCCGCGCGATTTCAGCAAAGATATTGTCGATGTCATCGACGCCACCCCGGCACTTTGCGACCACGTGCATCTGCCCGTGCAGAGCGGGTCGACACGCGTGCTCGACGCCATGCAAAGACTTTACACGCGGGACGAGTACCTGGAGCGCATTGCGTGGATTCATGCGGCGAAGCGCGACATATCTCTGACCAGCGATCTGATTGTCGGCTTCCCGGGCGAGACTGAGCGTGATTTTGAAGAGACGCTGAATTTGATGGATGTGGTCGGATATGACTCGGTCTTCACATTCAAATATTCGCCGCGTCCGAATACGCCGGCATTAGGATTGGATGACGCGATCCCCGATGCGGAGAAGGCGCGGCGACTAGCCGTGCTCAATGACAAACAAAAGGAAATTGGCGCACGGCGCAATCGTCGCCACATCGGACAAGTCCTGGAAGCGATGGTGGAAGGGAAGAATCCGGCGCGCGGACAATGGATCGGCCGGACCTCGCAGATCAAAGTACTGAACTTTACGGCTCCGGCAGGCATCGAATTGACTACCGGGAGTTATGTGTCGGTGCGGGTTACAGGAAGTTTCCCCAATAGCCTGGTGGGAGAGATGGCAGGTTGACATGGAAGTCGAAATGAAAATTCGCGGGTGGATGATGGATCCGGTGTCGAATATGCCGATCATCCTTTTGAAGGATGTGGGGAGCGACACGGTGCTGCCGATCTGGGTCGGAGCCTACGAAGCGAATGCCATCCAGTTCGGAATTGAGAAGGTCAACACTCCTCGCCCAATGACGCATGACCTGATCAAGAGTGTATTGACCGGTCTGGATGCGCTGGTGCACAAAGTCGTCGTCACCGAGCTCAAGGACGATACGTTTTACGCCGTGATCTGGCTGGAACGGGGCGGGCATATTATCAGCATTGACTCGCGTCCGTCGGATGCTCTTGCGCTGGCGCTACGAGTCGACTGCCCAATCTTCGTCGAAGAAGAGGTTCTGAAGCACTCAAAGCAGGCAGCTAATCCCGTGCCCGCCATCAATAGCGAGGAACTCCGCAAGTACCTTGAAGAACTGGATGATGATGATCTAGGTAAGTATAAGATGTAATTGGAGCTATCAGCCGTCGGCTGTCAGCCATCAGCTACTTCTTCTGTAGTGTTGCTAGCCTTTCCATGCCGGATTCCGCCGAACAGCTTCAGCGTCTTTATGTTGCAGGTTTTGAACTCCAGACCTTTGAGCGCTATCCGAAGTGCGTGGGAGTGATCCGCGAGAACTGCGTTGCCATGCTGATTCCGGGAGTGGACGGTTTGCAGATGCTGGGCACGCCTGGCTGGCGTATGGGCGAAGTCATGGGAGTGCTCACGGAATACGAGGGCCGGAAGGTATTCCAGGCGAAAACGGAAGTAGTTGATGCCACTCCGGAGCGGATGGGGGCACTCAAGAAGTTTGGGGAAGATCTCAGGGAATTGCTGCACGCCCGGATCTAAGTCGGGACGTCATTTATCCAGCTCGATGCCGTTAGTTATTTGACTTCACATAATACCTGTTATCGGACATTGCTGATCTTGTCTGTACCTAACGGCCCCGAGTACGTACACAGCCCAAGGGGCTACTTCCACCTCGCTGATCCAGCTATACGGCTCCCCCTCTTGCGCCAAGGGTTCGCACTTCCGGAGCAGTCTCAGGTGGGAACTGTCGAACCCATCCCGGTTCGATTCGTCAGTCCAGAGAATGTCCTCCACCGGGCGACGGTCGGCGTGGTCGGTCACGATGATCCGAACCTTGTCTCCGGACTTGGCTGCTCGATTCTCCGGAAAGTCTCTTGTCGAAAACGATGCCCACTCGTGCGTGTAGATCTCTGGACGGGAAACAATCATCACGAGCCTTCCCTCCCGGTTCAGGAGTCGGACGAGGTCCCGCAGAATACTGATCTTGGTGTCTCGGCCGGCGATGTTGTCGAAGGTGAAGGCGGCTAGTACCAGATCAAAGGTCGCGGGTGGCAACGCAGTCAGGTCGTCACCTGGGACCAGGTGGTACTCGCCTTTAGTATCCAGTTCTCGCGCCTTGCGGATCATGTCTTCCGAGATATCGACCCCGGTGACGTCGAAGCCCAGTTTTCTCAGGAACCGCGTGGAGCGTCCAGTGCCGCAGCCGAAGTCCAGACTCTTGCGTCCCCGAACGTGGTCTCCGAGGATGGCAGGGATGTCGCGGTATGCGAGGTGGTAGGTGTTCTTGAACTCCAGGGTGGCGTACGCCTCGGCGCGGGCGCTATCTTCATAGCAGTTGGTGAAGGTCACAGGTTTCCTCTCAGCCACGCAACGGCTCATTCGGACACTCAAGTGTGCAGCGCGGATGCGCTTGCTGGCAATGACCTAACTACTGACTACCTGCAAATACGATGCTGGGGTGGAAAAGTGTTCCAGCGATCCGCGTGGCGATAGCAATGAGGTCCCGCTGGCCGTAGAAGACCTTGACTTGTGGAGCCTTCGACATTTCGGGGAGATTCACAGCGCGGCCACTACGGATCAGAGCAGCACTCTCTTCGGTTGCGGTCACGCTCGGCAATTGCGGAATCAACTTGCGGGGATGGACAAAAAGGGAATCAGCAGTTCCCTGCTGCATCGCGCCAGCGACGGCCTCCAAAGTATGGGCGTCCTCGATAGTGAACTCCGCTGCGGCGGTACGCCGGAGACTGGCAAGGTGAGCGCCGCAGCCAAGCTCTGTCCCATGTCGTGCGCCACGGAGCGGATGTAGGTGCCTGAGGCAACGCGAGCTCGGAAAGTTGCACAGTCAGACTCGACGGTCAGAATCTCAAATTCCTTGATTTCGACCTGCACGGGCCTCAGTACGACTTCCTTGTTCTTGCGCGCCAGTTTATACGCGGGAACTCCAGCGATCTTCTTGGCGGAGAACGGCGGCGGCATCTGCTCGATGACCCCGCCGAACTGCAACGCCAAGGCCCGTATCTCCTCTAACTGGATTACGACGCTTTGAGCTGGAGTCGTCGGCTCGCCGTCCGCATCATAGGTATCGGTGGCAAAGCCGAAGCGGATGACACCTTCGTAGGTCTTCTCCGAATGGGTATAAAACTGGGCCAGGCGCGTGAGATTGCCGACGACAATCGGCAGGACTCCGGTGGCCGCCGGGTCGAGCGTCCCCAGATGGCCGACCCAGCGCTGCCCCAGGATTCGGCGGACGCGATTGACCACGTCATGCGAGGTCAGACGCGGAGGTTTATCGATAACGATGACACCATTCATGAAGATTTGTGATCTGGTAATTTGTAGTTGGTAATTTAAAGGCGAGATCGGGTTGGTGGCGATTCGGGATTCAGATTACCAACTACAAAATAACAGATTGCCAACTAAATGATTCCTCTTCGCGACGACCAGCCGAGTTTTTCGACGCCGTTCATCAATTATTTTCTGATCGTCTTGAACGTGCTGGTCTTTTTGTGGGAGCTTTCGGTCAGCCACCGGGCGCTGAATGTCTTCATGCTTGAGTTCGGCGTTGTCCCTCACCACACGTTAGCGGTACTCGGCGGCAATGCGCCGGGTGGACTGGCAGTTGCTATCCTGCCCCTGTTTACGTCCATGTTTCTGCACGCCTCATTTCTGCACGTGGCGGGAAACATGCTTTTTCTCTGGATCTTCGGCGACAACGTTGAAGACTACCTCGGACACTTCACTTATCTGATTTTCTATCTCCTCAGCGGACTGGCCGCTGGGGCTACCCACATTCTGCTGAATCAATCGTCGCGAATACCCAGTGTGGGGGCAAGCGGCGCCATTGCAGGCGTACTGGGAGCTTATTTCATCCTCTATCCGAAGGCGCGAGTGCTGGTCTGGTTCCCGCCGATATTTCTGTTTCACGTACCCGCCTGGTTGATGCTCGGCTACTGGTTTGTGGCGAACTTCCTGAGCGGCACAACCATGGCGATCGCTGAAACCAGCCAGACGTCGGGTGGCGTGGCATTCTGGGCGCACGTTGGAGGATTTGTGGCGGGAGTCTTGCTGATCAATGTATTTCACGAGCGTCCGCATTGATACCGGTATGGGACGTGGTAGGAAAGCCGCTCTTAGCTGTTGGCTCCTAGCTCTTAGCGGCGCGGTTCTGGTGCGGGGCCGGGAGGCAGAATTTCCGGTTCGTTGGAATTGGAATGCACCTTCTGGCGCGTGACGAACCATACGGCTGCCGTCCAGGTCGGAAAGAGATCGGCGCCGGGAATGAGCTTTGCCGCTGCCGATGGCAGGAACGCCCAGTGCCAGCCGAGCAAGCGAATCATCATGAAGCCGACGATCAGGTCAAGTAGCGAGTCGGCGGGTGAGAGGGCTCCTTCGACGAAGAATGGAAACGCAGCGATCTGGAGAACGTCGGCAGCGATGGCGATGGCCCATGCCAGACGATGCTCGGGCTTTTTCAGCGATTTGAAGTAGTCCGATTTTAAGTAATCAAAAAATGACATCGCGTTTCTCCGTCGTTAGTCGCTAGTCGTCAGTCGTTCGTCGTTGCCGTAAAGCGGGCCCACGATCTAGTCAGACCCTTTGGTTTGATGCTTAATCCTGCGCCGCAGTCGCTTGTTCGACGCTGCTTATAACGTACCGGTGGACGGCATCACCACGATTTTTTCAATCGTCGTGTTTTCGGGTAACAACAGTGCATCGATAATGGTACGGGCAACGGTATCAGCAGACATCATCTTTCGCCTCGGCGCCTTCGGCCAAAGCGTATTCCAGATGGCGGTATCGGTTGCTCCCGGCATGAGGGCGACTACACGAATTCCCTTCGGGCGAAGTTCCTCCCGCAGAGTATCTGTGAATCCTAGCGCTCCGTGCTTCGATGCGTTGTAAGCCGCTGACCCTGGGAATACCCGCTCAGCGGCGATCGACAAGTTGTTGACGATGGTGCTCCCGCGCTTCATCACGGCGAGCGCCGCCTGGGTCACGAGGAACATGCCGTTCAGATTGGTGTCGATCACTTCGATCCACGTGGGATAGGGCAGATCGCTGACGATGCGGTTGGGATGTCCGATGCCGGCGTTGTTAATCAGAATATCCAGCGGCCGACGTAGTCCTCGAACAACCGCAAACAGATAATCGACCGAATCAGGGCTGCGGACGTCGCAAGACTGGGCGACGACTTGGACCTTATGCTTCTCAAGTTCCCTGCTCGCTTTGGCGAGGGCGCGCTCGTCGCGTCCGGTGATGATGAGGTTACAGCCCTCCGCGGCTAACGCCTTTGCGATGGCCAGACCGATGCCGCGATTGGCTCCAGTGACCAGCGCGAGACGACCGGAAAGCGCTGTTGCGCGCGACGTGGGTCTAGATCTGGGCATGCGAGGCCTTGAACTATAGGCTGTTTGGACGCTGCCGGATCAATGACAGGAATTCCGTCCGCGTCTCTTCTTCGTTGCGGAAACAGCCGAGCATCGACGATGTGACGGCCGAAGAGTGCTGTTTCTCCACGCCCCGCATCATCATGCAGAGATGGCGAGCCTCGATGACTACGCCGACGCCTTGCGGCTCGATCGTATTCTGAATTGCTTCGGCGATTTGCGTAGTGAGGCGCTCCTGGATCTGCAGGCGCCGCGAGAAAGCTTCAACCAGCCGCGGGATCTTGCTCAGGCCGATGACTTTTCCATTGGGGATATAGGCAACATGCACTTTGCCGAAGAACGGCAGCATGTGGTGCTCGCATAAGCTGAACATTTCGATGTCTTTCACGATCACCATCTCGTCATAGGTGACCGTGAATAGCGCTTTGCGCAAAAGAGCTTCTGGATCGTCTTTGTAGCCCTTGACGAGAAACTTCATCGCCTTTTCAACGCGGGCAGGCGTGCGGGCGAGGCCTTCGCGGTCGGGATCTTCGCCAAGGCGGACGATCATTCGCGCACCAATTCTTCGTAACTGGCGCTGGTCAGGGGGTGGGTTCCGTAGTGGATTTCATAGGGCTCCTCGTTGGGCGGGCGCCGGTATCTCCGCCACGACTACAAACGCAATTACGACTTCTCTCCCGCGTATTCGAACGAATTCATCATCGTTTCTTCAATGCGTATCTTCTCTAGATGAGCTTTGTGAAAGCCGCGCTTCACAATTTCATAGATCGCGATGCACAGGTTTTCGGTGGTTGGAACCTCTTTGCCGAATTCCGGCAGCAGGTTCAGGTTCTGATGATCGTAGCGTTCCATGATCTGCTCTGTGAACGAAGCCATCGAGATCGGCCAGATTGCAAACCATGCCGGTCTGGTGCATCGACCGGACCGCTGACAGTGACCTCGACCATGTAGTTGTGCCCATGTCCGTAGGGATTATTGCACTTGCCGTAGGTGGCGCGGTTCTCTTCCGCCGACATTTCGTCACTGTGCAGGCGGTGCGACGCTGAAAACATGTAGCGGCGGGTCAGGTGGGCCTTCATGCTTCTCGTCTTCAGCCTCCCCGTAAACATCGACAAACAGGTCGGGCGTCTCGTAGACGCGGACGCGGTGCAGATGGGCTGAGTTGAGCTTCGGTTCCAGGCGCTGCCAGATCGCGATCGCGAGATTTTCGGTCGTCGGGATCTTCGTGAAAAACTCGCGGCACTTCCTTGTTCAGGAAGCGATGATCGAGCGCATCGAGCACTTCCCTGTTCATGATGTCCTTCAACTGCTTCAGATCGACCACAAATCCCGACTTCGGATCGACCGCGCCTTTCACCGTGACTTCCAGCGTGTAGTTGTGCCCATGTCCATTGGGATTATTGCACTTGCCGAAAATGCGCTGGTTCTCTTCCGGCGTGAATGCCGGGTTGTGATAGTAGTGCGATGCGGAAAATTCCGCTTTGCGGGTCAAATAGACCATGGCTCAGTTTTCAGTCCTTACTGTCCGGTAGTCGGCGAACGATTCCTTCGGAGGTATGCCGTAAGGGCGCCCTTTCCAGGAAACCGCGCCGGCCATATGCGCCCTCCACGATCTCAGCAACAGATACGAAAACACCGGCACGCCGAACGCAGTCGCCAGCAGCGTATTCCGCCACTCAAACTGTGCCCGCAGGATGCGCTCGAACAACCAAACCGCCAGAAGCGGGATCGGCAGCGTCAGCCAAGCCAGAAGCCACCAAGCCGTCAGCCAAGCCGCGTGTCGTATCGGGTGCGGGAACAAGAGGGCCAAGTTTTTCGTCCATCCATCCCGCAGCTGCACCCAGTTGCGGTACATGCGAGTCCGCACCGCATCGCCGCCGTAGCGAAAGTACACCCGCCACCCGCCTTCTCGAAATGTCTTAGCCAGCGCAACATCTTCCAGAATTTCCGACGCAACCGCCCAATGTCCGCCAGCCTGCTCATAAGCTATGCGGCGCACCAGAATGTACTGTCCATTCGCCGCGACGATCCCGACCTAGGATCGCGGACTTTTGGCCGGCG
>CAVRYB010000072.1:0-44218 GCA_963725295.1 uncultured Acidobacteriaceae bacterium
GCAAGCCGCATTGGAAGACGAAGCCGCCAAACCGGCAAAGAAGAAATAATTCCGTCGTAGCGGCGACTCGGCAGAGCGCCGCACATTGAACAAAAATATTCAGCGGCGCTCTGCCGAGACGCCGCCACGGGAAAAGATTCAAAGCCGCGCCGGGAAACTGGAGCGGCTTTTTTATTGGTATCCCGGTTTAGTGATGGTCAGAAGCTGCGCGAACGGCTGCGTTCCACGGCATACAGGATCCAAAACCCCACGCCAATTGCGGCGTAAACCAGGGCGGCCCGGGGCGCGTCGCGCAGAAACCACCACGACCGGCCATCATCTGCGGAGAAGGAAGAAAATGGCGCGAGCGAGAAGAAAATGGCCAGGGCCATCAGCCACGACCGGCGGCGGAGGCGGCGGCGTGCCTGCCGAAAGGCCCGCACCTCATCGAGATTTTTCGCCGGTGGCACGGTGCCGGGAACGGGTGTGTTGATGATGCGCCGGAGCCTCGTCGCCTTGCTCCGGATTTTGTTGCAGATACTCCTCCACCGCGCCCGGGTGTCGGCGCTGCATTCGTTGGCAAAGTAGAGCGGGATCAGGTCGTTAATGATGTTTTTGGTGATGTTCATGGCTGTTTTCCTTGTTTGGTTTGCAATAGTGCGGCGAGCTTCGCCCGGGCGCGGAACACCCGGACTTTCGCGGCCGTCACGGACAGGCCGGTGACAGCGGAGATGTCATCGTAGGATAGTTCCTCCTCCGCGCGCAGCAGCAACAGCGTTCGGTCAATTCCGGGCAGGGCCTGGACCGCTGCGAGCGTTCGCTGAAATTCATCCTTCTGCTCCGCCGCCTCGTCCGGCGCGGCCACGGGATCGGGCATTTCTTCGTCCAGCGATTGGAGGCGTGATGTCCGGCGCCATTGCTTGCGATGGAGATTCCGCGCGATGGCGAACAGATACGCCTTCACTGAGTCCATTCTCGGCTCTTCGGGAGCGGTCCAGGCGCGGACGAACGTCTCGGAAGTGATGTCCCGGGCGTCATCGGGATTTCCCGTCAACCAATGCGCGAAGCGATACACGTCGTCGGCATACCGGCCATACAACTCATGGAAGGTGGTGGAACGCGTGCGCACGTTGACAGTATCCCGCCGGGGCGAAAAGGTTACAAGAAGAGTTGCCTCGATGGCATCTTCATAACCCTGGCAGCGGAGCTTCTGAACATTTGTTGAACCGTGACTCACGCTGACAATATATTCCGCCGGGAAGGGAAAGTTACATCAAAGCGGACGAAAGCAGCATGGTTTTCAACTACTCCAAGCATATTTTGAACCGGCGAGTGAGCGCTTGCCCAGCACGCCAATCTGCGGCATAAAGAGGCCAACAAACTAATCCTATGGCCAAAACCAAAATTCCCGCAAAAACGCTGACGGAACTCAACCGCCAGATTAATTACGAACTGACCGCCGCCCATGCTTATCTCGCCATGTCTGTCTGGTGCGCCAGCCGGAGCCTCAAAGGCTTCGCCGGTTTCTTCGCCAAGCAATCGGGCGAGGAGCGCGAACACGCGGAGAAGCTCATGAACCATGTTCAGGACCGCGGCGTTGCGCCCGAGCTGGCAGCCATCGCGGTGCCAAAACAAAACTTCAAGTCGCTGCTGGAAGTGGTGGAACAGGCGCAGGCGATGGAACAATCGAACACCGGCGGAATCAATGCCGTCTATGAGGCTGCGGTGGCGGTCAGGGATTATCCCGCCCAGGTGTTGATGCACTGGTTCATCAAGGAGCAGGTGGAAGAGGAGGCCTGGGCCGCCGAATTGGTGGATCGGGTCCGGGCCGCCACCTGTGCCGGCAGCCTTCTGGACCTGGATCGCCACGTGGAGAAGCTCCTCGCTGACGACAAGGAATGCTGAGCCGGTCCTCGTAGCGGCGATTCGGCAGAGCGCCGCTGAATTCTCTTTCAGTGTGCGGCGCTCTGCCGAGACGCCGCTACGGTAAAGAATCAAACCCGCCTTGGGCATTGGGCATTGGACTTTTCTGTCCAACAAACAGCCAGTTTGTCAGGCACCGGTGTGGTTGTTGGACGCAGTCTCTTCCTGAAAACTGCCGGCGGCGGCAAATGATTCCACAGTAAGCGGGCGGCACGCTTTTTGCATACTTTCGCAACCGACAATGAACGGCAACCAAATCATACGTCCCGAAATCAAGCCACCCGTCAACGGCGGACACGGCGGCCAGCCCGGCCTCGTGAAAATCCGCCGCAAGCTCGGCTTGACGTTTGTTCTATCCAATCCCTTCCGGGTTCCAGTCGCCCAGCAGCGCGCTGCGCCGGAAGCCGACGCTGCCAAAAAGGCGAAGCCAGAATCGATTTAAGGCCGGGACGGCCCGCTCCGGGCCATCTGAAGACGCCGCAATATGGCGTCCCTGCCCGACGAAGTCAAAACCGCTCCGGGAAACCGGGACGGTTTTTGTTTTAACGCGGTGACACAGCGCGGCGGCGGCTCTTTGCGGCCTCCGTGCCTCTGCGTTAAGGCGGTTAATCCGTTGGCATTTTTTTCAATCGCAACTTGTCATGCGGCGACATTGACTTACCATCGCAGCATGAGCTTGTTGAAGGTTGAGCGCCTGTCCAAAACATTCGGCGCGATTCGGGCCGTGGATTCCGTGAGCTTCGAGGTTCGGCCCGGCGAAATTTATGGTCTGCTCGGCCCCAATGGCGCGGGCAAGACGACCTCCATCTCGATGATTTCCGGCCTGCTCAAGCCCGACGCGCGGCGAGGTTTTCGTGGGCGGCAAACCCTTCTGGTCCGATCCCCAGGCCGCCAAGCGCATCATGGGCGTCGTGCCGCAGGAACTGGCGATTTACGAGGAGCTGACCGGGCGCGAGAACCTGGAATTCTGGGGCCGCATGGCGGGCCTGGGTTCGGGCGAAGCCAAATCGCGCGCGGTGGAATTGCTCGAAGCGCTCACGCTGACGGATCGCGCGAAGGACGCGGTGAAGACTTATTCCGGCGGCATGAAGCGGCGCATCAATCTCGGTTGCGCGCTGTTGCATCGTCCGCAACTCCTGCTGCTGGACGAGCCGACGGTGGGCATTGATCCGCAGGCGCGGCTGAACATCCTCGAATTCATCCGCAACCTCCGCGCGTCCGGCACGGCAATTCTTTACACCACGCATTACCTCGAAGAAGCCGAGACGCTTTGCCAGCGCATCGGCATCATTGATCACGGCCGGTTGCTGGCCGAAGGCACGTTGGGCGAATTGCAGGAGCGGCTGGGCGGCGACCGTGTGTTTCTGCTGGAGGCCGATTTCAAGGACGCCTCGCCGGATGCCTGGGGCGGATTCCTCCAGCGCTTCCGCATCATCCAGAAAACGGAACGGCAGCTTGTCGTTGCGGCAATTGACAAACGCGATCCGTCCGAGTGCCTCAAGGATTTGCTCGGCCTGCCCGTGCATGTGGAGAATGTCACGCTCAAGCGGCCGAGCTTGAATGACGTGTTTTTGCAACTCACAGGACGGGAATTGAGGGAATAAACGTAGGACAGCGCTTCCAGCCTGTCTCTGACCAATGAGAAGAAATAAAATTAGTCGAAAATCAAAGCCCGAAAAGAAAATGGAGACCGGCAGGATGCCTGTCCTACTTTAGCCATGCTTCGCATTCTCCTCGCCAAAGACCTGCGCCGCGCCTGGCGCAACCCGCTGCCGTGGCTCATCAATCTCATCGTGCCGCTGGCGATGACCGCGCTCATCGGCCTGGTGTTCGGCGGACATTCCGACAACGGCGCGCTGGGCCGCATCCGGTTCGCCGTGGTGGACGAGGATAAATCGCTGCTGTCCGATTTTCTGCGCGGATCGGCGAATCAAAATCAGGGCGGCAAATATCTCGAACCGGTGTTCATGGAGCGCGAGGACGCCTTGCGCGAGATCAACGCCAACAAAATCAGCGCGGTGCTCATTATTCCCACGAACTTCATGCGGAATTATCTTCTCGGCCCGTCGAACCGGTAAGTCTGGAACTGATCAAGAATCCGGCGGAGTCCATTCATCCCGCCGTGCTGGAGGAATTGCTCGGCGCGGTCGTGACGGGCTTGAACGCGATTTCGCGCAATTTCCAGTCCGAGTTTCCGGACTGGCAGGCGGTGTTGGAAGGCAAGACGGATTACCACAAGGTCTCGCAATTGATTGACCGCGCGGGCGACAAATTGAAGACGGCTAAAAATTACATCAACCCGCCGCTCGTCAGTTATGAGAAGGAGGCGCCCGCCGATGAATCGAAAGGGCGGGGGAACGAAGCCGGGCGCGGCGAAGAGCGGTTCCACGACAGCGTGTTTGCCTATTTGCTGGTGGGGATGTCCGCGATGTTTCTCCTTTTCCTTGCCGGCAACGCGATGAGCGATCTCTACCGCGAATTGCGGCAGCGCACCTTCGAGCGCTACCAGACGATGCGGGATTCGCTGGTGCCATTCATCGCCGGCAAGGCCGTGTTCACGGTGGTGATGTTGCTGCTTTGCAGCGGGATAATGCTCGGCGGCGGCGGTTTGATTTTTCGCATTCACTGGCAGCACCCCCTGGCGCTGATGATGCTCGCCTTCGGCTACACTTGTTTCGCCGCGGCTTTGTTCGCCCTGTTGGTGGCGCTCATGCCGGATGAGCGTCGCGCGGCCGTATTGAACAACATGGCGGGGATGGCTTTGGGCCTGGTGGGCGGCTGCGCGTTTCCGGCGAATCAACTGCCGGCATTCCTGCGCGAGCACATCACGCCGTTGATGCCCAGCTATTGGTTCGTGGACACGGCGCGCAACCTTCAGTTCGGCGGCGCGAACGTCGCCTGGGGCCTGGTGGCGTTGAAACTCGTGCTGCTGAGCGTGGTGCTGCTCGCGCTGGCGGCGATGTTGTTCCGGCGAAAATTCAAAATGGGATTGCGCGCATGAAAACGATTTTCTCAATTCGATCTGCTCTCGCCTGGGAGCGCCGGCGTCCCGCCGGCGTGATTCACCGCGGCTGTCCAATTAACTCGCCGGCGTCCCGCCGGCGCTCCCAGGAATGAAACGAATCCTCGACATCGGGCAAACGGACTTGCGGCTCTTTCTCAAGCACAGGAGCGCGTACGTGTGGTTGTTCGTGATGCCGCTGGTGTTTGTGTACTTCATGGGCTTTGCCAATCACGGCCCCGGCAAACCTTATAATCGCACGCCGCCCGTGCTGGTCGAAAACGCGGACACGAATTTTCTCAGCCGAATCTTTCTCGCTGAACTGAGTTCGCAGAACATGTGGCTCCTGGACCCGACCAACCGCGAGACCGCTGCGCGCGTCATCCGCATACCCGCCGATTTTACGAGCCGGGTTTTGCAACAGCAGCAGAGCAAGGTGCAGTTTCTCCGGCACGATGCCTCGGAGGAGGCGGACGACGGCGCTCATCGAGGTGCGGCTCGTGCGGGCATTGATCGCCATGAACGGCCATCTGCTCGAAGCCGCCACGGCGACAAACCCGCCCGGCGCGCTGACCGAAGCGAAACTTCGCGCCATCATGGCCCGGCCGAACCCCGTGAGCCTGAACGCAACGTTTGCGGGCCGAAAACCGGTGCCGTCCGGCTTCAACTTTTCGCTGCCCGGAAATCTGGTGATGTATCTGATGATGAACCTGCTGATTTTTGGCGGCGCGACCGTGGCGGCGGAACGGCGGAACGGCGTGATCAAGCGATTGATGGTCCATCCGGTGACACGCCTGGAACTGGTCATGGGAAAAATCTACGGCCTCATGCTGCTGGGTGTCGTGCAAATCGTTTTCTTCCTGGCGGTGGGCAAATTCCTGTTTCATGTCAACCTCGGCGCGAACCTGCCGGGCGTGACGCTGACGCTGCTTGTGTTCGCGTGGGTGGCCGGTTCGCTGGGCGTGCTGGTGGGATCGCTGGTTGCCGCGCACGATCGCGTGAGCGGGATTTGCGTGCTGGCGAGCCTGCTCATGGCGGCGCTCGGCGGCTGCTGGTGGCCGCTGGAAATCGGGCCGCCGGTGATGAAAACCATCTCCCTCTGCCTGCCGACCGGCTGGGCGCTGCAGGCGCTGCATCAACTCATCAGCTTTGGCAGCGGTTTCGACGCGGTGCTGCTGCCGCTGGCCGTGCTGGTTGCGTTTGGGGCCGCGGCCAATCTCCTGGCCGCCCGCTTCTTCCGGAGCTAAACGGCGGGCGGAACATTACGGGGACAACGGAGCGTCTTGCCTGAAACAGTGAATCAACCTGGGCGGGCCGATGCGCTCTTGACATTTTCCAGATTGTCAGACATCATGTATGACATGAATGTGATCGCGCGGGATTTCTAAAAAGGTTTTCCCATTTCAAACGCCAGGCCATGACCGGCTCGCCCGTCAAGCTGGTGGATCGGGACGGCAGGCGGTTTGTTTTCAAGATGGAAAAAAAGTCCGGCCATTCGGGCGCGGGGAAAGGATTTGTCGAAAGGCATCCCGCTTTCACCGGAACCGGTGGATAAATCGGAATGGAAGGGCCTGATTTAATGCGCTATCTGTTGGATACGTCGCCTTGGGCAAACAATGTCCTCATCCCCGAAGTCATTCCCGTAGTCATAGTCGGTGACCATGGCGATGGTCACGTAGCAGATCTCAGCTTCGCGGGCGAGTTTCGCCTCCTGCAGGTTGGTCATGCCGATAACATCCGCGCCCCAGCTGCGATAGATATTCGATTCCGCCTTCGTGGAGAACTGCGGGCCCTCCATGCAGACATATGTTCCGCCTAACTTGCCGCTGACTCCTGCGACCTTGCAGGCATCGCGCACAACCCTGCGCATTTCGCCGCAGACGGGATCGCCAAATCCGATGTGCGCGACAATGCCGTCGCCGAAGAAGGTATCCACGCGATGCCGAGTGCGATCGACAAACTGGTCGGGGATGACGAAGTCAAGCGGATGATGTTCTTCCTTTAAAGAACCGACAGCCGAAACCGACACAATGCGCTCGGCTCCCAGTTGCTTGAAGCCATAGATATTGGCCCGAAAATTCAATTCACTCGGAAGCAGCTTATGACCGCGTGCGTGCCGCGCCAGAAAGGCGACCTTGCGGCCTTCCAGCATTCCCAGAATGTAGGCGTCCGAAGGGTCTCCAAACGGAGTTTGCAGCTGAACTTCGTGTGCGTCGGTGAAACCCGGCATGTGGTACAAGCCACTGCCGCCGATGATGCCGATCTCTGCCTGTTGCAAGTGCGCTCCAAAACGGATGGGAATAACTGCGGAACTGCTGATTATACAAGACAGAAACTCACGGCTTGGCGGGCACGGGAGGCTCAGGCGGCCAGAAATCAGCCTCGACCTTCTTTGTCGTTGCGTCGTCCAGGCTTTCGCTGATCAGGATTTCGTTGCCGCGAACCTCGATCAGCACCGTCCCCTCCTCGGTCAGCCATGAATGGCTTCCACGCAACGTTCGCCAGGAGTCCACCGGAGGCGCATCCTCGACAACTTTGCCATCGGCTCCCAGGTTCTGGTGCTTCTTGTAGCGTTGCGCCAGCGATTTTGCATACGCGGCAGCAAATTCCGCGGCCTTGGCGGGACTCGACCACCGCGAAACGTAGAGCACTGCGATGGGCGTCGATTGATCGGACGATTTGTCCGACTTGGGCTTCCCGGCGAAGTAATAGCCGCCGCGCCACTCCGGGTAGATTGCCGCAGCCGCTTTTTCCCCCGCGTACTGCTCGACTAATACATCCACGTCAAATTCGCCCATGGCTCCGATATCAAACGCGTTGTAGTCCTTGAAGTCCTTATCCATGTCGATGAGCTTTAACGGCTCCAGTTTTTCGTGCGCCAGATAAGTTGCAGGCTCCATGATCTCGCGAGTTGTCTTCGGCGGATCTTTGAACGCGCCCGCATACGCTAACTCTTTCCCTCCCGCTTGCAGCAGCGCCGCGGTGAACTCGAGGCCGTAACGATAGGGGAACGTCAGTTCTTCCTTCAGAAAAATCGGCGCATCGCGAAATGCAGGAGAGTCCGCCGACCCCACCAACATGCCCTGCTTGAGCGCCTCCATGATCTGCGGAGACTCGAGCAGCGTCTTTCCTGTCGGCGCGAGGGAATAATCCATGAGTACGACCATCGCCTGGCCTTCGACGACTGCCTGCCGCGCCGAAGATTCTTCGTCGTTGGCAATGTCGGCCGGGCTGGGATCGGCGTTCTTCTTGTCGTCTTCGTCCGCCTTCATCCACTTCTCAATGCCGAACGACTGGTCCTGCAGCGCATGCGTGAGTTCGTGGGCGAGCACCGGTTTTTGCTGATCGGCATCCACCCAATTCAGCAGGTTCACGGTTTTCGTCTTGACGTCGTAGTACCCGGCCACCTGCTCGCGCAGCATGGCCACGAGAAATGTCGACAGATCAAAGTTGCGCGGGATCAGCCCGAACTTCTTGAGCACCTCCGCCGACCTTTCGAGACGCTTCGCGTCCTTGTCCTCCTTCATGCTTTTTTCGACATAGGACTGGACCTCGTCGCGCTTCGTGAGCCTGCGCTTGACTTCGTGCTTGATCGGGAGAGCGGTATCCTCGCTGGCAAACTGCAGGATTTCGTCGACGGAACGGAAAAGCTTCTTGGCTTCTTTGTTCGAGAGGACTTTTTCTTCTGAAGCCGGGGGGGGCGCCTTCTGTGTTGATTCAGCTTTTGGTTGATCGGCTTGCCCGGAAACATCCTGCGACCAAGCGCCGGTCGTTAGCAGCAGAGCGAGCAGACAACCGTGGAGCGTAAATTCTCTAAACTTCATATTGAATATCATTCTGAGCGGAGCCTCGCGGCGACCCACTCCCCTGTTTCGCGTGTCCCCAGGGTTCCGCCAATGTCGGAGGTCGTTTTCTTCTGGAGCACGGCTTCGAGAACAGCGCCTTCGACTCTCTTCGCCTGGCTCGCCATACCGAGATACTCCAGCATCATCGCCGCCGAGAGGATTGCGCCGAATGGATTGGCGATATTCTTTCCCGCAATCGGCGGCGCTGAACCGTGTACAGGTTCGAACATGGAAGTACAGCCCGGACGCAGGTTGCCGCTGGCCGCGACGCCAAGTCCGCCCTGCAAACCGGCGGCTAGATCGGTGATGATGTCACCGAACATGTTGTTGGTGACGATGACATCGAAGCCTCGCGGATCGCGCACCATCTGCATACAGAGCGCGTCCACGTACATGTGTTGCCCCTCGATGTTCGGATACTCGGCAGCCACTGCCTTGAAGGCGCGCTGCCACAATCCGCCAGCATGTGTCATGGCGTTCGATTTGTCACACATCAGCACGCGGCGCCGCGGCGAACCATCAATCTTGGAATGGCTAGCGCAATAATCGAACGCGTAGCGAATAACGCGCTCGACCCCTTTGCGGGTATTGATATCTTCCTGCGTGGCAACTTCGTCCGGAGTTCCCTTCTTGAATACGCCTCCGAGGTCGCCGTAGACGCCTTCGGTGTTCTCGCGAATTACAACCAAATCTAAGTCCTTCGGCTCGATACCTTTCAGCGGGCAGAGCGAAGCATCCATCAAGCGAACCGGCCGAACATTAGCATACAAGTCCATCTGGGTACGCATGCCGAGCAGGATTTCTTTGGCATGAATGTTCGAGGGCACGCGCGGATCGCCGAACGCGCCGACAAAGATAGCGTCGAAATCACGAGAAAGATTAGCGAAGCCATCCGGCGGGACCGTAACTCCGTCGGTGAGATAGCGATCGGCCCCCCAATCGAAGTGGGTAAAGGCCAGGTCGGCGCCGACAGATTCCAGCACGCGCACGGCTTGCGGGACGACTTCTTTACCGATGCCGTCGCCGGGAATTACCGCAACTTTCTTCGTTGTGCTCACTCGAATCGTTATACCCAAGCAAAAGATAACAGAATCAGCGTTGGAGAAACACGCCGAGGCATCCCTCCCCGTTGCACACTCACAGCATCTTGAGCCTCTTTGACCTTAGCTATAATCAAATAGATACGCATGAGCACTGCATTGCACCAGAATTCAACCACTGAGCCACGCGCGGACCACGGCGACACTCGCGCCGAATTTCAGGCAACGGTTGCAGGTTGCGGCCTCTATGACTTGAGCGGGCGCGCGAAAATTGCCGTGACCGGCGGCGACCGCGTGCGCTGGCTGAATGGCATGGTCAGCAACAACGTGCGCGACCTCGTTCCCGGCCACGGAGTTTATGCCTTCCTGCTGAACGCACAAGGACAGATTCAAGCCGACCTTTACGTCTTCCAGCGCGGCGAATCATTGCTGGTCGATACGGAAGGCAGCCAGCGCGATAAAGTCCTGCAGCTCTTTGATCACTACATCATCGCGGACGACGTTGAGATCACTGACGTCACCAACAAACTCGCGGCCCTCGGACTTACCGGCCCCGAATCACGGCGCGTGATCGAGCGGGCCGGTATTTCCCTGCCCGAGATGAAGCACCTGCAATTTGTGGATCTCGCCTGGGGCACAGATTCGATTACAGTTCTGCGGTCGGGTGAAGAGGCACGTGAGTCCTGGCAAATCTGGATTGCTCCAGAGAACCTGAACCGACTCTGGGATGCGCTTGTGCAAGCGGGAGCCCGGCCCATCGGAGCCGCAGCGCTGAATCTATTTCGCATCTGGCGCGGCATTCCGCAGTTTGGTGTGGACATCCGCGAACGGGACCTGCCCCAAGAAACCGGTCAAACACGGGCATTGAATTTCACCAAGGGATGCTATCTGGGACAGGAGATCGTGGAGCGAATCCGCTCGCGCGGGGCCGTCCGCCGCCAGTTTACGGCGTTTACGGTGGAGGGAACGCTGCCCGAACCGGGCTCGAAGATTCTGGTGCGAGAAAACGAAGACGAGAAGGAAGTTGGCGAAGTTACGACCAGCGCGATCTTGCCGCTGGCGGGAGCGGATCGTCCAGTTGCATTGGGATATTTGCGTCGCGAGGCCGCAGGAAAAGAGTTGCACGCAGGGACGGCAAAGCTGACGCCTGCGCAGATTCCATTCCAGTGAGAATCGCGTAAGCCCGGACACTCATGTCCGCGGCCGCAACACGGCGCTACATATCCAGAAAAGAGAAATAACCTATGGCTCAAAAACGAAAAGAAGAAAGCGAATTCAAAGTCAGCGACCGGCGACTGTTCAACTCCGAAGGAGAACTGCGTGATTCTACGGAGGAACAAGTATCGTCTGCTCCGGCTCCCCCAGTTTCTCCAACCCCGGCGCCCGCACCGACCGTAGTTGCTACGCCTGCTCCGGAAGCCGCACCAGTAGCCGCTGCCCCCATCCTGGAGTCGGATGTCCCCGAACCTCCCACCGCTTCCGAACAGCAGGCGCAGCACGATGCTTACCAGCAGTCGTCACGCGACCTGGATGCGCGGGTTGAATTGAGCGGGCACTCGGCGAAAGAACTCGAAGTGAGTTTCGAGCGCTTCATGGCCTCTCTCTACATGACCGCCATGATGCAGCTTGGCTTGATGCACGAAAAAGGCGGGCAGCCCGGAGTCGACCTGATTGGTGCGCGGCAGACGATTGATACTTTGAGCATGATCGGCGAGAAGACCAAGGGCAACCTCACTCCCAAAGAACAGGGCTTCTTACAGAATTGTCTCTACGAACTGCGCATGGCATACGTGGAGGTGACCAACGCGCTGGCGCGGCCTCCGCAAGCGCCCGGGCCGATCACGGGAACCAACGGCTGATGCGGGCGACTCTCACGGTCTTGGGCAGCGGCACGTCGATGGGAGTTCCGACGATCGGCTGCGACTGCGCTGTCTGCCATTCGGCCGATCCGCGCGACCGCCGCACTCGTCCGTCGGTGATGATCAGCTACCGCGATCCTCACGACAATGCCCGTCACGTGATGATCGACTCAACGCCCGATTTTCGCGAGCAGGCGTTGCGGGAAAACATTACGCGGCTCGATGCCGTCCTCTACACCCACACGCACGCTGATCATATTCTCGGCATCGACGACCTGCGGCCTCTGACGTATTACCACAAGCCGGGCAAGATGCCGCTCTATGGCACGCCCGACGCCTGCGAGTTCTTACGTAACATGTTTCCATACATCTTTTCGCCGACATATAAGTTCGGCGGATTGCCGCAGGTCGAGCTACGCGAGATTGACGGCGCAGTCGACTTGTTTGGCGCGCGCTTTGAGCCGTTGACGGTAATCCATGGAGAGACTCCGATTCTCGGTTTTCGCTTTGGATCGGCGGCGTACTTTACGGATCACAGTGAAGTTCCGGCTGAGACGCTCGCGAAACTGGAAGGCCTCGACATACTTTTTCTGGATGCTCTGCGCTATGTTCCGCATCCGACGCACTCGACGGTCGAGCAATCACTGAAGATCGTGGACGCGGTAAAGCCGAAGCGCACGCTCTTTACCCATATCTGTCACGATTTGCCCCACGAGGCGACGAACGCGACATTGCCGCCTGGCGTGGAACTGGCGTTTGACGGGATGAAGCTGGAGTTCGAAATTTGAGAAGGACAGTCGGTAGTCGTTAGTCGGCAGTCGTCGGGCGCATGCCGCGAGGCGAGGACGGCCACTATCGACAAACGACCACTAACGACTCCTTAGCGTGTTGCCGCGTAGATCTTGAATGCAGACTTTTCACAAACTCGACGATATTCCCCACGACTTCGGCCCAACCCTGCTCAGTGTCGGGAATTTTGACGGCGTGCACCGGGCGCACCGGAATGTCATCGACGAAATTGTGCGGCGGACTCGGGCGCTCCGTTCGACGGATAGTAACGCGCGGTCGGTGGTGGTGACGTTTGAGCCGCATCCGGCTCGGATTTTGCGACCCGATAGCAATCTCAAGCTGCTGACTCCGCTTCCGGAAAAACTACGGCTGCTGGAAGCGACCGGGATCGATGCTGTTCTGCTGCTTCCCTTCTCCCGCGATCTCTCGCTGATGACGCCGCATCAGTTCGCCCATGACATTTTGAAGAAGAAACTGCGCGCGCGCGAAGTTCACGAAGGCTACAACTTCCACTTCGGAAACAAAGCAGCCGGAAACATCGCCATGCTTCGGGAGTTCGGCACGGGAAATGGGATTCGAAGTGCATGACTATCCCGAAATGCGCCTGCGCGGAGAGAATGTTTCCAGCAGCCACATCCGCAAACTGCTGGCTGAAGGCCGCGTGAGCCGGGCGCGGCATTTGCTGGCGCGTCCATTCAGCATTCTGGCCACGGCCGGGCGCGGACGCGGCTACGGAGCGAAGTACACGGTGCCCACGATCAACCTGGCGCGCTATGAAGAACTTGTTCCCAAAGATGGTGTATACATCACGCGCACGCGCATCGGCAGCGGGGACAAAAGACGAGTGTTTTGATTCGGTAACGAATGTCGGGAACCGTCCGACATTCGGTGCCGATTCTTTTGCCATCGAGACGCACCTGCTGAATTTCCATCCCATCGAACTATCGGCGGAGACGGAAGTCGAACTTCATTTTCTCGATCGTCTGCGCGATGAGATCAAGTTTCCGTCGATAGAAGCGCTGAAAGAGCAGATCGGGCGCGACGTGGAAAGGCGCAGAGGTATTTGCGGAGGCTGGGGCATCCACTTTCTAGCTAGCGCTAACTATCTGATTATATTGCTCATACACGATCCAACTTGACATGTACGGCAAACTGCCGTACATTATTTACAGAGGGTAGCCATGGCAACCGCATCTCCAGCGCGCGACCAACGACTCGATGCGCGAGTGACTCGCGAAGAAAAAGAGGCCATCGAGGAAGCCGCCCGTCTGCGTGGCACCTCGGCTTCGGATTTCTTGCGGATGGCAGCTAAGGAAGCTGCTCTTCACACCATCCGTGAAAATGAAACCCTGACTCTCGCGCAGAACTCGCGGCGGGTTTTTGTGGAAGCGCTCCTGAATCCGCCCGCGCCCAACCGAAAGGCGATCGCAGCCGCCAAGCGATTCAAGCGGGAGATCACTTAGTTGGCCGATCGAGAAAAACAGAACTCCCGATTTGAGCCGCTCGACAAGAAAGTTCATAACCGAGCGGCTTTTTCGTGCGAGCACGAAGCGCTCAATGTCTATTTGAAGGAACGAGCAAATCAGGAAGTACAGAAGCGAGTGGCCGCCGTCTATGTGCTCACACCTGACGGCAAAGCGATCGCTGGTTATTACACACTCTCCCAGTACACGATCGAACCGGGTGATTTGCCAGAGGAGGCGGCTCAGCGCTTGCGCCTGCCAAAATACGATAAGTTGCCGGCAACTCTTCTGGGAAGGTTGGCGCGGAGCCAAGAGTTCAAAGGCGCGGGCCTCGGAGATATCCTGCTCATGGGAGCACTCGAAAAGGCTCTACTCCACAGCAGGAACATCGCGTCGCTGGCCGTTGTCGTCGATGCCAAAGATGAGAGGGCGCGAAACTTCTACCTGAGCTACGGTTTCATCGACCTTCCCGATCATCCGAACCGGTTGCTCATGCTGATGCAGACGATTGAGCAACTGTTCCGGGAGGCGGCGCAATGAGGTAAGTTGTGGTGGTTACGGGGTTAACTTAAACACCGTGCCGCAACCGGGCCCCGTCGACCAGCAGCCCGAACCAGTAAGACCGCCGTAAACGGTTGTCCCGTAGAGATTGCCTTGCTTATCCATGACCAGATCGCCCCACGGAGTACCTCCGTCTGCCCCACCAGTGAAGCTGTAAAGGACAGTTACCGTCCCATCCGGCGTCATTTTGAAGATCGTACCCCAACCGTAACCACCATCGCCTGAACTGCCTCCTCCCGTGGTGGTGCCAAAGAAGTTGCCCTGCTTATCACGAATTAAACCGGCGTTGGGATTACGAGCTTCGCCGAATCCCAAAACAAAATTATGAAGTATCGTCTCAGAGCCTTTCTTCGTCAGTTCGAACACGGTGCCGACACCGTTGGTACCACCCTCGGGGGTCATACCGTAGAGATTGCCCTTCGGGTCCAAGACTAAATCCGCGCTGGGAAATTGCCCATCACTCGGCGGCCCGCTGAAGCTGTGGAGTACTGTCTCCGTACCGGACGGCGTGATCTTAAATACCGTGCCGCAGCCGACATAACCACCGTTGTTGCACCCACCCAAGTCGCCGCCCGTAAACGTTGTGCCGTACAGATTGCCCTTCGAGTCCCGGATCAATCGGCTTTCGGGTTCGCACCCGTCGGAATTTCCTTGGAAGTTGTAAAGCGTAGTCTCATTGCCGGCCGGAGTGACCTCGTAAACGGTACCGCACCCGTAGGCACCACCAAAGTTTGTTGAGCCATAGAGATTGCCGAGTGCGTCCCGCACCAGGCTCGAACTGCTTTGGCCATCTCCGCATGCCTGCACCGAGCAGAAGCTATAAAGCACTGTCTCGTTGCCTTTCTTAGTCAGCTCGAATACTGTCCCTCCGCCATAAGTGCCCCCCCAATAGGTCGCACCGTAGAGATTCCCTTTTGCGTCCCGAACTAAGGTGCCAAAGTAAGGGGAAGCTCCGTCCGGTGAGCCGGCAAAACTGTGAAGCACCGTCTTGTTGCCACTCTCACTTACTTCAAACACAGTGCCGTTGCCGTACGATCCGCCGGTGACAGTCGTACCGTAAAGATTGCCCTTCGCGTCCAGGACCAAGCCAGCATCGGGGTTTCCCCCGTCTGTTCCGCCCTTGAATGAATAAAGAGTGGACAGCGTTTGCGCGCGTACTGGTTGAACAATCGTAAATAGCGATCCTAGGACAATTGTTAGCAACGGGAAAGCAGAAACAATGCGTTTCAATGAAAGGCACGCGTTCGACATTGGCCCCTCCGACGACCCAAAAGTATACATCGCCCAGAGTAACTTATTCCTACCTTCCAGTAATGCCCACCAGAAGGAGTGCCGGCCAGGAGGCGTTACACCCCCAAGGAAACTTAGTGACCGTGCAGCCTCACACGCCTGCGGTTCTACCCCCTGCTACAATCCCTCCTCAAATGCCCATCGGCCCCATCCAACTTCTGCGCCAGGCCACGACCGAGCAGCGCCGCACGCTGCTGGCGGCGGCTTTGGGCTGGATGCTCGACGCCTTTGACGCCATGCTCTATGCGCTCGTGCTGACGCATGTCATGCGCGATCTAGGCATGTCGAAGGCGGTTTCGGGGCTGCTCTACACGCTGACTCTGCTGGCGTCGGGGATGGGCGGAGTGCTCTTCGGCTTTCTCGCGGATCGCGTCGGACGCAAGCGCGCACTGATGCTGAGCATCCTGACGTATTCGATCTGCTCGTTTGCTTCGGGACTCTCGACGACCGTGCTGATGCTGGCCGTGTTTCGCTTCATCCTCGGACTGGGGATGGGCGGCGAGTGGAATACCGGGGCGACGCTGGTTGCCGAGACCTGGCCCGATGAGTTTCGCGCCAAGGCAATTTCGATGGTGCAGAGTTCCTGGGCGATCGGGTATGCGTTGGCGGCTTTGGTGGCGGGCGTCGTCCTGCGGTACGCGAACTGGCGGATGGTGTTCTTTGTCGGAATTCTTCCCGCCATCGTCACGCTTTGGATTCAGAGCCGCGTGCCGGAATCGCCGATGTGGGTGGAGCATCGGCAAAATCAAAACCTTGAACCACAGGGGTCACGGAGTTCACAGAGGGACGAATTCTCCGCCATTTTTCGGGCGCCGTACGGCAAGAGCACGATCGTCCTTCTCTTGCTCAACTTTTTTGGCATGTTTGGCTGGTGGGGACTGTTCACCTGGATACCACCTTATCTTTCCCTTTCCGTTGCGCAAGGCGGGCGCGGGTTTAGCGTGATGGGTACGACTGCGCTGCTGGTCGTGCTGAACCTGTTTGGAATGTTTCCGGGGTACGCCAGCTTTGGCTGGGTCGCCGATCATCTCGGACGCCGCAAATCTTTCATCCTCTACACGCTCGGAGCCGCTCTTCTAGTGCCTGTTTATGCCCTGGCGCGGTCGCCGGTGATGCTCCTGGTGCTGGGTACGATTGTCGCTTTCTTTGGCACGGGATTTTTCTCCGGCTCGGGGATCATCGCCAGCGAGATCTTTCCGACGCGGGTGCGGGCACGCGCTTTGGGCTTTACCTACAACGGAGCACGCGCGTTGAGTTCGGTCGCTCCGTGGATCATTGGATGGGTTGGTCAGACGAAGGGACTGAGTTGGGCGTTCTATCTGTGTGGAGCGGGATTCCTTCTGGCGAGTTTAATGGCGACGCAGTTGCCAGAGACGAAAGGAAGAAGTCTGGAATGAGGTCGTCAGTCGCTGGTCGCTAGTCGTTCGGCGAGCCGTGTGTGCCAATGACTAATGAACAACGACGATCGACGAACGACGATCGACCAAAGACTTCCTACTCGATCGGCTCGACCACCAACTCTTCCCCGCCTACTCTACGCTCCGGCAACTGGATCAGCACAATCGCAACCAGCACCAGCACGATGCCAACCGTCTGCATCGTTCGCACCAACTCTCCCAGGAATAGCGCGGTGAGCACGATGCTGAAGACTGGCTCCAGACAACTGGCCACGATGGCGCGAGTTGGTTCGAGATGCTGCAGGCCAGCAAAGTAGCAGGAGAATGGACCTAGCACCGATACCAGCGAAAACAGCAGCATGAATCCCCATTGTTGGCGGCCGTAGTGCGCGGCGATGATTTTCCATGGCGGATTCACGAAGATCCAGAAGGTTGCCGTCGCAACCAGCACCCAGAGCAACACTTTCCAGCGGTCATAGCGGGCCAGCACCTCGTGTCCGCCGACGTTGTAAAAGGCAAACGAAAAGGCGGCGAGGATGGCGGCGGTGACTCCGATGGCGTCCATGCGGAAGCCGCCCGCACCAACCAGACCGACAGCGAGCACGCAGCCGACTACGGCCAATCCCACGGCGGCGGTCCTCCGCAACGAAGGCCGCTGTGCTCCACGTGCTGCTGTATAGAGCAAAACCCAGACCGGCGCGGTGTATTGCAGGATGATGGCGGTCGCTACGTTCGTCCGTTGAATCGCCAGGTAGTAAAGGTAGTTTGATGCCGCAATGCCGAAGATTCCCAGTATCAGAAACTTGAAGAGGTCGCGCCCAGGAACGCGGAGCGCCGCAGCACCTCTACGCCAAAGAAGAACTGGCAGAAGAACCGCCAGCGATAGCGTGGCGCGGCTCTGCGAGAGAATCAGCGGGTCGATGGCGCCCAGAGACGCGCCGCCCGGCAACAAATGACCTGTGAATGCCGCGCGACCGAGCGTAGCCGAAACTCCCCACAATAGCGCAGCACTGCCGATGTAAAGATACCCGCGCAGCGGATGAGGTCGAGACTGATAAGACCCAGACTTCACGCCACGTGCTCGATGCTGTAAGTGATCTTCGCAGTCTTCTCCAGCATGGCGGAGACGGAACAGTATTTGTCTTTCGACAGCTTGACCGCGTCTTCCATGCTCTTCTTCGATACCTGTCCATGAATGATGTAGGTCAGGTGAATCGCGGTATAGACAGCCGGGTAGCCGTCCGCCCGATCACCTTTCGCCTTCACTTCCAGGCCCGTAAATGGCTCGCGCTTCTTGCGGAGAATGCCGACGACGTCGGAAGCCGTGCATCCGCACAGCGCGATCAGAACCAACTCCATGGGAGTGCTGGCGGTCTTCTCGGTTGCTGTATCCATCACGATCGAGTGCCGCGAAGTGGCGGCTCCCACGTATCGCTCGTTGTCGGTCCAATTGACGGATGCTTCAATCATGGTTGCCTTTCTTGGGTCGCCGTTCGTCGTTCGCTATCCGCTGTTCGCAGGGGCGCGGTGTTGCGAAGGGCGAATAGCGAAAAGCGATCAGCGTCTTTCCCCTAGCGCCGGTTATCCGTTACTGGTTCTGGATGAATCAAGACCTTAAAAAGTTGCGGCGCATCGTGTTTGAAGCGAATCTCCAGCGACGTCTGCACGTCATGCACACGCGAAAGCGGCATATCGTCGGGCAGCGTGCAATGGCACGAGACATAAAGCCGGGCACTGATTTTCTTGAACTGAAACTCGTGGACGTCAATCACTTCCGGAAATTCCTTCACAATCTCTTTGAGCCGCTGTTCCAGTTCGGGCTCGAGAACAATCTCCTCACCCGTTTCGATCGTTGCCGGCTCGCTTTCAATATGGGTGAGAATGGTCGCAATTTCCGGAACCTCGGTGCGCATCTCGGTTTCGAGGCGCGTCACTTCATCGTGCGCCTGTTTCATGCTGAGGCGCTCATCGAGTTCGAGGTGCTGCTCTACGTGCAACTGACCGTTCAAGTCCTGCACGCTGACGTCATGTACGTTGAAATTGTTTCGAGTCGCGACTGCGCGAATCCGATCGAAAATATTCTCTGCCTGCCGGGCCCGTGGAACCGAGTGCACAACCACATCGGCCGCCGGAAGGATCTCGCGCACCCGCGACTTCACAGCGTCTGAAACTTGCTCGGAGCGTTGAAAAGTCGAAGTTGCGCTCCAGCGCCACCGATACATCAGCGAAGTAGTTGTTCCCTGCTTTGCGAAAGCGCACTCTTTCCACTTCCAGCACGCCGTTGACAGTCGCGATACGGTCAAGGATCTGGCTGCGGACTCCGATCGGAGCCGCATCAAGAAGCGCGTCAACGGTTCTTCTCGCCAGGCGCCAACTGACGGACACAACGACTCCGGCAACGAAGAGTGCCGCAATCGGATCGGCCTGGCGCAGCCACTCGACTTTGTAGGTACGCCCGGCCCACACCAACGCAAGTCCTACGACGACCACCGAACTCGACCAGATATCCGTAGCAAAGTGGAGAGCATCGGCTTCGAGCGCCTGGCTGTCGTATTTCACGGCGATACGCCCCAGTGCCCGGGACCGCCAGAAATCAATGGCCACGGATAGGAACATGACCAGGAAGGCAGCCGTGCTCGGTTCGATTTCCACGCTGTGAAAAAACAACCTGCGGATCGCTTCATACACAATCCAAACGCACGTCAGCAGCAAGAGGCCGGTTTCGATGAACGCGGAAAAATTCTCGAATTTGCCGTGTCCGTATTGATGGTCGGCGTCGGCAGGTTTGTCGGACACGCGAACCGAAAAAAAAGTTATCAGCGCGGCGATCAGGTCCAAGCCGGAGTGGGCGGCCTCAGAAAGAATTCCCAACGAACCGGTGGCAAATCCGACGACGATCTTCAGAGTCGTGATTACCAGCGCAGCCAGTACCGAGTTCCCGGCGACGGAGCGCTTTTCACGGCGCATGGACTCGGAGCTGAAAGTGGCCGGCGTTTCGTCATCGATGTCATTATCGCTTTGGATTCGTCTGCCGCCAACCCCTCGTCCGCTTGCCCGGTCTTGGGCAGGTCATTTACGATGCTCTCGTCGCAATTTTTTCTTTGGAGGATTTGTCTAGATGCGTTCCAAATTGCTGGTGTATCTCCTGCTCTCCAGCTTGGCGTTCGGTCAGGCTGTGCAACCAGTTACACCTGCTGCACCCGTACCACCGATCAAGGCGGACGCGCCGAATGCGGGCGATAAAGCTCCTGAAGTCAAAGTTGGCCCCGACGACACGGTGATTACCATTAAGGGCTTCTGCGCCGATGCCAGTCTGCAAGGCGATGCCTGCAAGACAGCCATCAGCCGCGCACAATTCGAAAAGTTGGCCGAGGCGCTCCAGCCAAATATGTCCCCGGCCATTCGGCGCCAGCTGGCAACGGCTTACTCCAGGATGCTCCGGATGTCGACGGCAGCAGAAAAGCGCGGGCTTGACAAGCAGCCGAAGTTCGACGAAATGATGCTTTTTGCGCGCATGCAGATCCTTTCGCAAGAGGTTAGCCGCGCACTCCAGGATGAGTCCAATAAGGTCAGCGACAGCGATATTCAGGAGTACTACAACAAAAACATAGGTTCCTACGAGCAGGCCACGTTCGCAAGAATTTTTGTTCCACGAAGCAAGCAGCCAGCGGCTCCGTCGGCGAAGCCCAAGGCCGGCGCTACACCTGGCGCGAAAGCAGCCAAGCCTGCCGCTCCGCCACAGCCGACCGAAGCTCAGAAGAAGGCCGGCGAAGCGGCGATGGTAAAGCTTGCCGCCGCCCTGCAAGCTCGTGCCGCCAAGGGCGAAGATCCAGATAAGTTGCAAAAGGAAGCGTACGCTGCCGCCGGACTGCCGGGCAACGCGCCTAACACGAAGATGGAGAAGGTACGGCGCACAACACTGCCGACGAACCACCAGGCCGTGATGGACCTCAAAGCTGGTGAAGTATCGGCGGTGATCTCGGATCCGAACAGCGGACACTACATTTACAAAATGGTCAGCAAAGAAACCCTGACCCTGGATACCGTGAAGCAGGAAATTCGCACCGCGATTTCCGGTCAGCGCTACCGCGAAAGCATGCAGGGATTTCAGGGCAACGTTGAGTTGAATGATGCATACTTCGGGCCGGTTCACGGTCCGGGCATGCCGCCGCTCCCCAGGGGCGCGAAACCACCGCAACAGGTGGAAGATCCCGACTAAATGGACACTGCGAAACCGACGATTATTGTTACAGGCGTTTCAGGGAACCTAGGTCAGCGACTGGTCCAACAACTTTCGGATTGGACAGTGATTGGCATTGACGTCACGCCGCCAAAGAACTGTCACGTTGATCGCTTTGTTGCGCTCGATCTGGGCAACGAGGAATCCACACGAGAATTGCTGCTGCTGCTCCGTGAGGTGCAACCGGTCTCGGTTGTGCACTTGGCGTTTGTGATCGATCCACAACGCACCGGGGTTCTCGACGTTGATCGCATGTGGCGCATCAACGTGGCCGGAACCGCGCGCGTGATGGAAGCGATCGCCGAGGCCAACCGGAATACGACGACCACTGTTCGGCAGTTCATTTTCCCGAGCAGCGTTTCAGCTTACGGTTCCGATATGCCCACCGCGGTTTCCGAAGACGCCCCGCTCAACGCGCACACGCTTCCCTATGCCATCCACAAGAAGGAAAGCGACGAAGTCGTACAGCAGCGGGCGCCCTCCTTGCGCGGATGCGGCGTGTTCATTCTTCGGCCACATATCTTTGCCGGCGCTACGGTCGAAAACTATTTAATGGGCGCGTTCCGCGGAACTCCCAACGGCAAGGGTGCTCGTGCGGCCCGCATGCGCGAGGCTTCAAAGCGGCTGCCTTGTATGCTTCCCTTCGGCCAGAAGTATGTGGACAACAAGATTCAGTTCATCCACATCGACGACATGGCCCGGTTGATCGCCTGGATACTCAGGCGAGAGCCGGAGGCCCAGCGACTCACGATCCTGAACGTCGCCGGGCGAGGCGAGCCTTTAACCTTCGGCCAATGCATCGAAATGGCCCATGCCAAGCTGCTGCGCGTACCCGGGCAATGGAGCATGCGGCAGATTCTTCAGTTGCTGTGGAGCTGGAATATTTCGGCGATTCCGCCCGACGCTGTCCCTTACATGAGCGGGCAGTACATCATGAATACCGACCGGCTGAAGAAGTTTCTGGGCGCCGACTACGAACGGGTAATTGCGAAAACAACGGTTGAGGCGTTCGCGGATTCGTTCTCGAAGAACTAAATCTCACCGCCGAGACGCAGCGTGCGCTGACGGTTAAGTGTTCTTGACTCCCCGGTACAGCCCCGCCACGCCGAACGTGTACGGAGTCCAGGAAACCTCCCGAAAACCCGCCTGATGCATGCGGCCTTGCATTTCATCCGGAGACGGAAAGCGCTCGACGGACGCCGGCAAGTACGCATACGGGCCGCGCACTCCCGAAATCAGTGTTCCGATTGCCGGAAGGACTTTCTTGAAATAGACGCGATAGCCTTTTCCGATCAAGCCGCCCGGCTCTCCAAAATCGAGGATGCCGCATTCGCCGCCGGGAACAAGAACGCGGGCGATCTCGCGCAGGCCGGCATCATAATCAGCCAGGTTTCTGAAGCCGAACGCCGAAGTTACGAGATTGAAGTGGCCATCAGGAAACGGTAAGCGAAGCGCGTCCGCCTCGATCCAGCCCAACGCCGTTCCCTTGCCCTTGGCAGACGCACGCTGCAGCATGGCATGAGAAAAATCCGCCCCGAGAATCTGCGCGAATCCCGAAGCAGCGCGCCGGCGCAGCGCAAAGGTCATGTCTCCGGTGCCGCAACACAGATCGAGCACGCGGGCATTCGGTCGACGCAGAATCGAGTCAAACTTCCGCGCCGTGCGCCACCACCATACCCGGTCCACATTGAAGGAGAGCACGTGATTCAGCAGATCGTAGCGCGGCGCGATCGAAGTGAACATCTCGCGGACGGCGGCCGCAGCAGAGTCGCGGTCGCGGGCCCCGGCAGGAGCCGCGCCTACAATTCGATCCGTCTCGTGATCCGTTGGTTCGCTGTTCATCTGTTCTTTGCTTGATCGCCTCTGTTCAATGGCTCTTGCTCAATTGCGTGCCAGCTTTCGAATCTCATCAATGGCCGATCGGACAGCCTCGACCGGCACGTCACTGGTAATTTCGACCTTGCCGATCTCGCGCGGCAGAATAAAGTGCACGACTCCTTGCCGCGTCTTTTTATCAGAGCGCAGTCGCTTCAGGATGTTCGCGGTCTGCCACTGCATGCGGGGTAAGCGGCCAAAGCCAAGCACCGTATTGGAGATTCTTCCCGCCGTGACGCTGTCGATCTTGCCCGTCGCGAGCGCAATATGCGTCGCTGCGATCATTCCCCAAGCGACGGCTTCTCCATGTAGCAGCTTTGTGTAGCCGGTCTCGGCTTCAAGTGCGTGCCCGATGGTGTGGCCGAGATTGAGCACCTGGCGCAGGCCGCCCTCGCGCTCATCCGCACTCACGACTGACGCCTTCAGGCGCACCGAGTCGGCAACCACCTTCTCGACGACGGTAGGATCGCGATCCAGAATTTCTCGTCGACGGTCTTCAAACAGACGGAAGAGTCCAGGATCTCCGATGATGCCGCACTTCAAAGCCTCATACAGGCCAGCCCGATATTCGCGTGAAGGTAGTGTCTCAAGCACAGAAGGGTCAATCAAAACTGCGCGGGGTTGATGAAAAGTGCCTAGCAGATTTTTTCCCGATACCAGATTGACCCCAGTCTTCCCGCCGATCGCAGCATCCACCTGGGCCAAGACCGTCGTCGGAATCTGGATGACATCGACTCCACGCATGTAGATCGATGCAAGGAAGCCGGTCACGTCTCCGACTACGCCGCCGCCAAGAGCAATCAGCGTGACGCCGCGGTCCGCGCCCTGCTTCACCAACTTCTCTGCCAGCTTCTCTAGCGTCGACAACCGTTTCGAACGCTCGCCATCCTGCATTTCAAGGACTGCGGCTTCGATTCCGGCAGTGGACAACGATTTCAACAACGTCTTTGCCCAACGCCGTACGGGAGGGACCGTGACAACAAAGGCCCGCCGGCCCTGAAGAACTTTTGCCAACAAGTCTCCGGAACGCGCAAGCAAGTCCCGTCCTATCAAGACTTCATAGGAGCGCGACGGCGTGCTGACGGGTACGCTAATCATGAATATTCATCATAGCGTATGGAACATGGCGTACGGAACATGACGGACGGAACATGACGTACCGGAACATGAGGTAACCAGAACAACGAATCCTGTTTCGCGGCTGAAGTTCGCTCGCCGGTGGCGATCGCCGTGCTGGGAATGAAGCAACGAGGCCTAGTACGGAGGACTCCTAATACGGAGCAGAACGATTGCCAGCGCCCACTCGGTGGGGATCCTCTACGTAGTGGGAGCCCAGCATCTTGAGCCCAATGAAAATGAGCACCACCGATAATCCGTAATGGAGATAGTGAAACAGATCCATCACGCCCGCCAGGGCAAAGTACATGGAGCGCAGTCCGAGAATCGCAAACACATTCGACGTATAGACGATGAAAGCGTTCGTCGTGATGGCAAGCACCGCCGGAATTGAATCAACGGCAAAAAGAATGTCGGTGGTTTCGACCATCAGCAGCACCAGCAGCAGCGGAGTCGCGTACAGCTTATCTTTATCCTTGCGCGTAAAAAAGTTGCCGCCTACATAATCTTCGGTCACGGGGAGAACCCGTCGGAACAACCGCAGAACGGCGTTTTTCTCCGGCTTGATCTTGGCGGAGCCCTGTCGCAGCAGTTTAAATCCCGAAAAGACAAGCAGCGCGCCGAATACGTAGGTGATCCAGCTGAAGTGCTGCAGCAACCCAACCCCAGCTGCGATGAACGCACCGCGAATCAAGAGCGCTCCAAGAATTCCCCAGAAGAGAACCTTGTGCTGGTGTTGATCTGCTACTTTGAAAAACCGGAAGATAACAAGGAATACAAAAAGGTTATCAATGCTAAGGGACAGTTCGATGACGTAGCCAGTTACAAACTGGAGAGCCGGTTGACCGGCCTTGCCACAGATAACACCGGCACCGCAAACCCGCCCGGGCTAAGGGCAATCCAAACTCCTGCCCAGGCCAGCGCTTCGCGCAGTCCAACGCTGTGGGAACGCCGCTGCAGCACGCCCAGATGAGCGCCAGCATCGCAAGCACAAAGAGATTGAAGAGAACCCAGAAAACAAGCACAGAGAAATAGTATGACAAGCAACGCTTCTACTGTTGGCGACCGCGTTTCCCTTGCATCCATTCGTCCCACATGCCCATATCCTTCAATTCCTGGTCGAGATGGGTTTCGTGCATCATCGCTTCGACCTGGGCCCGGCTCAGACGAGGGCCAATCGGCTCGGGACGATTTGCCAGAGAAAAACTCAGTACGGCTGCCTCGGCCACATCCTTCTTCAATTGCGGGAAATCGACTTTGTCGAATGTGTCGGTGGTCGCGTGGTAGTTTTCCAGGTAATTCGCTTCATCGTTTTCAGCCACGAATGTCGGCACCCCCTCGAGCATGAAGTCGAAATGATCGGTGCCTGACTCGGCCGTGGGAATCGCCTTGGTTACGCCAAACTGCTCGAGAGGCTTCAGAATCGCCTCCACTGCCGGAATCACGTCTTTCCGACCGCCCGTCGAGAAGGCAGTCGTCTTCCCGGTGCCGGAATCGAAAACCACCACGCCAGCGACTCTGTCCAGTTCGTCGCGGTGCGCTGCCGCGTAGACGCGTGAGCCGATCAACCCTTCTTCTTCGCCCGAAAACAGAATGAAGCGAATCGATCGCCGTGGTCTCAGACCCGACGCCTTGATCGCTCGTAAAGCGTCAACTACCAGCGCGGCATTGCAGCCGTTATCCAGCGCGCCAGTTCCCAACTCCCATGAGTCAAGATGCGCGCCCAGCACGACGTACTCGTCCGGTCTCTCGCTGCCGCGAATTTCAGCCACCACGTTCCATGTCTTGATCGCGGGAGTGATCTTGTTGGGAATGGAGAGATCGGCCCAGACCGGAGTTCCTGCTGCCAACAAGCGGGCAATGCGCTCCGCGTCTTCGCGCGCCACGATCACTTGCGGCAAAGCATCGATCTCACCAGCCACCGAATTCGTGTGCCGGTAGACAATCTTGTGATCCCGAGTAGCCATGAAAGCGATCGCCATGGCCTTCCCTTTCACGGCCAACGCAATGATGGCCGGAGCTCGCTCGTATTCGCCAAAAAGGTCGTCCCAACTAGCGAGCACTTTCGTATGTACCAGCACGATTCTTCCCGCAACATCGCCCACCCTGGTAAATGCGTCGGCCGAACCATCCCCCACATCCACGACAGAAACGTGTTTCGATGGCGCTAACGCAGGCGCCCAGGCCACCGACACGGCCCGGACCGGAAATGTCACTCCGGAATAGAGCGATGCCGTCATCTCCGTCGCACCCTCGGACCACCCGTGCTGGATCGTGAACTCTTCGGTGTGCACGCTGTCGGCGCCAGCCTCTTTGAACGTCGCTACGCCCCAATCCACGGCACGCTGAAACGCCGGGGTCCCCGGGACTCGTCCGCCAACTTCATCGGTCAGCCGCCGAAGATTGGTCTCTAGAGACGACGGTTTAAGCGCCTCCGCGATCAAGCGATCCGTATCGTTGTCAGCCGCGAAGGCGAACAGCGGCAGAAGGATGAGTATCAAAGTCCCGAGTAAGCGGTGCATGGAAAAGCATTAGAAACGAATTCTTCAAAAAGCGAAATGGCAAAAAAAGCTTTTAAAGCCATCTGCTCCTGTAGTTCAATATGCGAATACCTCTGTGGGGTGCGATATGCGAGGTTCATTCGTAGCGCTCCTGCTCGTGCTTGTTCAGGCATGTCTCTGGGAAACCTCTTGCCCGGCTTTGTGGTCGCAAGGCTCCGAAAAGAATGCCGCGATCTACGATCCAAATCCGACACACCTTTGGAATCGGCTGCACTCCGTGATCTACATTCGTAGCGACATTCCCAGCACCGGCGAAGTTCCCGATGCGCTGGATCCGCCCCTGTGGTCGAACACGCGCTACCTGCTGGCACAGCCTTCGCACGAGCGCGTCATCCGGGTTCTTGACGAGTTTCTGCAGAAGCATGGCGAGCGTCTGATTCAAGATCCTGTTAAGCGCGCCATGCTGCAGCGGGATCTCTGGGCGGTGTTCGACTGGTCAGTAGAGCGGCAGCCGGAGCACTCGAACGAGCCTGCGTTTGACAAAGAAAAGCGAGAGCTACAGATCCGGCTAGTGGACGTGATGGACCGATTGGCTCTGTCGACGTCGGAGATTCATGCTTTGCCATCCAATTACGCCCAGGCTGTGGCGTCTGGCGTATTCGGCAAGCAGTACGATCCCCAGCATCCGGAACGCCCGTTTCTTCCTCCCGATCTTCTCGACCCGAACAGTCCGTGGATCGCGTTCGGCGGAAACGGCCCTTCGCAAGAACCGGTTGCGCCCGGACACACTGAGACTTTCTCACGTTCTACTTTTCTGATTCTGATGCGGTTTCCGGAAGGCCGTAAGGCGACATACGACTATTTTCGGACACTCTGGAGTTTTCCGGAGCCTTGGCTTGAGAGTCCGAACGACCCCAGGCACGAGCAGACGGTTGAGAATCCCAATCTGCCACAGTTCCCTGCCGGGACCGAGGTGGCGCTGGTTCGTCAGATGTTGCTCTTTGACAACCAGGGAAACCTTTCCCCCACACCCATCACGGAAAGCGTCCAAATTCGCGTATACCGTAACGTTGCTGCCAAGGATCGAGTGAACGGTGAGAGCGCATCCAGTGTTGCTGAGGCGATTAAGAACAGCGGGCAGACTTTCTACCAGATCAGGCTGAGTCGGCGCGAGCTGTTTGCCAAGAAGACTGGCGGACTCAAGGCGACCGAGCCCGGCGAAAAGGAGTTCTTTCTCTTCAGCGCCCCTGGCCCGGATGAAGGCGAGCCGAATCAATACTTCTCCCTCTCGAAGTATCCTCCCATTATGGAGTCATGTTTCGTCTGCCATCGGGAACCGGGTATTCAATCGCTGAATAGCCGCAGGGCTTTGCTGAAACCAAACTGGCTCTTGCGCTTCGATCCAGGAGGAGACGCTTATGACCCGGCACATCCATACTGGGAATACCTGAACACGTCCTGGAAACAGAGCCGGTACGAGTGGGGTTTGTTGAGCGGCTATCGAAATGCCAGCAGCGCGCGGTAAGGCATTCCGAGTTCGTGATCTCCGGCTAGGCAGAAGAACAGCTACGCTGGTGACAGTCCGTATTTTTCTTGCAAGCGCCGCTCCATGGTGCGGAAGATCAAGCCGTCCACGCAGAATCCGAGGACAACGATCAAGATCATCACCGCCATAACCTGACTCATGTCACTGAGATCGCGGCCCATCATCAGCAATTGGCCCAGTCCGAGGCTCAGAAAAATCATCTCCGCTTGAATCAGTGAGCGCCATGCGAACGCCCAGCCTTGTTTCATACCGTTCACGATGAAAGGAAGGCTAGCCGGCAGCAGCACGTACCAGAACAGACGAAAGCCGCTGGCGCCCAAGTTGCGTCCCGCCATGCCATAGATTTTCGGCATCTGCTTGCGGCCATCTTCCATGGCAATCGTGACCGAGAGTAACGAACCCATGAGCACGACGAACAGGATGGCTTTTTCCGTCAGGCCGAACCACAGAACCGCCAGCGGAATCCAGCAGATGCTGGGCAGGGATTGCAAGCTCACCAATAGACCGCCCAGAGTTTCTTCCAGGAATCTATTGCTGGAAACGGCCAGGCCGAGAATCATGCCCAGAACAATCGACAGGCTATAGCCGATGAGCATACGCTTCATCGTCATGGCGATGCCGATCCAGAAGCTGTGGTCGGCGAAACCATCCCATAGCGCGTGCCCAACTCCCCACGGCGGAGGAAATAAATATGGCGGCCAGATACGTAGTTTCGCCAAAACAGCCCAAATGGCCAGCAGCGCGGAATAGAAGACTATCTGCTTAGCGAGCTTTTTCATCGGCGTACTCCGCTTCCAGGGACTTGTTGATCTCATCGCGCAGACAATCCAGAATCTCGCGGGCCGTGCGCGCGACATCGGGCTCTTCCATGTGACGTGGGCGCGGCAGGTTCACCGAGAACTCCTGCTTCACGCGTCCCGGACGAAAGGTGAGCAGCACGACGCGATCGCCCAGTCTCGCCGCCTCGCGCACATTGTGCGTAACAAAAATGATAGTACGGCCGGTCTCGGCCCAAATGCGCTCCAGTTCGTCGTGGAGCAGATCGCGAGTCTGAGCGTCGAGGGCGGCGAATGGTTCGTCCATCAGCAAAACATCGGGCTCAGTCGCGAGCGCTCGCGCCAGCGCCACACGTTGCCGCATGCCGCCGGAAAGCTGATGGATATAGCTGTCCTTGAACTGCGACAGATGGACCAGCCGCAAGTAGTACTGCACCTTCTCGTCGCGCTCGGCTTTGCTGATGTTCTTCATCCTCATGCCGAACTCGACGTTGCCGCGAACCGTCAGCCATGGAAACAGGCCGAGTTCCTGAAAGATCAAAATACGATCCGTCCCGGGACCGCTTACGGGCGCGCCATCGACGAGAATTTTTCCCGAAGTCTGCGGATTCAGCCCAGCAATCAGATGGAGCAGTGTCGACTTGCCGCAACCCGAGGGACCAACGATGCAGAGAAACTCGCCGGGCTTCACTTCGAGACTGATGTTGTCGAGGGCGAGCAGGCGCTCACCGGACGTGGTCTTATAGCTAAGCGAGATGCTGTCCAGCGCGACTTTCGGAACGACAACCTCCGCAACCGGACGAGCCGGAAACGTCGTTACCGAAGAAGCGGGCTTGCCGTGATACACGCCGGCGCGCACTCCAGGCCGGGGTATCGGCGGAGCCGTGGGATATACCTTTTGTGGACTCGTGCTCATTGAATTGCCTTCTTCCCTTTTTCGGCTAAGACCTGGTTTAACAGCGAGAGATCGTACAGACTCGATAAGTCGGGCATCGTCCGACCGAGAAAACCGGCGTCAAAGGCGGACTTGGCGGCATTCATCAGAGATCCGCGAAGCGGATCATAAGTCGCCCGCATGCGTCCGAACGCTTCGTCCAGAACGGCATCCGGCAGCGCCTTCCCCGTCTCCTTGGCAATTTGCTGGTTAAGAAGTTTCTTGGCCTCGGGCAGATGGCCGTTGATCCAGTCGGTCAATTCGACGTGAGCGCGGATCCAGTTCTTCACCAGATCTGGATGCTCTTTCAGAAATTGGGTGCGCACGATCAAATGAGCAGCGATGAAATCTCCATTCGGCCACAACGTCCGCTCATCCAGGAAAAGACGTCCGTTCCCTTCCTTGATCAAACGCGTTGCCCAGGGTTCGGGCGCCCACGCGCCATCGAGTTCTTTCTTCAGGAACAGCGTGAGTTGGTCAGGGTTGGCAAGTGGAATTACCTGCACGTCTCCACCTTTGTCGGTGGTCTTCATGCCGTTCGCTTTCAACCACGCGCGCAGGGCGACATCTTGCGTGTTGCCCATCTGCGGCGAAGCAACCTTCTTGCCGTGAAAATCTTGCGGCTTCTGAATGCCGGAATCGTTGCGAACCACCAGCGCAGCACCACCGCTGGTTGCGCCAGCGATAATTCGCAGGGCTTCCCCGTTAGACCGCACATAGCCGGAGATGGCCGGATTCGGGCCGATATACGTCATATCGATCGCGCCGGCAAAGAGCGCTTCAATCGCGGACGGGCCGGCGTTGAAGCTCTTCCATTCGACTTTGACCTGCGGGCCCATTGCCCTGTCGAACCATCCGTTACTTTTGCCCACCATCGCCTGCGGGTGCGTAATGTTGGGAAATGCGCCCACGCGAACGACCGTCTGGGCACCGCTCAACACACTCAGAAAGAGCCATACCCCAGCAATCTGCCAGAGATTACGCATGACCCTCGCCTCGCGCGAGCATCGGGATCACGCTGGCGTCAGACTTCTTCTTCCGGCTGGCCTTGCGGGTGATCGTTTCCGAGCCGCCGATCCTCTCCTGCTTAATCAGGTCGGCGATGGTGGTGTTGTCCAGAATCTTCGCGGCTGCGTCCCTCACGTCGAGAAACACTTTGTAGAGAGCGCTATGGTCGAGATCGCGATCGATCAAATCCTGCAACTGCTCGGCATCGCCAAATGGCGCCAGCGGCCCATCAATCAGCCGAATGACCTCACTCAGAATTATTTCGGAAGGCGGCCTTCGCAAGCGGTATCCACCCTTGGCTCCGCGCACGCTTTCCACGATCCGCGCGTTCTTCAGTTCCAGCAGAATCAGTTCCAGGAATTTTTCCGGGAGATTCTCCTCATAAGCGACATCGCGTATCCGGATCGCCCCTTGCGTGTAATGACGCCCCAGCATCATGAGTGCTTGTAACGCATACAGACCCTTTTGGGAGACCTTCATTGCCCCTGCTCCTCCTACAATCCCTATAGTACCGATAGGCATTATAGAAAACGCAAGTGCACTGCCAAATAAATATTTACTGTTTTCTTTTGGATCGTGTGAAATCAGCAAGTTGCGGAAGGACCTACTGACCGCCAGTAGTACTTCTATGCAAGGCTTTGCACTTCTGGCGCGTGGAATTCCTACGAAGGGGTGAACCGAGAGATGAGCCCGGCCTCAGCGCAGGCGGAGAATTTCGACCGTGATGTTATCGGGACCGCCACGTTCGCGCGCCAGGTCGATCAACTGGCGGCTGGCTTTCTCGGCGGCGTTGTTCTGCACGGCGTCAAGAATCTCGGCGTCGTGCACCTGCCCCCACAAGCCATCACTGCACAGGACGAGCACGTCTTCGGGCAACAGAGGCTCGGGGTGTCCCGGTGAATCCATAATCAGATCGGGATTGGTTCCGAGCGCGGCCGTCAGAATATTGCGCTGGGGGTGCCGTTCCGCTTCTTCTGCGCTGATCATTCCCGCCTCGACCAGGCGGCCAACATAGGAATGATCGCGGGTTACTTTCGATATCTCGCCATCGCGGATCAGGTAGAGACGAGTGTCGCCGACATGCACGAAATAGAGCGCGTCATATTGCTGGCCGCCGTCTCCCCCCCGCACGTCTCCACGACGAACGATCGCCGCCGCCGTGCACGTCGTCCCCATACCCCGCAATTCAGGATGGCTAAAGCTGTAGCGCCGGATCTGTTCGTGTGCCGCCTGCAGAGCCTCGATCAGCGCCTGCTGCGGATCGTCTCCGGCAAAATCGCGGTAGGATGCCACCAGCGTCTCCACCGCGAGACGGCTGGCCTCCTGGCCACCCTCGTAGCCGCCCATACCGTCGGCAACGACCGCCAGGCGCCCCTTACGCTGGAATTGAGCGTCATCTTCCGGCTCCCAATAGCCAAAAGAATCCTCGTTATTGGTGCGAAGACAGCCGATATCAGACAGGCTCGACACTTCAATTCCAGTGCGAACCTTCATCCGTTCACGATTTCACAAGCAAAAATGGCAGACATGAGAGTCGGTGCCTTCAAGCGCAAACTCTGGATTATAAAGGTTGTTGACGCGACACTCAAACAGCGGCTCGGTGGCAGGACCTCGTGAGGCAACGTGCGTCGGAGTTTCAGAACACTAAACGGAGGCGGGGACGGCAGCGTTAGCTGTCGTCCCCGTGAAAAACTCACCTGCTGGCGGTGCAATGAAGATTTAGTTACCGCACTGCCCGGTCGTGTTCGTTGTAGTCGCCGGGAGACCTTCGGTCTGCATATAGACCGCGCCTTGGGGAGTGGTCATCCCACCATAGGTAGCAGTAACGATGTACCAACCCGTAGTCTGAAAAGCCGGGGTAGTCGCGGGCGGCTGGGCGACGTCCACATAGGAGCAAGCAGCATAGGGAACAACGGGCGTGAGCAGTCCGTCGGCGCTTAACTGCACCGTCTGCGCCGGGGTGGCATTCGGATCACCGAATTGGCCGGTTTCCGCAAAACCAAATGGAGTGCTCTGGATCTGAAACACGAGGCCGCTCCCGAAAAGGAGCTTTTGCTTGCTGTCGGTGTAGGTCCCCCACGCATACATTGGTACCGGCGCTCCGGGCTTAATATTAAAACCCGTTCCAGCGTTCGGGTCCACATTCGACGTCGAAAGCGTAATGGACTGCAGGTGGTTGGTTACGCCGCAGCCCAGCATGGTGAAGATCAGCAGTCCGCAAGCCAACGCGGTAAAGAGATTTTTACGAGTCACCGCCAAGTACCTCCAAAAGGAAATCTTCCGCATCGTCGCAGCATCCGTCACGTCTCACAAGGTAACCAAAGTCACGGCACCGTTTGGACACCACGGCCCGTGTGGCGCGGGCGCCCCCGCCCGCGAAACTGCCGGGGGACACAACGAACGCGGAGCCGGGTGCCACCGAACCCAACCGCAAGAACCAGCTTCGGGATTCGTCTACAATCGACCCATGTCTGAACGAGTCCCCAATCCCCTTCCGGGGCAAGGAACGCCGCCTCCGCCGCAGTCGCCAGGGCCACCAGCCCCGGCGGGCTCAGACTTTCACTTCGGCGACGAATTTGGCACCGCTAAGCGCAACCTGCCGCCCGCGGGAATTGTCGCGATCTGCATCGCTGTGGTGGCCATCATTGTGGGGATCATTGCATTTACGGAAAGGCCGAAACCGCAGGGCGCGGGTTCCATCGATTTCGCGACCGCCGCTGAGGTCCCGGGTCAGAACATGATTCTCGCCGCGGTTACCGTGACGTTACGAAATACCACCGACAAGCCACTGTGGATTCACACCATCAAAGCGAACCTCACCACGGCAGACGGGCAATCGTTCGAGGACAAGGCGGCTTCGGTCGTAGATCTGGACCGCTATTTCACTGCCTTTCCAGCGCTGAAAGAAAGCATGGAACCGCCGATAGCTCCGGAAACGAAGCTGCTGCCGGGGACGTCACAGAAGGGGACGATCATCGTGGGCTTCAAAATCACGAAAGATGCGTTCGTCCAGCGCAAGGCGCTCACAGTATCGATTCAGCCGTATGATCAGGTTCTCCCAGTCGTGTTGAAATGAGCACGGCTGCAGCGGTTGGATTCCTGCGGGTTTTGAGAAGGGCACGACTTTAGAGGTTGCGGAAAACTTCACGAATGCCTGCACCACCGTGGAAGAGCGGCCCTTCAGGGCCGCGTGCGTCGCTTCCAATCAGTGCGGGCTTCAGCCCCGCTGCTCGCTTTTCCTCGTCTGAGTCTCTTTTAGTCCTGGCGAAAATCATCCAAAATGCGTTGCGCTTCAGCGCCTGAGGGGATCCTCTCGCCTTGCTGCACAGACCGACTGCAAAGCCACTGCAAGGCCATTGATCTCAGCAAGCAAAATCGGGTCTATTCACTCTCCAACTGCTCCCGCGCCTGAGCCAGCGCGGCCTTTTCCGCCCCGCTCACCTTGGGATACTTCAGGTTCATCTCCTTCAACGCATGCACAACCGCCTGCGCTACCACCAGTCGAGTGAACCATTTGTTGTCCGCTGGGACGACGTACCACGGCGCGTACGGCGTCGCCGTGTGCCGGATCATCTCCTGATACGCCTCCTGATAGGCGCCCCAGCACTGCCGCTCTTTCACGTCGGCAGCAGAAAACTTCCAGTTCTTGTCCGGCGTGTCGAGACGCTCCATGAAGCGTCGCTTCTGCTCTGCCTTCGAAAGATGGAGAAAGAACTTGAGAATGGGAATGCCATTGCGCGTGGCGTACTGCTCAAAGCTATTGATATCTTCAAAGCGCTCTTGCCAGATGTGTTTTGTGACCAGCCGTTTCGGCAGTTTCTGATTTTCGAGAATTTCCGGGTGCACCCGAACTACCAGCACTTCTTCGTAATACGAGCGGTTGAAAATGGCGATCTGGCCGCGCTCCGGCATGCACTTCATGGTCCGCCAGAGAAAACCATGATGCAGTTCTTCAGCGGAAGGCGCTTTGAACGACCACACATAGACTCCCTGAGGGTTTACCCCCGACATGACGTGCTTGATGGTGCCGTCTTTGCCGGCCGCATCCATGGCCTGAAAAATCAGCAGCAGGCCCCAGCGGTCTTGCGCGGCGAGGATCTGCTGCAGGCAGGTCATATCTTCGACGCCAGCAGCCAGCAATTCCTTGGCCTGCGGTTTCATCTCCGACTTGAGTCCATGCGTATCCGCCGGATCGTGATCTTTGAGATTGAAATGCTTGCCGTGTTCAATGCGATAACGCTTGAGCCGCTTGTCAATATTCATAGATTAGGTCACTCATAGAGTCGGTCACTCAGAGATTAGGTCGCGCGTCTTTTCAGTGCTGTTCGTAAACCGAACCATCGGGCGTGGGGACATCATACTCGCGGCCGTACTTGTTTTTATGGGACATGTGTTGTCCCGTGACCTGCGGAACCTTGATCACTCCCAATGAAGCCGCGTCTTCCGCAATCGTAATCTCACGCGTAAGCGGCTGCACGTTTTCCGGCCCGAGTCCCTCGCTCCAGACGTGCATCAGGTAACGCCCGTAGGCGACCTGCGGCAGAGTCAGTTGTCCGTCCGCGCTCGCGATGGCATAGAGCGGCGTGTTGAGCGTAATGACGACAGCGCTCATCTCGGGATGAATATTACAGAAAATGTAGCTGATACCGGGGCGGTCGAAACGCACCATCCGCGAGGTGCCCGCTTCGTAGAGACCGAGATCGAAGCGCTTGCCTTCAAAGAGCGAAAATACGTTATGGAAAAATGGGTCGCGGTTCGGGAACTCGACCATCGCTCCTGCTGGAACGACCAGGATGTGCGGTTCGAAGCTTTTGTTTCTCTGCACCAGTCGGAGCGGCGCCGCATTCGTGGGAGGTGCCGGCACAGGTTCGCCTGTCGACGCGCCGAGCGGAGTCAGCCAGACCACGGTGCCGGGAACAGGCGCATGGCGACTTTTGCTTTTGGCGGGCGCGCCTTCCACTTCGACGCGTCCATGGACCGTGGTTGCGACCTGCGCCTGGATTGCGCTCGCGCCAGCCAACAACGCCACGATCCCGATCAACGAGTGTCTGATCTTCGTCAGCAGAACCGGCCGGCGAATTTGCTTTGATCGGGTCAGAACAAGACTCCCATCATGAGATTCAAGTGACCGGCGCCATTCTCGCCATTCGCGAGCGAGGAAGTGTTGAGACGCCGGTACTCCGCCGAAAATAACAGGTCTGACCGCGGACGATAAATAAAATTGGCGAAACTCCCCAGGTTCCTCGAAAGCGTCGGATCGCCGTACGCCTGCGCGTATTGGAAGTATTTCAGGTCGGAAGCATACGGATTGTCGATGCCGAACGCGGCGTTGAACTCCCATTTGTCAGCCGGACGAAATTTCAGCTGCGCCCAGCCGCCAACCGAATTCAGACCTCGCACTTCGGTAGAGGAGAGCGTCGGATCTCCGCTGAAGAGCACGCTGCGCCCGATACCGCCATACAGGCCACCGAGAGCTTTGCCACGATACACTTTTCCGCTCAGCGAAAACCGGCGGCTGAGGGGCAGTTCGAGGTCCGCCATGCCCGCCCATCCATCGACCGTCCGGCTGTAGGAGTAGTCCTGCCGCCCGTAATAGCCACCGACGCCCAAGCGGAGTGGTTGCCCAAAGACATTCCGCGTCCACGCAACTCGCGTCCCATACGCTGGTTGACGCGACGATTCGCCCGGCCCCGGCAACCGATAATAGCCTTGCGTGTAAGTCGGAGTTTCGCCGGTCACTGGATCGAGAATCCCGCCCTGGAAAAGCAAACTCGAGTCTTCTCCCAAGGCAACACGATGCTCAACTCTTACCTGCGGAATCCAACCCCACAAATTCCCGGCGCCGGAGAGTGCGGGAATTGCCAGCGAGGCAAAGGACGTCGGTGAACTTGGAGAGAAGAAGACTGCGTCCTGTCCGACGACAACTGAGGTGTTCGCCCAATCCATGCGCATCGTTCCCGTGCGCAGACGCACCAGGCCGGAATTGATCCCGTTCGCAACTGGAGAATATCCGCCCGCCAGATCAAGTTGCAGTTCGGCCCTTGTCCGCGCACCCGTCACGGTCGGGCCGAAAGCCTCGAAGCCAATTTCCGATTGCCGCAGCGTCGCGCCGAAACTTCCGTCGGGAATGCCCGCCATTCTGGCATAAGCGACCGTCGGCAGGTCCACACTATCCACCACGCCTTGATTGCTCACCAGATTCATCAGGACGATGCCTGATAGGCGCAGACGGTATTTCGATGCGCTCTCTACTTTCGTTTGATATTGATCGTCCACCTTTCCACTCAGGAGTTGATACTCTTCCTCAATCGTGGCGGCATGCTCTCCTTTTTTCGCTGATTCTTTTTGTTCTTGCGCTTCGACTTGAGGCGCTTCTTTAGGCACCTCTGTTTGCGAGGAGACAACGGCCTGCCGTAAGACAGCCTCTCGAGGCTGTGCACCGCCGCGCACCTGATCGAGTTCCCGTCGCAGTTCAGCGGTCTCAGTGCGTGACTGCTGGAATGCCGAGTGCATCTCCGCCGTCATTGATTGGAGCTCAGATTGCAGTTCACGAACCTGGTTCTGCAGTTCGCGAATCGAGTCGGTCGAGTCAGGCTGGGTGGGTGCGGTCGGCGAGCTCGCCTGCGGCTCTCCACTCTGGGCACCGCTCAACGTGGTCCACGCCAGAACACCTCCCAGCGTCAACCCTCGAAACAATCGCAACCAGCGTCTCGTGTTCATGACCCCTCCAGTTATGCACCGAGCTCGGGACAGATTTCTGAATTTCAGGCTATCTCCAGGACTGATCCTTAACGCGCACGCCGCCTACGTCTCCTGCCGGGCCGTCAGAGCTTTCTCCGCGGAAGATTTCAACGGAATCGTCACGAGAAATGTCGTTCCCAAGGCGGATGTTTGCTCGACCACAACGTCCCCGCCGTGGTCCTGCAGAATCTTCTGTACGACGGTTAGCCCCATCCCGGTCCCATTCTCTTTGCCGTGACTTACAAATGGCTCAAACAGGCGATCACGCACTGGCGCTGCAATGCCCGGACCGTTATCCGCGATCCGAATCTCCAGACTTTCATGGTCTCGTCGCAGTCCTACATCAATCTTTCCCGAATCAGCCGGTACTGCCTCGCATGCGTTGAGCAACAGGTTCAGCAAAGCCCGCTCCAGCTTTTTGAAGTCGAACCAGCCTTCGGTCGAACCCTCGCCGGAAATTCGAATGCGGATGCGCTGAAATTCCGGATGCGCCCGCACGCCCTGCACCGCGCGATCCACCGCCGATCTGACGTCACCATAAGAAGGACGCAATGACTCGCGTGTACGCGAAAACTCCATCAGCGATTCGATCAACTCGGTCATCTGGTTAACGGCGATCCGAATCTCGGCATAAAGATCTTCGCGCTGGCTCGGCGTCAGATTACTTTCACAGAGAAACTCCGCATTCGCCATCACCGCCGCCAGCGAATGCCGCAAATCGTGCGAGATGGAACTCGCCATGCGCCCGATCGTCGCCAGCCGTTCTGCATCCAGCAACTCTCTCTGCGTTTTCTGAAGGTTCTTTCGCATCCGGTCGAATGTACCGGTCACCTCGGCGACCTCGTCCTCGCCCCGCACATGGAGTGGATAGGCGAAGTCGCCATGCTCCAGCGCACGCACACCGGCAACCAGGTTTTCCAGCGGACGGGTGAAGGTATGCGAAATGAGAAATACCAGAAGGCTTCCTGACAGCACGGCTGCCAATCCCAGAGCCACCAGCAGCTCGTTCAAACTTCGCAAGAACGCCGTCGCCTGATCAAACGACTTGAGCACCCAGAGATTCAGCGCAGGAGCACCGGGCGTGGGCAAGTCCACCGCCGTCGCGAGAAAGCGCTCTTCGCCCAACCGGATCTGGTCTCCCTGTGGCGGGCCTCCGGTGGCCAAGCGCGGCGCCACGTGCAGCAACTCCGACTCCTGCGCCGGCCTTAAAGTGCTCCGGACAATCGAATCTCCATAGCGAAACGCCACCTCGCTAGCAGCCACGCGACTTAGGTCGCGGGCAACCCGGTCGTCAATTTCGTATCCGAGCAGCAAGTAGCCCAGCACTTGCTGCCTGCTGGTCGGACCGAAGTAAATATCCTGCAGGAAGACTTCATATAGGTGGCCCTCGACATACCACCAATGCTGCGTTTCTTCGCGCGAGACGACGCGCGGGAAAAAGTCCTGGCCTTCCCGAACGGTGATTTCGGGCGGCGTGGCCTGCAGCGCCATTACCTTTCCCGACGAATCCGCCAGCAACAACAGATCGCTGCCCGCCAGGTGCCACAGATCGCGCGACGCGTCCTGGATGGTCGCGGGATCGTGCGTGGTCATCAGAGCGCGGACGTTGGGAAGATCGGCCAGCAGTGCAGCCGAGCGTTCGAGGGTAACTTCTCTCTGCTTCTGAAAACTATGAAATGCGGAAACAGAATTCTGCAGATCGCGCTGAATTCCCTGCCTCACCTCTTCCTGGACAGTACGCCGCACCACCAGCAGCGTCGTGAAGGTCAACGCCGCCGAGACGACCACCATGGAAAGCAGAAACTTTGTTCTTAGTCGAATTCTGCCCATGGTCAGTCCTCGAAGCAGTCACTGTACATTGAATTATGAAAGGTCGGAGGTCAGAGGTCAGAGGTTAGAGGTCAGATTGCAGAGGTTACTACCTGTTGCGCGATCAGCATTGATGGGACTTGAGATCTTAACCTCTCACCTCTGACCTCTTCCTTCTGACCTCGCTCCCCCTACGGCACAAATTTATAACCCGCACTATGCACAGTACGAAAATGGAGTGGGTTCGCCGGGTCTTTTTCCAGTTTCTGCCGCAGCCGCAAAATATGATTGTCGACGGTCCGCGTGCTGGGATAGTTCCGGTATCCCCAGACAAAATTCAGCAGTTCTTCTCGCGTCAGCACGCGCTCCGCATTCTGGATCATGAACTTAAGCACCTTGAACTCCTGCGAAGTCAACTGCACCGGATTGCCGTCGCGCCACAATTCCATCTTGGTGAAGTCCACCTTCACGTCTCCAAACTGGAAGGTCTGGGTCAGCGGGGTGCGCGTTGATATTGACTGCGACCGCCGCATTGCCGTGCGCACTCGGGCGAGAAGCTCCCGAGGACTGAACGGCTTGGTGACATAGTCGTGCGCGCCCAACTCCAGGAGCAGCACTTTGTCCATCACTTCCGTTCGAGCGCTGAGAACAATGATCGGCATCGAGGGCGCCACCTGGCTGATCTCCCGGCAAACGTCCTGCCCCGGCGTTCCGGGAAGACTCAGATCCAGCACCAAGACCGAAGGCGTGGCAGCCCGAAACATCTCCAGGCCAGCGGCCCCATTTCCCGCAATGTCGACCGTGAAGCCTTCGCCCTCAAACAACCGCTTCAGAGCTTTCTGTACTGCCCGGTCATCTTCGATAACCAGAATACGTTCCGCAGATGCCGGAGTTGTCTCCATCGTCGCCACCGCTGCCCCTGGCCCTACCCCTGCCCCTACCCCTACCCCTACCCCTACCGAAGATATGTTCTTGTTCACTTGCCGCCCCCGCGCGTCCAATAGTCGAAATCTTACCCCTAAACTCTAGCGTGATATTGACTTAATGACGCATTTCGGCAGAGAAAGTGACATGAATTTGACAATTTGTTGACAAAGAACAGGATCGGGGCGATCGGCTTCATCCGAGAGATCAACCATGACGATCCAACCGGAGTCGTCTCAGATCGCCCGATGGCCAGATGACCCGATTTCTAAAGGGGGTCGTGAAAACGAGCGTCGGGGCGTCCGCCGCCCAGATCCATAAAGCGGGAATCCCGAGCTTCGTTGTGCACTGAACTCAGGGCGATCGTGATTTCACGAATGTAATAGAAGGTCCCCACTAGCAGGCAAATCAAGGAAAGCACAAAAAACACCACCGCAGCTATGGCGGCTTGTTCCCAGTAAAGTCCGAACCCAAGCAACAGACAGGACGTAATCGTCCCAGCCAGAGAAATCAGAACCATGAGGAAACATCGCCGGACCATCTCGGCTCGCTGCTCGATCGCGCTAATCTGCGCCGTGTAGGCCTCCGCTTCTTGCAGGCGGTCGTTCTTCGCCGCGTCGTGCTTGGCGTGAACATATTGCCGCAGCCGGCTGACGATGCCCATCAACCGCACATTAATCGACAAAATCAGCAGGCTAGTGGCCGAAACAAAAATTGCGGGGGCAAGAAATGCCTGGAATAAGCGGGAGACGTCTGTCATTGGGCCAGTGAGCCCTTCCGGAGCGGAAGCGGGTGCTCCTGGCTCGATTCTAAACCACTGTCACCCGCCGACAACTTCGGAGAGCCGACCGTCGCTCCATCGGGGTTGCTGTACTGAGTGAGCGAACGCATCTCCACCAACCCCGGCGAGAGGTGCTTCGCGACCTCTTTTCTCCATGTTAGACTCGCAGGTTACAACTTGCATCCAATCGATTCCATGACCTCTCACCCGTCGCATCTTTTGTCGATTTCGCAAGTTCTGATCGCTGCCGCCATGATCGCAGCGCTTGTCTCCTGCGGCCAAGACAATCCGACCGCTCCGATCACGATTGCCTTCAGTCCGGGGTTTGCTCCTCCCGGCTCACTCAATACGGGCGCATATGCCGGCATTGCCGTGACCGTTACCAACGACCCAAAGAATGCCGGAGCGAATTTCTCCTGCACTCCCATAGGAGAATGCGGTACGTTTGTCGGTCCCGGTGGAAACAATGGCATCCCCGTTTGTTATCTGGCTCCCGATACGGTTCCCCCTGGTAATGAAGTGACGATAACCGCAACCTCAATCACTGATACCACCAAATTCGTTTCGGGCACGACGACCATCTTGAACGGCGCCCCGAACCCCTGCCCACCGTAACCACTGTGAGGTTCCGCGCCGGACCTACCGGCATTTGACTTCCCTTCCATTCCCCCTACAATAGAAGTAGTTCTTTTCAGGCCAATTCCCACCAGTGGGGGCGTCACGGATTCGACGGAGATGCTTGCGGCCAAGAGGCATGCCGGGGTGCACACACCCGTAATCGCGTGCAAAATGATAATTGCCAATCAACAGATGGCATACGCAGCTTAATTAATTAAGTTGCCGTCCTCCGCGGCTTCGCCCGTGGGCTGCGGTCAGGACGTCACACAGCGGGCTGCTCTTCTCTGCTACGTCTGGGCAGGGAGGCTAAGATCACAGGCTAGCGGCGACTGTTTCTTGTCCGTTCTGAGCAGCCGGCGCGAACGTCCTGGGGTAATGCCCAGGGCATGAACCGGAATAAGCATGTAGTCTCTTGACCAGTAACATTTTCGGACGCGGGTTCGACTCCCGCCGCCTCCACCATTTCTCCAGTTTCAGATCAAGCAGTTACGCCGCGGAACTTACCGCGAGTGCTCGCAAATCCAGTTTACTTCCCAGGTTTTCCCGCCATCCGGCGAGTATGACTGCTCCATTCGTGCTGCGTTGGGAGAGATGTTAAGCCAGACGTAGCGCACGAGAATGGTGCGCCCTTTCAAGTCTTCCTGGTGAAATAATTCCCCGCGATTGCCCGTAAAATGGCCAACCACCGGGGGCGCGTCGAGAGTTCCATTATCCAAGTCGATCAGATAAATGCTCCACTGGTGCGACGTGGGGCTCAAGGAGTCATCGGTCGTTCTATGTTGCGCGCGCAACATACATATGTTGTAATAGCAACATGGAGGCCCTCATGAGCGAGATCCTGGAAGCGCTCTTCCGCAGAAGAGCAGTGAAGTCCTTTGAGCCGGTCAAAATTCCACAAGTAGTGCGTGAACAAATCCTCGATGCGGCCCGCCATGCTCCCTCCAGTTTCAATTCGCAACCGTACCGGTTCTTTTGGGTGGAATCGTCGCCGGGAAAAGCAACCGCGGCGAAACTCTGCCTGGGACAGATGCCTGCGGCAACCGCGTCGGCGCTGGTGGTTGCAGTGGCCGACATCGGGTCCCTGACAGCGACCTCGCAAGCCCAGTTGGAGTGGATGCGCAGAAGCGGCTTCAGCCACACCAAAGTCCGAGACTACGAGCGGACGGCGAAGATCGGCCGCATCCTGTTTATGCCCGGACCGTTCGGCATTTTTGGCGCGGTCAAGTGGACCCTTTTTCGACTACTGAATCTGTGGAAGACGATGGGGATGCCGCCCGTGTTTCGGCAGGACTTGTTAAAGTGGGCGACGAAGAGCACATCGTTGGCCTGTGAAAATCTGATGATCGCAGCCGAAGCGCTCGGACTCAACACGTGCCCCATGGAAGGATTCGATGGCCGCAGACTCGCGAAATTTCTCGGGCTGTCGACCCGCTATCATGAAATTGTGATGGTGATTGCGATCGGGAAGAAATCGCCTGCTTATGCGGAACCGCCGCAGTGGCGGAGACCTCTCGATGCCACAGTGACCGTACTATGAGCGTCGTTCCGAAGATCAGCGATCCAAAGAAGGATATCCCGCATTGCGCGATGAAGAGGTTGACGCCTCGGGCGTAGTCGTCGAGGCGGCGGCGGCTGTCGGCGGATTGATGGTCGTAGATGCGCTGGGCGGTGAGGCGAATCTGGAGAACGCGCTGCGTTTTGTCGTGCTGGATGAGCGAGGGCCCATGACTTCAGCGAGATCGCCGTTGAGTTGCGGCGTGAGTCGATATGATTGCTCTCTTTTTGAAAAGAATTATTAATTATATGAATCCGTTTGCCATGGTGAAGATGTTTACAAACCATGCAAAGGTGAGTATTCAAAATGATCGAGAGCTCGATTTATGCGATTCGATTGATACGCTTGCCGAAGTGTCCATCAAAGGAATCCAGAAGCACAGCTTGCCGATCTCCCATCTGGCGCTTGCGGAGCTGCTGAACAGACGATTAGATTATTTTTATCGGCTTCTAAAAGCATTGCCCACGTCAATCAGGATGCCCAGACTAAATCTGTCGGAATTACCGATAAGGTCAGTTATACCCTTTTCTATTTGTATCAGCGCCTTGACATTATTTTTGATAAGGCTTTAAAGAACGGTTTGGAGCCTACTTGCAATCTGATCATTACATTGCTTGGGAAAATTTCCGTCGATGCGGCAAAGTATG
>CAVRYB010000073.1:0-8065 GCA_963725295.1 uncultured Acidobacteriaceae bacterium
CTTCTTCCGCACGACATTCATCACGCTGCGCACCACTGCATCCACCGCCGCGCGGTCGGCGGAAGCGTCACGCTGAGCTTGAGATCAAGCTTGCTGGCATCCAGATTACACGGTTGGTGACGTTGCTCAGACTGACGGGGTCTCTGACATAAACGGCTGAAGGTCGGCTTGCAGCTTTCTCCAATAAATAGGATGCAGAAGGGCGCTGAAAGATTTTCAGGGACTTGTAGGCTGAGATGCAAACTTTATTTGGATCTCGGGAACTTTCCCTGTTACGTGTGGGGGTTACTTCACGACTCCGGTTCGACCAGGCCCCCTGCCTGTTGCAACTGGCGCCGCCAGTCGAGTTCTTCAACAAACGTCCGCGAGTCGCGCCAGCCCGCCTTGACCTTAACAAATAATTCCAAAAAGACCTTGGTGCCCACCATCTTCTCGATGTCGAGCCGCGCCGCCGTTCCAATCTTTTTGAGCATCTGTCCGCCCTTCCCCAGCAGGATGGCCTTTTGGCCATCGCGCTCGCAAAAAATGACGGCGGCAATCCTCGTGAGTGTCTTACCTTCTTCGAACTGCTCGATCAGGACTGAGACTGCGTGCGGCACCTCCTCGTGCGTCTGCATCAGAACATGCTCGCGTATCAACTCGGCCGCCATGAAACGTACCGGCTGATCGGTAACCTGATCTTCTGGAAAATAACGCGGGCCGTTGGGCAGCGCCTTGAGCAAGCATGCCAGCAATTCACCGAGTCCCTTTTTCTTGAGGGCCGAGATAGGAACAATTTCCTTGAAATCATGCAGGGTCTGAAACTCCGCAATCAGCGGCAGCAACTTGCTTTTGTCGGCCAGCAGATCAATTTTGTTGAGCAGCAAAAAGACCGGCGTTCCGGCCTTCTTCGCCATATCGAGGACGAAAGCATCTTCGCGGTCCCACTTCTTTTTTGCATCGACAATCATCAGAATCAGTTCGCAGCCTTCGAGCGCCTCTCGTACTTCGGACATCATCTTGCGGCCAAGTGACGAACCGGAGTGGTGAACTCCCGGCGTATCGATCAACACAATCTGCCCCGCCTCGCGCCCCTTCTCCTTGGGAATATTGATGATCCCGAGAATGCGATTGCGCGTGGTCTGCGGCTTAGGCGAGATAATGGCCAGCTTCTCGCCGACGAGCGCGTTCAAAAGCGTGCTCTTGCCCGCGTTGGGGCGGCCGAGAATACAAACAAATCCGGAGTGGAAAGACATGGAACTAGGGTACTAGGTTTCCAGGTCTGAGGTCAGCTGTAGGCAACCGAGTGGAATCGCCAGGCGACCTCAATAGGGATCGCGCATCTTGTCTTGCACACTCTTCGCCAGCTTCTGGATTTCCTGCGCCTTCTTGATCACATCCATCGAGAGCACATTGGCGCCAGTTTTATCCACGTGCAGCTTGAGTTCGGCGGCGAGCGCCAACAGCTTTTCGGTGTCAACCCGAAGCTGTGTTTGCCGTTCGACGAAGAGCCGCTTTGCCTGTTCCTGTTCGAGCCTCTGGTGAGGGTCGCTGGACAAGTTGCTATTCATCGCCTCGCGATCGGCAGAGATCTTCTGCACCTCAGCGGCGTTTACCGCTGCTGATTTCGATTGCGATCTTGCGGGGATTACAAGAAAAACAGAGGACACTACAACGACCACAACATACTTCACCATGATCCGGGCTCCGCATAGCCAGTCGCAGTTTGCGAGGGCTAAGCATTAATTAGCACGGCTCATGCGGGAGGCAGAACGCACAAAGGGCCGAACTCAAGACGAAAGTAACGAGGCTTCTTCTATCGTGAAACATCTAGATCAATTCGTCCAACGCATGCCCGTAGTGACACAGCCCGGCGGAGTCGGAACGAGCGCGGTATAGCCACCCTCCGGTTCGGGCCAGGCATAATGTTGTAGTGGTATCGCGCCTTCGCCACGAAAGCGACAGTATCAGGCGGAGGCGAGGTTCTTCTGCAGCCGGACAGGAAACGGCTTGATTCTTGGCAGCCTATTTTTCTGGGCCTTCCAAAGATCATAGTTGAGCTGCATCTTCAACCAGAACTCGGGAGACGTGTACGGCATCGCCTTGGCCAGCCGCACGCCCATTTCCGCTGAAATGCCGGCGCGGCCGTTGAGGATCCGTGAGAGATTTGGCCGCGTTACTCCAAGCCGCTCGGCGGCTTCCTTCACCGTCATGTCGCCCAGGTATTCCTTCAAAACTTCGCCGGGATGGCAAGGATGGAAAATCATACTTAGCTCCTAGTGGTAATCCTGGTAATCAATGAGGATCGCGAGAAACTGTATCACTCTGTACCACTTCATCCGAGAAACTCGATCAGTTCCTCGCGCGTGAATCCTGCCTCGCGCAACAATGACATCAGAGTTCCCTTTGGGATGTCACGATTATGCTGAGGCACTACGGCACGGCGGCGGGAAACGGCATTGTAGAAAATGAAGTGGCTGCCGGAGGTATGATCCAAAGCGAAGCCATTCCGCTCCAGAAAGCGGATGATATGCCGTGGCTTAACGGCGGGTAACTTCGGCATACTCCAGGTCTAGGGAGGCTACGAGGGTGTTGTCGTCGGTAGGGATGGGATCTTTGTGCTTGCGCAGGCTGGCGATGTAGCCTGAGATCGCGTCCTTGGCCATTTCCCGCGCTTCGTCTACCGTGCGCCCGTAAGTAACGCACCCAGGCAGCGCTGGGACCAGCGCAGTGTAGCCACCCTCCGTTTCGGGTCGGAGCATGATGTTGTAGTGGTATCGGGCTTTAGCCATGGTGCGATAGTATCGCGCAGCGGAAGCGGGGTCAAACCGTAATGGCGACTTCGTCGTGGTCGGCTTGCCCGTCTTCTATGGAGACTGCTCAAAAACGCAAGGATGTCAACCGAGCGTTTCTCGTCTTCTGAGTATATTTGTTTTATGGATAGGTCATTCTCAAAGGACGACAGCGAGAACAATAAGATTCCCGCGTGCAGGAATATGAATGCGCTTCTTGAGGTATATCCCGTCTGTAAGTCCTAAGCACGCACTATAGCTGTCAATGGCATTTGGGACGCTGATGGAGATTGGGGGTGTTCCGCCAAACTGAACCGTGTCGTAGAAGCGATGAATAAGCGGTAAAAGGGCAGCCCGATCGCGCTATGCAGCCCGCTCTTCGCAGCGCGCGGTGGTCACAACGTAATCTTGGGCGGGCGCGGGCGCCCGCCCTTCACACTACAGCTGGCTCATCTTAGCCAAAAATTCGCTGTTCGTCTGCGCCTTCGCCAGACGCTCGATCAGCAATTCCATGGCTTCGACCGGAGACAGCGGATTCAGCACCTTGCGCAGTACCCAGATGCGCTGCAGGTCTTCCTTCGGAATCAGCAGCTCTTCTTTTCGCGTGCCCGAGCGCTGAATATCAATGGCTGGGAAGGTCCGCTTATCGACCAACTTGCGGTCGAGGATGATTTCCGAGTTGCCCGTGCCTTTGAATTCTTCAAAGATCACGTCGTCCATGCGCGAACCGGTATCGATCAACGCAGTGGCTATGATCGTCAAAGAGCCGCCTTCTTCTATGTTGCGGGCTGATCCAAAGAATCGCTTTGGACGCTGCAACGCATTCGAATCGACGCCGCCAGAAAGCACTTTGCCCGAAGGCGGAACAATCGTGTTGTAAGCGCGCGCCAGACGGGTAATCGAATCGAGCAGGATGACCACGTCGCGCTTGTGCTCGACGAGTCTCTTCGCCTTTTCGATCACCATTTCCGCGACCTGCACGTGACGTGCGGCGGGCTCGTCAAACGTCGATGAGATAACCTCGCCCTTCACCGAGCGTTGCATGTCCGTAACTTCTTCCGGACGCTCGTCGATGAGCAGCACCATCAGCACAACTTCCGGATGATTCGTCGTAATCGAGTTCGCCACGTTCTGCAGCAGCATGGTTTTGCCGGCGCGCGGAGGCGACACGATCAAGCCGCGCTGGCCTTTGCCGAGCGGCGTAAGCAAGTCCATGACGCGGGCGCTGACATTTTCGCGGACGGTTTCGAGCTTCAACCGCTCTTGCGGATACAGCGGCGTAAGGTTGTCGAACAGAATCTTGTTGCGCGCCTCGTCGGGAGACTCAAAGTTGACGGCCTCAATCTTGACGAGCGCGAAATACTTCTCGCCTTCATGCGGCGGACGTACTTGGCCGCTGATGGTGTCGCCGGTTTTCAGATCAAACTTGCGGATCTGCGACGGGGAAACATAGATGTCGTCGGGGCCAGGCAGGTAGTTGTAATCGGGTGAGCGGAGGAAACCGTAGCCGTCGGGCAGGATTTCGAGTACGCCTTCGGCGAAAATGTGTCCTTCTTTTTCGCTTTGCGCCTGGAGGATCTTAAAGATAAGGTCCTGTTTGCGGAGGCCGCTGGCGCCGGGGAGTTCCAGAGATCGGGCGATCTTGGTCAGCTCCGTAATATTCTTTTCTTTCAGTTCAGCAATGGTCATATGTACCTACGGGATTGATTTTTCGGGAGGGATTTTATTTTTCTCTCGCGGGGATGGATTGCTTTGCCGCCGTGCAGGGCACACGGCGGAGCTGCTAAGCAGCTCGCCGTTGTGCTTCGGCAAAGTTCTCGGGTTCACTCAAAATGTCACGACGCTCGGCATCGGCAATCTTGTCGAACACCTGATTCATGGTTTCTTGAATGCGGGTATTCGGCCGATGGAACTTCCTCGTCGCCTTTGAGGCGAGTTGGCAGAGCATGTACCGGTTCCGCAAAGTGTGCAAAGCGTCAAATACGCGATCAGAACGCATTTTCTATCGTTCTCCTTCTATTAAATCGAATAACTTAGGTGCGATCCCATGTTTTCGCCCACCGGGTGATGGTCGATACGGCTAGCTAAGCTACGATCTGGGCCGAGTTCAAAGGGATTTGCCAGATTTACCCAAGTAGATGCCCCGCCCTACCCGAAAGTTGCTTAATTCTCTAAGGAGTTGCCACAACGCAGGCGGAGGTTCGTGAGGACCGGCAGAAACTGCTTCAATGTCCTTGAGAACGCCTAAGTATAACAAAGCGTTGGGGAAGGTCAAGGTAAATCTAGGGACGGGTCGGTGACCTTCCTGAGTCCTACTTTATAGCGCTTAACCGCTTCGAGAGACGGGACTTGTACCGGGAAGCCGTGTTTTCGTGCAAAATGCCCTTTTTAGTCGCCTTGTCGAGCGCCGACACTGTCTCGCGATAGGTCTGGCCAGCCGCCGCCTTGTCGCCCTTTTCCAGGCTTTCGCGCATGCTGCGCAGCGAAGTGCGTAATTGCGACGTGTTGGCCCGGTTGCGGGCAGTTCGCTTCTCTGTCTGACGGGCGCGTTTCATCGCCGAAAAATGATTCGCCATGTTTGCTTGATTACCTTCGTTGTCTGGTCGTCCGGACTTGGATTGTACCAGGGAGATATTCCGGTTAGAACCGAAGCTATGATTGTACGGGAGCAAAGCCGGATGGGTCAACGACAACCAGAGGGCAGAAGGTAAGAGGTCAGATTGCAAAGGTAGAACCCCAAACCGCGCAATGATGATGTGCCGGCCAACTGCGGGAAGCGATTTCGTGGCTTGCACTTCTGCAATCTGAAATCTGCAATCTGCAATTATTCGCTCAAAGGATCGACAGAGAACAACTTATGAATCCACTCGACCGCCTCAAAGTTCTCATCAACTCCTCGACCCCCATCGTCGTGATGGAGACGATCGAGGAGGTCCGCGCTCTGTCCCTGGTTCGCAACGCCTGCTCCGATCTGAATATGTCGGTCTTCGAGTGGACCATCGCCGACGGCCTGATCCGCTCCGGCAGCGGCACGCCGGTTCCCCAACCAGTGGTTCAAGCGCGTGTCGAAAAGACGACGATGTGGTCCAGCCGAGACCCCGTAGTGCATTCGGAGACTCGAGTCAGTACGACTCCGCAAGGCAACAGCGAAGCGGATCGACTGGCGCGAGCCGTTCTCTCGAGCGGTGGGTTCCGAGGCCAGCGGCGCCAGCCCAAGAACGGCCATGTACAACACCGCCGATCCCGTGCAAGCCCTGGCCAACCTCGAAACCATGACCATCGAAGCGGTTTTCGTACTGAAAGACTTCCACCGCCACATGGATAACCCCGTCGTCGTGCGCCGCCTGCGCGACGTCGGCCAGAAGTTCTCCGCCAACCGCAGAACGCTGGTCCTCACCGCCCCCGCGATCGAGATGCCGCCCGAACTGGTCGGCCTGATTGAATTCCTCGACCTCCCACTCCCCGACAAAGACCGTCTCCGCGAGATCATCCGCGAAACCTATACCCGTATGGCCGGCACACATACCATCAAGCTTCAGCTCGATGCCAATGGAGTAGACGCCATGGCCGCGAATCTCCGCGGCCTGACCGAAGAAGCCGCCGAACGAGCCATCTCGCAAACCGTAGTAGGAAGACTGGCCTTGTCGCCCGATTGCATCACCGACGTACTCGACGCCAAAAAAGCCCTGCTGAAGCGCTCCGAGATGCTCGAATTCGTCGATTCCACCGACACGATGGCCAACGTCGGAGGCCTCGACAATTTGAAAGCCTGGCTGCAGCAGCGTCGAGGCGCGTGGGAAGACAGCGCCCGCCAGTTCGGCCTCGACCCGCCCAAGGGAGTGATCATTCTGGGCGTTCAAGGCTGCGGCAAAAGTCTCTGCGCCCAAGCCGTTGCCGGAGAGTGGAAGCTGCCGCTAGTGAAATTCGACACCGCCGCCGTCTACGACAAATTCATCGGCGAAACCGAAAAGCGCATCCAGAAAGTCTTCAAAGTCGCCGAAGGCCTGGCGCCCTGTGTCTTGTGGATTGACGAACTGGAAAAAGTCTTCGCTGGCAGCGGCCCCGATTCCGCCAGTGCTGACGCCGGAGTCTCCTCGCGCCTTCTCGCCTCGTTCCTCTCCTGGATGCAGGAGCGCAAGCCCGCCGTCTTCGTAGCCGCCACCTGCAATAACGTAACGGTCCTGCCGCCAGAACTAATCCGCAAAGGCCGTTTCGACGAACTCTTCTTCGTCGACCTGCCCAGCGCAGCCGAACGCAAGCAGGTCTTCTCCATCCAGCTAACCAAGCGCAAACGCAATCCCGCCAGCTACGATCTTGACCGGGTAGCAGAAGCCGCCAAAGGCTTCTCCGGAGCCGAAATCGAATCGGTAGTCCAGACCGCCCTCTACGCCGCCTTTGCGCGCAAACAGGAACTGAGCACCGACGATCTCCTTACAGCGATCTCGTCCACCGTTCCGCTATCAATCACGCGCGCCGAAGAAATTGCCGAGCTGCGCGAATGGGCAAAGACTCGGGCAGTGTGGGCCAGCGCGCCGGAAGCGAAATACGAAAGCAGGTAGCGACAGAAGGAGCCCTGCCCATGTGAGTAAATTTGTGTTTTTTGGACCACAATCCGACTGTCCGATCGGACAGCGCCTCGTTGCACTGCTGCAATCTGTTTTTTTAGTCACCCTGCTTTCAGACTGGGGGTATGAGACTCCCCCAGTCCATTTCTCATGATCTCTCCGTCCGCTCCGTCCACTTACTAACCCGGAAATCAGCAACCCTGCTGCTCACATTCGTACTGCTTGGAATGTTTGCCGTCCGCGCCAGCGCCGACGACGAACAACTCGTATGCACGCCGTCCCGACTTAAATTTGGCGGAGTCGTGATTGGGCAGACCCAAACCTTGCCGGTCACGCTGACAAACATCGGATCGACCACCGTGACCGTCACCGGAGTCACCATCGGCAACTCTGTGTTGACTACGTCTTACATGAGCCTGCCGCTGGTCTTGCCGGCCGGTCAAAGCATCGGCCTGAACGTCAACTTCTCTCCCAGGGCGGACGGCTGGACGGAGGGGAGGATCACGTTCTTCAGTAATGCGAACCCAGTTCTTAAGCTCGAGGCAGAAGGCAGCGGCATCAACGGACCATCAATCATCGCCAATCCTTCCGCGGTATCGGCGGGACAAGTCGCCATCGGAACGGGCTCCACGACCGCTGTTGTCCTCACGAACGTTCGCTCCTATGGAGTGACCATAAAGTCGTCCCAAGTAACCGGAACAATACGAACCGAACCAAGTGCGGCAAAAA
>CAVRYB010000074.1:0-11395 GCA_963725295.1 uncultured Acidobacteriaceae bacterium
TGGCACCGACGACGATCTCAGAGCTGCGCTACCCGGGATTTCGATTGTCCAGGTCGTCCACGTCACCGGTCCTGAATCAGTGGATGAAGCGCTTCGGGTGGCGCCGCACGTCGATGCGATCCTGCTCGACTCCGGTAATCAGAAATTGGCGGTCAAGGAATTGGGTGGGACCGGCAGAACCCACGATTGGTCCTTAAGCCGCACGATTCGTGAAGCGATCAATGTTCCGCTCTTTCTCGCCGGAGGACTCACCCCCGAAAACGTGGCACAGGCGATTGCAGCGGTTGAACCATTCGGTCTCGACCTGTGTTCCGGCGTGCGAACCGACGGCAAGTTGGATGCGTCGAAGCTGCGACGATTTTTCGCCGCCGTGCGGACATGGAATCCCACCCTAACGCAAAGACCGCGCTAGGATGGGGCAACCGGCGTTGCCACACCGTGAGCGCATGACCGCGGGCCAGCGCGCGCAGGAGTAAAATGCTCCGAGGCGGCGAAAACCGCCCTGATCGCGTTGACATTTCTGAGACCTACAGGCAAACTCTCAATTCGCCTGCCACAAGCAACCGGGTGGCGCGATAGGCCTGGCGTCAAGTCGTACGCGAGGCAATAAGCCTGGCCCAGGGACCGATCGCTTTATGTCTTCAACCCATGTCTCCTTGACGCTCGATTCGACGTTGGAGACGGTGAACAGTGCCGAAGAAACAGCCGGCCGAATGGCGGCGGAAGCGGGTTTTGACGACGAGGAGGTCATGAAGATCTCCATGGCAGTGCGCGAAGCCGCTGTAAATGCAGTTTTGCACGGAAATGCTTACGACCCGACCAAAAAGGTGACGTTCGCGATTGAGCGGACGGCGAACGATCTGGTCATCGTAATCCGCGACCAGGGCAAAGGGCTTGACCCGAGCAAGATTCCGGATCCGTTGGCTCCGGACAATCTGTTGAAGACTTCGGGACGCGGTATTTTCCTGATACGCTCGTTTATGGATGTGGTGGAGATTCACCCGTCGAAAACGGGCACAGAACTTAAAATGATTAAGCACGTCCACGGCAACCCCGCGGATTCCAAGGAGGCTCCTCAGTGACAATGAAGTCCAGTACTCGACAAGTGGATGGGGTCACGATCGTCGATCTCAGCGGCCGCATCACCCTCGGCGAAGGCAGCGTGGTGCTTCGCGAAACCGTTCGCGACCTGCTTTCCAAGGGACAGAAGAAGATCCTGCTGAATCTCGGCGACGTCAACTATATTGACAGCTCAGGCATCGGCGAACTGGTCAGCGCTTTTACGACCGCCAAGAACCAGGGCGGAGAACTGAAGCTGCTCAACCTCACCAAGAAAGTGCACGACCTTCTGCAGATCACCAAGCTGTACACGGTGTTCGACGTGAAGGATGACGAAGCCAACGCTGTGAAGTCATTTACGAAGTAAGGCGTTTCCCGAAGAGCGTCACTAGGAAAGCGTTCAAGAATCATGGCCCGCCGGGGCTCGACCCCGGCGCACCACCCCTTCACGCCAAAACCGGCTGCTGGGAACTCCGGGTGCGACTTCCCTTTTCGGGAAACTCCCGCGTAAATATTGTTCCTTTTCGTCGCGGCCCGATGCGCAAAACCCTACACTGAAACTGAGCACACTTGATTTGTGCTTCGTCGATATGCGCAAGGTTGCCGCGTGGTTGTGTTTTGTCTCTCTTCTCGCTCTCTGTGGAGTCTGTCACTCCAGCAATAGTCACACCAGCAATCGGTCAAAGCCAGATTGCGTTCCTTTTACTGATGCGAGCAAACACGTAGGGACCAGCACCTGCATCAGCGGAACCGTGTTCCACGTGGAAGATGCGAAGGATGGCTTCGTGTTTCTCCGGTTCTGCAAACAAGCACAAGGCTGCCCCTTCACCGTCGTCGTATTTCCGGCAGACGCAAGGAAGGTCGGCGACATTCGCCAACTCGAAGGGCGGCAAATTGAAGTCACGGGGATGCTCAAGGATTATCGGGGACGGACCGAGATCGTATTGCGCCGCACGCAACAGCTGGGCGAGAGCGCGTTTGTCGTGATCCCGCAAGTGCCTACCGAGTACGATGCCGAGCGGCAGGGTCACTACAGCGCCGGTAAATTCAGCATGCCCAAAGCAAAGAAGAGCCAGAAAAAGCAGGGTAAGCCGATTTCAATCGAAGATCCGGAAGAGCCGGAATGAAAAGGCTGCTTCCAGCGCGATGGCTTCAAGCAGCCTCCGTTACTTTCGGTTGTTTCGAACCTAGAAGCGCAGCACGATACCGCTTGCGAGTCGAACGTTGCTGCTCTCGCTCTGTCCAGAGATGTGATAGTAAACCCAGTCAAAGTCAGCCAGGCGAATCGAGATGTTCTTGGTGGCCTGGACGTCCACGCCGCCTCCAAACATCGTGGTGAAACCGCTCTGGGAGCCGCTGGATCCGCCGTAACCCGCACCAAAGGTGGCTCCGCCCAACAGCACGTGAACGAATGGGTTTACTTTACCCTCGCGGTAGGCAAGCACCGGGCCGCCGCTGTAAGAGTAAACGTGAGCGGAAACCCCGTTGAAGCTTTTGTAGGCGCCGCTGAAATCGCCGGTGACACCAAAGTATCTGTTAAAGTAGCCAGTCAATGAAGCGTCCCAACCATTCGTGTTGAGGCCGGTAAAGTCGCCGCCAAGGTGCAGGTACTGATAGCCGCCGAATACCTCAGCTTTGGGATAATCCTGGGCCATCAGTGGCAACGCAAGCAGACCAATAACCGCAATGAAGCATAGAAGTCTTTTCATACTTTCTCCTTTAAAAAATGTGAACGTTACCAGCCGTGGTACTTGCGGGGGGAGGTTGATACATTCGCAGTGCAACAGCCACGGACAGATCAGGCAGAGTTTTTCTGTGCACGAGTTATTAGATGCGCGATCCGGACCAAACGCAAGAGATCGAACTTACTTGGGGAACCTTATGGGTAAAGAGTGGTGTTACCTGGGAATGTTATGTATCACATCAGTCGGTGACTTTTCTCACACCATGCCCTTGCGTAGTTCATCTAAAGGGTAACTTGGTGCCCCGCCAGACGATGCCATCATTCGTGAGAGTGTGTGCCATGGAGCGCAGCAGGGTATACATAAACAAACTTGTGCTGATGGGATGTAGAAAGAAGTAATACGACGGCACTGCCGACCGCACTGACATTCCGTAATAAATCAGGAAAATCGACAGCAGTGCGACCCCATAGGGAATCCGTGCCCACCCATGGGCAAGCCAGATTCCGAGAAATGGCCCCAGATTCAAGAAGCCCAGGCCAATAGTCGAGGCTACCGTGCGCGGCCACTGAAACGACAGCACCGCGAAAAAATTCTTGGTGAGATTGTTAACGATGCCGAAGGCGCCCTTCGCCCAGCGAAGCGAAATCAGATCTTCGCCGAACACGTTGCGCTGCGCAAAGCCGGAGTTCTTCACGACCTTGCCCAATTTCATGTCATCCAGCACTTCCATGCGCAGTGCGCAGTAAGTACCGATAGCGTCATACACCGATCGGCGCACAAGATTGAAGGCGCCAACTCCCATGTGATCGCGAGCCTTCGGATCGGCAACTTTCCACGGACGATGCCCGAAGACGAAGAGCGCCTGGAAGAAGGCAATCATCATTTTTTCGCCGGGGCGCTTCATGATCATCCGAGGAAAAAGCACAACATGATCGGCGCGCTCGGCCTCCGCATATGCAACCGCCCGGCGTAGGGCGTCGGGTTTGAACAAGACGTCGGCGTCGGTAAAGAGCAGCCAGTCTCCTGTCGCTTGCAGGCCGGCCGTCCACATGGCGTGGGTCTTGCCCAGCCAACCGGATGGCAGCTCTGCGATGTGGAGCACCTTCAGTAGCCCATGGGCCGCAGGGCTGGCCGCGACTTGATCCATCTTCTGTCCGGTGTCGTCGGTCGACCGGTCATCTACCGCAATGACTTCGTAGTTGGAGTAGTCGAGAGCGAGTAACTGCTGGAGGGTCTCACGAATGCTCTTTCTTCGTTACGAGCGGGAACAATGATGCTGACTCGTGGCTCGCCCAGTCGACGACGGGTGGCGATCCCATTCCGGCCGGGATATATCAGCGATATGCGGCAGACCAAAGGCTGCCTCGACGATGCGTGAAGACCAGGCGAGTCCGAGAATGCTGCCCGCAACCCAATTGAAGGTGCCCCAGTTGAATGTAGCCCAGTGAAATGTCAGCCAATGCATGCTGCTCAGGAAGATGCTCCTGACGGGGCTTCCGATGCGGACGGTGGTTCAGCGAGCTTCAGTGCAGGCGCAAATCTCATCCCGTAGAACAGTATGGCAGAAGAAATGCCCATGGCGATGACGGGCAGAACAAACGCGGCTTGCAGGGAGCGGCGGTCCGCCACCCATCCCATCATGGTGGGTGACGGAACATCGCCCAGAAGGTGGATTACGAAAACCTCGACGGCGATCGCGGTGGCGCGAATATGGGCGCCTACCGAATTCATCACGGCCGCATTCAGAGGCGACGTATTCAGCAAGAGGAAAAAGGCTGACACTGCTATCGCCGGAATCATGATGCGTCCTCGTGAGAACAAACCCAGGATCATGAAAGGAATGCCCAGTGCCATGCTGGCTGCCGAAACCAGATAGTAAGAGCTCTTCATTCGCGGCAGCAGGTAGTCACCCAGCCACCCTCCGGCGAGGGATGCCAGAATTCCGTCGACCACGATGATGATGCCGAAAAGAAAATTCGCTTCCGGCAAGGAGTAGTGACGCTCGCTGTAGAGGAACGCGGGCATCCAGACCTGGATTCCGCCCAGCGAGAAGGTCATCGCCGCCATGCCCAGGGTGGCGGTTATGAACGCCGGGTTGCGCGCTAATCCTAGAATTGTGCCGCGCTCCGGAGTTTCCGCGAGGGAATCAAATTGTCCGCGCTCCGGTTCCTTCAGAAACAGAACCAGAATTGCCAGCAGAAAGCCGGGCGCAGCCGCGATGTAAAACGGAAACCGCCAGCCATAATGCGGAGCTAGATTTCCTCCGAGCAGATAACCCGCAGCCGATCCGACCGGAATCGCGAGATAGAAAACGCCGAGGATGCGACCGCGCACTTCTTCGGAAAACAAATCCGCGACGAAAGTGGGCGCGATCGTAACAAAGGTCGCTTCGCCAACTCCGACCAGCGTGTGCCGAACCAGAAGTTCGGTGTAGTTGTGGGTAAACGCGGTGAGCAACGTCAGCCCACTCCAAAACACAGCGCCGAGAAAAATGATCAGTTTTCGAGAATAGCGATCCGCCAATGGACCAACGAACGGAGCCGCGACCATGTAAAAACCGAGAAAGGCGCTGGTGAGGTATCCGATCTGCACCTTGTTCAGATGGAATTCATCCTGCACCAGCGGTTGCACCGCAAACAGAACATTGCGGTCTGCGTAATTGAGCAGATTCAGGGCCGTGAGAACAACGAGCGCCGTGGTCGGGTGCAGTTTGGACGAGGTCGAAGGCACAGGTCGAGCGAATATAGCATGGCGCATCGTGGGAAAGCAGCTCAGTCTGACCATAACGCTTGACGTTATTAACGCCTTACGTTATGCTGAAGCTCGTGATCAAGAGTTTCGCCAACAAAGAGACGGCGGAAATCTGGAGGACCGGCAAGACACGGAGCGCGCCGCCCGCCAATGTGACCAAACGGAAATTGGCGGTGCTTGACAGCGCCCTGACGCTGGAAGACTTGAAAGTCCCTCCGGGGAATCGACTGGAGAAGCTGCATGGCAAGCGGCAGGGACAATACAGCATACGGATCAATGACCAATACAGAATCTGCTTCGTGTGGCGCGGTCCCGATGCTTACGATGTGGAGATAACCGATTACCATTGAGGGCAATCGCATGAGCATACTTCGAAAAGGCACGGCGAGCTGGAGAGTGCACCCCGGCGAGATCCTGCGTGAGGAGTTCCTGAAGCCGATGGGGATGTCGTCGTATGAACTGGCAAAGCGGCTGCACGTCCCAGCCCCGCGGGTGAATGACATCGTTCTCGAACGGCGTGGTATCAGCGCCGACACTGCCGTCCGCTTATCCCGGTTCTTTGGCACGAGCGAACAGTTTTGGCTCAGCTTGCAGGGCGCTTACGAAATAAGCCTGGTCAAGGCGGAACACGCGAACGAAATTGAAATGATTCAGCCCCGCGCAGCCGCCGCTTCCCGCTAACCAATTACTTCTGACTTTTCCTGCGCGGCCACCTTGCGATCACGACCGTCGAAATTCCTCCCCGCGGACGGAAATCGCCTTTCACTTCCGCCCACACCGGCTTTGCCCAGCGGACAACGTCTTCGAGAACCTGATTCACGACGTTTTCCTGGAAGATGCCGAGGTTCCGGTACGACTGCAAATACTCTTTGAGCGATTTCAATTCCAGGCATAGGCGGTTCGGCTGGTAGCGAATCACCAGGCTTCCGAAATCCGGCAATCCTGTTTTCGGACAGACCGATGTGAATTCGGGGTCGTCGACCACAATTTCGTATCCGGGGAACTGGTTGGGCCAGGTTTCAATTTCCGGAAAGGCGTGATCCAGCCCCGCAGCGGCGTGCTCGGGTGTGTAGCGGGGAGTTTTGGAACGCGAAGATTTCGGCATCCTCATATTGTACCTAGAGAAGATTCGCAAACGGTGGCGTTGTGCGCAGAGCATCCCGGAAAGAATCCCGCATCCTGCTTGGCTCAAACGATGGGTTCAGTGCATCTAAACAGGTAAGTCCTAGCCCGCATTCCCCTGCTCGTCACGGCGTGCGGATGATACATTAAAAAGTTACGTTTCTTTGCTATGGCCCTGAATGGGAACAGTTCGGAGCACCGGCCCCGGCGTTGGTGGGTGACGGCGCTGGCGCTGCTTGCAGCCGCGAGTGTGCTGGCAGCGGTCATCACCCACCGTGATGACGCCGTTCCAGTTCGAACCGCGGTTGTCGAGCAAGGTCCCATCCGCAGTGTGGTTTCTACCAACGGCAAAATTGAACCAGTCAACAACTTTGAAGCGCACGCGCCGGTCGCGACAAGCGTCGGGAAGATTTACGTAAAAGAAGGCGACTCCGTCAAGAAGGGACAATTACTGCTGGTTCTCGACGACGCTGACGCACGCACGCAAGCGGCCCGCGCCCAAACGCAATTGCGGGCGGCAATGGCCGATCTCGGCTCTGCGGAGCGCGGCGGCAACCAGGAAGAAATCCTCAGCCTCGAAGCACAACTAGTGAAGGCCAACTCCGATCGCGACTCAGCACAACGCAATTTGGACGCCTTGAAGAAACTCGAAAAAGAAGGCGCCGCCTCAGGTGGCGAAGTGCGCGAGGCAGCAAGCGCTCTCACGCGCGCCGACGCGCAGCTGAAATTTCTGCAGCAGAAACAGACGAAGCGCTACTCGAATGCCGATCTCGCGCGTATCCAGGCGCAGCGAACCGAAGCACAGGCCGCATTGGACGCCGCACAGGAGACTCTCGCCAAATCGAACGTCCGCGCGCCTTTCGACGGCATTGTCTATTCCCTGCCCGCGAAGCACGGCGGCTTTGTCAACGCCGGCGATCTTCTATTGCAAGTCGCTGACTTGCGCACCGTGTTAGTGCGCGCGTTTGTCGACGAGCCTGACGTGGGCCGGCTCGCTCCCGGCATGCCGATCGAAATCACCTGGGACGCGGTTCCGGGGCGCGTATGGCAGTCGGCCGTGACTTCGATTCCGTCGACGGTAAAGTTGCGCGGCTCGCGCAACGTGGGCGAAACGACGAGCATCGTAGATAACAAAGACTTGAAGCTCTTGCCGAATATCAATGTTGGAGTCACCATCATCGCCGCCGAGCACGAAAACGCGCTTTTTGTGCCACGCGAAGCTGTCCGCACCGACGACTCCAAGCCTTATGTCCTGCAGATTGTCGGCCACGAACTCAAGCGTCGGGAAGTACAGACTTCCCTTTCCAACCTTACTCAGGTCGAAATCGCGAAGGGCCTGTCGGCGAAAGATCTGGTCGCGATCAATGCCTCGAACGGGCGGCCAATCGGCGACGGAACACAGGTTAAGTATTAAATGAGTGCTTGTATCTCCAGAAGTTTCCTTGGTTTCTTCCTGCTCTCTTTCTTTGTCTTTGTCAGTACCGCTTCACTGAACGCCAGCGTGTCCGACACACCGAAAGACATGTTGGCTGCCGGCCGCGTCGACGATGCCATCGCCGAACTGAATGGCCGGCTTTCCTCCGCACCTTCGGATGCCGAATCCGCCAATCTTTTGTGCCGCGCATACTTCACGCTCGATGAGTGGGATCGCGCCGAAGCTTCCTGCAAGAAGGCGACGTCGCTTGAGCCCGACAATAGCCGCTACCACCTTTGGCTGGGGCGCGTGTACGGAGAAAAAGCCGACCGGGCCAACTTTATGTCGGCGGCCAGCCTGGCGGGCAAGGTGCGGAACGAATTTGAACGCGCGGTGCAACTGAACCCCAAAGACGTGGAAGCGCGTCTCGATTTGGCCGAATTTTATGTTGATGCACCCGGCATTGTCGGCGGCGGCGAAGAGAAAGCCCGCGAGCAGGCGCATGCTGTGGCCGCGATAAGTCCGGCACGCGAACACTGGATCTACGCCCGCATCGCGGAGCACAAGAAAGATTCCACCGAAGCGGAACGCGAATATCATCAATACATCGACATCAGCAAGGGCGATGCCGAGGCCTACCTGAACCTGGCACTCTTCCTGCGCCGGCAGAAGCGCTATGACGAAATGGAGCAGACAATCGTCAAACTAAGCCACGCTGCCTCGTCGAAACCCGATGTGTTGTGGGAAGCCTCCGGCATGCTCTATCGCGCTGGGCGCGGCTACCCGCTTGCCACGGAGATGCTGACCCGCTATCTATCCGGCCCGGTGGAAGCTGCCCCGGCATTCAAGGCTCACTATCTCATGGGCATGTTGCTTGAGAAACAGGGCGACAAGACGGGCGCCGCACGCGAGTATCGCGCTTCCCTTTCGTTGGCCAGGAATTTTGGAATCGCGCAGCAAGCCCTGAACCGGGTAGCTCACTGAGGATGGCTGCTTTCCCTACCCCGGCCCCGAATAGTCTGCAAAGTTACTGCCCGGTTGCGGTCTGTCGAACTACAATTTGTCCGATGCCCGCGGAGCGGTCGCGGAGGGCCATTGACGTGGAGAGATTGCCGCTGGGCCGGTTCAGAAGCTACAAGGTGACGAGATGACACTTGGATTGCGGCAGCGATTTCGATTCACGAATCTGTTCGCAACATTGGCTGTGCTTTTACTAGTCGCAACCTCGGCCTCCGCCGAACCGTTGCCACTGGAGCGTGCCATACGTCTCGCCCTTGCTCACAGCACGACTTCTGCCATCGCAGCCGCCGATATACAGAGAGCTTTTGCTTCGTATCGCGAACTCCGCAACAACTATTATCCGCAGCTCATCGCTGGCTCCGGCCTCGGCTGGTCCTACGGATATCCTCTTGCGATCGAAGGTTCTCCGCCGGCACTGTTCAACGTGGTGGCGCAGAGTTCAGTCTTCAGCCCATCCGGGCACGAATTTCTGAAAGCAGCCAAGGTCGAGTGGCAGGTTTCGGAGCTTCAGGACAAAGACAAACGAGATGCAGTGATCCAGGATGTTGCCCTTACCTATGCGGAATTGGCCAAGTGGGAAGCGCGGCTGGTTCGCCTGCAGCAGGATGAGGCCGAGGCCCACAAACTGGAACAAGCGGTGGCGGATCGCCTGCAGGAAGGCGTCGACAGCGCCACGGATTTGAACAAGGCCAAGCTGGTCACGGCCCGCGTGCGGCTGCATCGTGCCGAAGCTCGCGGCTCCGCCGACGTTCTGCGACGCCATCTTTCGACCTTGACCGGACTCCCGGTCTCCTCCATCGAACTGGCGCCGGAGACCATTCCGGCATTGCCTCCGGTAAGTGAAGCGGATGACCTTCCGCAACAGGCGGTTTCCAGTAGTATCGCGGTGAAAACCGCCGACCAGCATTCTCTGGCGGAAGCGATGCGCGCGGCGGGAGAGCACCGAGCCTTGTATCCCTCGGTCGATTTTTCGGCGCAATACGCTCGTTTTTCGACGTTCAACAACTACACACGGTATTTTCCGCAGGGCACCTTTCAGCGTGACAACGCAACCGTCGGATTCGGAATAAGGTTCCCCCTGTTCAATGCGAGTCAACATGCACGAGCCGAGAGCGCTGACGCCGAAGCATTGAAGGCGAAGAAGCAGGCAGAAGCCACGCGCAACCAGGTTTCCGAAGAAACACTAAGGCTGCAGCGCGCCGCCGAGCAACTTGAAGCGGCACGTGAGGTGGCGCAACTGGAATATCAACTGGCGCAGTCGGGACTCGAAGCGGCTCAAACCAAAGTCGACGCCCAGACCGGCACTCTGCACGAACTAGCCGACGCCCGGGTTCAGGCCGCCGAACGATTTCTGTTATTCCAGGATGCCGATTTTGAGTACCAGCGCGTCCGTTTGAACCTGTTGCGGGCCACCGGAGACTTGGAAAAGTGGGCACTCCCCACCCCCGCGTCCAAGTGACAAGCAAATCAGCCCTAGGAGCCAAGACTTGTCCTCTCACCACGTGCTGTCGGGTGGGTCGGGTCGTCGAGAAGACTCTCGGCGGGGTTTTGAGCGCTAACATTTGATTACAACAGTGACGCAACAGGGACGCTCACGGGGTCAATCCGCAGTCATTTTGCGACTACAATCGGGCTAGGCTCATATGTCGCTAGAAACCGTTGCTGGGCGACTTACTGGCCAGAACCCTTCTTGGATGCGATACCGGAAACCTCGAATACGAGCACCAGAAGCCCCAGCGCTATGGCCACTGTAGCCAGACCCCGACCAAGCGATTTCGGGGCTGAGAAATACCAGAGCGCCCCCACACAGACAATGCCAAGAACAGTCCGCTTCCACCCCGCAAGCCCAATGAGTGATGACATGGTCGGAACCTTACACTGGGCTCCACTGTACCGTCAACGGATGAGATTCCCTGAGCCGTAGTTGGCGTAACATCCCGATTTCACTCATTGACCGGGCCGACAGGCAGCGGTTCTGAGTGAAATCGGCTGATAACGACAACATTGCTCAACCACATCTGGACTAAATTTTTGTGCAATGGCGTCGTTCATCACAGAAATGTAAGACAGATAGTACGACCTTTGGGAATCGTTCATAATATCTAGACCAACTACCCGAACCTCTAGTCCATGCTGCCGTAGGCACTGGTCGGTTTGTGGCCCCACTCCAAAGGGGAAGTTATAATCTGGCAGGACATAGCGCCCGTGGGCCAAGTCCGCGCGTGCATCCCGCGCACCACAAACCGAGGGCCCAGCGAAACAGAACTTTCTCGGGATAAACAAAATCGTCGCTAAAGCAAGAAAGACTAGTACTACGAGGTGCCACTTTTTCATCTTTTCTCGG
>CAVRYB010000075.1:0-11006 GCA_963725295.1 uncultured Acidobacteriaceae bacterium
CAATCTTAGAAAATCTCGGCAATTATGCAAGCTCAATTTCACCCTGAATCTTGCGAACGAGTTTTTTCTGTTCAATCTTTTGGGTTGGCAACCCGTTCCTGAACGGTTATTTCAGACCGTCGCGCGTCGCGCCGTTTTTAATAAGGTAGAACCCGACGGTTTTCCTGAGAGCGGTCTTCCGCCCGACAATGCACGACTTCGAGCCTGTGAATACACCCAACGAGAATCCTTCCGGTCCTGAACCTCAATCGACGCACGCCGCTCCCACCGCCTTCACGGCGGGCCAAAAGCTGGCGGAGTATTCGTCCTCCGCCGTCAGCTCGAGGCCTTGGGCTCCGATCCCATCTGGCTCGCCCACGATGAGGTCCTCGGTCGAGGAGATGCCGAGGTCGTGCTGCGCTCGGTGTTCCGGCAGACCCCGCAGCCGCAGTGGAAAGACCTGATGCAACGGATTTCCTATGCTATGGGCTACTCCGGTACCGTGAGCGACATCAGTGCCAGCAAACCCGAAGCTGTCGGTGAACCTTTTCACATTGCTTATTCTTATAACCGCAAGGACTATCCCGACTGGAAAAGCGATAAGCGTATTACCGTTCCCGGAATGCCGTTCTTTATGCCGACGGTTCATGACGACAGCATTTTCCCGGTCTGGCTCGGATCTCCGATGGAGGCCGTGTCGGATTCCAAGGTGGAGCTTCCGCAAGGCTATGAGCCGCAACTTCCTCCGAATGTGGACCTGAAATACGACTTCGCGGAATACCACGCTTCCTATTCTCGGGACCATAGTGTGCTGACCGCAAAACGGCGGCTGATCACGAAGCTGCGCGAAGTTCCGGTTGCTGAGTTCGACGACTATCGGAGCTTTGTTAAGAACCTCGATGACGATGTGAATCGATATGTGTACACGACGCCCTCGAACGCGGCGTCGTTGCCAACCATTGTGGGACCGCCGAATATCCCGTCTCTCGCAGCGCTCTCTCCAACTGTGCGTGCTCTTCGCGAACTGCCCGAGAGCAATTCTCAAGACGCGAACCGGCTGGAAGCTGAGGCGCGCGACGAGATGGCGAAGCAAAATTTACAGGGCGCGGTGTCGTCATTATCGCGGGCGGTGTCAGCGGACCAGAAATTCACACGCGCGTGGCTGATGCTCGGAGAACTGCTGTTCGCGCAGAAAAAAACCGTCGAGGGTATCGACGCGTTTCACAAAGCTATGGCGGTTGATCCGGAGGAACGTGCGATCCCCAAGGCCTTGGGTATGAGTCTGATGGCGAATTCGGAGTTCGAAGACGCGCTTCCGGTTTGGCAGGACTATATAAACGCGCATCCGGACGATTCCGACGGACCGGCGAATCTAGGTGCCTGTCTAGAGCAATTAAAGCGATATTCGGAAGCGGCAGGGACTTATGAGGCAGCGCTGAAGATCCAGGGCGATCGATCGAATCTGCAAAGGAGGCTGGCGTCGGTCTACCTGCTCTCGGGGGAGCGTGAGAAAGCTGCAGCGGCATTTGCCAAACTTGCCGAAGCGGATCCCAAGGGCAACACCTTCAACGACGCGGCCTACGAGATGGCCAATGCGGATCTGAAACTGCCCCTTGCCTTGGACTACGCGAACAAAGCCGTGCGCGCGGCGGAAGAGGAATCGCAGAAGATCACGCTGGCAGACCTGAAAGTGGAGGATTTGGGGAAGATATTCAAAGTGGCAGCGTATTGGGACACGCTGGGCTGGGTGAATGAACGGATGTCGAACCTGGACGCGGCGGAGTTGTACTTGCGGGCTTCGTGGAGGTTGACGCAGGACGGGGTCGTGGCAGGTCACCTGTGTCACATGTATAGACGAGAGCACAAGTACGAACTCGCCGTTCAGATGTGTCGCATGGCGATCTATCGTATGCCGACAACCACCGGGGGCATGCAGATCCAAGCCGAGATGGCCGCGGCGAAGGAGAATCTGCAATTCTTGACGAAAGGAGCCCCGAACTCGAAGGGCGCGACCGATGCCTCCGATTTGGTCATCAAGGAACGTGAATTCAAGCTGCCACGGTTCTTGATTGGGACAGAGAGCGCGGAGTTTTTTGTTCTGTTAACGTCCGACGGGAAGAGCAAGAAGTTCAAGGTTGAGGAAGTGAAGTTCATCAGCGGCTCAGACAAGATGAAGCTTCAAGGGAGACAACTGAAGAGCATCGACTTCAACGTTCCAGCACCGGATGATGTTCCTGCGCATTTCCTGCGTCGCGGAATTCTTGGATGTTACCAATACACGGGATGCTCATTCGTACTGCTCGATCCGGCAACGGTACAGTCTGTCAACTAGGGCCACTCCGCGGATCACTTCGCATTAAAGGACTCGAATTGGTTGTGTAGCGTTGTCCCACTTCTACCCGACCCGTCCCCGGGTGGCAAGTGAGAGAGCCACCGCAAGGCTCAACACGGAGAGATCGGCGGACCACTCTGGCACTGGCCAATCCCGTCTAACTGACCGCCTTCTTCTCGAATTGCCGCAAGCCGGCAGCCAGCAGCAGAACATCGAAGAAGAGCAGGGCGACGAGCACGGTGATGATGGATAGATGGGGAAACTGCGGGGCCAAAGTGGCGCGCATGCCTTCGCTGGCGTAGACCAACGGGTTGATAAGCACGGCTTTTTGCAGGATGGGGAAGGTCTTCAGCGCGCTCCATGGATAGTAGGTGCAGCCAAAGAAAATCATGGGCGTAATGACCATGCCGAACATCAGTCCGATATGCTGCTGGTTGATGCTGCAGCCCAAAGCCAGTCCTCCGCAGGCGGAGAAGGTTGCTACCAGCACGATGACGGCGGCGAAGGTCAGCGGCGTGTGCATGCTGATGTCGACTCCGGGACGAAGCACGAGCCACGCCATCGGTATGACAATCAAACCGGCGACCAGCGCCTGCAACATTCCGGCGATGACTTTCTCGATCGCGATCCAGCCCACGCCGATGGGAGCGAGCAGGCGGTCTTCGATTTCGCGCGTCCATTGAAACTCGGCGATCAGAGGCATGGCCACCGCCCAGATTCCGGTAAAGGTCATGCTGATGGCGATAATGCCGGGCAGCAGAAGGCTCTTGTACGCGGCGGGCATGTATCCGCTGCCCACCATTACCCGCCCGAACACAAAAACAAAAAGCAGCGGCTGCAGGAAGGTTTGCAGAAAGAGTTGAATTGCATTGCGCCGCGCTACGTGGGCGTCACGGGCCAGCATTGCGCCAAAGGTTTTCCAGTTCAATCGCGCAGGCTCCTTCCGGTGTGGTGAAGAAACAGGTTTTCCAAACTGGGCTCGGAGATGTGGACGTCGGATAATTCCGCGCCGGTTTGGGCGGCCAGGTTGGCGATTTCGGGGATGAGCGAGCCACCGCGGTCGGCATAGACGTCGACGCCGGCGTGGTTCTGTTCACTTGCAGCAGCATTCTTGCCGGCGTTTTCTGCCGTGCCCTTTTCGGCGGTATCCAAGGCGCGCACCTCGCGCACTCCTGACAGCGCCTGCAAACGCTGGAGCAGATCGGCACTCTGATTTCCGAAACGCAGGCGCAACAAAAATCCTCCGGGGATCGATGCCTTCAACTGCTCCGGTGTGCCGAGCGCGATGCCGCGGCCGTGATCGATGATGGCGAGCCGCTGGCAGAGCGCGTCGGCTTCTTCCATGTTGTGGGTGGTGAGAAGAACGGTCTTTCCTGCCTGGTGATATTCGCGAACGATCTCCCACAAGAGAATGCGGGTTTGCGGATCGAGCCCCGCGCTTGGCTCGTCGAGAAACAGAACCTCCGGATCGTGCATCATGGCCCGGGCGATGGAGAGGCGCTGCATCATGCCACCGGAGAACCCCCGGACCATTTGTTGGGCGCGCTCGGTGAGCTTGAACTTCTCCAGCAGCGCGTCAGCGCGTTCGTTACGCAACTTGTGGCCAATGCCGAAGTAGGCCGCGTGAAAGATGAGAATCTCGCGGGCGGTTAAAGAAAAATCGAGATTCGGGCGCTGCGGCACCACGCCGATCAGGCGCTTGACCTGGGCCTGTTCTTTCCAGACATCGTAGTCGCCGATCCAGGCCTGGCCGGAGGTTGGGCGCACACGGGTGGTGAGCACGCCGACCGTCGTGGATTTGCCCGCGCCGTTCGGTCCAAGGAGGCCGAAAATCTCTCCGGGAAAGACCTCCAAAGAAAGCCCGTTAAGAGCCGGAATCTCTGTTTTTGGCTGCTTCCCGCCTTTCGCATCGGTGCGCGCAATGAAGCCGCCAGCAGCGCCTAAGGGCGGAGCGGAGTGATAGACCTTGCGCAGGTCCTGCGTGCGAACGCCAACGGCCATGCTGAGAAGACCCCAATTCTGTCAGCAGTGAAAGTTTTTGAAGTATATCGCAGGCGGCGGGCAGGATTGAACTCTGTTTGCGGCGTTCCCCGCCAGCCGCTAAACTTAATGTTTCGGAGTATTGATCATGTTAGTCGTCATGCGGGCGCAGGCCACGGAAGACCAGGTTCGCGCCGTCTGCCAGAAGATCGAAGCACTTGGATATCGCGCCCACTCCATGCCCGGCGCGCAGCGCACCGCCATCGGCATCACCGGTAATAAAGGAGAGGTCGAGTCCGGCTCGCTCGAAGAAATGCCGGGTGTGCAGGAAGTGATCCGTGTCACCAAGCCTTATAAGTTGGTGAGCCGCGACACGAAGCCTGACAACACGGTCATCAAGTTCTTCGGGGTCGACGGTAACGACCGGCGGGCGTGACCTTGCCATCATTGCCGGACCTTGCGGAGTCGAGAGCCGCGAGCAGGCGTTTGCCGTCGCCGAGCGTGTGGCGCGCGCGGGGGCACAGTTTTTCCGCGGTGGGGCTTATAAGCCGCGCACGTCTCCGTATGCGTTTCAGGGACTGGGTGAAGAAGCGCTGAAGATCATGGCCGAGATTCGTGACGCAGTTCGGCCTGCTCATCGTCACCGAAGCGGTGGATTACGAATCGCTCGAACTAGTCGATCGATACGCGGATGTCATTCAGATTGGCGCCCGCAACATGCAGAATTTCTCGCTGCTGAAGCGTGCCGGACGGGCCCACAAGCCCGTGCTGCTGAAACGCGGCATCTCGGCGACGCTGGAAGAGTTCCTGATGGCGGCCGAATACATCATGAGCGAAGGGAATTACAACGTGATTCTCTGCGAGCGCGGAGTCCGCACGTTTGCCGACCACACCCGCAACACGCTCGACCTGAGCATTGTGCCGGCGGTGCAGCGGTTGAGCCATCTGCCGATCATCGTCGATCCGAGCCACGGCACCGGGAAGCGTAACAAAGTCACGCCGCTTTCGCGTGCCGCGGTGGCCGTGGGAGCGGATGGCCTGATCGTGGAAGTACATAATGATCCAGATCGCGCGCTGTCGGACGGAATGCAGTCACTGTTTCCCGATCAGTTTGACGCGCTGATGACGCAGGTGCGGCAGATTGCGGCGGTGCTGGAACGGAACGTTGCCGATGTCGGAACTTCAGTTTCAGCGTCGGTGTCGAAATAGTCAGCCTCCAATGATTTTGCGGCCGAATGGAGCAGTGGTCCGCCGAGCCTTGTTCGGACGCTGCGAGAACAGACTGCTGAGAATCTTCTGTGTCACAGGTCTGACCTTGCGAAAACTTCTCCTAACCTTTGTCGTCCTCCCCCTGCTGGCCGCTGCCGGATGGTACTACTTCCACGAGCGCTCGCTTCCCGGCTACGGGCCGCTTTATCGCGAATACGCCTACATCTCGAACGGCAAGAGCAACACGGTTACAGTCATCGACCTGCGCAACTTTCGCGCGGTTCGTACGCTGCAGGTAGGGAACGAACCAACCGGCGTAACGGCAAATCCGAAGCGCAATGAAGTTTATGTGGTTAACACCGGTTCATCGAACGTCAGCGTGATTGACGCCGAACAGAATAAGGTCGTTGCCACGATCGGCGTCTACGGACGTCCATACTTTATCGACGTCGCGCCTGACGGCCATCGCGCCTATGTTGCCAATTCCGGATCGGACAATGTTTCCGTGATTGATCTTGACCGGCGAGCCATCGCAGCCACGCTACGCGTTGGCAGAGATCCTGGACTGGCGCGCGTTTCGCCCGACGGATCAACCGTCGTGGTAACGAATCGCGCCGACAATTCTGTCTCGACCATCGACACCGCGCGCATGGCTGTCCGCTCGGCGATCAACATTTGCATCCATCCTGAGGACATTGCGATTTTGCCGGATTCGAGCAAGGCCTTTGTTTCATGCTCCGGGTCGGGGCAGGTCGCGAGCATCGCGTTGAAAAATGACAAACAGAAAAACGATTCCGACAAGCTGCTGGCGCTGCTCGATGTTGGAAAGTCTCCCGTGAGCCTGGCACTCAAGCCCGACGGCGGAGAACTGGTCGGCGTTCAATTTCGATGCGGGCACGATCTCGATTATCGAGACCACGGGCAATGAAGTTTCCGGCAGCTATCTGATCGGAGATCAGCCCTCGCGCGGAGTGGTGTCGCTTGATAACTCGCGGCTTTACATCTCGAATTTCGGGTCGAATAACATCGCGGTTTACGATATCGATCTAGGCAAGGTCGTCCAGTACATTTCTGTCGGAACGCATCCGGATGCGATGGCGTTGTCGCAGAACCAGAACTATCTGCTTGTTCTCGACTCCGGTTCAGGAGATCTCTTCATCATTCAGAAGCGCCAGCCGAACAAGAAGTTCGAGCCGTCGGAATATTCGATGCTGACCATCATTCCGGTGGGCATTCAGCCCAATCAGATTGTCACAAAGTCTTTCCGGGCCACGAAACTGTCCGATCTTCGGTAGCATCGTGCTTGGAACTGTGAGCCCTAAATATTGCGCCTCGATCCGCGTGATCTGGGGTGCTCGGTGCGGAGTTCAGAGGCTTGCACCACGGAGGGCACAGAGGATCACTGAGGCAACCGGCTACCGGATTTCCTAGCGCAGGATCAGGTCGGAATACTCTGGATGATGCACGATGTATTCGGCTACGAAGGGACAGACCACATCGACCTTCTTGTGATTCTCTCTTGCCCAGTCGAGGGCTGTTTTCGCCAGCTCTGAGGCCATTCCTTTGCCGTGAAGCGCTTCGGGAACTTCAGAGTGAATGAGTTCGAGGATGTCACCGGTGAGCGTGTATTCGAGGTACGCGATGTGGCGATCGCGCTCGATTTCGAAGCGCCCAGCGGTGACCAACTGCGCGGGTGGCTTCTTCCTGCTGAATAAGTTCATGACGCGCTCCGGAAGTGATCGAGGATAGCCTGCGCTTGCGTCTTAGTGACGACCGCGGAGAGCGCGGCGACATCGGCTTGCTTGACGGCTTGCAGGCTGCCGAAATGTTCGAGCAATCGTCTTGTTGTCGATTCGCCGACTCCAGGAATCTCGCGCAGTTCGGTGGCGCGGTCGCGGATTTGCCGACGCTTGCGGTGGAAAGTCACTGCAAAGCGGTGGGCTTCGTCGCGGATCTGCTGCACCAGATGCAGGACGGGAGAATGATGGTCGAGCACGACGGGATCATCTTCCTGTCCATAGACGTAGATGATCTCTTCTCTTTTCGCGATGGCGGCGAGCGGCTGGTTGATGATCTCGAGAGCTTCGAGCGCTTCGGCCGCGGCATGCAGCTGCCCCAGGCCACCGTCGATCAGCACCAGGCTTGGCATGGGCTTCTGCTCTTCGCAGAGCCGCTTGTAGCGTCGCGTGACTACTTCGCGCATGGAGGCGAAATCGTCGACGCCAGTGACGGTCTTGATGATGAACTTGCGATAGTCGGACTTCTTCATCTTGCCATCTTCCCAGACGACCATCGACGCGACGGTTTCCGCTCCCTGAGTGTGGGAGATGTCGAAGCACTCGATGCGCTTGGGGAGTTCGGGCAAAGAGAGCGAATCCTGGAAGGCTTCTTGGATGGCGCGCGAATTGGGCTTCAGAACGCGGAAACGCTGGTCGTAAGATTGTTTGGCGTTGGTTCCGGCCAAGTCGATGAGTTCGCGTTTGTCTCCACGCTGCGGGACGGTGATGTGCACGCGTGTGGCTCGCCCGCCTTCGCCCGCTAGTTGCTCGCTGAGGGCGTCTTCGAGTTCTTCGCGGTCCTCGAAATCGACAGGAACGTAGATGTTCCGCGGAACGTAGGGCTGGCCGAGGTAGAGCTGCTTGAGCAGCGCGGAGAAGAATTCGCCAGTGGAGTTGTGGTTGGCAGGCTCGCTTTGCTTGCTGGGATGGACGAATGCTTCCGTTCCTAGGTGAGTTGTGCCGAATTCGGGCAGATCTTCCCAGAAAAATTCGCGGCGATCTAAGACTTTTCCGCCGCGCATGTGAAACAGGTTCACGGCCAGCATCTGGTTCTCGAAGTGATATCCGAAAACGTCGGCGTCATCGCCTTCGGCAGCGGCGATGCGCTGCTTCTCCTGCAGTTGCTCGACGGTGGAGATCAGATCGCGATAGCGCGCGGCGCGCTCGAACTCCTCGGTGTCGGCCGATTCGGCCATGCGCTCGCGGAGAGACTTCACCAGGTCCGTCTGCCGGCCTTCGAGAAAGAGCTTCACGTCGCGGACAGCTTCCGAGTAAATCTCGGGAGTGGTCAATCCGGCGACGCATGGGCCGAGACAGCGCTTGATGTAGTACTGCAGGCAGGGGCGCGGATGATTGCGATTGAGATCCACCTTGCAGGATGGCACCAGGAAGTGGCGGTGAATCAGATCGACGATGCGATACGCGAGGTTGGCAGGGAAATAGGGGCCAAAGTAGGCGCTGCCATCTTTGCGGAGACGCCGCGTGACGTAGACGCGCGGATAGCGCTCGGCGAGAGTCAGCTTAACGTAGGGATAGGTCTTGTCATCGCGCAGCAGGATGTTGAAGCGCGGCTTCTTCTGCTTGATGAGGTGATTCTCGAGCGCGAGCGCCTCTTTGTTATTGGCGACCACGATGTAGTCAACGTCGACGGCTTCGCGGACGAGCGTGCCGGTTTTGGCGTCTTCCCAGCGGCCTTCGTGGAAGTACGACGAGACGCGCGAGCGCAGATTCTTCGCCTTGCCAACGTAGATGACCTCTCCCTCGGCGTTCTTGTAGAGGTAGACGCCGGGAGACGTCGGCAGAGTCCGGATTTTGCCGGGAAGATCCATGTTTCGTTTCGCTATACGATTCGATGAGATGACAGGGGTTGGCGGACCACGTGTCAGTGGCCACGAATATCCTTGCCCATCCCCGTTTCCGTGTTTAGTCTAAACGGTCCCTTCGTGGCCAGTACATCCAAGGCGGGCTATCTGCCAACGTTAGATGGTTGGAGAGCGATAGCTATTGCCGCTGTATTGGTTGATCACACCGTCGGATATTCCTGGCTGCACAATTATCCCAAGCTGGTGATGTTCACGCACACCGGGCCAAACGGCGTCAGTCTGTTCTTCGCCATCAGCGGGTTCCTTATTTGCTCGCGCCTGCTTGAAGAAGATCGGGTCTGTGGGCAGATCAGCCTTGGCGGCTTCTACATTCGACGAGCCTGCCGGATTCTGCCGCCCGCCATGCTTTATTTGATTGTGATTGGGGTGCTCTCTTGGGGCGGTCTGGTCACGGTCACGGCGTGGGATTGGTGGAGTTCCGTACTTTTCTTCCGTAACTACCTGCCTCCGGCCTGGATCAGCCCGGCACACGGTGTTTACACAATTCACTACTGGTCGTTGGCGGTCGAAGAGCACTTTTATTTGCTGTGGCCCGCGGCGCTCGTGCTTTTGGGAAAGATGCGGGCACGTTGGTTTGCGCTCTCGATGTCGATTGCGATTGCTGTTTGGCGGACATGGGATTTTCATCACCATTGGCTGAACCGCCATATTCCAGGATTGTTGTTCGGTTGCCGGACGGATGTTCGACTGGACGCACTCCTGCTCGGCTGCATGGCGGCGCTGCTTCTCGACGTCGTCTCCGTGCGGGCGGCGTTCTCCCGCCGATTCAGGCCGTGGATATGGTGGGTGCTCGTGGTCTGCTACGGAGCGTCGCAGTTGATTTACCTGTCGCGGCAGGCGCGAGACTACTCTTTGTTCGAATCGGCCTTATTGCCCATCGTAATCGCGGGTACGGTGTACGGCCCGAAGACGTGGGTTGTGAGGCTGCTTGAGGCGGGAGTCATGAAGTGGATTGGTCGGCTCTCGTACAGTCTGTACCTTTGGCAGCAACTCTTCTCGGTTCGCTCGGCCGGATATTTTTCTGTGCTGCAGACACCTCCGCTGAGCCTCGCCATGATCTTTCTGTGTGCGTGGTTGAGCTACCGGTTGATCGAGCGTCCGTTCATTCGCTGGGGACACCGCCTGGCGCCGCCGCTCACGGAAGGACGGGATGATCTGGCTCTAAGATCGACAGCCGCGCTCCTAGATCAAGACCATGGAATTCCGGTGCGATGGACTACGTATTACATACGAACAGAATTGTGTTACAATGATGAAATATGAATGACACAATTACAATTCGTCTTACAGAAGAGTTGGCCGAGTGGCTGAAACGCACTGCGCGCAAGACGGGTGTGCCGGTCGGACGCTTGGTACGCGAGCAGTTGGAAAAAGCGAAGCAGGAAACCGGGGATAAGCCCTTCATGCGGCATTGCGGGTCGATCAGTGGGCCTCCTGACCTTTCATCGCGTAAGGGATTTTCCAGGAAATGAGGGCGATCGCGGATACCGGTTTTGTAGTGGCATTTCTGAACCGCGACGACCGGCATCATGATTGGGCCAGGGAGATTGGGAGAGGGGTTTCAGATCCTCTGTTGACCTGCGAAGCCGTCTTGGCGGAGGCCTCCTTCCAAGTTGAGTCGGCAAGTAGGGTTCTGGCATTGCTGCACGACGGATTTCTCAGGATTGCGTTCGATCTGACCAAGAACGTTGAGGAAGTTGCGGAACTGGCCAAGCGCTATCAGGACCGCACGCCCGATCTTGCCGATTTGTGCCTCATCCGCATGAGCGAACTTCATCAGGATCTGCCCGTTCTCACGGTCGATGAAAAAGACTTCCGGGTCTATCGAAAGAACGGGAGAGACGT
>CAVRYB010000076.1:0-21901 GCA_963725295.1 uncultured Acidobacteriaceae bacterium
TTCTGTCGAAAACGGACCATTTTCCTGGCCGCCGTAGAAAATTCCATAGCCGCTTCGCAGCACGAGTTTATCGGTCAGTTGGTAAGCCAGACCAATGCGCGGAGCGAAATTGTTCAAGTCAGGACGAATCAATCCGCGCGTGCCGGTATTTTGAATGGGCAGTTCCGAGGCGAGGGTGGGCGTTAGTTGCAGGTTTTGGCCCCTCGGAGCAATCAACGACTGGGAATTAAAGTCGAAGGTGGCAGCCTGGTCGTTCGCTTCCTTAATGGTCGAAAAGAACTCATAGCGTAGCCCAAGGTTCACGGTCAACGCGGGCTCACCTTGATGTCATGAGGGCATACGCCGCATAAATCTGCCGGCGATAATCCACGTTGTGCAGGCTGGTGATTTCTCCACCATCTGGAATACCGAGCAAGAAGGTTGCGACCGATTCTCCTCCCGACCCCGGTGATGCTGGATTGTCGGTAAAGTCACTGCCGAAGCTCATGGATCCGCGCGGGTCGGCCAGCTGGAAAATTGTGAATTGCTCGAAACGAATTTCGGTGCCGAACTTCGTGGAGTGGCGCCCTCGCACCCAGCTCACGTTGTCGGTGAAGACGTAGCTATACTGCTTCTCCTTGGAAGGGAGATACCCGGAGCTTCCGATGGTTGCCGTGCCGTCGCCGAAAGAGATGGACGGTAGACCGCCAATTTCCGGCCAAAGGGAACTCCCGGAAAACCAAGTTGCTGCGACACGTTGACGTTGTAGTTAAGGTTGTAGCGATGGGAATTGAGATGGTTGTAGCCGAAACGAAATTCGTTGATCAGGTTCTCACGGAACGTGTGAATCTCGCTCGCCGCCAATCCCCGAGCTGAGTTTTCACTGTATCCGTCCTGAAAGCTCCCACCGTCAAGTGCGTTGCTGAAGGGCGAGGGCAGGAAGGTACTGTCGTTGCCAAAGCTGAAGCGAGCGAAGAAATTGTCCTTGTTGCTGAGGGTCTGATCGTAGCGAATGTCGAATTTGTTCTCCGTTTCACTCTTTTTCGGATCAGCAAGAAAGTCATTGCCGCCCCCCTCGGTGCTGTTGGAGATCGGGAAGAGCGCCGCCAGACGCCCTGCCAGCGGATCGATGCCTCCGTTCGGGAACATGTTCGTTGGTTGTCCGCCGGAAGTTCCGATTGGCACGCCGCAGAGCCCGTTTGGATTGCCAGCGTAGTTTTGCTGGGCCAACCGCGAATTGAAAATCTCTCCCACGTACGTGGGATTGCCGCCGCAGTCGAGCGCGTTCTGGCTCGTGGGATTTCCGTTCGCATCCACTGCCATCGCCGGGGTTGTCGTCAGGAACGCCGAGAAGTTTCCTCCAATCTCGTCTTGGGTGGGAACCGCCGACAATTGCGGCAGGCCTTGCCGGATCCTCAGTCCCTCGTAGTCGCCAAAAATGAACATCTTGTTCTTGACGATCGGGCCGCCCAGCGTGAATCCGAACTGGTTTTGCTTGTACGGTTGCTGGCCAAATTGGTCGAAAGCGTTGGTAGCGTCGAATTTTTCATTGCGCAGGAATTCCCAAACGTCGCCGTGGACCTGATTTGTGCCCGACTTGATGACGGCATTCATGATGGCGCCGTTGCCCCGGCCAAATTCCGCGGTGTAGGAATTCGTTTCGACCTTGAATTCCGCGATCGCATCCACCGCCGGCTGCACCACGTACGCTGCCCCGTTCAAGACATCGCCCAGGTTGGCGTTGTTGTCGATGCCGTCGAGCAAGAAGTTATTCTGCAGCGAGCGTGCGCCATTGGCGCTGAATCCTGCGCTCGTTTCGACCCGCGAGCCGGGCTCTGCCGGAGCTACTCCAGTGCCCAGCAAAGCGAGAGCGGCATAGTTTCGGCCATTGAGTGGAAGCGCATTGATGCGGCGGCTATCGACGGCCTGACCCATTTCGGAGGTTTCGGTTTCGAGTTGCGGACGTTGCCCAGTGACGTTCATGACCTCGGTCGCCATCCCAGGCTCAAGCTTCAGGTCGACGCTGATGCGATCCTGGATGCTCACCTCCACCGGACCCGCAACTGCTTTCTTAAAACCTTCCTTCTCGACCGTGACCGTGTAACGGCCGATTCGAAGAGGACTGGCGACATACTCGCCCTGCCCGCCGGTGGAGAGAACCGTATCGATACCGCGCTCCACGTCCGTAACCGTGACCTTGGCCCCAACCACGACAGCGCCGCTTGGATCACGCACTAAGCCGACAATCGCTCCCGTATCTTTTTGCGCCAGCAGCGGAACGGAGAGCAGAAGCAATGTCGCTCCGAACATTACTAGGGCCGACAGGCAAGAAAATAGAGTTGGGAAGAGGCGGGGCGCGCGAATGGACATGGCAGGGCTCCTGGACGCTAAAGTGCGAAACCACTATGCTCGGATGTTCGCTAGTTGCCTGGTTCGGCGGAGCGAAAATTCAATTGCTGGAATCGCATAGTTTCGGTGTAATATTACGAATTATTACTTTTACTTTCGTTTGATAGCGTTTGTCAACTGTGATCTTTTTCACGAATTCCGGGAAAAAACGCCCTGGACCGCATTTGACCGGCGCCTTCTGGGGGAGAATGTCTCTATGCACTGCACCGAGAAAAGCCTCATGAAACGCGTGAAAACGTTGCCCGGTAACACCCTCGCATTGGTCTTCTGTCTTCTATCCCTGGTTCTGCTGGGGGCTTGTTCGAAGACGCCTCTGCCATTGCCGAACAAGACTGCGACCGCCAAGCCGGTACCGACGCAGCCCTCGGCGATCAACGTGGACGTGAAAGATGGCGGTCCCGTCATCGTGACGACCAGCACCGCCGAATTTCAGGTGAGGCCCGACGGCTATGTGCAGGCGTCGTTGTTGAAAGACGGCAAGAAGCTTTCACTCGATGAGCCCGCCGTGGGCGCGCCCGCCGGCAGTGATTTTGTCCGTGTCGGAGGCAAGAACGTGGATTTCACCCTCGACTTTCAGAGTGCCCAGGTACATGAGGCGATGGGAAAAATGGGCGCTGGGAAGCGGATCGAGATTCCGGCGCGTCCGCTGGGTCCCTCGGGGACGGACCTGCAACGCGTTTTGGCCTTTGAGGTCTACGACAAGTTCCCCAACATTCTTCTCAGTAGCGTCGAATATAAAAATTCCGGCGCGTCCGCGGTGAAAATCGAAACCAGCGTCGACGAGCGGCGGCGATTGAGCGCGCGCCAAGTCGACGCGAAAGCGCAACCTTGGCAGATGTGGTCGTTTCATGGATCGAGCTACGACTGGGGCAAGGACGACGTCGTAAGGCTCACACCGGCTTTTTCGCAACCAAATGTTTTCGGCGAGATGGTGAAAGGCGGCTACGGTGGCGGAATTCCAGTGGTCGCCTTCTGGACGCGCGAGGTCGGTGAAGCGATCGGACACATCGAGACGATTCCAATTTCTGCGTCGATTCCGGCCAAGGTGGCGTCCGATGGACGCGTAAACACCGAACTCGACTATGCGGCAAACACAACGCTCAACCCAGGCGAAACCTACGCCACGCCCCGCAGTTTTGTCTCCGTGTTCGCGGGCGATTATTACGAGCCGCTGCGCATCTGGTCGAGCGTGCTGCAGACAGAAGGCTGGGAGATTCCCAAGCCGTCAAGCGAAGCCTACAACGTGAGTTGGTGCGGCTGGGGCTATCAGGAGAACGTCACACCCGCGCAAATGCTGGGCACGGTTCCGAAGCTGAAGGAAATGGGCATCAAGTGGGCGACACTTGACGACCGCTGGTTTGACACCTATGGCGACTGGAACCCGCGCAGCGACACGTTTCCCGGAGACTCCATCAAAAAGATGGTCGACGACTTCCATAAAGATGGAGTTCTGGTGCAGTTGTGGTGGTTGCCGATCGCGGTCGAAGATGGCGAAGGCAAATACGAGTCGCATAAGTACGGCAACGCGAAAATCGCGCAGGAGCATCCGGAGTGGCTCATCCTCGATAAGAACGGCAAGCACGCGCGCATGACGCGTGGCCTGGCGGTGATGTGCCCCGCAGTACCGGAAGTGCGGGCCTATCACAAACAGCTGACAGAGAAATTCATCCGCGACTGGGGATTCGACGGCAGCAAGCTCGACAACATTTACAGCGTGCCGGCTTGCTACAATCCGGCCCACCACCACAAGTCTCCGCAAGACTCGGTGAACGCGATGGGCGACATCTACAAAGAGATTTTCCAGACGACGCGCGCGCTGAAACCCCAGAGCGTCACGCAGAGTTGCCCGTGCGGCACGCCGCCATCGCTTGCCTGGCTGCCGTTTATGGATCAAGCCGTGACCGCCGATCCGGTGGGCGCGGTGCAGGTGCGGCGCCGGATCAAGATGTACAAGGCGCTGCTCGGGCCGCAGTCCGCCGTCTATGGCGATCACGTTGAGCTCTCGGCGATGACCAAGGTCGGTAGCGATTGGCGCGAGCATGGCGACGATTTTGCTTCCACGATCGGCACCGGCGGAGTCGTCGGAACAAAGTTTGTCTGGCCCGATCCCGGCCCGAAGTTCAAAGACGTCAATCTCACCGCCGAAAAAGAAGAGCGCTGGAAGAAGTGGATCGGCTTGTACAACGAAAAGATGCTGTCGAAAGGCGACTTCCTCGACCTGTACGTCACCGGTTATGACACGCCCGAGGCGTATGCCATCGCGAAAGACGGAAAGATGTACTACGCCTTCTTCGTTGATTCCGCCGCACCGTGGAAAGGTGAAGTCGAACTCCGCGGATTGAAGCCGGGAAAATATCGTGTGAGCGACTATGGCAACGGTAAGGACCTCGGCACCGTGGACGCTGGGGCGAACGGCGTGGCGAAACTGCCGGCTGAGTTTAAGGAGCATCTGCTGGTGGAAGTGACCCAACAGCCGTAGGGTTCAGATCAAGTTCGGTGCCCCAGGTTCGCGCCCGTTCTTTGGGCGCTAACCTGGGCAAAGGATGCACGTTTACGGGCAGACAGGTATTCTGATCTGCCCGATTTTCTTTTTGCGGAGGTGCCAGTGCGCGGGCTGAAATCAAAGCGAATCTTGATCACCGGCGGCGCCAGCGGCATTGGAGCAGCTACGGCGGCGCGCTTTCTCGAAGAAGGATCCGCGGTGTGCGTTCTCGACCGCGATGCTGAAGCGCGAAGAAAGATTGCCCGTGAACTACCCGGCTTGGCTGGACTTCTCGATGCCGACGTATCAAATCTGCAACAGGTGCAGACTGCCTTCACCGAAGCCATCCGCATCATGGCAGGCGTCGACGTACTCATCAACAACGCCGGCATCAGTATCAGGCACAGTTTTCTCGACATCACATCCGCGGAATGGGACAAGGTGATCGCCGTGAATCTCACCGGCGTCTTCTACGTCGCGCAAACGGCGGCGCGGCACATGGTGGAGCGCGGCAGCGGCGTGATTCTCCAGACCGCGTCCACCAACGGCATCATGGGCTATCCGTTTTACGCTGATTACAACGCCACGAAGGCGGGAGTAATCGAACTGACCAAGTCGATGGCCTTGGAGCTCGCGCCGAAAGTCCGTGTGAACGCAGTGGCTCCGGGGTATGTGTTGACGCCGATGCAGCGCGCCGAATACACCGATGAAATGCTGGCTGAAGTGAACCGGAAGATTCCTCTGCGGCGACACGCGCAACCGGAAGAGATCGCGGCGTTGTTCGCATTTCTCGCCTCCGACGATGCTCAATACATTACGGGACACGTCTACACGTGTGATGGCGGGGAGATCGCCGGAGGCTTGGCCAGTCGCTGAACGCCGCGTTGATACGTATCACGATATGAGCACAATCGTTTTTATCGGCGGAGGCCGGATCACGTCCGCAATGCTGGCCGGGCTACGTCTCGCCAAGAGTAAACATCACTTCATCGTTCACGATCGCTCGGCCGCCAAAATGCGCGATCTGAAGAGACGTTATGCCGTTGCGCTCGAGCCTGATCTCGACCGGGCAATCAAGCAAGCCGATCTGTTGATTATCGCCGTGCGCCCCGTTTCGGTTCACGAGTTGCTTGGTGAAATTGGCAAGACGAAACACCGATTGCTCGCGGTCAGCGTGGCGGCGGGCATTCCGTTGCGTGCACTAAAACAAGGAGCTCCCGGAATGCAGTGGGCTCGCGCCATGCCAAGTCCGGTCTGCCGCAGTGGGCGTGGCCTGACCGCCCTCTCCTTTCCGCGCTCGTTTCCCAAGAAGGACCGCATTCGCGTTCGCGAGTTGTTTGCCACCTTTGGTCGGGTCCTTGAAATTCCGGAAAGCAAGTTCGACGCCTTCACTGTGACCTACTCATGCAGCCACGGCTATCACGCGCTCGCTACGCTGGCGAACGCAGCGCAAAAGGCAGGCCTTGATCGGCGGACCGCGCTGCTGGCGAGTGCGCACGCCTTAGCCGACGGAATCGTCGCGTGGCGCGAAGGCAACCATTCGCTCGAATCGTTACTCGAAGAGGCGGCCACTCCCGGCGGAATTGCCGCCGCCACCACTGCCACGATGGATGCTTTTGGATATGGCAACGCCGTGCGTCAAGGCTTGTCCGCCGGCTTGCGCCGAGCCCGAGCAAATGCCCGAAAATAAATCAGGGAACCGATAACGCTTTCCTTTCGTATCCGTCTAATAGGACAGGTTTGTCCGTGGGAAGCCTGCCTCAAACGCCATCAAAATTTCTTTCTGGAGTTCCAATGCGATTCACAATCTGTCTGCTGGCCCTTGCAATCCTTATTCCGGCCGTGGCTCTCGCGAGCCCTGCCGATCTCGAAGCGCGGCGCAAAGCGCTGAACGACTTGCTGCATGAGCAGTGGGAATACACGATGCGCACCAGCCCGATCTACGCGTCCATCCTCGGCGACAAGCGTTACAACGATAAGCTCGACGATTTTTCGCAGGCGGCAATCGACGACAATCTCGAGCAAACACGGCGTTTTCTCGCCCGCTTCGAGGCGATTGACACCACTGGCTTCCCCGAACAGGAGTCGCTCAACAAGCAGCTCATGGTGCGCGACCTCAAGATGGGACTGGAGGGTGCGCGCTTCAAACCATGGGAGATGCCTGTCAACCAGGCCAGCGGAATTCATATCGATGCCCCGCAACTGGTGAGCATCCTCGCCTTCGACAGCGTGAAAGATTACGAAGACTATATCGCTCGGCTGAAGCAGCTCCCCGTCTTGTTCGACCAGACGATCGAGCAGATGCGCAAAGGCCTCGCTGAAGGCCGCATGCCTCCGAAGATGCTGCTGGAGAAGGTAATCACGCAATCAAACGGAATCGCCACCACTGCGGCCGATCAGAGTCCGTTCGCGCATCCTTTTGGAAAATTTCCCGATGCCATCTCCGAAGCCGATCGGAAGCGCCTGCGCGAAGCAGGATTGGCTGCGATCAAGGATTCGGTGATTCCTGCCTATGTGAAATTCACGGCGTTCGTTCGCGACGAATACGCCCCTAAAGGCCGCTCCGAGCCCGGAGCGTGGGCGCTTCCCGACGGCGATGCCTGGTACGCGTTCCGCGTAAAGGAAAGCACGACGACCGATTTGACTCCGGACCAGATACATCAGCTCGGCCTTGATCAAGTGAAGGAAATCGAAGCCCGCATGCTCGGCGTCGTCCATCAACTCGGCTTCAAAGACATGAAGAGCTTCAAGGAGGCGGTCGACGCCGATCCCAAGCTGCATCCGCATTCAAGGCAGGAGATTCTCGATCTCTATCGCAAGTACGAAGACCAGATGTACGCGAAGCTGCCACAGATGTTTGGACGGCTGCCTAAGGCCAAGCTGGAAGTGATGCCGGTTGAAGAATTCAGGGAGAAAGAAGCTTCCGATGCATCCTATGTTGACGGCACACCCGACGGTTCTCGGCCCGGCCACATCATGATCAACACCGGGGACTTCGCAAAGCGCACCGTGCTCGATATCGAAACCACCGCTTACCACGAAGGCGTTCCCGGGCATCACATGCAACTTTCGATCGCGCAGGAGTTGCCTGAGCTGCCGATGTTCCGCCGTCACGAAGACTACACAGCCTATACCGAAGGATGGGCGCTTTATTCCGAGCGGCTCGGCAAAGAAGTCGGATTCTACCAGGATCCCTACAGCTACTATGGCCACCTTTCAGATGACATGCTGCGCGCGATTCGCCTGGTTGTCGATACCGGATTTCACTCCAAGCACTGGACGCGGCAGCAAGTGGTCGACTACTTCCATGACCACTCGACCATCGATGAAGTTTCCGTCCAGAGCGAGACCGATCGCTACATGGCGTGGCCGGCGCAGGCGCTCGGCTACAAGATCGGACAGCTGGAAATTCTGAAGCTCCGTCAATACGCGAAAGACCAACTGGGTGACAAGTTCGACATTCGCGGATTCCACGATGAAGTTCTGTCGGGCGGCGCGCTGCCAATGGATGTGCTGAGCACGCGTATTCACGAATGGGTGGGGCAGCAAAAGATGCAAGCGGCCGCTGCGAGCCAGCAATCGACTCCTGCGGTGAATGCGAATACAAGCGCCAAGTAATCCGGCTGCCGGCGCTATAATCGCCAGCAATGCCGAAATTTCTACGCGTGCTGCTGATGGCGTTGGTGCTGATGACCGTCGCGCTGATTTCCGCGGTCACTGCCATGCAACTGGCGATCCACGGGCGCGAGGTGACCATCCCGAGGCTGGTCGGCATGAATCCCGCTGATGCGGAGCGTGCCGGCGCCTCCTTCGGTTTGCAGGTTGTCATCGAGCGCCAGTTCTACAGCCCCGACGTCCCCGAAGGCAAGATCATGACCCAGATGCCTCCGCCGGGAACGAAAGTGCGGCGCGGATGGTCGGTTCGTGTCGCGCAGAGCCTGGGACCGCAGCGAATTGCGATCCCCGATGTAACCGGCGGCAGCGAGCGCATCGCGGAGCTGAACGTCACGCATCGCGGTCTGACGCTCGGTTCAGTCGCCCACATCGGATTGCCGGAGACCTCGCCCGATCGCGTGGTGTCGCAAAGTCCGCCCGCCAACGCCAACGGAGTCGCCGCACCAAAAATCAGCTTGCTGATCAGTGACGGCCCGGCACCTGCGGAGTATGTCATGCCGAACCTCACCGGACAGCCGCTCGGCAGCGCAACTCTGGCACTGCAGGACGCGGGCATGAAGGTCGGCAAGGTTAGCGTCGTGCCTCCTGCGCCGCAGCCCGGCGAAGCGCAGACGGCTCCTCCTCCATACTCCAGCCCGGAGCCCAGCCCCGCGAGCATGATCGTCACGCAAACTCCCGCGCCGGGGCAGAAGATCACGGAAGGTACCGCCGTAAATTTCGAAGTGCGCTGATCGTAGAGTACGGCTTCGATCGCTACTTTCGTTCAAGCACGGCGGCGAAAAATCCATCGCACGGATGAATCCCCGGAATCGTGCGCAGGATAAGGCCCGTCAAGAAGAGACGCAGTATCTTTCCAGCACAACTCGCCGGATCTTGCAGCCGTTCTAATTCCTCTTTGCAATCGACGATCTTGAAGTCCAGCTCCGCCGAGCGCCATCTCAATCACCGCTTCGTCCTCTTCACGCTCGAGAGAGCACGTGGAGTAGACGAGCCGCCCATTGCGAGCAAGCTGGGCAAGCGCCGATTTCAGAATCGCAATCTGCCTTGCCTGGAGGTCGAGCAGGTCTTCGATCTTGAGCCGCCACTTGATCTCGGGATTGCGCGCCAGCGTGCCCGTGCCCGAACAAGGCACATCCGCGAGGATGCGGTCGAATGACAATGACATTGAGAAAGGAAAGTTACACGCGTCGGCGGCGATAACGTGGATGTTGGGCAGGCGAGTCAAACTCCGCAACAGGCGGGCGCGGTGAGGATGTATCTCTGTCGCGTAGACCTTTGCTTTCGGATTGCGCCGGGCCAGCAATGACGTTTTGCTGCCGGGTGCGGCGCAGCAATCGAGAATCCGTTCACCGCCGCCCGCCAGCAGCGCGACCAACTGCGATCCCTCGTCCTGAATCGCGACCCGTCCTTCGTGATATGCGCGCGTCGCAGTAACGTCGCCGTCGCCTGCTAGCACGCGCCGCGCCGCCGACAGCAGCGAACCAGGCGCAAGTTGAATACCCGCCGCGACGAGTTCCGCTTCGGCCTGGCTGTCGTGAAGATGAATGGCAGTATCGGGTACGGTTTGATTGTGGCGGCAAATGTGGCGTGCCGCGGCGAATCCGAACTGCTTACTCCAGCGCGTCGCCAGCCATGCGGGGTGGGCGGAATTCCTACCCAGCGCATCCGCATCGGGTGAATCGTCGATCTCCGCAAACGCATCTTGTGGCGCCGCCAGCATCTTTCGCAGGACCGCATTCACGAACGATGCTGCCGATCTCTTTCGCGCCGCTTTTACCAGTTCAACGCTCTCGAAGATTGCGGCGCGCGCCGGAACACGGGTCAGAAACTGCAATTGATAAACGCCGAGACGCAACGCGGTCAGAACCTCCAGATCCAATCGCCCGAGTTTCTGTGACGAAGCGGCGGCCAGACGATCGTCGAGCCACGACCGCCAGCGCAGCACTCCCATCACTAACTCAGTGGCGAGTCCATGATCGCGCGCGGAAAGCGCGGCGGACAAATCGGAATGAAGCAATTCGATGGCGTACGAGTCGTCGCGCTCGACGCGCAACAGAATCTCAAAAGCCGCCGATCGCGCCGGAGAAACAGCCATCAACTTCTATTATCCCAGTCTATTGTCCCAGACGGTCGCCCGGTTTAGGCTGGTAGCCGTTGATGAATTCCTGCGCGCTCATGCGGCGCTTGCCTTCGAGCTGGATCTCGATCAGCTCCAGCATGTGCTGTCTCCACACCCAACAAACAGGCCCAGTCCCTTCAACCCCTATCTCGCCGGGTGCCAACTTCGACCCGTGCGGCGCGGGATGAGCGCGGTGCACTTGAAGAGTCTTTCCTCGAAAGACCGTGAACGCTCCCGGCCACGGCTGAAACCCGCGCAGGCGGTTGAACAAATCCGCGGCCGTGCGAGTGAAATCCAACGCGGCCATCTTCCTTCTTCAGAATCGGCGCCAACGTAGCGCGCGAGTGATCCTGCGGAGTCGCATGGACCTGACCGTTTTCAAGCCCGCGCAATGTTTCAATCATCAACTCCGCTCCGATGGCGGCAAGTTTCGGCGCGAGCGTCTCGGAAGTATCTTCAGTCCCAATCGGAAGCTCACGCTGCATGAGAATGTCGCCCGTATCCAGGCCAGCGTCGATTCGCATCGTGGTCACGCCCGTGACCGATTCGCCACTTGCAATCGCCCATTGAATCGGCGCAGCCCCGCGATACTTCGGCAGAAGTGACGCATGTAGATTCAGGTTTCCGAGGCGAGGAAGATCAATCATCCACTGTGGAATGATGCGGCCATAGCCGACGACAATGATGGCATCCGGATGAAACGCAACGAGCTGCCCGCGGAATTCTTCATTATTCTTAATCTTGTCAGGCTGAGTGATGGGCAAGCCCAAGCGAAGCGCAGCCTCCTTTACAGGGGAGACGGCCAATTCCATGCCGCGTCCGCGAGGCCGGTCGGGTTGCGTAACCACCAGCGGCACGGAATGTCCTGCCTCGACGAGCTTCTCAAGGGTAGGAACCGCAAAGCGAGGCGTGCCGCAAAAAACCAAAATCATAGGTCTCGAGGTTCTCAAGGTCTCAGGCAGTTCGAAGTTTTCCTGAGACCTGACACCTGATACCTGACACCTGCTCTTCTACCACTCCCCCGCCTTGACCAGCTTCTTGATCTTGCGCTTGATCAAATCGCGCTTCAGCGCGCTGACATGGGAGATGTAGAGCTTGCCGTTCAGGTGATCCGTCTCATGCAGGAAGGCGCGCGCCAGCAGGTCTTCGCCGGTGTGCTCGAAGAATTTGCCATTGGCGTCCTGCGCACGCACGGTGACAACCTTGGCGCGCGTGACGTCCTCTCGAAATTCCGGAATGCTGAGGCACCCTTCACTGTTGCGCTGGCGGCCCTCTTTTTTGATGATGACCGGGTTGATCAGCACCAGCTTCGCGTCGGGATCTTCCTTGAAGGTCACGTCCACCACCGCGATCCGTTTCGAAATTCCGATCTGCGGGGCGGCTAGCCCGACGCCGCGCGCGGCGTACATCGATTCAAACATGTCGTCGAGCAGCTTTTTGAGTTCGTCGTCGAAGACAGTCACGTCGGCTGCAGGCGTCTCCAACACGGGGTCGCCGAATTTCACAATTGGATAGATCATTTGTTGTCAGTACTTCTTCAGTTGCTCCAGGTATCCCTGAAAATTTCGTTTCGTTTCTTTCATGGAGTCGCCGCCGAATTTTCCGAGCGCCGATCGCGCCAGCGTGAGCGCAACCATCGCTTCGGCCGCGACGCCCGCCGCTGGCACCACGCAAACATCCGAGCGTTCATACGCCGCTTTCACCGGTTCGCGCGTGGCGAAGTCCACCGATTGCAACGGGCGCCGCAAAGTCGAAATCGGCTTCAAGTAGCCGCGCACCCGGATTTCCTGGCCATTAGAGACGCCGCCCTCCAGGCCTCCCGCATTGTTGCGCGCGCGCGTAAAACCCGCGAATCCCGCGTCCGCTTTGTAACCAATTTCGTCGTGCACCGCCGACCCGGGAGAATATGCCGCTTGAATTCCGCTCCCGATTTCAACTGCCTTTACTGCTTGCAGTGACATGACGGCAGCGGCGAGTTGCGCATCCAGCCGCTCATCCCACTGGACGTAGCTGCCGAGTCCCGGGGGAACGTTATGCGCCACGACCTCGAAAACTCCCCCGACCGAATCGCCCGTGCGCAGAACTTTATCAACCTCTTCTTTCATGCGCTGCTCCGCGCCAGCATCGGCGCAAGACAGCAGCACTTCGTCTTTTCTGGATACCTGCTCGATCTGCTCCCAGGGAATCTCGCGGTCGGCAATCGAGACGGCGCCCACGGCGATCACATGGCTAAGGACTTCAATGCCCAGTTCCCGCAGCAGCAGCTTTGCAAGCGCGCCAATTGCAACCCGCGCCGCCGACTCGCGAGCCGAAGAGCGCTCCAGCACATAACGCGCCTCGGCGAAGTCGTACTTGAGCGCGCCCGCAAGATCGGCGTGTCCGGGACGCGGCGACGCCACCCGCTTGTGTTTTTCCGGGTCGCCCGTCTCCACCGGCAACGACTCTTTCCAATTCTGCCAGTCGCGATTTTGCAGTATTACGGCAATCGGCGATCCGATGGTCTTCCCGTGATGGATTCCCGATAAGAAGTGTGCGCGGTCGGTTTCGATCTTCATGCGACCGCCGCGGCCAAAACCCTGCTGGCGGCGCCAGAGTTCGCGGTCCACAAATGCCTGGTCGATGGCCAGTCCGGCCGGCAGCCCTTGCAAAAAGGCAACCAGGGCCTCACCGTGGGACTCTCCCGATGTGAAGTAGCGCAGCATGCGGAAAAGGCATTGTAAATGAACCAGAAACGTTCAGCTTCTTTTTGATTTCCCGGCCCCATGGGGCATCTGGGCGGGTACAATGGGTTATCATTCTGTGCCAGTAGAATAGGCACGTTCAGGATTGCAGACAGATCGCGTCACTTCGTCAAGAGGCGCGAGGATTCGGCATGTTAACCACGAATACTGCTCTGTTTCATACAGATACTGCCAAACGCATTCGCTGCGTGATCGCCGATGATCACGAGATGCTGCGCTATGGAGTGCGGAGGCTGCTTGAAGATGACCCCGAATTTTGCGTCGTAGGCGAAGCAAGCGACGCGGCGGAAGCGCTCAAATTGGTGTTGGAGCACCGCCCAGACCTCGTCTTACTCGACATCAGCATGCCCGGCATGTCGTCGTTTGAAGCTGGACGCCTCATCGAAGAACACTGTTCCGGCACTCGCATTGTCTATCTCACCATGCATGAGGACCGCCAATATGTGCAGGAGGCCCTGCGCTCGGGAGCCAGCGGCTACCTGTTGAAAGACACGCCCGCGCGGCTGCTGTTGCGCTCGCTGCGCGACGTTCATAGCGGCGCAAAGTCGATCAGTCCGCAGGTGCAGTCGAGAATCAACGATGAGGCCAACCGTTCTTCCCGCGTGCCCTTGCGGCGAAACGCACTGACTATCCGCGAGCGCGAAGTGATGAAGCTACTCGCCGAAGGCCATACCGTAAAGAAGGCGGCTGTGCTGCTGGGAGTGAGCGCCAAAACGGTGGAGGCGCACAAGTTCAACCTGATGCGCAAGCTCGACATTCACAACAAAGCCGAGTTGGTCACAGTGGCCATCCGCAAGAAAATTCTCCCGGTGCCGGTTTCCACGAATTAAGCCATTTCAAGAAAATCAAACCGACCTGTTTGGCAAGGCTGCCGCAACCAGGCTGGCCAGATCGGGAACCTCAAGATGAGGGCGAACCTGAGAATCAGCCCCCTTCGCAGCCCGCACGGCTCCAATTCCCGGCCGCGCCGACTTCCGATTCACCCACACTGTCGAAATACCCAGCGACCGCGCCGGTACGACATCGTGATAGATGCTCTGGCCCACATGCAGCAACCGGTCCGCCGAAAGCGAAAATGTTCGCAGAGCCAACTCAAAGTTGTTCAATGAAGGCTTGTAGCTTCCCGCCTGCTCGGCCGTGATCACGCCGTCAAAATCCACGCCCAGGTGCTTGCGCGTCTGCGCGAAGAGATCGTTGTCGATATTGGAAATCACGAAGAGTTTGTAGCGTTTCTGAAGTTCTTGCAGCGCCCACACCGTATCCGCGAAAGGAGGCCACGCCGGCACCGACTCGTGCAAAGAGTTGAGCTCTGAAGGGCTGGCCGTGAAATGCAGGCGATCGCCAAACGCCCGCACCACCGACTGCAGCACGCTGCGGTAGCTTTGGTAGACACCGCTCTCCGCCTCGGCCTCGAATTCTCCGTAAAGTTCAAGAATGTCGGAGTCAGAAAGGCACCGACCGTGGTTGGCGAGCACTACCCGCAAAACCGGCAGAATCCCGGCCTCCCAATCGATGAGAGTGCCGTAGCAATCAAAGCTGATCGCGGTGAATTGGGAAAAATCCATGAGAATAGTCGTCAGTCGCTAGTGGCCAGTCGTTAGCAACGGCGAGCGACGGGCGAGATCCCAGCGACCGACGGCAAACGACCAGCGACCAGCGACCAACGACCAACGACAAGCTGCCTACTGTGCCACCTTCACCTCTATCGGAGCCTTCAGCTTGAAGCTGAGCGCGGACTCCGCCGGAAGCACAATGTCCTTGTTCCCCGTAATGCAGCTCCGCCAGCTCCCGCGCCACCACCGGCAAGCGCGCCGATTGCCGCGCCCTTTCCTCCGCCAGCCAATCCGCCGACAATTGCGCCAAGCGCCGTGCCACCACCCGCTAGCACAGCCGTCCGTTTGCCTTTGCCTTTTTCTTCGCGGCTCACGGCAGAGGTTTCAATCGACTTCTCCGCGCCGTTTACGGTAATGGATGTCAGCCGGACTTCCAGCGAAGCGCCGCCTTTGAATCTGCCCAGCGGCTTCGCATCCACCACGGTTCCTCTTGCCGAGGCACCAGCCGGAATCACGGTGTTGCCGTCGACCTTTACGGCTGAAGCCAGTGTTGCGCTGAAAGACTGCCCCGCCGAACTAGTCTTCGATCCGAGCGAATCTCCCAGACGTACCGTCAAAGTCGTCCCCGCGGGGACGACTACCGGAGCGGGCTCAGGAGCGGGCGCGGGCGCAGCCGAAGAACTCATGGCACTCCCATTGCTTCCCGCAGAGGTATTCGATGCCGGAGCGCTCGACGCGGCTGTGCTCGATGCCGGGGCCGCCATGTTGTTGGCTGAGTTCGACGCGGTATCCGCGGGTTTGCTCGAGCAGGCCACCAGCGTTAACAGCAGGGTCACGAGCAGTATATGTATCGCTCGAAAAGGCATGATTGTCCCTCCAGAGATGAAATTCGGTGAGTTCAAAACTGTAATCCAAGAGGACGAAGTGTGCAAACGCCGCAAGTACGCTTTGCGGCGAAAGCAAGTGCAGGTTTTTTACGCTTTCTGTTCGCTGAATAAATCCAGCGCGGGGGCTTCGGACTTCGAAGCTTCTGCCTTGGCCGGTTCGGTCGCCGGCGAAGCAGCCTCATCCGCATTTGCCTTCGCGGAAGGCGATTTCTCACCTTCCACGAACTTTTTCGAATCGAGCAACGGACGCCCCAGCGAAGCGTTGTAGCTGGTCCACGGTCCTCCAAGATCAGCTTCGCGTTCGAAGTGCGCGCGCATGGCTTCCATCTTGGAATCGAGATCGTCCAGGTAATGCAGCATCAGCGCTTCGGGGAACATCGGCAGCTTGGGCGAGCCGAAGTCGTATTGCCCGTGATGGCTGATGATGAGATGTTCGATCAGCGTTTTCAACTCGGCCGGGAAATCGGGCAGCTTGGCCAGCTTCGTCTGCAGCATTTCCAGTTCGATGATCATGTGCCCCAGCAACTGGCCTCGCGTCGTATAAGAGAAGGCTCGGTTGTAGGTCAGTTCCTGAATCTTGCCAATGTCATGCAGAAAAGCGCCGGTGAGCAGCAGATCGCGGTTGACCTGCGGATAATTGCGGCACATCAGATCGCAAGAGTTGAAAAGCGACACAACGTGGTCGAGCAGTCCGCCAATATAAGCGTGATGCAGCGTTTTAGCCGCCGGTGCATTGCGATAACGCTCGGCAATTTCCGGGTCCGCCATGAATGATTCGACCAGCCCCTTCAGGTGCGGATTCTGAAACGTTCCTACAAACTCGGTCAGCGTGCGCCAGAGTTCGCCAATGTCCTTGGTCGTTTTGGGCAGGTAATCGGTGTAATCGATTTCTGCTTCTTCCATCCGGCGGATTTTGTGGATGGTGAGCTGAAAACGATTCTTGTACTTGTTGATCAGTCCCTTGATCTTGAGGAAGTCGTCTTGTTCGAAGACGTCGAGAAACTCTTCGACGTTATCCCACATCTTGGCTTCGATCTGCCCGGTGCGGTCTGCAAGAACCAGCGCCAGATACGGTTCGCCATTCTTTTTCGCTTTGACCTGCTTCGACGCCACCACGAAGCTCGAGGTGATGACCTTGTTTTCCTGCTGCGAGCAGCCGGAGATAAAGAACTCTTTCATGAGCCTCCGCGAAATGCGTCCCGCGCTATGGCGGACGTGAACCGCGATCTGCGGGTCTGGCGCGCGCGAGTCTAGTCAGCTTAGCCTAAAACACGCCCAGCTTCTTCTTCTTTTTCAGCTTCTTCGCGTTTTTCTCTTCCTTGGCGCTGGTCTCGACCGGCTTCGTCTGTTTAGCGCTGGCGCCTGTGTCGACGTAGCCATTCTTGTAATCGATGTAGGCTTCTTCGCGCAGTTGAGTCAGGTAGGCGCGCAGCGCGGGCTGGAGTTTTTGCATATACAACGCATCTTGAATGCGCGGCTCAACTTCTTTCAGTGTCGGAATGCCCGCCGTCTGATGCTCGGTGACCTGCAGAATCACATACCCCTGCTTGGTGCGGACCACATCGGTCGTCTCGCCCGCCTTCAACGCGAACACCTTATCCTCAAGTTCTTTCGATAGCGTTCCGCGATTGAATTCCCTGAGATCGCCGCCGTCCTGCGCCGACGGTCCATCGGAGGACTTCTTCGCCAGATCGGCGAACTTTGCGCCCTTCTTGATCTGATTCAGCAAATCCTCAGCCTTGGCCTTGGCCGCATCGAGCGCTGCCTGCGTGTCCGCGTCGGAGACGGGTATCGGTTTTCCATCGGCGCCGACCTGCGGCTTCGGAAACTTCGGCGACACTAGAATTTCGCTCAAGCGAACCGATTCCGGATGTTCCATTTCGGCGCGGTGCTCTTCGTAGAACTTCTTAACATCGTCCTTGTTCATGGCCAGTTTGCGCCCCACCTCGTCACTGATCACTTTCTGAGTGATGATCTGGTTGCGCAGGTTCTGCTTGAATTCCTCGTACGAAGCGCCCTGCGCCTCGGCCGCCTTTTCCAGTTCCTCCATGCTTCCAAGGTTCATCTGCTTGCGCATTTCATCGAGACGTTTGATCAGTTCGGTGTCGCCCGTGATGCCGAGATCCTTGGCTTTCTGCAGCAGGAGTTGCTGATCAATCAGATCGCGCAGCACGTCGCGCTGCTTCTCGGCAAAAACCTTGTCCGCGTTGGCGGGATCCTGTTGTTGCACTTCCTGCTTGAGCTGATCGCGGCTGCGCACGTATTCCGAGCGCGTGATGATCTCGTTATTGACCCGCGTAATGATTTCCTCGACCACCGTATCCGCCGGCGCCAGAGCCGGGAGCAGCACCGCACAACCAATCGCCAACAGCAGGGGAAGTCTCATCTTTTTCATTAGCTCTCTTGAAAACCTGGGGTTAACCCTGGGGAAAATTGTGTTTCTATTTTACGCCGCTAGCAGTATAGAGGCCAAGGGAGCAAGCAGGGTTGTTTGGCGGTCCGGACTAGTTTCCGCGCGTCAGCGCCAGGGCAGTCACGTCATTATGCTTCGGGACCATGTGCACGAAGTCCTGGACGCGCTGCAAAATGCTCTGGGAGAGAGCCTTGGCCGAAGCTGGCCCTTGCTGCATGACGCTCTTGACTCCATCCAGCCCAAACTCTGAGTGCTTCGATTCGGCTTCAACGACCCCACGGGAGACCACCGCCAGTGATCCCTTCGTCCCCAGGCCAACGATTCGGGCGTCGGTCGGAGCGAGCGAAAACAGTCCGAGCGGCAGGCCAGTCGCCGGTAATTCGACCACACTGGATTCATCGCACAGCAGGCCCGGCGTATGCCCCGCATTCACATAACAAACCGTGCCCAGTTCTTCGTTGTAGCATCCCGCAAACGCCGGACAACTGCGGACGCCGCCGGCAGCGCGCATGATCTCCAGGTTCAAACGTCGCGACAACTCAATCATCGCATCCGATTCGTTCAATTCGTCGACGGCGAAAAGCTCTTCTGCGGCGGACCGAAAGCAGGCTTGCGCGGCCTGCAAGACCGGGCCGCTGGTTTCCCGCTTTCCCGCGACGTCGAGCAGCCCGAAAATGAAACGATTCGGACTGACTCGCAGAAAATCATGCAGATCGCCTCCAGCCCGCGATGAAAAATAAGCGACCGCCATGTCCGCGCCCTGCAGCGCCGGGTTTCCCCTTGCACAATTCCCGGAACTTCCGCAGCGGTGGATCCGAACCCAAGCTTGGAGAGGAGCCCTTTCATGAGCGGCGAAGGTAACACAAAGTCCGGGCAGGATCAATGAGACGGAGGTGGTATCTACTCGCCGTACTTCTCTTTGAGTTGCCGCGCCACTTCTTCGCGAAGCTGGCCATAGTCGCAATGCACGGCCCCGCGCAACGCGGCTTCGGTGGACTGGCCCTCAGAGAGCCGTTCCAGGATGGCTGCGATCTCGTTCATGCCATATGCATCGCGGATGTACTCCGTGATGGCCAGCGACTCGGCATAGGCGGCGGTGGCCTGCGGCGCCGTGAAATTCATGAAGCTGCCTTCCAGAACGTTGAGCGGAATCTCATTTCCGGTGGCGAACATTTGCGCCAGTTGGTGACCGTTAGAATTCGCTGACTTGCCTTCTTCGATCTGCGCGATACCTTCATTCAGCCACGTAGGGCAACGATTCCCCGACATCTGCGAAACGAAAGAATGCGTGAGTTCGTGCTTCATTACCCGCGCCAGATCTCTGGTTACACTCTGGACGCCGCTGACCGGAATGCGCAGCTTGCCGTCGTTGATGGCGCCGCTCCATGACGGCGCTTGCGTTACGTCGAAGAACGCCTGCTGTGTATAGAGCGTGACCGCAATCGTGTTGTGCGGAGAGTAGCCAAGGTCCCGCGACAGGTCGTCGTATTCGGAGTCGAGCGTAGCCAACAGGTCGCGGCGAAAGCTCTCGGAGGTGTCCTTGCCTTCAAAATGAAGATTGAAGTGGCTGCTCTCACGCTGCGAAAACTGGGATTCGGCGTTTGATTCGCGCTCAGCCTTCGCCAGATACTGGCTGACGGTGGCGTCGGGGCGCAAGGCGAGCGACTTTTTCCATGACCGGATCGCATCCGGCGTATGATCGCTGGCGAATTGCACGAAGCCCAGCATAGCGATGGCGTCAGGTGAATCGGGAGCGACATTGGCGGCGTGTTGCGCGTATGTAAGGGCTTCCGCCGCATGGCCTGTCCGCATCAAAGTGGCAGCGTAGTAAATAAGGAGTGTCGCGTTGTCCGGCTGAAAGCGGAGAGCAGATTCGTAATATCGCTTGGCCGCCGCGAAGTTGCCGCGATCGGATTCGGTTTTTCCGGCGAGAAAGTAGGCAGTGGCGGCGACCTCCGCGTTGCCGCTCTGCGAGAAAGTTGCCAGCGCGTCGGCATCAACTTTACCGTCGCGAATCACTTTTTCGGCGACGTCGGCCTCGTGGCTGAATGTGGGCGCGGCTGGGGTAATATCAGGGACATTTGCGGCGGCTCCGGAACCGGAATGCACTGGAGCGACACCGCCGGCATCGATGTGGTCGACCGATGACTTCGGGATTGCGTACGTATCTTCGCCGAGATCGTACTCGATCCGATCTTTGCCTTCGCGTACCTGGTCGGCCCAGATGGTGCGTCCATTCTTGAGATGGATGACGTCCGCAGACGCAGGAATCGCCGCCAAAAGCACTAGAATGAGGAAATTGCCTCGCACTCCGCGATTTTAGCAACGGAGGAAAAGCGCGGTAAGGTGACCAAGGTGTAGGGACGCAAGAAGTTATCAGCTCCCGGTTCTCAGTTCTCAGTGAGATCGGGCTCCCTCATTCGTCGTCTAGGGGTTTTCTGAGAACCGAGAACTGAGAACTGAGAACTGAGAACCGAGAACTGAGAACTCTCCATGCGGCCATGTCGCTACATCGTCGGACTCCTGCTGACGGCGGCCGCCTTTGCCCAAAAGTCGCTCCGAGACCCGACTGTCCTTCGACGACCAGCGCCCTTTACGCGCGGATACGCTCGGTCGGTCTCGATGCCCAACGGGTGTATCAAGTACGGAGGCGCCGAGATCAACCGGCCAGGCCTTAACCTTGACTTCGACGACGGTACGCTAGCCTTTACCGAAGACATTTGCGGCCGCATCACCGGAGCATTCTTCGTGGGCGAAGGCGAGGTTCGACTCCGGCCGCCGAACCGGGTGGAGCGCGGGTCGCTCGCTCTGTTCACCGGCATGGCTATCCTCGAAGAGCAGTTCAACTCCGCTTACCTGCGCTTTAATGACGACACCGCCGACGCCTTACGACCTTTTCTTGCCGCCGCTCCCGAGGGAGGGGAATTCATCAAGGAATGGAGCGATACCAGCCGGGCGCTCGCCGACTTCGACGCGCTGCGTCTGCTGCTCGATTTCGGCCATTTTCTCCCGGCGCCGGGCGGCAGCGATTCGGATCGAAACTTCCCCCTGCTATTGCACGCTCATTTGCTTGGCAAAAAGCTCGGAGCTTTTGAAGTCTTCTGGGATGCCGCTAGCACCGAACCCTTGTGGGTCGGGCGGCCCCAGCTCAAAGACGGCGCTATTTTTTTCGATATCTGGACTTCGTTCTCGCCCGCTATCGTGTCCAACTCCGCTACCAATGCAAAGGCGAACGATGTCTCGATCAAGACTTTTTTCGCATCCGCGCTTCCGTCGAACCGCCGACAAAATTGCAGGCCTCGACCGAGGCTGACCTCACTGTGCGCAAAGGAGGCGAGCGGACACTTCTTTTCGAGTTGTCTCGCTACCTGAAGGTCGATTCTGTAGAGTTCGACGGTCGGCCAGTCGATTTCATCCAGAACCCGGCGATCGAGAGGAACGCAACTTCAGCGTAAAGGAAATGATCTGGTCGCCGTCGTGTTTCCTGCTCCTCTCACGCCCGGACAGGAATTGAAGCTGCGCTTTCGTTACGCTGGAGACGTTCTCTCCGATGCCGGCAACGGATTGCTCTACGTCGGCGAGCGCGGCAACTGGTATCCGAAACTCAGGCTTGAGCCCGGCGCAGTACGAGATGGAGTTTCAC
>CAVRYB010000077.1:0-44358 GCA_963725295.1 uncultured Acidobacteriaceae bacterium
TCGTTGCGCCTTCAGCATGGGGATCAGACTCATCACCGAAATGACCGAGACGATGATGGAAATGGCAAGGACAGTGACCATTTCGAGCAAGGTGAAGCCGCGCTCCCGGTGCTTGCGACGCAACGTATTTCGTTTCAAAACTGTCATAAGCATTCCTGCTCTTCCGTGAGCTGCCTGCTCGTTGCCCGGATTGATCCCGGATTAAACTTGTGATCCATGCAGAATCGGCAACTTAGGCATTGCCCAAAGTCGCTGTTCCGACACCTGTAACTACGACGATGGTAGGAACTGTCGTGTAATGCGTCAAAGTACCGGGGTACACCGGACCTTCGTACGCTGTCCTTTCGTAAGGTAATTCGGCGGTGGTTACGATCATGCCATCCGCGTCTTCCGCCTGGACGAATCACGCCTTCGACGATTGCGGCGGGATAGATCCATGGGTGAAGTTGCAGGCAGGCTGACGAAAAGGTGACGGGAAGGCAAGCCAGATTTTAGAGTTCACTGTGACACAGGTAACTTGTAGCCGGTACTTACCCTCTCTTACCATGAGGGCACTATGGATCTACGCGCGCTGGTTGTGTGTCCAGATCAAGATGCTGCCAACCTGCTCACGGTTATCCTGTCAGAACTTGGCCTGGCTTCCGAGCATACGCAGTCGATTTCTCACGGCATCGAATTAATGGACAGCCAACATTTTGATGCGATTGTGCTGGACTATCAGGCCGACCGGAGTTCCGAGGAGTTCCTCGCGCGATTGCGGCAGTCGAAGAAGAATCGCGGAAGCATGCTGATTGCGATCGTCGACAACGACTTTAACGCCCGGCCGGTGTTTGGGCTGGGAGCGAATTTTGTTCTTTACCGCCCGCTGTCTTCGGAACGCACGCGCATCAGTTTGCGCGCCGCTCGAGGACTGATGCGCCGGGAGCGCCGCCGCGCGCCGCGCACCGCGGTGAGTTCACGCGCCAACGTGGCGTATCCGGGAGCTCCCGAAGTAAACGCGTACATGACGGACCTCAGCGACGGCGGAACATTAATTCAAACACCGCAGCGGCTGCCTTCCGCGTGCAAAGTGTATTTTGAATTTGCTCTTCCTGGCCAGCAGCAGCTGGTTCGCTTGTCCGGTGAAGTGGCATGGCAGGATTCGAGCGGCCGCACCGGAATCCGCTTCCTGGATGTGCCGCAGTCTTCGCGTCGATTGATGCAGACATGGCTGCATCAGCACAACTCTCTACCAGCTTCGGCCGCGCCGGCACAGCCGGCGGCGAGCAAGCTGTCTTCTGCGCCGTCGTTTGCGGGGCAGTCTTTATCTGGTACCGACGCCCGACTGCAATCGAAGGAGCCAGTTCTTAACTCGAATGCCGGGAACCGGCGCGGAGATTTTCGCAGGGCTTGCAAGCTGGGCGCGGAAGTTTACCGCCTCGGCACCAGTGTTCCGAATCGTTGCGTTCTGTCGGACATCAGCGAAGGCGGCTGCTACGTCGAAATGCCTTCTCCGCTTTCTGGCCAGACGGGCGTGGAAATCCTGGTGCGGACCTCGGATACCAAGTTGAGAATCCGCGGCCAAGTGCTGGCGACGCATCCTGGATTCGGCATGGGTGTGCGGTTTGTGTTCCGTGATTCAGCCGAACGCGAGGAAGTTCTGCGTCTGTTGGCTGTGCTCGCGACCGGACCTACGTTGGACGAGCAGCCGCGCTAAGCTGGCTGTAGTGAAATTCCAAAGCGCAGAGCCAGCGCCTAAAGACGCATTCACAACGCGACACCTGCGGCATGCCTGAAGGCATGCCCTGATACAAATCCTACTTTTCACTGCGGGCCGATTAGGCTGGCTGTTTCTTTTCCTCAACGGCATTGCGAAAATACTCCAGCGAAAGTTGCAGCCCTTGCTCCAACTCGACTTTCGGTTCCCACTGCAGAAGCCGTTTCGCTTTCGAAATGTCAGGGCGCCTCTGTTTTGGATCGTCCTGTGGAAGAGCCTCAAACTTGATTTGGCTGCGCGATCCAGTCGTTGCGATCACTTTCTTTGCGCATTCAAGAATCGTGAACTCAGTCGGATTTCCGATGTTGACCGGCTCATGCTCGTCGCTTCGGGCCAGCCGTAGAATGCCATCAATCTCGTCGCTCACGTAGCAGAAGCTGCGCGTCTGACTGCCATCGCCATAGACGGTCAAATCTTCACCGCGTAGCGCCTGCCACATGAAGTTCGGGATCACCCGGCCGTCGTTGATCTGCATGCGTGGCCCATAGGTGTTGAAGATGCGCAGAATGCGGGTGTCGACGCGGTGATAGCGGTGATAGGCCGAGGTCACGGCTTCCGAGAACCGCTTCGCCTCGTCATACACCGAGCGGGGTCCGATGGGATTCACATTTCCCCAATAATTCTCAGTCTGGGGATGGACAAGAGGATCGCCGTAGCACTCGGACGTTGACGCCATCATGAATCTGGCGCCCGACCGCAACGCGGTTTCGAGCGCTTCGAACGTGCCATACGAGCCGACCCGCAGGGTTTCGATTCCATGCTTGGCATAGTCAACGGGGCTCGCCGGACTGGCGAAATGAAACACATAGTCGAGTTGGCCCCACTCGCCGGGCTGGCAAACATCTTTTTCGATGAATTCAAAGCGAGAGTCGTTGCGCAGATGGCTGATGTTTTCCAGCCGGCCAGTGAGGAGGTTGTCGGCCGCGATGACGTTGTATCCATCGCCTAGCAGCGCATCACACAGATGCGATCCCAGAAAACCGGCTCCGCCCGTGACCAGCGCGCGCTTCGTGTTCGCCGACCGCGTATTCATGAAATCAGGCGTGCTCCCTCTTCTTAAGGTGCGGCCCGGTAGCGATCTGCTCTGCCAGTGCCGCCGGCCGCCCCACGCTGTAATAGGAGAAGCCGTGCTCGACCATCATCGCCGGATCGTACAAGTTCCGTCCATCGAGAACGAGCGGATACTTCACCAGTCCGTGCAGACGATCGAGGTCAAGGGAAGCGAACTCTTCCCATTCTGTCAGAATGAGGACCGCATCCGCGCCTCTGGCTGCGTCATAGGCATCCGTCGCGAATTCAACGCCGGTCTTCAGAACTTCCTGCGCTCGTTCCATCGCCGCCGGATCATAGGCGCGAATGTGGCACCCCTCGCGGACCAATTCCTGAACCAGCATCAAAGCCGGCGATTCGCGAATATCATCGGTTCCACCCTTGAAGGCCAGCCCCAGCACACCGAGGCGCTTGCCTCGGAAGGTCCATAGAACGCTGCGCACCTTGCGCAGAAAGCGGTGTCGCTGCTCCTCATTAATACGGGTGACTTCTTCCAGAAGCCGGAAATCGTAGCCGCTCTCTTTCGCCACTGCACGAAACGCCATCAGGTCCTTCGGAAAACACGATCCGCCATATCCGATTCCGGGATTCATGAACCGTGGTCCGATTCGTGAATCGGTGCCGATCCCGTCGCACACCTGCTGCACATTCGCTCCCACCGATTCGCAGATGGACGATACGGCATTAATGAAGGAGATCTTCATGGCCAGAAAGGCATTCGATGCGTGCTTGATCAGTTCCGCACTCTTCGTGCTCGTGATGATCAGACGCGGCGGCGTTTTTGCCCCTTCCGGACGGGGAATTGCCTCACCACGTCCGTAATACCAGCCGCTGGTCAGAGGTCCGTAAACCTGCCGCATGACCTCCGCTGCTTTTTCGTTCTCGACACCGACGACAATGCGATCGGGATAGAGAAAGTCGGTGACCGCCGACCCTTCGCGCAGGAACTCCGGATTTGACACAACATCGAAGTGCTCTGGATTGGCCCCGTTCCTGGTAATAATGGTATGAATCCACTGGCTCGTGTACACCGGAACCGTGCTTTTTTCGATCACTACCTTGTAGCCGTCTACGCCACCGGAAATTTCCCGCGCCACCGACTCCACGTATGAGAGATCGGCGTCGCCGCTTTCTGTGGGAGGCGTTCCGACCGCGATGACTACGGTATCGCACTCCCGAGTGGCCGCCTGAAGGTCGCCCGAAAACTTGATACGGTGTCCGCGGTGCCGCGCCAGCAGTTCGGGCAAGAAACGCTCATGGATCGGCACTTCGCCGTTACGCAGAGCCGCGAGTTTCTGCGCGTCGTTATCGACCAGGACAACATCGTGCCCCAGGTCCGCAAAACAAGCTCCCGTCACTAACCCCACATAGCCGGAACCAACTACCGCGATACGCATAGCGAGCCTTCTCCTTGTCTATTATTTGCACCTCCGGCTCGTCGGCGTGCACTTCCATACTGTAGCAGTCTTTGGCGGCCGGGCAGGCTAACGATGGTCATCAGAACGCCGGCCAGCCCAGGAATGGGAATCTCAATCTCACGGATGAAACGTGATTCCCGTCACAGCCTGGGCCGGCCGCTTCTGATCTCCAGTCCACGATAAGCCGCCGGTCGAAAGACCAGCGAAGAACTGTATCGAGTGGACGCCAAAATGCATATTTCTGGGCATGTTGACTTAATCTTGCAGCAAACCACACATTGCTTTCACCAATTGACTTCCCGCCTGTTTCGCGGGAAACTCCCCTGTGAGCCTGCTTTCCCGTGCACAACGGCAGGCTGCGGAACAAGCGTGTTCCCGCAACCTATGTCGAGGCCCGAGTTTTTCCCGGATGATTTGTCTGCCGACCCGACTTCCGTTCTCGAGCAGCATATCCTCGCCGGTTTCCCGCCAGACCTTGCTCTCGACCTGGTCCTGAACGAACTTGTTGTTCGTGCCGCCGAGGCTACTCGTGCCACTTCCGCCGCTCTGGCCCTTACCCGCGGCGATGAGATGGTTTGCCGCGCCGCCACTGGCCATCTTTCCCCCGACCTTGGCGTCCCCCTGAATACTCGCGACGGACTCTCTGGCGCCTGTCTCAAGAGTCGCCAGCCGCAGCTCTCCGTCGACACTGAATTCGATCCGCGGATCGACCCGGTCGTGTCGCGACGTCTCGGCATTCGCTCCATCTTGATTGTTCCTATCGTTGAGGCTGCAGGGAACAACAGGGAAGCCGATGGGGACAACAGCGACAAGTCGCGGTTGGCAGGAATGCTGGAAGTCTTTTCTTCCTCCCCGGCGGCCTTCTCGCACAATGATCAGAAGGTGCTGGAAGCATTCGCTGAGGAGTGCGCCCGAATTCGCCAAGCAGCCGCCGAAATGGCTCCGCGGGAGCAGGTTTTGGCCGCAACCGCCAAATCCCTGGTTCCTGAGATGGCCGCGCTTGAGCCGGGTTTAGCCCCTCCGGCGAAACTTGTTGAGCACAAGATAGTTCACGAAGAAATCCTGCCCGCCGAGCCCCAGTCGCACCTCTCCGTCGCGCCCGTTGCTGTCATGCACGCGGTGCTGCCGAATCGACGCCCACCTTATGAATCGTGGTCGCTGGTTCTCGGAGGCCTCACGATTCTGGCGGCAATCGCATTCAGTTTTCTAATCGGTTCTCGCATCGGATGGCTGAATTCCCCAAGCGCGGCGATAAATCAACAGGTTCCGCAGGCGCCCGCTCCGCTTTCGAATCCGGCGACCGCTGCAAAGCCCGACACTGCCAGGGCCGCAGCTCCCAAAGCGCCATCAAGACCAGCCGACGCTACGCCCGGCGCCGACGAGCTGGTCGTCTACGAAAAAGGCAAAGTCATTTTTCGGATGAAACCGGCCGAGACGAAACGGGAACAGTCAAAGCATCCAGCGACCATTTCCGACGCCGTGCCGAGCAATTCCCACGCAATTGTGGAGGCATCGTCCACAAAGAAGATCGCCCCGGCGCAGAGTGTCTGGCTCTCGCCTGAACAAGCCGAACAGCGGCTGCTGAGCAGGACCGAGCCCCAATACCCTCCGGAAGCCCTCGCCTCTCACCGCGCGGGGAATGTCGTCCTGGAAGTCCAGGTCAACGAAGATGGATCAGTCTCGAGCGTACGCACTCTGAGCGGAGATCCGTTGCTAGCCACCGCAGCCGGCGATGCGATCCGCAATTGGCGCTATCAGCCCTACCGTCGTCACGACCGCCCCTCTCGATTTCAGACAGACGTAACCATGAGCTTCAATATGCCCAACTAGCCTATGACGCCACCGTTCCTTTAGGACGCACCTGCGGCGCTGCGCCACTAGGTGTGTCCGAAGGCCGCGAAGTCGACGCAAGCAGTTCCGGGAGGATCCCACCCTTCTCCGGAATCAGAGTGATGCGGGCTTTGCTGTCGATGATCTTCTGTATCTCCAGAATCTCGAACATCGCTTCTTCTACGTCAGGATCGGCCGCAACTTTGTTGAGCGCTTCGCCGACAATTCGCGGACGCATGGCCGCAGCCTTTGCGAATTCGACAGCCGCCTGGCGTTCCGCGGTACTCGTGATGATGCTGACCTGGTTTGCGCCGTCTTGTTTAATCGAGGACGTTACCTGCCGCAGCCGGTTGACGACCTTTTCTTCGATCTGCTTGATCATCTGCACATCGCGGAAATGCACTTTGCGGATGTAGACGGAGCCAAGCTTGTATCCCCACTCGTGAGATTGCGGCGAAACCTCGGCCCGTACCGTCTGACTCATCGCATGACGGTTCTGCAGGAGATCAGCAAGTTTCAAATTACTCAGGCAGCGTACCGTCGAGTTACTTACATTGGTGGCCAGTGAGCCTCGTGGGTCAGCATTCTTGAACAGAAAGGCGACGGGATCACTAATGAACATTTCATACCAGATGCCAATCCCCATCGGCGCGCCTTCTTCGGAGTTGACGGGCTGGCTGCGCAGATACTGCTGGTCGATCCTCATGTCGAGGACGTAGAGCCTTCCCAACCAGCGCACGATCGGAGCCTTCAGTCCAAGTTTGAAGATGAGAATGTGGAGACCCGGCTCATCGATGATCGCGACCACCTTGCCAAACAGCACATAGACATAGCAGGTGCGCTCCTCGACAACGGCATAGACGCCGAAGAACTGCAGCAGCCAGAAAATTACTGGCACCAGGACGAAGCATCCGACAAACGTAGCGGCAGCGGCGATAAGCAGGGTCATTGCTTTGACTCCACGACAACCTGTTGGGCATTCCCGAAAAGTCCGAGGCGTACATTGCGGACATAGGCGCGGAGAGCGCCGTCGCCCGCAGCTTTGAGTGCGGATAGCTGATCCGCCAGAGCGGTGAGCGGTTGTACTTCTGCCTGCGCCTTAAGAGTTTCGATTTCGGCCGCGCGTTTCGATTGTTCGATCCGCTGATCGGCCGATGCCTGCGCCAAGCTGATGTCCGATGACACAACGTTGTGCGCCGTGTTGATCGCCGCGAGCGCCGACTCCACTTCCGGAGGCGGGTCGATGCCAGTGATCAGCGAAGCGTCGAGCACAATTCCGTAACGAGCTTCCGACGTACTGCACTCACGATCCATGTGTTCGTTAGGTCCGCGCAGATTCTTGCGTAGATCGTTGATCGAAATGCCGCTGCTGGTTGCGTCGGTGCCGGCCGCGGCGGGGGCTTCGAAAGTGGCAATGCGCTCTCGTAAAACGGAGACAAAATAGCCCATCACATGCGCGATGGGCCGCTTGACGCCAAAGACATTTGCGTAGAGATTCCGCTCGGAAATGTGGTATCGAATCTGACCGGTGAGTCCTGTGTTGAGTTGGTCCTTTGTGACCGCATCGACAATCGTGCCCGCTTGGTTTGCCGAGGGAGCGTCGGGGTCAAAGGCCATGTTGACCGTCTGCGTGGCGACGGAGACCTGTAGATATCCTGCCATGGCCACTTGAAATAGGGGCCGCCCGGCATGATCACCCGCACTTGTGGATACTGGTAGCGCTGCTTTTCGTCGGCGTCGAGTCCGGCGGAGATCGGGTCGTTGAGGGTGGTCACTCCGGAAATGATCCGCGCGCCCAAAGTTGGTCTTTACTGCCCGTTCGTTTTGGTCAACGGTGTAAAAACCTCCGGCCAGGTAGCGCAACAGAAACCAGATAATGAAGCCAAGCAGGATTCCAATAGGGATGTTCGGGTCCATCGTGTGTGCTCCTCAGCGCCACGATACACGGCGAACCTTCGGCTGAGGAGTTGCGATTCGAGTTACAGCATTGCGCGCGAAAGGGAACTGGAGTAGATTACGAAAACGCTAATTCCTTGGCCCGCTGCACCGCCTTCACCACCGCCTTGATCAGGGTCACGCGCAATTTGCCTTCTTCCAGCTCCATGATGCCGTCAATGGTGCATCCTGCCGGAGTTGTCACAGCGTCTTTTAACAGCGCTGGGTGATCCCCGGTTTCGAGTACTACTCGCGCGGCGCCCATGGTGGTTTGCGCCGCCAGCAGGGTTGCTATGTCGCGCGGCAGTCCAACCTTGACTCCCGCTTCCGCCAGTGATTCCAGAATGATGTAGATATACGCGGGGCCGCTCGCGGAAAAGCCCGGTCACCGCATCCATATGCTTCTCATCAACGACCACGGTTCGCCCCACCGCGTCAAAGAATTTCGTCGCCGTTTCCAGATGCTGCTTCGTTGCAAATTTGCCCTTGCACAGAGCTGTCATGCCTGCGCCCAGCACGCAAGGAGTATTCGGCATGGCACGAACCACGGGCACTTCTTTTTCCAGACCGCGCTCAATCATGTCCGTCGGAACCGAGGCCGCCACCGAAATCACCAACTGGTTCTCATTGATATGGGCGCGAATTTCCTTCATCACGTCGGCGACAACCTGCGGCTTCACGCAGACGAAGATAATATCCGCGCCCTTGACGGCCTCGGAGTTGTCCGTGCCCGCGTGTACTTTGAGCTTCTCTTTCAGCATCCGCGCACGCTCGGGATGCGCCACCGTCGCCCAAGTTTGCGATGGAGCCAGCAACCCGTCGCGCAAAAACGACTGCAGCAGGATTGCTCCCATTTTTCCAGCGCCCAGAACAGCAACTTTCTTTTTCGAACCTGTACCCTGTGCCATACGATTTCTCCCAACTAATGTCGCTCAGATAGGAAGTCTCAAGAGTACACGCTTTTAGCTGAAACCTTGAAACCTCCGAACCTTCGAAACCTCGCTCTATCCCGTAATCTCTGCCGGAACCATCTTCAATATCTCGCGCCCAATCGGCAACGAAGCGGTCGCTGCGGAGACGGCACGTTGAGCACATGCAGGAATCTGTCGCGCGCTACGAAACGGAAATCATCCACGAGTGTTCCATCCGGCGCGACGGCCTGCGCTCGCACTCCCGACCCTCCGGGAGTCATATCTTCCATCCGCACTTCGGGAAGCAGGCGCTGGCACGATCTCACGAAATCCCGCTTGCGCAGCGACCGCCGGAATTCTGCCATGCCGTTCTTCCAGTGTTTCCGCGCCATCGCCCGAAAGCCGCTATTTCGGATCACTTCCATCGTCTCGCCAAGATGGAAATCGCCAAACCGATACCCCTCGCGGCGAAACGCCAGCACCGCATTCGGACCGGCATCGACGTTTCCGTGAATTCGCCGGGTGAAGTGCACTCCCAGAAACGGATACTGCGGATCGGGCACCGGATAAATCAGCGCACGCACCAGCGACTTCCGCTCCGCAGCGAGGTCATAGTATTCGCCGCGAAACGGCACCAGCATCATTCCCGGATCGTCTCCCGCGAGGCGTGCGACCCGGTCGCTATATAGCCCCGCGCAATTCACCACATATCGAGTTTGAAAATCACCGGCTCGCGTATTAACAACGACCTCTTTGCCTGGTCGCTCGAATCCGTGCACGCCAGCGTTGGTCTTCACCTCAGCGCCGCGTCCTGTTGCAATTTCTGCATACTTCGCGGTGACGGCCGCATAATCCGTGATCCCGGTCGACGGCACATAAAGCGCCCGGAGTCCGCCAACATGCGGCTCGACCTCAAGCATTGCCTCTCGTTCCAGCAGTCGCAGGCGCTCGAGTCCGTTGCCAACGCCTCGCGCCAGCAAATCGTCGAGTCGAGCGATTTCCTCGGTCGTCGTTGCCACAATCAACTTTCCGCATACTTCATGAGCAATGCCATGCCGCGCGCAGAACTCCACCATCTCGCGCGCCCCGGCCACACACAACCGCGCTTTCAGCGACCCGGTCTTGTAATAAACCCCGCTGTGGATCACGCCACTGTTATGGCCGGTCTGATGCTGTGCTACTCCGGCTTCTTTTTCGAGCACTACCACCTTCAGGTGAGGGAACCGCTGCGTCGCCTGCATCGCAAAAGAAAGCCCGACAATTCCACCACCAATCACCGCGATGTCGTAAGTCATAACCTGATCGTGCGGGGACGGGCATCTCGACCGTCTGGCCATGCAATGCACGGCAGCCACACCGAAAGATGATCCTACCCCACTCGCTGCCAACAGGCGGTGACGAAGGAACCACGGGCTGTGACGCAAGAAGGGCGCGGAGATAACTGTCTGCGCCATTGCTTATCATGATTGAATCGCGCTACTGGACCGTAAGTGTCACGACGCTTCCGTGTGCTTCCAGGCGACATCCGTTCCGACGGTCAACGTTTCCGTAGGAGTAGTGTGTGTCAGGGTTCCGTCGGTGCCCTGAATCGCAAAATTGAAAGTTCCCGTCGCAGCGCTGCCAAGTGCCGCAGTAAAGGCAGCGCCGCCTGCCGTCGGCACCAACGTGGCAGGCGTGAATATGCACGTCGTTGGAGCCCCCGCCGTACAGCCCAGACTCACAGTTCCGCTGTAGCCGTTCGCCGCTGTCAGCGTTCCATGCCAGGTTACGTTCTGCGCGGCCACGGTCATAGCCGGCGTCGCATTCACGGCAATTGCGAAGTCCGGAGTCGGCCCCGTTACCGTTAAATCGAAAGTCTGTGTCTTCGCTGCAGGTGCGCCGGCCGTGTTTGCGGAGACGGTAACGATCGTCGGACCGCCCACTGGAGTTCCCGAGGCCGCCGTTACCGTCAGAGTTACGGTCACGGGCGTCGAGGAGGTTGGACTTACAGGACTCGGCGGCGAAAACACGCAAGCCGCCCCCGCCGGTAGTCCTGAGCAGCTGAGTGTTACGGCGCCCGCAAAGCTCCCGGACGCCGTTACCTGAAAAGTGCTCGCCGCTGATGTTCCGCCTTGTCCGACGGTCAGGGAATTCGGAGCAGGCGCCGTCAGTCCGAGGTCCACAACATGCAGAGTCACGCTGGCATCGCGCGTGATCGTGTGCGCGTCCGTCCCGACCGCGTGTGCGTTGAACCCGTAATCGCCCACAAGTCCGCCCGCCGTCAAGGCGTACCCAGTCGTGGGCGTTATCTGGGAAGGTTGGACACCGCAATTGTTCGGAACCGCGCCCGTGCAACTCAAGTTCACCGGACTCGCATATCCGTTTTCGGCGGTAAGCGTTCCGTTAAACGTCGCGGTCTGCCCCGGAAACACGGTCTGTGGCGAATTCGAAATCCCGTTTGTGTAGTTCGGAGAAGTGACCAAGGGAAAATTCCAAACGCCCCGCCAGTACGTCGACGCCACCAGCGTCTTCGTCCCCGAATCAGGATTGAACAGCTGCAACGCCGACACCGGGGCATTCGGCAAGAAACCCGAAACGCCAACGCCCGGCGCAGGCCCGACCTCGGCCCAGCTAGCCGTCGAGGTCGAACTCGCGAATACGCCAACGTCGGTTCCCGCATAGATCTGTCCCGCTTGCGCATCGACAAGCAGCACATTCACAGGAGCATCCGGCAGTCCCGTGCCACTCCAGTCTGCCCAACTCGCGCCCGCATTCGTCGTCTTCCAAACATGAGCAGACACCCGTCCCGATCGTGTCGAAGTCATTGCTCAACTGCAAAGGCGCATTCCCCGAGGTACTGACTCGCCACACGCGGTACGTCCCCACCAGCATCTCACCGCTGTTCTGCGGATCCAGAATGTACGGAGTGCAGAAGGCCGCCTGATCTCCGCCGAGGCTCGCCGAACTTACGACCTCAATGAAGCCACTGTCATTGCATGCCGTTCCCAATTCGCACTTCAAAATCGTGACGTACGGATTCGCCGCAAACCATTCGTCAGGATTCGCAGGATTGATCGCATTGAATCCGCCATCTCCACCGAGGGCGTTCTGCCAAGTTGTGCTGGTTGTGGCCGCGCCTGTCGTTGGCGATCCGTTGTCCTGCGTTCCTCCCAGCAAGACGTCGGCGTTAGTGGGGTGCACCGAGACCGCAACGAATTCCGTCATCGATCCCAACGTCTGGCTCAGGCTGTCGAACTGATTCGTCCCGGTGCAACTGCCGGTAGTCAGCCCCGTATAGCCATCGAGCGTCCTGCTGATTCCTCCGTCATGGGCGAAATACCCAACTGCCTTGCCACTGGACACGAGGAATGCAATGCCATGCTGGTCCGGATGCAGGTGCGCTGGTTCGCCCAACGGTCCGGGGTTGCACCCGTAAACGTGAGTCAGATTGATCCAGTCGCCCTGGGTGCAAGTCGTTCCCCCGGTTAGCGTGCATTTGTAGAGATTGACCGCTCCGGCATAAAGGTCCGTTCCCGCCGCATTTGGGATCGATGCCAGCTCCAGGTTGTACCAACCCTGCTCGACGCCGCATCCGCTGTTGGGGCCGAACGCGTCGTCTCCGCAGTTTGTGATTCCATTGTCCGGAATCTGCGTCCAACTCGTTCCGCCATTCGTCGATCGCCAGATGCCTTCATCCACCGGAGAAGGATCGCCGTTCCCGTCGGGCTGCACATCGACGATCCACACGTACATTTCGTTGCGCCCCGGAACGACCGCGAATTCGCCGCGATAGATGAGGCAAGTGCTGGCATTCGATCCGGACGGACAGTTTGCCGACGCCAGTCCTGCAGTCGGTTGCGTGCCGACACGCGCGAAGTGCTGGCCATCGGTCGAAGAATAGAGGCCATGCCGCCGAATGAAAGCGTAAAAAGTCCCACTCGCTCCCTGGCTTGGGTTGAAGATGACCGCGGTGGCCGAGGCTGGCACCGCGCCGTCTGACAGTACAACACGATTCCATGTGACTCCTGCGTCCTGTGAGTAGTAGAGTCCGCGAGCCGTCGAATTGCCGTCTTCTTCAAGTCCGACGTAAAGGCCGTTGTCGCCAGCCGTCGCTGCGACCACCAAGTTCGGATTCGCGGTGCTGAATGCAATCTTGCTGAACCCGATTCCCAAGAAGGACTGCCCGGTCCCGGCATTTTCAATCTGGCTCCACGTCGACCCGCCATCGGCGGACCGCAGAATCCCCAGCCCATAGTAGGAGTCACCCGAGCCGTTCGTTTCGCCGGTTCCAACGAGTACCACATTGCTGTTTTCGGGTTGCAACGCGATGGCGCCCACGGCCAGCGTTGGCTGGTCATCGATTAAGGCCTGCCAGCTTACCGAAGCTGGACTCGAACTCAGCGAGCCAGCATTCGTCGATTTCCAACGCCCGCCGTAGGCTCCGCCAAGCACCACCGTGTTGCCACTCGTGTCAGCAGGATCAATCAGTACTGAAGTTGCTCGCCCCGATACCCAGTTGTAATCCTGCATTCCATCGCCCCTCGCATCGGATGCCGAAGGCGCCGGCCCCATCGCGACCCACCCCGCCGCAGTCAAAGCAGAAGCGGGTGCCCCGTCCAAGCGCCGCTGGGGTGAGCCTGAGGCCCGCGATGCGCGCATGGCCATTTTCTGCCGGTACGCCCGCAACCGCAGAGCGGCTGCCGATTCTCCGGGAGGCGCAGTCCGGCCGCGCCGGTTCCAGTTCCCGTCCAATCGGTCTCGCCGATACGGTTGATCGCCGCCGTTCTCTTGGCCAAATGCGCGCCGGAGGAACCCGCTTTCGGAAAAAATGCTGAGGCCCAGCAGAACGAGAGCGAAGATGCGTGAACTGCGGCTACACATAAATTGAAAAATCCCAGCGCGCCTCGCGCGAACTGCGCATCAGCAGAGTTTCAATTAATAAAGGAAGATTTCCACGTCTACGAAAGACCCCCCATCCTTGGTAGCCATTTCTTCGAGAAACCAAGGAAGAGCCCGGAGTTGGAAGTCGAGGCGTTACCCGGCCGCAATCCGTTATAATGACGAAGCATGTCCGTGATCAAAAACATCGGCGCCATAGCCCAGGGAATGTCCATCACCCTGCGGGAGATGTTTCAGCCTTCGATCGTCGAGAACTATCCCGACGGTCCCGGTCCGCTGAAAGGGGCCAAGTTTCAGGAGCGTTTCCGCGGCATGCACGTGCTGCAGCGCGATGAAAACGGCCTGGAAAAGTGCGTAGCCTGTTTCCTGTGTGCAGCCGCGTGCCCCTCGAACTGCATCTATATCGAGGCTGCGGAGAATACAGAAGAGAAGCGGGTTTCCGGCGCCGAGCGTTACGCCCATGTCTATAACATCGACTACAATCGATGTATCTTCTGCGGCTATTGCGTGGAAGCCTGCCCGACGGACGCCATCACTCACGGACACGGGTTCGAGTTGGCAACATTCAACGCCAGCAACCTGGTCTATCGCAAGGAACAGATGTTGGCTCCGGCGCCGGCTCATATGGGAGCCAATCAGGTGTTTGCGCAGTCCGAGACGGATGCGGGCGTGACGGGGGATTAGAGAAGTTCAAGATTTTCCACCAAACGCCGGTCCCGCGGGGCCGGCGTTGTTGTATAGAAACGGTCGCTAGTCGCTCGTCGTTAGTCGTTCGTGCTTCTGTGCACGATGATGAACCCCGAGCGACTGACGACCATCGACTGACGACTGACTACCAATGACCGATTTTCTCCAACTCGTTAACCAGCGCGTCGTGGTTTACGACGGCGCCATGGGCACGAACATTCAGAAGCGCAACCCTACCCTCGATGATTTCTGGGGCAAGGAGAATTGCAGCGAAGTTCTGGTGCTCAGCCGTCCCGACATCATTCGCGACATCCATGCCGATTTCTTCCGCGTGGGCTGCGACATCGTCGAAACGAACACGTTCGGCGGCACTAGCCTCGTACTCGGCGAGTTCGAGTTGCGCGACAAAGTTCACGAGATCAACCTGGCGGCGGCGAAACTCGCCCGCGAAGTAGCCGATCAATTTTCGACTCCCGACCGTCCGCGCTTTGTCGCCGGATCGATGGGCCCCACCACCAAGTTGCCTTCGCTCGGCCACATCGGCTGGGACGCGATGATCGAGTCATACGAAGAGCAGGCGCTGGCCCTGATTGAGGGTGGCGTCGATGTGATGCTCATCGAAACATGTCAGGACCTGCTCCAGGCTAAGATCGCCACTGCCGCGGTGATCGAAGCCATGCGCAAGGCGAGAAAGCGTTTACCGATACAAGTTCAAGTAACGCTGCAAGAATCCGGGACCATGTTGCTTGGCACCGAGATTGGTGCGGCACTTACGGCGCTCGAGCCCTACGACATCGACATCATCGGGCTGAACTGTGCCACTGGACCAGCCGAGATGAACGAGTCTGTCCGCTACCTAGGACTCAACTCGACCAAGCACATTTCGATTCTGCCGAACGCCGGGCTTCCGCAAAATGTCGGCGGACACGCCGTTTATAAACTCTCGCCGAAAGACCTTGCCGACTATCACAAGCACTTCGTCCAGGATTACGGTGTCCGCATCGTCGGCGGTTGCTGCGGTACCAGCCCTGAACATCTCAAAGCCGTGGTCGATGCCGTTTCCGGCGTCGAACCGCTTAAGAGGGAAGTGAGGCCCGTAGGGGCGGCTTCCAGTGCCTACACTTCCGTGCCTCTCGACTTGGAGCCTAAGCCCCTGATCGTTGCTGAGGAAATGAACACGACGACCCGCGTCGATCATTTCCGCAAGCTGGTGCAGGCGAAAAAGTACGACGACATTCTTACCTTGGCCAAGAAGTTGGCGAATGAAGGCTCGCACATGCTCGATCTGTGCTGCGCCATCGTCGGCGAGGATGAGAAGGGCTACATCTCCGCCATCCTTGAGAAAATTGCGACCCGTGTTCCCGCGCCGATCCTGGTTGACAGCACTGAAGCCGACGTTGTCGAAGAAGCGCTGAAGCGAATTCCTGGCAAAGCGATTATCAACTCGATCAATCTCGAAGATGGGGAAAAGCGCACGTCGAAAGTTCTGCCGATGGCGAAGCGCTATGGCGCGGGCGTAATCGCCCTGACCATCGATGAAGAGGGCATGGCGCTGACCGCGGACAAGAAAGTCACCATCGCGCATCGCATCTTCGATCTGGCCACGAAGAAGTACGGCATTCGTCCGGTTGATTTGATTTTTGACACGCTGACGCTGCCGATCTCCACCGGCCAGGAAGAATATCGTTCCGCGGGCATGGAGACCCTGGCGGCGGTTAAGCGCATCCGGCAGGAACTGCCGGAAGTGAAGACTGTTCTCGGCGTTAGCAACATCAGCTTTGGCCTGGATACGTATCCGCGTCGCGTGCTCAACTCCGTCTTTCTCCATGAAGCGGTCGAGAACGGGCTCGACGTTGCCATCGTCAACTACACCAAGATTTATCCGCTCTATAAGATTCCGGCGGAAGAAGTCGAACTGGCGCGCAAACTCATTTATCAGGACCGCTCGAACGGCGATCCGCTGCAAGTCTACATGCAGCACTTCGCTGGAATGAAAGGCAAGCCGCAGGCGCAGACCACGGCGCATGTCGACACGCTTTCCATTGAAGACAAGCTCAAGTACGCCATCATCAACGGAGAAAAGTCCGTCGGCGAGGGCGAAACGAAGCTCAGCCTCGACCAATTGCTCGATCAGGCCCTCAAGGACTACACGCCGCTCGATCTAATCAACACCGTTCTGCTCGATGGCATGAAGACGGTCGGTGATCTCTTCGGCGCCCGCAAGATGCAGCTTCCCTCTGTGCTCGATTCCGCGGGAGTTATGAAAGCCGCGGTCGCCTATCTTGAACCGAAGATGGAGAAGCGAACCGGCGCACAGCAGAAGGGCACGATAGTTTTGGCCACGGTGAAAGGTGACGTCCACGACATCGGCAAGAATCTTGTTGACATCATCCTTTCCAACAATGGCTACAAAGTTGTGAACCTCGGCATCAAGCAAGCCGGAGACGTGATCATCCGTTCTGCTGAAGAGCACAAAGCTGATGCCATCGGCCTCAGCGGCCTGCTGGTGAAATCGACGCTGGAGATGAAGTACGTCATCCAGGAACTCGAGCGCCAGAAGCTTGCCTATCCGGTGATCTGCGGCGGCGCGGCGCTTACGCGCAAGTATGTCGAAGACGACCTTCGCCGCGAGTATTCCAACGCCGTTTTCTACGGAGAGGATGCTTTCGCGGGCCTTCACGTGATGGAAGACCTGGCCTCCGAAGACGGCAAGCGCGATGCCCGCTTGAAAGATGGTCGAACCGTGAAGGAATACGCCAAAGCCACGGCCGTCGACGAAGAAGAAGGACCAGTTTTTTCGGAGCGCAGTGCCGTCGTTACGGATGCACCGAATATTCCGACGCCTCCGTTCTGGGGAGTGCGTGTCGTTAAGAATTACGACCTGCGCGAGCTGTTCAACTACATCAACGACACAGCGCTCTTCAAGAACCAGTGGCAGCTCAAGACCGCATCGCAGGCGGACTATGCGAGGCTGGTCGAAGAAAAATACCGGCCGATTAAAAAGAAGCTAGAGGAAGAGATCATCGCCGCCGGCTGGTTCGAGCCCAAAGTTGTCTACGGATACTTCCCGGCACAGGGCGACGGCAACGACGTCGTTGTGTACGACCCAACCGCGTCTTCTCCTGAAAAACCCAAAGAACTCCTCCGCTTCACCTTTCCTCGTCAGAAGGAAGGACGCCGTCTCTGCATTTCTGACTTCTTCGCCGCGCCATCGTCCGGCAAGATGGACGTCCTCGGGCTGTCGCTAGTTACGATCGGACCAAAAGCCTCCGTCGAAACGCAACGTCTATTCGAAGGCGGAGAATACACGCGCTACCTCTATCTCCACGGATTAAGCGTCGAAACCGCTGAGGCCCTGGCCGAGTTCCACCATAAGAAGATGCGCGAAGAGCTAGGCATCGCCGGAGAAGATTCACCGCACATTCGCGACCTCTTCCACCAGAAGTATCGCGGCTCGCGCTATTCGTTCGGCTATCCCGCCTGCCCGCATCTTGAAGATCAGACCAAGCTCTTCGCCCTTCTGAAGCCAGAAGAGAATGTGGGCGTCCGCTTGACCTCGGCCTTCCTGCTGGAGCCGGAGCAGAGCACGTCGGCGATCGTCGTGCATCATCCGGGTGCGAAGTATTTTGTGGTCTGATCCCAGAGAGCGTTGTCTTGACATTTGCACCTTGTCTGGTCAGCATATAGGTCGAGAGGATCGCCCATGACGGTAACGCTCAACCTGAATCCCGAGGTCGAAAAAGGGCTCCTCGCTCGCGCGCGTGAGCGAGGTGTCTCGCTGGACGACTACCTCCAAGAGATTGTGGCCAGGGAAGCCGGTGTCCTCGATTCCGCGGCGAGCTCAACAAACGCGAAGAATCTATCCGATTTATTGCTCAACTACCCGTTTGCGGGTGCAGGGCTTAACCTGGAGCGTTCGCGAGACTATCCCCGCCCTACCGAACTTAAATGATCGGCTTCCTGATCGATACCAACGTTTTGTCGGAGTACAACCGGCCCGGCGATCCCAACCTCGGCGTCAAGCAGTGGCTGGAAACGACGGCGCGCGGACAGCAGCACGTCAGCGTCATCACTTCGGCGGAAATCCAGAAGGGTATCGAACTGCTGGACGAGGGCAAGCGTCGCACCCAACTCGAACAGTGGCTTGCGCAGGGTCTGGAAGCGTGGTTCTCTGGCCGCATTCTCAATATCGATCGCCAGGTATCGCGCCGTTGGGCTTCGCTCGTGGCGCAATCCGTGCGGCGAGGAAGACCGCTCTCAACAGTCGATTCACTGATCGCCGCAACCGCCCTCGCGCACAATCTCACGATCGTCACTCGCAACGTTCGAGACTTCGAGGGTACTGGCGCGGCGACGCTGAATCCGTGGTCGGCTTGAGGGCCGAACCGATCGCATTGCGCTTAGAAGCAACTACGCCGCCGTAAAAAGTTACGCCGGCCGTTTATCACGCCCAGCAGAAATAGTCCTACAAAGGAATCCCAATGAAATTGAAACCATCCCAGACCCGCCGCGAATTCCTCGCAACCTCCGCAGGGGCAGTCGTGACCAGTGGCCTCTTGGGGGCGTCGGCCATGTCCGCAACAGAAGAACGGCAAGGGGCGGTTGTCGCCGGGCATGACGCGTCTCCTCGCCGCATCATCATCGATACCGATCCGGGCGTTGATGATGCGATGGCGATCTTCCTTGCTCTCCGTTCTCCTGAGTTGAAGGTCGAGGCGATCACAGCCGTTTCTGGTAACGTTCCGCTCGAACTGACGTTGCCCAATGCGTTGCGACTCGCCGAAATCGCGGGGCGCACCGATATTCCCATTGCCGGAGGAGCCAGTGTGCCGCTGGTTCGCAGGCTGATTACCGCCAAATACGTGCACGGCAACAACGGTCTCGGAGGCGTCGATTTCCCCGCGCCGACCTTGAAGCCGGTCGCGGAAACCGCGACGCAACTGATCTCTCGCATCGTTCGCGCTAATCCGGGGCAGATCCCGATCGTCGCTGTTGGTCCGCTTACGAACATAGGAACTTTGCTCCGCGCCGATCCCGAGATTGCCAAGATGATTCCGCAGATCGTGATCATGGGAGGTTCGCTTTCGGGCGGCAACATAACTCCTGCTGCCGAATTCAATCTCTACGTTGATCCGGAAGCGGCGCGCATCGTTTTTGACGCCGGCATTCCACTAACCATGGTCGGGCTCGACGTGACCGAAAAGGTCCTGCTGCGCGAAGAGCACATTCAAGCGCTGGAGCGAGCGCAGAGTCCGGTGAGTCAGGCCGCGGGCAAGATCATGCGGGCTACGCAGAGTCGTGCCCGCAAAGGAATCGATGCTACTGTGATCGCGATGCACGATCCGCTGACCGTCGCCAGCCTGATCGATCCGAAGCTTCTCAAGCTACAGGACTATTACGTGGAAGTCGAAACGGAAGGTGAATTCACCGCTGGTATGACGGTTGGTTACGCGCACGCTCCGATTCGCCCGTCGGCCCCGATGGCTGCGGCGACCGCCTCACAGCCTGATATCGACACGTCATTTCATCCAAACTGTAAGGTTGCGGTGGGAGTCGATCCGGAGCGCTTCTTCAACTTATTGATCAGCAGACTGACGGCTTGAGGGATGGGTCGGGTGCAGATATTTGTTGCGTCTGTGGTGGGGCGCACACCTCGTTTGTGATCCTTCCAAGTCCTTAGAGTGTGCGTGAGAGCTGATCTTTCGCCTCGCTGGGGCTTGTCTGTTGGAGGCGGAGTTACCCACGGGTCACGCCGTGGGCTTTATTCGTGCTTTGCGGCTGAGGCGTGGCGCGGTGCTCCACTATGACGCTGAAACACTGTTTCTAGCGCAAGCACTTGACGGTAGCTTACGAACCTTCTTCTGCGTAATCCGCTTGCAGGCGTTCGTCGGAGCGGGAGTGGAGGCGCAGGATGAGAAGTCCTACGAACACCGCGCTGACCAGCATTACGACGCGGATGTAGAGTCCGGCGTGAAAGGCCTGGTCGCCGAAGGCGGTTCGCAGCAGGCCCGAGGTGGCGCTGATGGTACAGAGTCCAAAGTAGAATTTTTCCAGCCAGCATCGGGAAATGAGCAAGAGCCAGAAGAGGATGCTGGAAACGATGACGAAGATTCCGCAGAGAACCCAGGTTCCGGTCGAAACCGAAGCGACCCAGATTCCGGCCGCAGGATTGGCGGTGATCATCTGCCGGGTTGCGATCAGGAGGAAGACGATGGAATGCACGAGCGCCACGATGGCTCGCTTGCGGTTGGTGAGAATGGAGAAGTCGCCCATGCTGAGAATACTCTAGCGAAATGGCAAACCTGGGGCTGTGATCCAGGTCACGGGGGTGGTCGGCCCTGCGGTTGGACTGTTGGATGAAAGACTCGGGATCCAGCCTTTAGCCCCTAATGGGCCTTGGATTTGGAACAGGTTACGGTATCAGAGTCCCAGGTTAGCGCCCAACAAACGGGCGCGAACCTGGGGCACCGGCAGGCTTGCTGCGGGAGGTGATTAGTACTTCACGATCGCGGCAAATGACTTGGGATCCAGGGAGGCTCCGCCTACCAGGGCTCCGTCGATTTCTTCTTCGGACATCAGCGCGTGAGCGTTATCGGGTTTGACCGAGCCTCCGTAGAGGATGCGAAGCTTGTCGGCGAATTCCTGGCCAAAGCTGTCGGCGGCTTCGCCACGGATGATGGCATGGGCATCGGCAGCCATCTGTGGAGTCGCGGTCTTTCCGGTTCCGATCGCCCAGACTGGCTCGTAGGCGACGATCAGGTTCACGGCTTTCTTCGCCGAGACTTTGTTGAAGGCGCGCAGGCACTGGCGGCGGAGAACGTCGTCGGTGAGTCCGGCTTCGCGCTCTTCGAGGACTTCTCCGACGCAAACGATCGGAATCAGCCCAGCTTCGATGGCGGACTTGAGCTTTAAGTTTACTGTGTCATCGGTTTCGCCAAAGTACTGGCGGCGTTCGGAGTGTCCGATGATGACATGCGTCACTCCCACCGCGGTCAGCATGCTGGTGCAGATTTCGCCGGTGTAAGCGCCTTCTTTTTCCCAGTGGAGATCTTGCGCGCCGATGGCAACGTTCGTCCCTTTGACAGCGTGAACGGCGACATCGATGGCCAGGTAGTTCGGGCAGACAACGATTTCGTCGCGGTCGTGTCCGGCGACGAGGGGTAGGAAGTCGCGGAAGAAGTCGCGAGCTTGATCGGGCGTTTTGTACATCTTCCAGTTGGCGGCGATGACTTTCTTTCTCATGAAGGACCTTTCTCGAAAATAATGGGACTTTCTTGAATTAAACCAGTTCCAAGCGCCTGAGTTTGAGGTGGTTGGTGTCCAGGCGAGCGAGGTCATATTGTGCTTGTTGCACGAGCCAGCTCTCGGCGCTGCCGCCGAAAACCTTGGAGAGCCGCACGGCCATTTCCGGAGAGATGCCGCGCTTTTCGTTCACCAGTTCCGATAAGGTGGTGCGGGTGACACCAAGAGCAGCGGCGGCCTGCGTGATGGTCAAGCCCAAAGGCTCAATGCACTGGCGCAGCACAAAACCGCCGGGATGGGGCGGATTCTTCATCGGCATGGCTCGACCTCGCTTAGTGGTAGTCCAAGTAATCAACGTCGAACACATCGTGGTCGGCAAAGCGGAAAATCAACCGCCAATTTGCACGAACCGTCACGGACCAAAAGCCCTTCATCTGGCCTTTCAGAGGGTGCAGCCGGAAGCTCGGCAATTCCATGTCCTCTACAAATCGAGCGGCGTCGAGCCTCACGAGGATGTCGCGCAATTTAACGGCATGTTCAGCGACCACTCCGCGCGAGTCGTCGTCTTCGTACAGGCGCTTCAGACCTCGGTGTCGAATCGACTGAATCATCTTGTACCGTAACGCGTTACATTACGGATGTCAATCGCGCAGGTCACTCGAGTCCGGTCTCTCGAAGACAATGGATTGTGCGGTGGAGCCACAGGAAATCTTTTCCGCTGCGGACACATAGGCGATGCAGGTGCGGCGGTCGAAAAGTACAAACCGTACGTGTTCTACATCAACACAATGTGGCAGAGTCTCGGCGATGGTGCGAACGGCGATCTCGGCGGCCTCATGAACAGGATAACCGAATGCGCCGGTGGAGATTGAAGGGAAGGCCACCGATTTTATTCCGTGATCGTCGGCGACGCGGATGGATTCGCGGTAGCAACTGGCGAGCGTTTCGGCTTCATGGTCGCGGCCTCCGCGATAAACCGGACCAACGGTGTGAATGACGTACTTCGCGGGCAGGCGCCCTCCTGTCGTAAGGACGGCTTTCCCGGCGGGAAGCGTACCGATTTTGGCGACGATTCGCTTGCATTCGCCGAGAATAGAAGGTCCACCGGCGCGATGGATTGCGCCATCGACGCCTCCTCCGCCGAGAAGGTAGGAGTTGGCGGCGTTGACGATGGCTTCGGTTGTTTCCTTGGTGATGTCGGCGGGGCCGTGGAACTCGAGTGTCTTGTTATTGGCGAAAGTGAGTCGGGCTGAGAAGTCGTGCATAGCGGCCCCTAAAGGGGCAGGTGGAGACGCGCGATTATTCGGCACCGCTGAAGCGATGCCCTGATACGAAGCTAAAAGCTAAAAGCTAAAAGCTAAAAGCTAAAAGCTACTTCTTATCCGTCAGTGCTTCGACTCCGGGCAGTTTCTTTCCTTCCAGAAATTCCAACGAAGCGCCGCCACCAGTGGAAATGTGGGTGATCTTGTCGGCTACCCCGGCCGACTTCACGGCGGCTACGGAATCGCCGCCACCGACAATGGATACAGCTCCGGGGTTGTCGGCGATTGCTTGCGCGATCTTGAATGTGCCGCGGGCGAATGGAGCTACTTCGAACACGCCCATCGGGCCGTTCCAGATGATGGTGCGGGCGCGGGCGATCTCTTCGGAGAAGGCCTCGATCGATTGCGGACCGATATCGAGCGCCATCATGTTCGCCGGGATCGACTCGCCCTGGCCGACGAACTTCACCATCGCGCTGGCATCGACACGATCGGCGATGACGTGGTCGGTCGGCAACAGGAATTTCAGCTTGTGCGTCTTTGCCTGCTGCAGGAGGTTGCGAGCCAGTTCGACTTTGTCTTCTTCGACCAGGCTCTTTCCGACCGACTCGCCTTGCGCCTTGAGAAAAGTGTAGGCCATGCCGCCGCCGATGATGAGGACGTCAACCTTGTTGAGTAGGTTTTCGATGACTCCGATTTTGTCGCTGACTTTGGCGCCACCGAGAATGGCGACGAAGGGATGCTCGGGATCATGCAGGACGCGGCCGAGATATTGCAGTTCCTTTTCCATGAGGAGGCCAGCGGCGGACTTCTGAACGAACTTTGTGATACCGACTGTGGACGCGTGGGCGCGGTGGGCGGTTCCGAAGGCGTCGTTGACGTAGAAGTCTGCTAGCTTGGCGAGTTGCTTAGAGAATGCCTCGTCGTTCTTTTCTTCTTCGGCGTGGAAACGGAGGTTTTCGAGCAGCAGAGCCTGGCCTTTTTCGAGCTTGAGTGCCATTTCTTCGGCTTCTTCGCCGACGCACTCGGGGCAGAATCCGACGTTTTCGCCGCGAGAGAGTTCTTTGTCGAGCAGCATGCGCAGGCGTTCGGCGACGGGCTTGAGGCTCATCTTTGGATTGGGCTTACCCTTCGGACGTCCAAGGTGAGAGGCCAGGATGAGGCGGGCGCCGTGGCGCAGCGCATATTCGATGCTGGGAAGAGTCTCGCGAATGCGGGTGTCGTCCATGACGCGGCCATCGTCGAGTGGGACGTTGAAGTCGACGCGCATGAAAACGCGACGATCGTTGAGGGAGAGATCGCGAATCGAAAGCTTAGACATGAGTGCACCTTGTCGTTAGTCGCTGGTCGTTAGTCGTTCGGCACTTGGATTGTCGATCGCTGTTCGCTATTGTCGTTCGCAGCTCGCTGTTCGCAAACCGCTCCGACCAAACTGTAGCTTGGCGGAAAGCGAATCGCGAACAACGAACAGCGATCGGCGCGAATTTACAGCCCTTTGGCTGCCATCAAGTTAATCAGGTCACGCACACGGCAGGAGTATCCCCACTCGTTGTCATACCAGGAAATCACCTTGACGCAATTGCCACCCACGACCAGGGTCATAGGCGCGTCGACGATCGACGAGCGGGAATCACCTTTGAAATCGGACGACACGAGTTCGTTCTCTTCGTAACCGAGGTAGCCTTTCAACGGGCCCGACTCGGAAGCTTTCTTCAGGGCTGCGTTGACTTCTTCTTTGGTGGTCTTCTTCTCAACCCAAACTACGAGATCGACAACCGAGACGTTCGGGGTGGGCACGCGCATGGCGAAGCCGTCGAGTTTCCCAGCCAGTTCCGGAATGACCAGTTTCACGGCCTTGGCGGCGCCGGTTGTCGTGGGAATCATGGAGAGCGCGGCGGCGCGAGCACGGCGAAGATCCTTGTGCGGGAAGTCGAGGATGACCTGATCATTCGTGTAGGAGTGAATGGTGGTCATGGTCCCGCTGATGATCTTGAAGTTGTCATTGATGACCTTCGCGACCGGAGCCAGGCAATTCGTTGTGCACGAAGCGTTGGAGATAATGTGGTGCTTCGCCGGATCGTATTTCTCATCGTTGACGCCGAGGACCACGGTCAGATCTTCATTCTTGGCGGGAGCGGAAATGATGACTTTCTTGACGGATCCGCGCAGATGCTTTTTGGCGTCGTTGGCGTCGGTGAAACGTCCGGTCGATTCGATCACGACCTGCGCTCCGACGGACTCCCAGGGCAGGGCGGCGGGGTCTTTCTCTTTGAATACCTTGATGGTTTTGCCGTCGATGGAAATGCTGTCGGGACCGGCGGTGATTTTGTGCGGCAGGTTGCCGAGAATCGAGTCGTACTTCAGCAGGTGAGCCAGCGTCTTCGGATCGGTGAGATCATTGACGGCGACAAAGTCGAGGTTCTTATCCGCGAGCGCGGTGCGAAGAACGTTGCGTCCGATACGTCCGAAACCATTAATGCCAACTTTTACGGCCATGGTGCCTCCAAAAGAAATTTTTATTGCTGTGATAAATGATCAAGTGTTTTAAGACAACTGTTGATGGTAACAGGGCGGAGCAGTCAGCGTAAACGTCGTGGGTCACGGGCGTTTGGGCATTCCCTGTGGGCGCTTATGTGGGCGTGATCTCAAGGTAGACGTCGGTGTTGCGCCAGAGGAGGGGCACGCGGGCCAGCCAGTATTTGGCGTTGATGATCTGGCGGGCGCGAGCGAATTCCTCTGGCTTGAGGATACGCACGGTGGCTGAGAATTCGGGGCCCGTGATTTTTCCGCGGATGGTGCACGGCGCGATCTTTACTTGCGGGTTATTGCGGATACGCTTGTACTTTCCCATCTTGCTGCTGGTCATGAAGTACAGTTTGTCGTTGTTTTTGTCTTCCGCAAACCAGATGGGTGTGTAGACAGCCACGCCGCTCTTGCGGAAGGTTGCCAGGCTAATGTAACGCTGGCCGTGAATTTCACGGGGGATCGTAGCCATGGGAATATTGTATGGCCTTCAGAAGATTTCGGACGGAGTCGACGCGAATGCCGTTCCAGTTCGCGGTTTACCGTCCGGGCGGGAACCAATACAATACGGGATTACCCGACAGCGTGAATGAACCCATGGAGATGAACGAGACGACATGAGCCGGAATTCGCTAGCCAGGCAGTACGAGCCAGAGGATACAACGGAGATGTGGAAGTCATGGCAGGGACGCACGGTAGATGGGAAGTTCCTCCTGCAAGAGTACTTGGGGGGCTCGGATCACAGTGCCGTGTTCCTCACATCGACTGCGGCCGCCGGGGAGTCAGGAAAAGCGGCGATTAAGCTGATTGCTGCCAGCGGCGATGACGCAGAGCAATTGCAGGTGTGGCGCTCGGTTCGCGACCTGAAGCATCCGAACCTGATTCGTATTCTTGATTGCGGAAGCGGTGAAGTCGATGGCACTGCGTTTCTTTATGTAGTGCAGGAGTGCGCTGAGGAAAATCTCGCTCAGATCGTTCCCGAGCGACCGCTCACCGCCGAGGAAGCTCGGGGAATGCTTCCTCCGATTCTCGATGCTTTGACGTTTGTTCACGACAGGAGCTTTGTCCACGGGAGCATTCGGCCTTCGAATATTCTGGCTGTGGGCGATCAGGTGAAGCTGGCGAGTGATGTGCTCCGCACCGGCGAGAAGGGCGCCAAAGCGCAAAGCACTTATGATGCTCCGGAAGCGGCGTCCGGGAAGATCTCAAAGGCCAGCGATGTGTGGCAGTTGGGCATGACGCTGGTTGAAGTGTTGACGCAGCGCCTGCCGGTTCGTTCAGCGTCGAGCGCTCCGACTGTACCGGCGATGGTGCCGGAGCCGTTCCGCGAGATTGCAACCCATTGCTTACAGATCGACGAGAGCAAGCGTTGGTCGATGACTGAGATTCAGGATCGTCTTGCCGGAAAGCAAGCACGGCCTGCGCCGGCATTGGTTCAGAAACCACCGGCTAGCCCGGGGACACCCGCTCTCGAACAAAGCAGACCATCACGGGCATGGGCTTACATGGTGGGAGTGGCTGTGGTCGCGGCACTTGTCTTTTTCGTAATTCCGCGGCCGAAACAGCCAGTGACCCCGGTTTCTGGGGCACCGGCCTCGCCGCAAGTGCAGGTGACGCCGAGCACCGACCAGGGAAGTGCAAAAGTCCCGAACGGTTCGCCAACGTCGAGCGGAGATCAGAAGCCGCCGGTTGTTGCCGACGAAGACGGCGTGGTCCATCGAGAGTTGCCGGAGGTTTCGCAGAGCGCGCGCCGTACGATTCACGGCACGATCCAGGTTCGGGTCAAGGTCAAGGTGGAAGGTAGCGGCAATGTGACCAAGGCGAAAGTTGAGTCGGGACACGCCAGCAAATACTTCAAGCGGCTTGCGCTGGACGCGGCGAACGACTGGAAGTTTGCTCCGGCTGGCGGTGATTCGTCCGACAGGACGTGGCGGTTACAGTTTTCGTTTAGCCGAGCGAAGACGGAAGCCACCGCGACAAAGGTGGCCCGCTAGTGGGCTGCTGAAAACTGATTTGTGCGGCGATAGTCCTCAGCGGCAGACTTGAATCTACGGTGTTTGGCTTGAAGCCGTACCCTGCGGCTATGGTTCCCAGGTTAGCGCCCAAAGAACGGGCGCGAACCTGGGGCACCGATAGGATCGAGATTTTGAACTACGGTTTCTGTCCCAGTGTGCAATTCGAGTTGATGTTCTGGATGTAGATTCCGTTGTTGCCGATGCGGTCGTCTGCCCAGGCTACGGCCGTCATACCAGAACGCGCCGTGGTGTCGGCGAGCCCATACTTGTCTGACGGAGCCGACGAGACAGGGAACTGCGCACAGATCGTGTTGCCGTTGCTGCCGACTCTGGTCGCCTGCATCGTCGACATGCCGTATCCGGGTGAATCCACCCAGAACACCATCGCGCCGGTGCCAACCTGGACGTTCTCGACGAAGGTCTGTGAATCCGTACCAAGGGGAACCAGGACGAGTCCAGTGGCGCCCCAAGTCGAGTTGCCCTGACCATCGAACTTCTGGCCGTAGACTCCGTTGTAGATCTGGAATGTGTCCTCTTCGGTCCAGAACAGGAAGGTTTCGTCGGTTGCCGCCCGGTAGGAGATGGAGGGCTCAACTCTTACGTTGTTGGTATCGGTTGAACCGGCAGAGCCGTTGTGTGGAAACGCTTCGCTGCCGTCTGCCCGAATGTGCTGCGCGTAGGTTTGCAGGATCGGAATGGCTGTATACCAGCCGAAGATGGCGCCGCCGCTGCCATCGGGGAGGAATCTCGGGAAGTTGCCAAATTGCAGCGAGCCTTGATCGAAGATCGCGATGTTGCCTGCTCCCCACAGCTTTTTTCCGGTGGCTGAGATTTTGTTGGCGCGGAGTTGCTTGTCACTGAAGAAGCCGTCTTCACGCACCCACGAGACAATCACGCTGCCGTTGTCGGATGCTTGAATGTCGGCCAGAAAATATTGATATCCGGACTCATGGAACGCCACTGGAGTCGTCCAGACCGGGTTCCCATTCTGATCGAGCTTCTGTACCTTCACGTTGGCCGTGCTGCCGAACCCCTGCGTCCACGCCACCACGACTCCGCCATCACTTGTGCCGGCGATCTTAGGAGCGTAGTGTTGGGCGCCATCGCTGGTCAGCTGGACACCGTTCGGTCCCCAGAGAGCATTGCCTGCCTTGTCCATTTTGGCGGCGGTCACCTGCCAGTTGGCGCCTTCCCGGGTGTCGAGGAACGCGAGTAAGGCGTTGCCCTTGGTATCGATATCGAGGCCGTAATCCTCTGTGTATCCGTTGCTGAGATCGGCCACCAATGTGCCGTCGTGTGGGAATTGTTCCACGCCATTTTTATCGAGGCGCTGCAGAAATACGGAGTAGCCGACCGGTGGGGGACTGTTCGGGTCCGCGTCGAACCAGCTCACGTACCATTGATCATTCGGGAGAGGTTTCACTTTCGGCTGAACCTGATCGTTATTGAGCTTGTCAGCCAATGCGAGATTCAGTGACGGATCGGATGACCACTGCGCCCATGCTGCCTGCGCAAATGTAACGGAGATTGCCAGTGCTGCGAATATAACCCACCTGTTTTTCATACTCCTCCTGGGTCGGACGACTTGCTGCAAATGCCTTCGTTGCGTGGCCGAATCGTACTAGGGGCGCGGGTTTTGGTCAATTTGCCTGCAGGTCACAAAGGCTCGTGCCTGGAGCCGGTTCAGCGGTTCGCCGTCTCTGGTGCGATGAAAAAAGCGGCGGGACCAATGGTCCCGCCGCTTCCAGTTTGGACTGGTTTCGGAACTACTTTCCGATACCTTGCAATGACACCGACTGCGGGCTACCGCCGCCATTGCTCGCTACTTTGACGCTGGCGCTTTGGATGCCCGTGGCCGTGGGTTTGAAAGCTACGCTGACGGTGCAATTCGATCCGCCAGCGAGGCTCGATCCGCAGGTGTTATTGGTGATCGGGAATTCAGACTTCGATCCCGTGACGGTGATGCTGGTGAGGGTCACCGACGAACTGCTGTCGTTGGTGATCGTGATGTTCAGCGAAGGACTGGTGGTACCCACCGAGACCGACCCATAGTTCAGTGCGGTCGGCGATACGGTGAGCGCGACACCGGTTCCCGTCAGTCCGACGACTTGAGGACTGTTCGGAGCGTTGTCGGTGAACGTCAGCGTTCCGGTGCGGGTTCCACCTTGCGTCGGCGTGAAGCTGACCTTCACCTGGCAGCTCTTGCCCGCGGCCAGGCTGCTGCCGCAAGCCAGCTTCGGAGCAACCGCGACTAGTGCATAGTCACCGCTGACGGTGATGCTGGAGAACGTTACTGCAGTGCCTCCAATGTTCTTCACTGTGACGGTCTTCGCGGCGCCGGTCAGTCCGACCTGCGTCTTTGTCCACGTCAACGAGGTCGGCGTGACGGTGAGGACACCGCCCGTCGGCTGGCTGACAGTGAGGCTAACGTTCACGGAGTGCGTCAGGCTGCCGGAAACGCCGGTGACCGTAACGGTCGACGTACCGGTTGTGGCTGACGAGCTAGCCGTGAAGGTGAGGGTACTGGTCGAAGTAGTCGGGTTCGGGCTGAAGCTAGCCGTCACGCCACTCGGCAAGCTGGAGTTGCTGAGGGTGACGCTGCCGGTGAAGCCGTTGACCGGGACCACCGTGATCGTGCTCGCGGAGGAAGTGCCCTGAACCACGGTTACCGAGGTCGGATTCGCCGTGAGGCTGAAATCCGGAGCCGTGGCCGAGGTCACGGTGAGGCTGATTGTGGTTGTGCTGGTCAGACTGCCGGAAGTGCCAGTGATCGTGACCGTTGATGTGCCGACCGCTGCACTCGCGCCGACCGCGAAGGTGACGGTCGATGTAGTGGTGGTTGGGTTGGGGTTGAAGCTAGCCGTCACGCCGTTGGGCAGGCCAGAAGCAGCGAGATTGACGCTGCCGCTAAAGCCGTTGGTCGGATTTACGGTGATGGTGCTGGATCCGTTCTGTCCCTGCGTAACGCTCAGGGAGCCAGGGTTGGCCGTCAGATAAAAATTGGGAGTGGGGCTGCAACCAGGGAAAATGAAGTTGCCGATGGCTGTGCTCCAGTTGAAGCCCTGGTTCTGGCCAGTCGACTTGATGTACGACTCGCTAAACCAGAAGGTGCAGTCGTCGGTAGGATCGACGGTGAGCGAACTGTAGTCTCCCCAACGATCGTAGCCGCCGCTGGATTGAGAACCAGTGCCGGCCAGCATGGTGACTTCAGTTTCCAGTGTGCCGAGCGGGTCACTCGGAACGCGTCCTGCATAAACCAGCGAGGGATACTGACCGGTGCCGGAACCCGAACGCGTGAACCCGACAGCGAGATCCTGGTTTTGATCCATGGCAACCGCGGGCATGAATCGATACTGTGAGTCCGGACCAAACGTTCCCGATTGATAGACGCTCGGGCCAGTTTCCGGGTTGTGAATTTCATACCAGCGCGCACCCGATCCTGTTCCTGCAACCTGAACAGAGTGGCTGGTGAGAAGAACGCTGTGATCGCCGAAGTTGCGATACACCAAGCGATACATCAACCGGTCGCTGAGGGTTTCAAGCGGGTCGCTTCCGGAATCGGGCTGGGGTGCGCACGCGCCCCGACCTGCACCCGGACAAGACGGGGTGTATGCCGCGATCGGAATCAGGGTCGGGCCGGTGAGGGTGGAATTGCTGGGGGTCACGAAATCGACATGGAATTTCCACATCGAGAGATTCGCGGAGCCATCGGGATCAAGCTCCACGAAGAAGTTTGGGGTGCCGGAAGCCGGGGCAGTGGCGCCGTCCAAATCGGCAGGCAGGAGCCCGAACTGGCCCGAAGGTGTGAAACAGACTTGCGTGGCGCTGTTGCCGGCGAGCATGTTGGTGCGATCGTTGGCACAAACTTCCGACGACGATCCATTCAAGTTGTAGGAGAAGTAGTACGCATCCGGCCAAACGCCCATCTTCGGGTAGTCCGGAAACTGACCGAATGAAAAGCGATAGCGATTATAGGAGCCAGTGGCGTCGGCGGTGGTGGATACAGCCACGCATTCGGCGTACGGGCCGCTGCCGTTGGGTCCCAGGTCAAACTGGGCGGCTACCCAGCGCTGAGCTGCGGCGTCGAAGCGTATCGTCGGATCGCCCCAGTTGTCGGCCTGACACCCACCACCGAATCCTGACCAGAAGGAACTTCCGGACAAGGGGCCAAGGAGAAGGGAGCCAGTCTTGCTGTAAACGGCATAAAAGGTGTTGACGAACTCGGTGTATTGGGTCGTGCCGGGTGCGCCGTCGTTATCGGCAGGCATGCAATTACAGAAAAACGAATCGCCGTAGCCAAGGGCGTCGAATTCGAGGCCGGTAGAAGGAGTTTCTTTGGTGGGCGAGTTCTCGGGCCTTTGGAATACCGGGTCAGGTACAAACTTCCGTTGGCTCCATTTTTGAAAATTCGGGTTCTCGCCGTTGTCGATCTCGTGATAAGACGGCGTGTTGAATTCGGGGAGCAGAGGAGCGATCTCTCGAAGAAGAGGGCCGGTGTCATGGTGGGAGTCATGGGTGACGATGGGACCCTCCGTCACCACCTTCGATTGTTGAGCAAACAGCGGCAGCGCCAGACACAGAACCGTCAGAAGTGCTGCAACTACGCCTCGTTTGATGGTCACTATCTTCCTCCTCAGATTGGGTCGTCCATCAGCTATCGCGCCGTCTGTGAAGACACTTCCCGATCGACACCATCGGCGTTGCATGTATTGTCGAAAAATCTGCGCCGTTGTTTGTTGAAGGGGAAACGCGAGGTTTGCGTGGGGCGACGAAAACCACGCTCAGTGTACACGGAGTCTACTATTTGCAATAGTATGAAACGCTTTGCACCTTGAGATGACTATTTTTTCATCAATGACCAGGGCAGTTGCTAGCGGGGATCCAGTTATTGGCCGGAATTCATTCGTCGACGCGCTTCTTCGCATGCCTGCTCGGGGTCGCGTCCAGTGACCTGCTTGTACCACGCTGGATGGAAAGTCCAAGCCCACGCCTCGCTGACCGCACCGCGAACCATTGCCTGAAAGGTGCCGGGCTCGCCGAAGGTGCTTTGGTAGATGTGAATGAAGATGCCGCCTAGCATGATGAGGGCGGAGATGTCGTGGAGAACGTAGCTGACTGCTACGGCGATTCTGCCGAAGACGGGTGCGCCTGCCCAGAGGATGGTGCCGGTGACGATGTACACGATACAGCCGGCGACGATCTCCCAGAACATAACCTTTTGCCCAGCGTTGAAGAAGCCGGTTTCGGGGGGATCTATTTTTTCTTCGTTGCTGACGATTTTGTGTATGTTGCGCATCCAGTTGGTGTCGCCCGGAGCCCAGAGCATGAGCCCGAACCAGTTCAGGACTTGCAGGGAGAAGAAGACGACGAAGCCAACTCCGAAGTAGGGGTGCATGATGCGGCTGAGTTGTCCGCCCCCGAAGATGGGCGTGAACCAGCGGAATAGCCACGGAAGGTAAATGCCGAATCCGGTGAAGAGCGCGAGGAAGAAAAAGAGGGCTATCGTCCAGTGGAGGACGCGGTCGTAGACGGGATGGCGCAGCAACTCCCCGCGATAGACGGTGGTCTTGCCCGCGTGCTCGAAGGTTGCGCGTGCTTTATCGTCGAAGTGTTCGACCGCGCCGCTAGCCATTGGCGTTCTCCTTTTCCGGCGGCTCGGGCTGGGGCAAGCGCGGGCCGCTGGTTACGTAGTGGGCCAGCACGCCCAGGAATCCGAACAGCGCGAATGTGCCGAGTACGGGCTTGAACAGCCATTTCCACACCGTGTAGCTCCACGGAATCGTAGGATTCCTGGGCAGGCCGCCGTAGCGCTCGGGATCGGTCGCATCGTGGAGCACGTAGATCACGTGCGTTCCGCCGATGGATTGCGGATCGTAGACTCCGGCATTCTGCATGCCGAAGTTTTCACGAAGTTGTTTTGCGCGTTCGTTGGCGATGTACGACATGTCGTCTTTACTGCCGAATTTCAGGCAGCCGGTTGGACACGCTTTGATGCACGCCGGTTCGAGTCCCTCGCCGACGCGATCGGCGCACAGCGTGCATTTATAAACCTTCTTTGTCATTGGATTGAAGCGGGGAATCTCGAAAGGACAGCCCGAGACGCAGAATTCACAGCCAATGCAATTTTCCTGATTGAAGTCGACGATGCCGTTGGCGTACTTCACGATGGCGCCGTCGGCTGGGCAGGCGGCAAGGCAGCCGGGATCGGCGCAGTGCATGCACTGGTCCTTGCGCATTAACCACTGGATTGTGCCGTCCGCATTCTGGTGCTCATTGAACTTGATGAGGTTCCAGAAATTCCAGCGCGTCTCCGGCATTGTCTGGTAGGTGTTGTCGAAGGTAGTGGGCGCGAACGGGAGGTCGTTCCACTCCATGCAGGCCACTTCGCAGGCTTTGCATCCGATGCAGGTGGTGGTGTCGATGAGCTTGCAGACCTCGAGGTCGCGCTGCATGCCATGGCCAGACGAAGGTCCGGAGTGGCCTGAGATCATTTCGGCTTGTAGTGCCTTGCGGTCGGGCATATTAGCTCTCAGCTGTCAGCTCTCAGCTCTCAGCTTCTCTCGACCAAACTGAGAGCTGCTAGCTGCCGGCTGACAGCGGTTTACACTTTTTCAATCTTCACCAGGAACCCCTTAAACTCTGGCGTGAACGCGTTTGGATCAATGACGGTTGGCGTTAACTGGTTCGCCAGCGTCTTCGCCGTTTTGCCTTCGTCTTCTGCAATTCCTCGGAACCCCCAGTGAATTGGAATGCCGATCTGAAACGTTTCCTTGCCGTCGATCTTCATGGGCTTTATGCGGCGCGTGACCATGGCTTTGGCGATGTAGGTGGCGCGAATGCTGGAAACTTTTATTTTTTCGCCGCCGTGAATGCCCAGGCGATCGGCGAGTTCGGCGGGGACTTCGACGAACGGTTCGGGTACGAGCTGGACGTTCATGGGATTATTTTTGGTCCAGTAATGATAGTGCTCGGTTAGACGGTAGGTGGTGCAGATTACATTGAAGTCGCCGCCGACGGGCGCGTACTTATCCATGTCGGTCTTATATTTCTTCACAACCGGATTATTGGACTGATTCGGATGCAACAGATTCGCAAGCGGGCTCTCGATCGGCTCGTAGAATTCAGGGAAAGGACCATCTTGCATTCCGCTGAGCGGCACGAACAAGCGTCCGATGCCATCGGGGTTCATGATGAACGGGCCCATGTGGTCTTTGGGCGCTGAATCGGGCTTGAAATCCGGAACGTCTACGCCTAGCCACGTTTGTTTGGCTTCGTCCCACCAAACCTGCCGACGCGAGGGGTCCCAGGGCTTTCCGTCCACGTCGCAAGAGGCGCGGTTGTATAGAACGCGGCGATTCGCGGGCCACGACCATCCCCAATTGGGATAAATGCCGAGTCCGGAGGGGTCATCGGTGCCGCGGCGCTGCATCATGGCGCCCGCTTCGGTCCATGATCCGGAGTAGATCCAGTTTCCACACGCGGTTGTGCCGTCGTCTTTGAGCCATGCAAAGCCTGGCAGTTGCTGTCCCGCCTTGATGGTCGTATTCGTTTTTGGGTCGGTGATATCAGCGAGCGCTTTGCCGTTGAGTTCTTTCGCGACCTCGGCAAGCGATGGATTGTAAGGCGTGGTGTAGGCGAACGACGCGTTGAGAACCGGATCGGGGAACTTGCCGCCTTCCTTCTTATAGAGTTCGCGAACTTTCAGATAGATGGTCGCGAGGATTTCCTGATCGAGCCTACATTGCCCCGGCGGCGGTACGGCTACGTTCTTCCATTGGAGCCAGCGCGCGGAGTTGACGAAGGTACCGTCTTTTTCGGCGAAACCGGCACCCGGCAGGCGATAGACGGTGGTGTTGATTTTTTTCTGGTCGTCCGCGGTGATGCCGGGGGCGCGCCAGAATTCGCTGGTTTCGTCGGGATAGATTTCGCAGACGACCAACCAGTCGGCTTTCTTCAGGGCGTCGATGTTCTTGTTGGAATCGGGGCCAATCATCACGCCGTTCATGCCAAAGGCGAAGAGACCTTTAACTTTGCCCTCATACATGTCGTTCCAGATGTTTACCCAGGAATAGTTGCGGTCGATCTTGGGTAGATAGTTGAAGGCGAAGTCGTTCTCTTTGGTGGCTGCCGGTCCGTAAAACGCTTTCAGCAGAGAGACGGTGAATTTTGAAGTGTTCGAATAGTAATTAAACGATTGCCACGAATCGGGCTTGGACTCGGTTGGCGTGACGCGCTTGATGTAGGCGGCTAGATCGACATCGGTGGGATTCGGCATCTTCAAATAGCCGGGGAGGATGTCGAAGATTCCGGCCATGTCAGTGGCGCCTTGTATGTTGGAGTGGCCGCGGAGCGCGTTGACTCCGCCGCCGGCTCGGCCGACGTTGCCGAGCAGCAACTGGAGCATGGCGGCCGTACGAATGATCTGCGTGCCGAAGCTGTGCTGCGTCCATCCGACGGCATAAATTATGGTGGCGACTTTTTTCATGTCGCCATCTTTGCGGATGGAAGTGAAGAGATCGGCAGCCTTAAGGAACTGGTCTTGCGGAATGCCGGTGATACGCTCGACCATCTCCGGCGTGTAGCGCTCGTATTGCTTTTTCAGTAATTGAAAAACGCAGCGCGGATGCTGGAGCGTGAGATCGAACGCAACCTTCGGCGGGAGGCAGGCGCGGGCGGAGTGGCGCCCGGCGCGAGTGGAGCAGTCGGCTTATCCGCGGGTGTCGCCACAACCGTCTTGCCGGCCAGGTCTCCACCTTCTTCATAATTCCAGGTCTTCTTGTCGTACATCTTTTTCTCGGGATCGAATCCGGAGAACAGACCGTCTTCGGGCAGCTTAAATCCGTCTTTGACAATGAAGGCGGCATTGGTGTAATTGACGAGATACTCTTTGGCGATGCGGTTGTTTTCGATCGCATACCGGATGACGCCGCCCAGGAAGGCGATATCGGCGCCGGCGCGGATCTGCACGAACATATCCGCGTTCGCGGCGGTGCGCGTGAAGCGCGGATCCACCACGATCATCTTCGCGTTGCGGTCCGCTTGGCCTCGATCGCCCACTTGAAGCCGCAAGGATGGTTCTCAGCGGGATTGCCGCCCATGATCAACATCATGTCGGTGTTCTTGATGTCGACCCAGCCATTGGTCATCGCGCCGCGTCCGAATGTGGGCCCCAAACTGGAGACCGTGGGGCCGTGTCAAACGCGGGCCTGGTTTTCCAGGTAGCAGACCCCCAGGCTGCGCATCTTTTCACGGCGAGATAATTGAATTCGTTGGTGTCCGTGCAGCCGCCGATGAAGGCGATGCCTTCGCAGCGGTTGACGGTTTTGCCGTTCGCGTCTTTCTCGATGAAGGTATCGTCGCGGGTCTTCTTTATTCTGCGCGATCTCCTGGTAGGCCTGATCCCAGGAAATGTCTTCCCAGTCGGTGGACGCCGGGCGGCGAACCTGCGGCTTCAGCAAGCGGCGGTCGTTGAGGATGTCCTGCTGGAGCGAGGAGCCTTTGGGGCAAAGGGTGCCGCGATTGATGGGATGGTCGGGATCGCCCTCAACGTGGAGAACCTGAGGAATGGCATTCTTCGCCTTGTCGCCAATTGTGTAGATGATTACGCCACAGCTGACGGCACAATAAGGACACGTGCTGCGCGTTTCGCTGGCACGGGAAATCTTCAGAGACTGGGTTTGAGCGTATGCCGGCGCCAAGTCGAACCCGAGCGCGGATAGACCGGCGCCGCCAAGGACGGTGCCCTTGAGAAAAGTTCTGCGTGAGAACCCCATTGCACAGCCTCCGTGACGCTCTTTCTGGTAACTACGGAGGTGATTGTTTGCAGACGCCACGACGCGTCCAACGAAAGCAGCGATATTGCGGAAAACTATAAACCCGACATGACGAAATCGTCAATCGGGGAAACTGTCGCCCCAGGTTCGCGCCCGTTTCTGGCAGCTCGACTTGTAAGGCTGTCAGTGAGCTTTTTGTTCCGCGATCCATTTATTCGTTCGCGCTTCGAGGAGATCGAGCGGCAGAGTTCCGCCGTTGAGTATCTCGTCGTGAAAGGTGCGAACGTCGAATTTGGGCCCCAGCTCTTTCTGGGCCCGTTCACGGAGCTCGCGGATCTTGAGCTGTCCGAGTTTGTAGCTGAGAGCCTGTGCCGGCCATGCGATATAGCGGTCGGTCTCGGATTGAATGCTCGGTTCGTCGATCGCTCCGGACTTGCGGAAGAAGTCCACGACTTGATCGCGGGACCAGCCCTTCGCGTGGATGCCGGTGTCTACGACGAGGCGAACGGCGCGAAACAGTTCGGACGACAGGCGGCCGTAATCAGAGACGGGATCCTGGTAGAAGCCGACTTCTTTGCCGAGTTGCTCGGCGTAAAGCGCCCATCCTTCTATGTATGCGTTGAAGCCCAGGCCGTGGAGGCGGAACTTGGGCAGTCCCGTGAGTTGCTGTTGGATGGAGAGCTGCATGTGATGCCCGGGAATGCCTTCGTGGTAGGCGATTGCCTCGTTGTCGATCAGCGAGCGGTGCGCAAAATCGGATGTGGCCACGACGACGCGGCCGGGACGCTTGCCATCAGGAGTGCCGGTGACGTAGTGGGTGGCAGCCGCGGACTGAAACGCAGGAATCGCTTCGACAGTCACCGGGGACTTCGGAAGCAGGGTGAAAAGCTGCGGGAGCTTCGGCTCCATCTGGGCGATGTAGTGGCGGTAGTCTTCGAGGATCTGATCGGCGGAAGTCGGGATGTACTTCGGGTTGGTCTTTAGGGAGGCGCGGAAGGCGGCGAGGTCGGCGAAGCCTGCTTTTTTGGCGATGGCCGTCATCTCGGCCTGAATACGATCCATCTCGCGCAGGCCGAGTTGGTGAATCTCGTCCGGCGTCATGTGGGTGGTGGTGCGGCCATAGATGTCATTTTCGTAACGCTTCTGTCCGTCGGGCAGGGAAGTGATGGACAGCGCCGTGCGGCCCTGCGGTGCGTACTCCTTGCTGAGGAAATCGGCGAACTTCTTGTACGCCGGAATCACATCATTGTTAATGGCGTCGGTGATCTCTTGCGTCAGGCGCTTCTGATCTTCAGGAGAAATGCTTGCGGGATATTTCTTCGTCGGATTGAGAAACGGGTCAGCATCGATGATGCCCTGACACTGGACGGGAAGTTTTTCGAGCAGAAAGCGGACGGGCATGAGCTTGTCTTTCATGCCGGCGCGAAGCACTTCGGTGGTCTGGTTCAAGACGCGCGGTATCTGATGGAGACGGGCGATGTAGTCTTCGTAGTGCTTGACCGAATCGAACGGGACTGACAACGGCAGATCGGCGAGGCTGGTGTGAACGCCATTCTGCTGGTTGATCGGCATCTCGTACTCTTTGAGATTGAAGTCCGCGATGCGTTGCTGGAGGACGCGCGCTAGCAGATCGTGCGAGAGCTGATCCTGGTCGGAGAATCCGGTGGTCGGAATGGCTTCGAGGCGAGCGAGAAAATCTTCATTCGTCTTTTCGCGCTGAGCGATCGCGGCTAGGGAGTAGTCGGCCATCTTGTCGTTGTAGCGGTAGTCGCCGAACGCGGTGGCGCGCTCCGGAAAATTGCGCAGGTCGGATTCGTACTGTTCTTCAAACAGGGAATTCTGTGCGGCGAGGCGGTCGGCAACGGGTTTAGTCTCCTGGCAGAAGCCAAGGCTCGCGATAGCGATGAAGGAGAGCAAGAATTTGTAGGGGCGCATGGTTAAGCAGCGTATCAAAAGTGATGGTTCATTCACTAGGGCCTGTTTTCACCCAAAGGGCGAACTGCGGTATAAGGGACTGGGCAAGATAAGCTAGATATGGCGCAGAACGGATGGCAACGACGGATCACACGAGCTGAAAAGCTCGGAGGCCAGTACACGTACGCGGCGGAGATTCTGCGCTTCTATTCGGCGATTGCGCGATTTCAGGAGAAGCTTGCCGCAGAAATCAAAGAAGTGACTGCTGGCACCGAGTCTGTGTCGTTCATGGAGCCTCTGCCGCCAAAAATGACGGACCGTTTCGCAGAATTTCTGGCGGTCGTGCAACAGACGGGGTCCGAGGTACTTCGGAAGGCTGCCCGTGATTTGCAGAATGGCGGTGTGAGTTGCCAGGTTGAATCGCTGACGGCTTTCTGGCGTCAGGAAGAAGCAACTGCGCCGGATCGCGACTCGTCTGACTTCTTCGCCCGAGCCTTTCTTCAGCCGTACGCGGTGAGTCTTCGTGAGGCCTCTGGATTCCGCTGGACTGGCCCGACTCCTTTTGTGTGTCCGTTCTGCAAACGGAAACCTGGAGTGGGTGTTCTGCGCCCGCTGGGAGAAGGTGGGCAGCGTTCTCTGATTTGCTCATTCTGTCTGGCGGAATGGGAGTTCCGCAGGATTGTCTGTCCGGGATGTGGGGAAGAGGACCACGCCAGGTTGCCGGTGTATACCGCTGAAGATTTCGAGCATGTGCGGGTGGAAGCGTGCGACAGTTGTCAGATGTACATCAAGACGGTCGATATGACGAAGAGCGGACTGGCCGAACCGGTTGTGGATGAAATCGCCTCGATCCCGCTGGACATCTGGGCGCAGGAAAGCGGGTACGCGAAACTGCAAGTCAACCTGCTGCAACTATGAGCGTCACACTTTCGTTGAGGTTATTCGTCGCCGGGTGGTCCTTTACGCCGACCCGCGCGGCCTAAGATTCGGCGAACTTTCTTGGGCGACACGGACAAGCGAGTCGCCACGCGCGAGACCTTCCGGCCCTCGCGCTCCCAGACCTTAGGAATGATGAGCTCCGCAAATTCCTCGGTGATCTGTTGAAAAGTCTTGTCCCCGACGGCCCCTTGCGACCATGCGCGCAGGATTGGATTCACACTTCCACCACGCAGAACTTTAACTTTCAGATTCTGCAGATCATCCCACGAACTCTCGGCATGGCCACTCTTTGACAGAGCGAGGGCCTGATCGTAGCAACCCCTGGCCGATTCCGGATCGTCGAAGAAGCGGTTGCAATAGGTCAGCCCCTGCCAGACAAAAGCATGGGCGAGAAGTCTGCGGTTCTCGGTATGCTTGGCAAGTTCGATGGCTTCCTGGGCGCAATCCTGCGCCAGCCGGGCATGGCTGCCGGGTTCAGTGGTATCGCCGATGCCTTCCTCGACGCGCGCATTTTCGATCATGCAGCGCAGCAATTGCGATCGCGCCATGAGGATGTGGTCGCGTCTCTGCTCTCCGAGGTGGAAGGCGGTCTTGGCTTCAGTCTCCGCATGTTCAAGGTCGCCGTTGTCCAAATGGAGGAAGCCATAGTTGAGGCGCACACTGCCGAGTCCATGGTGATTTCCGTAGCGCTCGTAGATCGCTGCGGCCTCGTCGAGTTCGGCTAGCGCCTCGGTGCGGAATTGCTCAAAGCGATTGCGATACGGGAGTTTACTGCTGCCGCTGCCGGACTTACCGCGCGTGGCCGCTTTGCGCCGCCGGGCTGCGTCGGCATCAATCTTTTTCTGCAACTGCAGGGCGATCAGACGCTTGACGTACGCCATATTGTTCAGGGTTCTGGCGATGTTGCGATGGAGAGGGTCACGCTTCCGGTAATGTTCGATCGCCGTTGAGAAATTGTCGATGGCGTGCTGATAGCGTCCTTGACGGCGTGCGATTCGGCCGTAAGAGGAATGGATGTTGCCGAGGGTGAGATAGTCGTCGGTCTTACCTAGGACCGCCTCGGCCGCCTGCAGAACTTCGACTGCCTGCTTGGCGTTGCCTTTCTGAAAATAGAGCCAGCTCTCCAGCACCTGCATGACCGCTGCCATCGGAGGATGGCCGAGCTCCATCGCCAAGTCTCTGCCCTTAATGGCAAAAGCGAGGGCCTGATCGTATTCGCCTTTCATGCGCAGGCAGCGGCCCTTCCAGAAATTGGCAATCGCGAGGAGCTCTTTGTCTTCGATTTCATGTTCGAGACTGAGGACGAAATCAAAGTGACGAATGGCCTCATCCTTCGACTCCTCCGACATCGCTACCATGCCCTCGGCCATGCGCAGGTGCAGATAGTCACGGAGAGGCAATCCGCTGCGGACAGCTGGGGAAAACTTCGAGACGATCTCTCTGGTGATGGCAGGACGCTGAAAGCCGACGTCGACCCACTGCGCCAGATATCCGGCAAACAGCGCAGCATTGGGTGCCTCCGGCGAGAACGATTTCAGGAGATCGCGATGCTCTTCGAGGCATGCGAGACCGCGGCCAACGCGACGGCAAACCAGGTCTTTCTTTAGTTGCGAGAGAAACTCATCCGGGATATCGGCGGAGTTGTGGCTCATGGTCCGCGCTTCTGCGCTGGCTGTTTCTAGTCGATGTAATCATAAGCCACAAGGGTGAGAAATTCTGCGAAATCCGGGCTCGTCATCATCCGCTCGTAGATTTCTGCGGCGTCTGCCATGCGTGCACCCGGCAGCTGATCTTTTTTCTGTGCGATCACTTCGCGCACCATTTCCTGGGTAACGCGGCGGCCATCGTTGAGCTTGGCTCCGTGTTTTACCCATTGCCAGACCTGCGACCGGCAGATTTCGGCGGTGGCGGCGTCCTCCATGAGGTTGTAGATCGGGACGCAACCTGACCCGCGCAGCCATGACTCGAGATATTGCAAGCCGACGTCGATATTCCAGCGCAGGCCCCGGTCGGTGATCTCGCCTTCAGTGGACCGCAAGAAGATCTTTGGCGGCGACATGCACATCTTCACGTTTCCGCTGGATCTGGTTCGGCTCTTTCATGTGGGCATCGAAAATCTATTTCGCCAGGGGCACCAGACCGGGATGGGCTACCCAGGTGCCGTCATGCCCGGCCTTCACTTCGCGGAGCTTGTCCTGGCGCACTTTCTCGATTGCGATTTCATTGGCTGCGGGGTCGTTCTTGATCGGGATCTGCGCTGCCATTCCTCCCATGGCGTGGATTCCTCGTCGATGGCAGGTCTGAATCAGCAATTGCACGTACGAATTCAGGAAGGGTTTCTCCATGGTCACGATGGGAACGGTCTGGCAACACGAAGTCCGGGATGATTCCGAAATTTCTTGATGAAGCTGAAAATGTAATCCCAGCGGCCGCAGTTCAGTCCCGAGGAATGCTCGCGCAGCTCATACAGGATTTCGTCCATTTCGAATGCTGCCAGGATCGTCTCGATCAGGACGGTCGCGCGTATAGTGCCCGCGAGGAATACCGAGCTCGTCCTGCGCGAAGACAAAACACATCGTTCCAGAGGCGCGCTTCCAGATGGCTCTCCAGCTTCGGCAGATAGAAATAGGGCCCGGTTCCTTTGCGGATGAGCTGCTTCGCGTTATGGAAGAAGTACAGGCCGAAGTCGAATAAGCGAGCCGGAGATAGGTTTTCCGTCGACCAGGAAATGTCTTTCCTCGAGGTGCCAGCCGCGCGGACGGACGAGCAGAGTCGCGACCTTGGGATTTAGTTCGTAGCGCTTTCCCTCAGGACTCACATAGTCGATGCTGCCCTCGATCGCGTCCCGGAGATTGGCCTGGCCTTCAATGTTGTTCGCCCACGTGGGCGAATTCGAGTCCTCGAAATCGGCCATAAAGACGCTGGCGCCCGAGTTCAGGGCATTGATGATCATCTTGCGGTCGACTGGGCCGGTGATTTCGACTCGCCGGTCAAGGAGGTCGTGAGGGATCGGTGCGACCGTCCATTCTGATTCGCGAATCTCTGTCGTCTCGGGAAGAAAGCCAGGTAGGACTCCTGCATCAATCTTTCTCTGGCGAACCTGTCGTTGCACCAGCAGTTCGCGACGTCGGGGCTCGAATTCACGCGCCAGTTTCTTTAGGAAGGCGGTCGCTTCTGGAGTGAGAACCTGAACTTCGATTTCGTTGCCCATATTTACGATCGTAGCCATGTCTGGATAGTAACGCCACTCTGGGGAGGAACACGGGCACCTAGGACCGAACGGACGACTAGTCCGAAACGGACGAGTCGGTTTGTGCGCGGACCGGAACTGGGGTCTACTGCGTACAGATCGAGATCACCTGGAGGATTTTTGAACATGCACACGCAAACGAGCCCCGAGCAGCAGTGGAACACGGACCCCCGCTGGAGAGGCATTCAACGTCCGTATAGCGCCGAGGATGTGGTCAGACTGCGCGGGTCGATTCGTGTGGAGCACACTCTGGCGAGGCTAGGTGCCGAGCGACTGTGGTCGCTCCTGCACGGCGAATCGTATGTGGCGGCTCTCGGCGCGCTGACCGGAAATCAGGCGGTGCAGCAGGTACAGGCCGGTCTCAAAGCGATCTATCTTAGTGGGTGGCAGGTTGCGGCTGACGCGAATGATGCGGGTCAGATGTATCCCGATCAGAGTCTGTATCCCGCGAACAGCGTTCCCACGGTGATTCGCCGCATCAATAACGCCTTGATGCGCGCCGACCAGGTTCACCACATGGACGGCAAAAATGGAGTCTATTGGATGGCGCCGATCATCGCCGATGCAGAAGCCGGATTCGGCGGCAGCTTGAACGCTTTCGAGTTGATGAAGGCGATGATTGAAGCGGGCGCGGCGTGCGTCCACTTTGAAGACCAGCTTTCGTCGGCAAAAAAGTGCGGACACCTGGGCGGAAAAGTGCTTGTGCCGACGTCGGAGGCGATCCAGAAGCTCATCGCTGCTCGCCTAGCGGCTGATGTCCTCGGAGTGCCGACGCTGATCATGGCACGCACGGATGCAGACAGCGCTCATTTGCTGACCAGCGATATCGATCCGCGCGACCGCGAATTTCTAACCGGAGAGCGGACTCCAGAAGGCTTCTTCGGCATTCGCGGGGGGCTCGAGTCCGCCATTGCGCGTGCCATCTCGTATGCGCCTTACGCGGATCTGATCTGGTGGAGATGCCGCTTCCTGATC
>CAVRYB010000078.1:0-12359 GCA_963725295.1 uncultured Acidobacteriaceae bacterium
TGCGTTGCCGGTAAAATCCGCCCCACTCATGGTTGCGGTGTAGATAGTTGATCCCGTCAGCGGCTGATTCGGAATCATATAGAAATTTCCTGGCTGCCCTGGGGCAGGCCCGGACAATGTCACTGGAATGTTGTTGCCGTTTGAATCGGTAAGGGTGCCGGTAAGCTGCGCTGTGGATGTGCCAGTCGTAAAGTTTGCACCCACGGCGACGCTCAAAGTGATTGGATAACCGTACGCACCGCCAAAATTCAGATTCGCGTCGTCCGGGCCATCCGTACCATCGTAGAACAGCCATACGTCGGTTTGACCGTTAGCCGGGTAAGTAAAGACTGTAGTTGCCGCAGGAGTCGCTGGGTTAGCAACATTGGGCGCCATGTCCATGGTGGAGCCGAGTGGATAACCGCCAAAACCGCCGTCGGTGAAACCCCAATTCACGAACAGATCCCGGTGGTCCACACCGTCCATCCATCCATCGACAAACGTGATCGGGTCGGGATTGTTATCGGAATCCTCCGCTCCGGCAGCTTGTCCGGTGTATCCGAAGTACGCGTCTCATCCCCGGGTCCCGGTGCGGTGAAATCGGGGCTTGCGCCTAACGTCTCAATATGAGGATCTCCATTGTTATCGATAAAGTCCGTGTCGGACAAGTACTTGGCATGAGCCATCGCCGCGAGACCCAACGCGAGATGGTGCCGCGCGGCCGGAATGCCCATCAGATTGCGATAGAAGTTTACTCGCGTGATGGCATCCTGCTGCGCCTGAGTTGGAGAATAGATACCAGGAGCCGGACTTTGTAGCGAGTCGATATAGACATTGTTTCCTACCGTGCCGTTGATATAGAAAGGGGCTGCGCTCACGGTCAGCACGATCGCGTGTGACCCGGCGCTAATTCATCGATCACCGCCGGAATCTGCGATACCGATTGAGCGCTGTAAAAAGTGACATAGCCGAAATTGGCGCCGTCCACGGTGATCGTCGCGAAACCGCCATTGGGGTCCAGCTTCCGATAGAGGACGAAGTTTGTTCCCGTGACCGTGAAGCTGACACTGCTGCCAACCGTGCCGCTGACAGACAATGTGCCGCTTGAGGCATTGGTGTCGGGCGTCTGCGTCCACGTTCCCAGGTAAGTCAGCGAATTGTCGTTGTTCCCAATTCTTTGTGCGAATGCGCTTCCGGCCGCGAGTGCCACAGCGGCCAGAGCGAACGTAAACTTGAATACTGTAGTCATGCTTGCTCTCCTGGCGTATAAGGCGGAAAAAGCGCGTTTGGGCGATCACAGAAGTGCAAGAATTTTCGAAACGCTTTTCTCGACTGCGAATATCGACGCCGGTAAGGCCGATAAACAATCGGCCGCCAGGATGCCATCCTGCCCCACATGGAAGTTCGATAAAATTTAGTTCGAGAGTCGAACATGAATTTAGCCACGTGGAGCGCTTTCGCTGTATTCGCTTGTCAAATGGCAGCGGGACAGCAGCAGGACCATCAGAACATGATGGACCAGTTGGGCATCAAGGCCCTCCGTCCGGGGCCGAGCGGGAACGAGAAAGCTCCCAATCACGCCAACTACGATGAGTCGAAGGCCAATCCGTTTCCGGATCTGCCCGACGCGCTCACGTTCAAGAGCGGGCAAAGGGTCACATCGGCAAGCAGTGGTGGCATCAGCGGCGGCCGGAGATCGTGGAAGACTTCGAGCGCGAAGTGCTCGGCCGCGTCCCGCGCGAATGCGCCCAAAGTGACCTGGACCGTGACGAGCACGACGAATTCGACGGAAGGGGTCTTCCCCGTGATTCAAAAGCAGCTGGTGGGACACGCGGACAACTCGTCGTGCCCGGCGATCAACGTCGATATTCGACATGACGCTGGTGACGCCGGCTAATGCGAAAGGGCCGGTGCCGGTGATGATGATGTTCGGCAGCGCGGCGTTTCTGAAGCGGATGGCGGACATGATGGCCAGCCGTCCCGAATTGAAGGCGACGCTGGGGAGCGATCCGCCTTCGATGGAACAACTGATCGCCGGGGGATGGGGCTATGCGCTCATCGACCCGGCGCAGCATTCAAGCCGGACAACGGCGCAGGGCTCACGAAGGGAATCATCGGTCTGGCGAACAAGGGCAGCCTCGAAAGCCGGACGACTGGGGTGCGCTGCGGGCGTGGGCGTGGGGCGCGTCGCGCGGGCTCGACTATCTGGAAACCGACAAGGCGGTGGATGCGCAAGCGCGTGGGCATCGAAGGCGTCTCCCGTTATGGGAAGGCCGCGCTGGTGACGATGGCGTTCGACACGCGCTTCGCGGTGGTGCTGGTGGGGTCCTCCGGGGAGGGCGGCGCCAAGCCGCACCGGCGCAATTTCGGAGAGGCGGTGGAGAATCTCACCGGGTCCGGCGAGTATCACTGGATGGCCGGCAACTTCCTGAAGTACGGCGCGGCCGAGGCTTCGTTCGGAAGCAAGAATGCCGGCGACTTGCCGGTCGACTCGAACGAATTGATTGCGCTTTGCGCACCGCGGCTGACTTTCATCAGCTACGGAGTCCCCGAAAAGGGGGACGCAAAGTGGCTGGACCAGCAGGGCAGCTTCATGGCGACCGTGGCGGCGGGGCCGGTGTTCCGGCTATTGGGCGCGAAGGATCTGGGCGTCAGCGGACGACTATCGCACCGCGAAAATGCCGCCGGTGAATGCGGGACTTCTCGGATGGCCAACTGGCGTGGCGCCAGCATGACGGCGGCCACACGGATGCTCCGAACTGGAAGTACTTTATTCCGTGGGCGGACAAATTTCTCAACTATCACGCGGCGCCTGGGAATTTCCGGCAGACCAGCCGGTTTTCCGCACGGATCGCAAATTCCCTGGTGGCGCACTCGCAGCTGCTGGCGAAGGCGAAGCAGGGCGGAATCGACGTTTATTTCGAAGGCGACTCGATCACGCGGCGGTGGGGCGCTACCGACTACCCCGACCTGCTGGCCAACTGGAAGCAGAATTTCTTCGGCTGGAATGCGGCCGATTTCGGATGGGGCGCGCGATCGGACGCAGAACATTCTCTGGCGTTTGGAGAACGGCGAATTGGACGGAGTGAATCCCAAGGTCGGTGGTTCTGCTGGCCGGCACGAACAACGTCGGCAAGCGTCGGCCGGAAGCGACGCGAGCGAGAGCAGACGATGTCACGCGAGGTCTGCAGGCGATTGTGCGCGTGATTCAGGCGAAGGCTCCCGCGGCGACGATCGTTGTAATGGGGATCTTCCCGAGAAATGACAATATGGCGTTCATGCCCGTCATCGACAGGATCAACGGCAATCTGTCTAAGCTGGCCGATGGCCGGAAGGTTCGCTATCTGAACATCAACGACAAACTCGCCGACGGCGAATGGGAGATTGTTCGACGGGATGATGAATGCGAAAGATAAGCTCCATCCGACCGTGAAGGGGTATCAGGTTTGGGCGGATGCACTGAAGCCAGTCCTGACGGAATTGCTGGGTCCTCCTGCTGCTGTGGATCATGCGCCGCCTGCCACTGGCGATCCTGGTGCGTCACGTTGACGACACTCAATGCACTGCAGGCGGCACTGCAGGCGGCACTGCAGGCGGCGAACCGGGCAATTCATCCTGGATCGGCAGGCTCGTCGCCACGAAGTTATGGCATTCTTTGCTGCGGCAGTCACAAGGACAGACTAAAAAGTCTGTGTTACGTGGGGCTACGGAGTCGTGCAGTGCCGCAACTGTCGGATTTGGGTTCATCGGCGGGCGGCGGCGCAGGCAGACGTGATACTCACGCAGACGGCTCGCGGACGCACCTTAATACGGTGCTGATGCCGGTCCGGTGGGAACAGGTGGAACCGAAAGAGGGAAGCTTCGATCGCGACGCTCGGACCTCGCCTTTGCGGGAAACGGTAGACTCCTGAAACGCTCGGCTGCATGAAAGCCGTAGCTAAGCGCCGGAATGGCGGCAGCCTGAGCCGCCTTCACAGCGATTCGAGCAGTTTGCGCGTATAGCGAAGGCACACTTCGAGATCTTCACGCTGCTGGTCCCCGCGGTCCCTTCCCGCGACAGGAGCCGCCACGGGCAGCGGCTTGCCGCGTTCCGCCAATGCCAGATACCGGGCAAGATCCCCGGCGGACATTTTCGGGAAGTATTGCAAAGCATCCTTTGTAAAGATGGGGATGATGCGCGGCTGCGCCATGGGCAGATTCTCGAAACCGTCACTGGCAGTTCGGGGTGCGTCTTGACAAACTTCTTCACCCAGCCTTCGATGTCCACGTTGCCTTCGCCCATATTGACCCAGCGCATCGCGACGCCCTCGGGGACTCGCCAAACCGCCGAGTCGCGGACGTGGCTGGTGAGGACGTAAGGACCCAGAATCTCCAGCGTCAGGTGCGGGTCTTCCATGATCGCCAGAGGATTGCCGGAATCGATATTGACTCCCATGACATCGAAACCTACCTCTTCGATGAGCGTCTTTATCTCGCGCGCCTGCAGGTCGGCGTTGTGATTTTCAAGCGCGAGCTTAACTGCGGCGTCGTGGACCTGCGAGCGCACGTTCCCGATGACCTGAATCATGCTCTCGAGGTGGCGATCGATTTCCGGGCGCTCCTTGAAACTGCCCAGCACGACGCGCATGCACGAAGCGCCGATGATGCGGGCGATGCGCAAGTCACGGGCGATCTGCTGTTCCGCAGTGCCCGACCGCGCATCGAAGCCCGACGACGTAGGACAAATAGAGCGGCCCGAATAGGCACGTAGCGTGATGCCGAGGTTTTCCGCGTACGCGCGGACCTTGCGCAGTTCGGCTTCATCAATGTCCCCCGGCTTAACGCCCAGCGTCGCGGCGCTGAACTGCGGGGCGGAGATGCCGACCTTCTTGAAGTAATCGAGAAATTGGTACGGCGTCCATTTGTTGGCTCCGATGCAGCCAAGCTCCACGCCGATTCGGGTGGAGGGACGTTGCGCGGCGGCGACACCCAGCAGTGCGCCACCGGCCAGCAGACATTCGCGTCTGGTTATCATGCATCCGATACGTTATCGCATCTGGTGTCGGACTGCCCGGCCGGTAGTCGTGGCCCTGGCGAGCCGCGCTGCCGCTGCGTGCCCAACCCTGCGCGTCGAACTCTGCGCGTCGAACCCTGCGCGTCGAACCAAGGCGTGCCGTAGCGAGCCTTGGTTTCGGCGACCGCTTGGAGCGGCCGTGTAGAAGTCCTCGCGGACGGCTGTGGACTCGGACCTGTTGGGGAGGGTGGCCGCAAACGCCTGTTTATAAGATGACCCGCGGTGCTTAACGGTGTGGCAAAATGAGCAATCATGACGCGTCGCCAGTTGCTCACCGCTCTTGCCGCGGTTCCACCGCTTGCCGGTTTGCGAGCCGCATCGACGGCATCATCCCCCACATCCTATACCGGCGTCGCCTACCGCGACTACTTTCGCTGCCTGCCCGATTTTCTGGATGGGCTTGCCGCCCGTGTCTATCAGGCGCGTAACCGGGAGATCGCCGCGCTGAACTCGCCGGCGGCCGTACGCCGGCGGCAGCAATGGACGCGGGAAACGTTCTGGAAGCTGGTAGGCGGAGCGCCCGAACGGACGCCGCTCAACATTCGCACTATCGGAGGATTTGAACGAGAGCACTACCGGGTCGAGAAACTGCTCTACGAAAGCCAGCCAAATTTGCACGTCCCGGCGAATCTCTACATTCCCAAGTCGGGTAAGCCGCCGTACCCGGGAGTGCTCTTCCAGATGGGGCACACGCCCAACGGCAAAGCCGGTGCCACCTATCAGCGCTGCTGCCAGGGCCTGGTGCAGCTAGGATATGTCGTGCTGGGCTTCGACCCGATGGGCCAAGGCGAGCGGATCTACTATCCCAAAGGTTTCGTTACGAACTCCGGACCGACCGGCGAGCACTCGCATGCCGGACGTCAGATGCTGCTCGTCGGGAGCACCGCTACCCGCATGCAGGTATGGGACGCGGTGCGGAGTCTGGATGTGTTGGCCTCACATCCGCTGGTCGACCCCAAACGGATCGGCGCCACCGGGCAATCCGGCGGAGGCACTACGACCATGTTCCTGTCCGCCGTGGACGACCGCATCGCTGCTGTGGTGGTGTGCAGTGGAATTACCGAGAATTTCGCCTGCGCGAACTTCATCGCACCGGGCTCGACCGATGACGCCGAGCAGGACTTCGTTGGCTCCGGTCCGCTCGGCTTCGATCGGTGGGACCTTCTGTATCCGCTTGCTCCCAAGCCCCTGCTGGTGAGCGTCAGCGACCGGGATTTCTTCGGCACCTATTCACCCAGTTACCTATCGAGCGGCTGGGAGGAATTTCAGAAGCTGCGGAAAGTGTACGCCGTGCTTGGGCGCGAAAACTCGATTGCGTGGGGCGGGACTCCGCTTCCACACGGCCTGTCTTACGACACCCGGCTGCTGGTCTACAACTGGTTCGAGCGCTGGCTCAAGAACGAAGCTGATCGCATTGAGGTGGAACCACCCACGAAACTCGAGCCCGACGCGACGCTTTGGGTGTCCACTTCGGGCAACACGGTGCGGTCGTTCTCCAGTGAGACCCCCTTTTCGATGACGCTGGCAGCGATACCGAAAACGCCCGCGCCGGTAGACTTGAAAACGCTGCTCGGAGCGGAGGTGCCGCCGCCGGGTTTGGCCGCCCGCGTCCTGAAGCAGGTGCCGTCCGAGGGATGCCGCATAGAAGCGATAGAAGTTTCCTCCGCGCCGCATGTCTGGTTACCCGCATGGCTGTTTCGGCCCAAGACCGGTACCCCTGTGAAATCGGCGCTGTTGTTACTCGAAGCCAGCGGCCGCAACGGAGGCTGGCAGGAGGGTGGCCTGTATCAAACGCTGGCCGCCGAGGGCCACATCGTGTGTGTGCCCGATCTGCGCGGAGTGGGCGATCTCACCCCGGAGATGGGGCGCGGCGCGGCGCGCCTTGCGGAACGACTCAACGGCGAGGAAGAGTGGGCGTGGGGTTCGTCGATCCTGGGAAAGCCACTGCTCGGACAGCGTGTGACGGATATCCTGGCGGTCCTGGAGGCTTTGCGCCATCACGAAGGCGTCTCGGGTAGACCCCTCTTTGTGGCTGCACAGGGCAAGATGACCGTGCCTGCTCAGTTGGCTGCCGCACTCGATTCCAAGTTCAACGCCCTCTATCTTTCCGGCGGTCTGTTGTCCTTCCGCAGCATCGTGGAAACGGAATACTACACTCATCCATTCGTCAATTTCATTCCCGGTATCCTCTGCCACACCGATTTGACCGAGTTGCCAACTCCTAGGCGGCTTGTGCTGGCGGGCGTGGTGGACGCCGCGGGTCGGGCGGTCCCGGTGGCCGAGGTTCAGACAGCCTACGCGAAGGCGGCTAATCCGGAAGTGAGGGCAGAGGCCCGCTGGATGCTTCTGCCTTGAGCGCGTTCGCGTCCTGAGGCTCTCACGCCGTGCAGGTGCAAACCTGCACGCTTTACGCAGCCGCCGTAATCGCCGTGGCTGCGTGCGGGCGCGACTCGTGCGGGCGAGACTTAGGATGGCCGCTTCCCGCTAGCATTTTATAGTAGTAGTGCAAATTATGTCTCAACGTGAATTTCAGACCGAAGTCAGTCAGTTACTACAACTGATCGTACATTCTCTTTACTCGCACCCCGAGATCTTCCTACGCGAGCTGATCTCCAACTCATCCGATGCGCTCGATAAACTCCGGTAACTTACGCTCACCGACGACGCCTACCGACGGTACCCTTCGATCCGCGCATCGAACTCGAACTCGATCAGGAGAAGAAGACCCTGACCATCAGCGATACCGGAATCGGATGAATGAGCAGGATCTGATCTCGAACCTCGGCACCATCGCCCGCTCCGGAACCAAGAACTTCGTCTCGCAACTCTCCGGCGACGCCAAAAAGGATCGAACCTCATCGGCCAGTTCGGCGTGGGCTTCTACAGTTCCTTCATGGTGGCCAGCCGGGTTGAAGTGGTGTCCCGCAAAGCCGGCGAACAACATGCCTGGCGCTGGTCGAGCGATGGCACCACAGGCTTCGACATCGAACCCGCCGAGCGCATCGTTGCCGGTACGACAGTCCTCCTCTACTTCAACGAGGAAGGCTCACAGTACGCCAATAGCTGGCGCCTGCAACAGATCGTCAAGAAGTACTCGAACCACATCGCCTTCCCTATTTTCCTTACCTACGACAAGAGCGAGTGGAACGAAGCGGAGAAGAAGTCCGATCAAGACCCGCATCACCGAACAGGTCAATGCCGCCAGCGCTCTTGGCGCCGTCCCAAGGGGGACTCAAGGACGATGACTATAAGGAATTCTACAAATCCCTGACCGGCGATTGGGAAGATCCGCTCTTCTGGTTTCATACCAAGGCCGAAGGCAAGGTCGACTACACCACGCTGTTCTTCATCCCCTCGCGCGCACCGCTCGACCTCCACCATGCGGAGTACAAGGGCGGCGTGAAGCTCTACGTGAAGCGCGTCTTCATCCTTGACGACGCTAAAGAGCTTCTGCCGCAGTACCTGCGCTTCGTGCGCGGCATCGTCGACAGCGAAGACCTCCCGCTCAACGTCAGCCGCGAAATTCTCCAGCAGAACAAGGTACTCGAAACATCCAATCCGCAAGCGTCAAGAAGATCCTGTCTAGCTCAAGAAGATTGCTATCAACCAGCCCGAGCAATATGCGAAGTTCATTGGCGAGTACAACCGACTGTTAAAGGAAGGTCTCTATGGCGACTCCGCCAATCGTGAAGTACTCCTCGACGTAATCCGAATCAAGTCCACTAAAGCGGAAGGGCTCACCAGTCTAGCCGACGTCAAGTCGCGCATGAAAGAGGGGCAAAAGAGCATTTATTACATTACAGGAGGCGCTGAAGCCCTGCTCCGCACCTCGCCTCTACTCGAGATCTATAAGAAGAAGGATTTCGAGGTGCTGATCCTGGACGACGAAATCGACGGGATCGTCTTCTCCGCCGTCGAGAAATATGGCGACACCGAATTGAAGGCCGTCAACAAGACCTCCACCAGCGAAGATTTGAAAGACGAGGTCGAGCCTCAAAGTCCCAGGAACTCAAGCCCCTGCTCGAAAAATCAAGGCCACGATCGGCGACCGCGTGAAGGATGTCCGCGCCTCAGTCCGGCTCGCCGACAGCCCCTCCTGCATCGTCTCCGACGAAGACGAGCCCTCGCTGCAGATGCAGCAAATGCTTCGCGCGATGGGCCAAAAAGACCTGCCCGCACTCAAGCCCACACTCGAAATCAATCCGGATCACGAGATCTCAAGAAGATGCTGGCCCGCCCCGGACGACGTGCGCTCCCGAAGACGCCGCATGGCTGCTCTTGACCAGGCGCTCCTGATGGAAGGCGTGCCGCTGAAAGACCCCCTACTTCGTCCAGCGCCTCAACCGGGTCCTGAACCGCTCCATCTAACGCATGTTCTCGCGCCCGACATTCGGCTTCTAGCCGGAGTTGTCCGTCAGTGCGACAAAAGAGAAGATCGCTCCGTACTTAGCGACCGACGTATTGTTTTCATCCACCAAAGGTCGCCAGGATTATCGGGAAGGGGCATTGCCAAAGCTCGCGCGCGGCTTTCCAGTCCCGATCTCGTTGATATCGATTGGAAACTAGCCGTCCGTCAATCCGTAGCGGAAATTCTCGTTGCAGTCCACTCCGTAGCGATTGAGGATACGCCGGTAGTCGAGAATTCGTCGAGCGAGGGACGCCCGTAGGCTTGTACGACTCGTCCAGTTCTGCCTTCAGATCCGTAAGCAGTCGGCTCCCTTTATCCGACGGATCGATGAGTAGGGCCGGTGTAACGCGCCGGTCCGTATCCCAACCTCCAACTTGATGATCGACCCATCGCCATATCTCCAGTTCCGCAGGCCGTAAGCGCACGTGCCTACCGGAATCGAAATCCACTCCCAGCAGAAATCGGGACAGCACCTCATCCCACATCTCAAACGGCTGGCGCACATACAAGAGACGTTCTTTGGCTTGGGCGCGGAAGGCTTCGTATGTTTCGGCAGCCAGGGGTTGCGCCTGACGTCCTGTCAGACTCTGGATTTACATCGCACACCAAGCGCACTTCTCCGGGCGATTCCGACTCGGGCAAAAAGACCTCAAAGTAATGCAGTGTCGTTGGCGCGGGTTGGCGCCGGGCGGGACACACGTCGATCTCTTCGATGCCGTAGTGTCGTAATGCCGCAACTAGCTGGTCCCGTTGCTGCATTAGCTCGCTCATCCGCCAGTAGCTGTTCCAGTCCGACTCGCGATGTCCGCCCCAAAAGCGGATGGTCATATTTCGCGCCGGCGAAAACACATGTTCGCCGGCGCGCGGGGGCCAAAATCGCATGCCATCGCCCGGCTCAAAGCAAAATGTGACCCGATTATGGCCGCGAACCCGAGATAGGCAGGTTCAGGTTGAGGATTGGTATACTACGGCCCGAATCGAGGGAAGACCGTTAAGCTCCTTCATCTTGATGACGTCACCCGACGGTGACGGTAGCTCACGCTAAGGTCGCTCATTTCATTCCTTCGAAAAAAGGCGCGAGTGGAAATGCCTCGACTCGCATCAGTATAGCGGAAGCGCAAAAGATTCGACAGAGTTGACGACGCTATCGCCTTGGACCGCATCCAGCTCACGGGCGCCTTGACAACATCCCTGACTGATTGCTGCCATGTTGCCCGGCCGTGCTCTGTTGCACTTATCGAGACGTACTGTAGAGGATTATCCAGCATTTTTCACTGCGAAAACTTGCCATGCTGCCCGTGTCGGTTTCGAGACCGGTGCGCTTCAGGTCAGCACCGTGTAAAGTTCCGGACGCCGCGCGCGGAGCCACTGACGGCCGGTAGATTTTCGAAGTAGCGAAGCGTCCAACTCTGCCACCACCATGTCGTCTCCCGCCTTCCAGGTCTCGGCAAGGATGCGCCCGTAGGGTCAAGAATCATCGCGTTGCCGGTGCGGATCTCATCGTCATCCACGCCCACGCCATTGCTGAAGACGAGAAAGAGGCCGTTGTCGTGCGCCCGGCTGGGAAGCCACCGCATCAACCAGCCGCGCCCTTTATCGCCGCGCAGTTCGCGCTCGATGGCCTCCGGGTCGCTGGCGCGGTTATCCCAGATCTGGCGGTCGATGACGCCCATCAGATGCGGGTTCTTGGTGCGGCAGCCGCCGTCTGGTGAGGGGCCAGCAGAATTTCCGCGCCCAGCAGAGCGTTGGCTCTCACGTTCTCGATGAGATTGCAGTCGTAGCAAATCAGGACGCCGACGCGGCAGCCGTGCGGCGTGTCGAAAACCGTGTACTGGTCGCCGCTGGTCAGATAGGGACTCACGAAGGCGTGCATCTTGCGGTGGCACTTGGCCGTTCCGTCCGGCATGGCGACCACGTAGGGCTTGTAGAACTTGCCGTCCGCGCCCTGTTCGATAAAACCCGCGCCGATAGTAATGCCGTACTCGCGGGACATAGCCATGAGCGCTTGCGAGGACGGCCCTTCGAATACCGGTTCGGCCAGCGCCGCGAACTGCTCGCGGTTCAAGTTGCGCAGGAACCAGTATCCGGTGATGCAACACTCCGGAAACGCGATTATTTCGGCTTTCTGCCGGGCAGCGCTCTCGACAAAACGCCGGATGGTGGCCAGGTTTGCTTGTTTGTCGCCGGGCTTGGATTCGAACTGGACGGAGGCAACCGTGATGTTTCGCATGATTGGGGTATATCATATGGCGGAAGTTGGGCTAACTAAATTGAGTCCGCTGGTCTGTGTTTCGCGACACATCCTCACGCCGCCTCCCGGACCTCATGCGGCCGCCACCGCATGCCGGCGGGCCATGCAATAACAAGGCGAAACGTTCAGCTAGACTTTGGAAATGTCGCCGACTCGAAGGGATGTACTCGCGGGTTTAATTTCCTCACCGCTCTCGGCATGGCCGAATACCCGGATATTCACACTGTGCCGCCGGATTTGACCACTCCTGAAGTAAGTGGACTAGCCCAGCGCCAGGGCTTACAGTTCGCGAAATGCTGCCGGAGTACAGGACAACGGATCTACATCATGCGCTGTACTTGCCGGTCAACTGGCACCCCAACCGCCGCTTCCCGGTGATTGTCGAATATGCCGGCAACGGGAATTATCGCAACGCCTTATGGGGACGTTTCCGAGGGAGTGCCGGAGGGTTCGCATCTCGGTTAATCGAATTTGCGGGGCAAGGGATTCCTGTGGGTGTGCTTGCCTTATGTCGACAAGGACGCCAAGCGCAACCAAACGCTGTGGTGGGGCGATATAGACGGCGACTGTGGAGCTATTGCAGGAAGGCAGTGGCAAGCATCTGCCGCGAATTCGGCGGCGATCCGAGGTCCATCTTTCTCGCCGGCTTTTCGCGCGGAGCGATCGCC
>CAVRYB010000079.1:0-120587 GCA_963725295.1 uncultured Acidobacteriaceae bacterium
AGGCGCGCCGGCGAGCGGGAATGGCGCCGTCCTTGTCAACGGCGGAGCGCCGGCGAACGGCGATGCCGGAACGCGCCTCGGGGGGCACGGGGAGCCGGGCGAGGCCGTCCAGGCTCGCTGCGGGGCGGTGGCTGTGGTGAGCGGCGAGGGGGCTCGCCGAGATGTTCCGCGAGCTCGGCGTGCACACGATCGATGGCGGCTCGACCTTGAATCCCTCGACGTATGACCTGCTGGCGGGGATTCATGAGGTGCCCGCCGAGGAGGTCATCGTGCTCCCGAACAGCGCCAACGTGATCATGGCCGCCGAGAACGCGGCCAAGCTGTCCGACAAGCAGGTGCTCGTCGTGCCCGCCACCAGCCAGCAGGCGGGTCTGGCGGCGGCGCTGGCGCTGCTCCCGGAGCGTACGCTCGAGGAGAACGGCCTTGCGCTGAGGCAGGCGCTTGACGGCGTCCGCACCGGCGCGCTGCGGCGCCGGCCTCCCCGCGACGGCAGCCGGGCAGGGGCGTTTCAAGCGAGGGGAGGCGGTCGGCTTCGTCGAGGACGAGGTGCTCGCCTGGGGCGATCCCGGCGAGACGCTCCGCGCCGTGCTCAGCGCTCTGAGCGAGCCCGCCCCCTGGCACGGTCATCGCCGGCGAGAGCGCGGGCGCCGGCCCTGCTTCAGGCACGGTCCTCGCGGCGCCGAGCTGATCAGCGTGCTTGCCGGCGAGGGTGCGCCGCTGGGCCTCTCAGAGGTCGAGCAACTGGCAGGCGCGGGGGTCGAGCTGGAGCTCCGCCAGGGAGGCCAGCCGGCCTACTGGTGGCTGCTGGCGGCCGAGTAACCCAGGGTCTGGCGGCGCCCCGCGGCCGATACGACCGCCGGGCAGAGCATGATTGCCGCCGGTGCCCGCAACCAGCATGCAGACGCTCGATCCTGCACCTTCGGCCCGACCTGGGCAGAGCGCCGTCGGCGGCGGGGCTGTCCCCGATGCGATGGCGAGCGCGCCGCTTCCGCGCGCCTTCGCTTCGACCGAGCGGCTGACCGCCGAGCAGATGATCGCCGCGCCGCTTCGCTGGCCGCGGCCGTCGCTCGAGCGCCCGCTGCAGGGCGTTACGGAAGGGCTCGCCGAGGGGCTTGACGCGCTCGGCATCCGGACCGTGGGAGAGCTGCTCGAACACCTGCCGAGGGATATCCGTCGCGCGCGCACAATCGCGACACTCGAAAAGGGCGAGCAGGCGACCGTGCTCGTGGAGGTACGCACGATCAGCTCGCGCCCGGTGCGCCGTCGTGGGATGCGCGCCCTCGTGCAGGCGACGGTGGCCGACTCGACGGGCAGAATGCGCGCGACCTTCTTCAATCAGCCATGGCTCCTCGCGCGCTATCCCCCGGGCACGCGGCTGCTGCTCCACGGCGCGCTCGACCAGCGGGGTGGCTTCCGCGTCGCCCACCACGCACTCAATCCGAACGACGGTGCGGACGCCGGCGCCGACGCCGTGCCGAGCGGCGCGGAGGGCTCCGAGCAGGCGGGCGGGGTCGCCACTCCAACTGCCGCCGAGGGTGTCTCCACGCAGATCCTCACGCTCGTGCTTGCGGCGGAGGCCGATCAGCGACGTGCCGGCCGGAACAGAACCGACCAGAACGCCGTTGTGCGTCACCGTGCCCAGAATGCTGTTGTAAACATCGCAGCCCGCTTGCCCGATCGACCAGATCGCGACGTAGACTCCCGAGCCTTGATTGGCCGTCGAACTGAACGCCATCGCGAACGTCGTATCGTCCAGCGATTGCGTCATTACGCCATTCCACGCGTTACTCGCGAAGTTTCCGCCCGTATATCCGTTGACCGAGTTGGTGAGGCAATTCGACGCGAACCAATGAAACATCAGCGTCGGCGTCAGCGCTGCCGACCCCGGCGTCAGGTTCACGGCGTTGGAGTGGAGATCCACTACTCCCGGCGACAACGTGTAGGTGAATAGCGTCAGGGGTTGCGTGAAAGACCAGTTTGCATTTCCGGGAATGGAAATGTCTGGACTGGTTTTCATGGCCACGCCGGTCGTGGAGTTGAAGACAAACACGTGGACGCTCTGTGCTTCCTGCTTGGCGATGACCGCCTGATTGTTCAATTCAAACGTGTTCGGATATGGATCGTTAAAGGTCTCGAATATGGTCGCAGCACTCCCAAAAGTGCCGAGATCGGTTCCGCGAATCATCGCCGTCCCGAAGTCTGCTGGGGTCTGTACTGTGCCCGCACCGTAGAGATTGCCGCAGGTTTCCACCGTGTAGATGCTGGCCCAGTTACAGGTATTGGCTCCCCAGTTCGGAGCTGAAGTGACCGAGAAGTTCACTACACCGGTCGTCTGATTCATACAGGCATACCCGTTTCCAGGCCCGCAGGCAGAAACGCCGTAGTCCATCGGGCCTGAGTACTGCGCCCGGCCCACGTATGACGCCTGTCCGAAGGTCAGAGCGCAGAGCATGGGATAGAACAATAGAAATCTTAGGAACCTGCTGATTTTCATCGCTTCGTGCTCCACTTGAATGACCTGAGCGGACACGAATGGGAAGGGCACGAGTTCCACTCGTGCCGTAAGTCGTGCCCTATCCAACGCGGCTTCCAGCCGCTGGGGGAATCTTTACTGGCGAAAGGACTTTCTCCGCCGGCTCGTTAGCCGCTGAAGGACTGCGTCTTTCAAACTCACCAAGTACTACCCGAGGCCTCGTTACTCGAAGTCACTTCCAGCTTCGCTATAATGTTGGTTTGCTCTTCTCCGCGTCTTTGTTCGGAGAGTCGCGAAAGGAAACTATGCCGACTGAAGTTGTTATGCCCCAGATGGGGGAATCGATTGTCGAAGGAACCATCACCAAGTGGCTGAAAAAGCCCGGGGACAAGGTCCAGCGCGACGAACCTTTGTTCGAGATTTCTACCGACAAAGTCGATGCCGAGATTCCCGCGCCCGCCAGCGGCATTCTGCAGGAAATCAAGGTCTCAGAAGGCAATACCGTTCAAGTCAATACCGTCGTCGGAGTGATCGGCGAGGGCAACGGCGCCGCCGCGCCCGCGCCAACCAAGGCCGCCGCGCCAGCTCCGGCGCCGGCAAAAAAAGAAGCTCCCGCTCCACCTCCAGCCGCCGCACCGGCCGGTTCTGTTCCCGCTTCCGTTTCTGAAGATGACGACGATTCCGACGTTCGCTCTTCTCCGCTCGTCCGCAAGCTAGCCCGCGAGCACAACGTCGATCTGGCAAGAGTGACGGGCACCGGCAACGGTGGCCGCGTTACCAAGCAGGATGTCCTCGATTTCGTCGATCGCCGTTCGTCGGCTCCGGCCGGTGCTCCGGCCGCAGCCCCCGCATCCCGTCAAGCGCCAACTCCCGCACCTGCCGCAATTCCTGGCGATCTCGTTCCTATGTCGCAAATGCGCAAGATCATCGCGCAGCGCATGATCGAATCGCGCCGCACCAGCGCTCACGTCCACTGCATGTTCGAAGTGGATATGACCCGCATCGTCAATCTGCGCAACAAACTCAAGCACGGATTCGAGCAGCGCACTGGTTCGAAGCTCACCTTCATGCCATTCTTCGTGCGCGCGGCCATCATCGCCTTGCAGCAATATCCCATCGTGAACGCGTCGCTCGAAGGCGACAACATTCGCTATCACAAGCACGTCAATGCCGGTATCGCCGTTGCACTCGACTGGGGACTGATCGTTCCCGTTCTCAAAAACGCAGACGAACTAAACTTCCTCGGATTGCAGCGCGGCATCACCGACCTCGGCGAGCGCGCTCGCTCTAAGAAGCTCATGCCGACCGACGTCGAAGGCGCGACCTTCACCATCACCAACCCCGGCCAACTAGGAGCCGTGTTTGGCTTGCCGATCATCAATCAGCCGAACGTCGCCATCCTGGGCGTGGGAGGAATCGCCAAGCAACCCATGGTCATCACCGACAAAGACGGCGCGGATTCCATTGCGATCCGTTCGGTCGTCCATCTGACGCTGGGTTACGACCATCGCATTATTGATGGCGCGCTGGCGGATCACTTCATGGTCGTCGTCAAAAAGACGCTGGAAAACTGGAGCGAAGACGTCGGATAGCGGTAGAGATCGGGTCATCGAAGTCGAAGGCTTTTGGCATGTGACCTTTGAATTACCAGATGACCCGATCTCGGTGACCTCTTATTTCCAGAAATGCAACACCACCTGCACTACGATCACCACCAGAGCGACCATCGACGCATAGGCTGCGGTTCTTCCCGATTGTTCTCCGCGCGCAATTTCCAGAACCTTCACCCGCTCCGCCAAGGTGGTGTGATCGCGATCATACATTTCACGCCGCAGGTACTCCGCGCGCTCCTGGTTGATTTGCTCGCGAAAATTGTTCATCTCTTCCAGGCGGTAATCGAGGACCTCACTCGCCTTTTGGATTTTGGCATCGCCGGCCTCATGCCGCAGGTTCTCCGCTCGCGCCATCGCTTCTAGCGCGGCTGCGCAATGCCGGAACTCGGCCTCCGTCAACCTCCGCTCGGCTTCGACGGCGCGCTCAATGAATTGAACCACCTGCAACGGGACAAGCGGCGTTCGCTGCGAACCGTTCTCGCTCATTGACTGCACCTTTTCTCCAATTTTCATCGCTCAGTCTTCATAGCGGATAGTCCACATGGAGCGCTGTCGAATACCGCGAATACTTCGGCGGCGTGCTCCCGTCATAGCCTCTCAGGAAGTAGTCTTGTGTCCGCGCATACCGCGTCAGCGTGAAACTGCTGGTGGTGAACCGGCCGACGAGGTTGCGGTTGTTGTCCACGCCCCATCCCGAGTCGGAGTAGCGCACTTCGCTGATCGTGGTCAGTGCCGGTCCCTGCGCATGCGCTTCGGTGGATAAGGCCATCGCCATTCCGATGAACAACGCCAGAGTCAGCAGACTCCCGAGCTGCGTGAGCGCGGCATGACTCTTGCTCGCTGCATTCCATTGCGGCATCTGTTCTCCTCCGCTGGCGGATACATCCTGCCCCGGCTTGGGCCAATAAGAAAGCCGCTCTGCCGAGCGGCGCCCTTCTCGCATATCTCCTCCAAATCCAAGCTCGGTGCCCCAGGTTCGCGCCCGCTCTTTGGGCGCTAACCTGGGCGCTGCCGCGAATTCAACGTGGCTTCAGCCTTGTCTTGACTGCCGCACAATCAACGGCGACTTTACCGTTTGCCGAAAAACTCCACAAATGCTCGCACCACCGTGGAAGAGCGGCCCTTCAGGGCCGCGTTAGTCCCAGAATCAATGCGGGCTTCAGCCCCGGAGGTCGCATGCTCACAGCTAGCGACTCTTTAGCCGCTACTCGGCCGCCACGCGCGATTCCAGAAACCGCCGCACGCTCTCCACATAAACGTCGGCGAAGTCCACGACGATTCGTCGGGTCTCGATCAGCGCCATGGCCGAGTCGATATCCCAGTCCAACGCGCATAATACCGCCAAAGTCATCATGGGAGCCCGGTGCACCCCCGCCGCGCAATGAATGTACACGCGCGCTTTCGGATCTTCCAACGCCTCGAGGGCGAAATCAACGCCTCGTTTCAGAAGCTCTGGAGGCTTGGGCAGAAAATCATCATCTGTCGGATTCCAAAGCACCCGAATCCCGAAAGGCAGCGCCAGGGGGCTGTCGTCAAACTCGATCTGCATGTCGATCACATGAGTGATGCCCGCTTGCGCCACTTCTTCCATGTTCCGGGCGTTCCAGATCCCGCCTCCAAGCGCGATGCGATCTGTCACCCATGTCATGTCCATGATGATGCTACGTTCTGGCGTCCTCGGTCGGACGCGTCTCCTGATTTTACGTGCTCCTCGGCCGGAAATGGAAAAAGGGCGCGATTTGCGTCGCGCCCCTTGTGAGTTGTCTATTTTTTAACTCTTAGGTTTAGGATATCAAACCGGACGGGTGGTTCGGACATTTTTCCGGACTTTATTTTCCCCATTGTTTGAATCACTTGCGCCGAAAGTAGCACTTTTCGCCTCTTGACGAGTTTCCGAGCGGTTCGTATCCAAACCCTCTTTTTCCAATAATCCTGCGGCCAGCAGTATCCGGGAGAGTTCATCGAGAGCATCCTGCAGGAGGCGCCGAACGTTTCTCGGTGTGCAACCGAGCAGACGCGCCACTTCGTCGATGCTGTATTCCTCAAGCACATTCATCGCCAGCAGTTTCTTGTCGATCGTCTCCAACTTCTCGATGGCTTGCTCCATATCGGCGACGAAGATGACGACGTCCTCGAAGTTCCGCATGGTATAGGACGTGACTCGCGTCCGAAAGAACTCTCGGCCGAGCAGAGATGGCAGCCTACCCACTTCGACTGAGGCCCGCGCATAACGCCGGAGCATTGCAGCTGTGCGACCGCGGTAGGGCCATAGATCGATCTCGGTTTCGGCGAAAACGACTGACGGCGGCAAATCCGCCTGTCCCATCAGACTGCACGATTGCGTCGTAACTGCGGTTGCTCGCCTCATCCCCGCACCTCTATCGTTGCGACGCCCTGCAGATGATCAATGCGAGCAGATATCGGCAGCTTTCTACTTGGAGTGCTTCCGGGCAAACGCGCTTTGCGGTTGGAGGTGCTGGCAACCGGCATTTCCCCCGTGTCTGGCCTAGCCGCCAAACGGACCAGGCAACTGGCACAATGCACGCCTTCTGATCCACGCGCACGAAGCCAAAGTCCTCCGCAGCGCTCGCAATACTTCAATTCGACTCGCACTTCCTCACTTTTTTGGCAGCCAACGAAGTTCATTCTCGCCTCCGGTATGAAAAGAGTTGGAAAACAAAAAAACCCTGGCGCCGATCGCTCGGCCCAGGGCTCGTTTCTCTTACGATTACCTGTTCTGCTATTTAGTTATGAGACAGCTACTGCAGTCGTGCGCTGACGCCCGACTCCGGATGGCGGAAGTAACCCTCCTCATAGCCGGATTTGAGCACTTGCCCATTCTGGACGATCAGACTCAATCGTCCGTTGAAGTGGATTGCGTGCAGCAGCTTTTCCATCGACGCCGAGAGCATTTCCGCCGAACGTACCTTCCGGCGGAATTCTCCGAAGTTCCTCTCCTCGTTTTCGCGAAACTGTGGTTCCATGATGGCCAATAACCTTCCCTGCGTTATGAATGAAATGTGAAACATATAATTCTCTACCTCTATCGTGCACGCGATCTTAGGTCAAGGCCACGAAAGCGGGGACACGAAGGTAGACAGATACTAGACATCGCTTGACAGTCCGAGAAGCCAATACCGGCGGCCGCACCTGGATAAAGTCTCATTGAAGCGATACTCTCGTAGAGTAGCCTCGCACTCATACAAATTATGAATTGGAAATCTCTTGCCCTCCTGGCGGCGGCGTTTCTGGCCGTGCCCGCTTTCGCCCAACATGCGTCGTCCGAACCCGTACTGGATGTGTCAGCGATGGATAAAACCGTCGATCCCTGCGTGGATTTCTATGCCTATTCCTGCGGCAACTGGATCAAGAAAAATCCAATTCCGCCGGACCAGTCGAGTTGGGGCACATACGGAAAACTCGAAGATGAAAACCGCGCACAGTTACGGACGATTTTGGAAGAAGCCGCGAAGGTGAGCAGCAGTCGTGACGCGGTGACACAGAAAATCGGCGACTACTATGCTTCGTGCATGGACGAAACGTCCATCGAGAAGCTCGGTGCCAAGCCTTTATTCCCGGCGTTGGACAGCATTGCCAGCCTTAAATCGAAACGCGACTTGGCGGAGTACATCGCAACCGCCCAGTTCCCTCCTTCGCTCGAGGGGGGCGGCACGCTGTTCGCGTTTCGCTCGACGCAAGACTTCAAAGACTCGACGCAGGTCATAGCGGAAGCGGACCAAGGAGGCCTAGGCCTTCCCGACCGCGATTATTACCTGAAAGGCGACGCCAAGTCAGTAGAGCTGCGTAAGTCGTACGTGGCCCACGTCGCCGAAATGTTTGAGCTGCTCGGAGATAAGCCCACCGACGCAGCAGCAGCTGCTGCCACTGTGTTGCGGATCGAGACCGCGCTCGCCAAAGGCCAAATGACGCGAGTGGAGCGGCGCGATCCTCCGAAGCTCTATCACAAGATGAGCATTGAGGAACTACAGAAGCTCACGCCGTCATTCGCGTGGGGAGTCTACTTCACGAAAACGGGCGCTGGGCCACTGAGTTCGCTGAACGTTGTGTCGCCAGAGTACTTCCGGTTAATGAACGAAGAGATCGAAAAAGAAAGCCTCGCCGACTGGAAGATCTATCTGCGCTGGCACGCTGCGCATGATGCAGCCAATTCGCTTTCCACCGCCTTCGTCAACGAGAACTTCAATTTTTACGGCAAGATTCTGCGGGGACGCGAAGAGCTTCCTCCGCGCTGGAAGCGCTGCACGAATGATGTGGACAATGATCTGGGAGAAGCTCTGGGGCAGGCTTACGTCGCGAAATACTTCAGTCCGGAAGCGAAGCAGGCCGCGCTCAAGATCGTGCAGGAAATCGAAGCGGCCATGGAGAGCGAGATTCATGCACTGCCGTGGATGGGAGCGACCACGAAAGAGCAGGCACTAATCAAGCTGCACGGGATCGCGAATAAGGTCGGCTATCCGGATGTCTGGCGCGATTACAGCGCGCTGCAGATCGTTCGCGGCGATGAATACGGAAATTCGCAGCGGGCGTCATGGTTCGAGTTCCATCGCTGGCTTGCCAAAATCGGGAAGCCGGTCGATCGCAGGGAGTGGGATATGACGCCGCCCACCGTCAATGCCGACTACGATCCGCAGAGAAACGATATCAACTTTCCGGCTGGGGTCCTGCAGCCGCCGCTGTTCAGTGCAGCTTCAGACGCAGCCCCCAATTACGGCGACACCGGCGCCACGATGGGCCACGAACTCACACACGGGTTCGACGACGAAGGAAGCCAGTTCGACGCGCAAGGCAATCTACGCAACTGGTGGACCGAGAACGATCGCAAGGAATTCGAACGTCGCGCACAGTGCGTGGTCGATCAATATTCGGGATACACGATCATCGACGACATCAAGATCAATGGCCAGCTCACTAACGGCGAAGATCTGGCAGACCTGGGTGGCACTCTGTTGGCATATCTGGCATGGAAGGAAGACACGAAGAACCAAAAACTCGAGCCGCTGGACGGAATGACACCGGAACAAAGATTCTTCGTCGCCTATGGTCAGAGCTGGTGCACAAACGAACGCGACGAAAACAAGCGGCTGCGGGCGACTGTAGATCCGCATTCTCCAGAGAAATATCGCGCCAATGGCGTGGTTTCCAATATGAAGGAATTTCAGGACGCATTCCACTGCAAGCCCCGACAACCGATGGTGCGCGAGAACGCCTGTCGAGTCTGGTAGGCTTGTTCGTGTAGAGTGTCCGCCCCACAACCCTAGCCGCGCTCGAACGCGTGCTTCTCTTCCAATTGCTGGCGCGCCGTGGCCATCTCGGATTCAAAGTGCGGCGCCGCTTCCATCAGAGCAGGAAGGGCTGTTGCATAGCGTCGCGCCAGGCTGAAGCGCCCTTGTTGCGCTAGTTTGGCGGCGATCTCAGCGACGTGATCGGCTGTTGTATCCAGATAAAGAGCTTCCGTCGAATCGCCCAGCCAGACGTCGCCTCCGACAAGGCGGGTCTGCCAGTAAACCTTGTGCTCGATGGCGCGGCCGATTTCTTCGTCCGTGGCTTTACCGAAGGTCCATTTGTTGAGTTTGAAACTGTAGTGGCGGCTGGAAAACGGCAACGGAATCAATTTCGCCGACTTCATGAACTCGATTTGTTTCTGGTCAATTTCTTTGCGCAGAGCATTGATGATCGGACCTTCGGTATCTTTCTGATCGAGCGAAGGCAGAACCTCCCGCAGCGTCGCGGAGAGATTCACGGCGACGAGCGCGTGCAGGCCTTCCGAGTTTTCCAGGGTAATGTTGGCGTGGAGCACCTCGAAGTCGGCGCCGGACGTGGCGTGGCGGAAAGGCCATTCGAACTTGAAGCTGAGCGGCAGGCCAGTGCGCGTCACATAAACGGTTTTTGCTGAGTCTTGGGTCGAACTACTCATAGTCGATCCTTGCCGAATTGAACGTGGAATTTTGTAACGTTTATTTTAACCCGCGAAATTGCCGCTACCGCAAGAGCGCCAGCAGCCACAAATTCCGGACTGCGGCTGCGCCCAGCAATCCCCACAGGCCAGCCATCACAAATACGCGGGGTTGCGTTTCCAGCAGGTCGGCGAAGATTCCGCTGACAAAGACGAAAAGAAACACCAGCCCTGTGAGGTGAAACCCTTGTCCGGGAAAGTCCGGAGCGCCGAGAGCCAGAAGCAACAACAGCACAGCGATTCCGAGGGGCGCAGTGTTGCCGAAATAGCGCGCGCGTTTCCATGTGGCGTATGTCAATAGGACAACCGGCAAGGCAATCAACAACGGCGGGCTGCCAGCAATGATTGTTTGAAAGGCATTGCGGTAGGCGGCGGCCATCCGAAATGCTGCTGGGTGGAAGTCGATCCAGCGCGCGTGCAGCATCCCTTGCCAGAACAATGCCGGTTCAAAGAAATACGCGGCAAACAGAATAGTCAGGCCCACAGCAATTGCGGTCGCCCAGATGGCGAGCACGGCGCGCGGCCGTACGGGCGCCACCCAAAGCATCAACGGCAAAATCACTAGCGCCAGCACTCCCAGCGAGAACTGGTTGCCGGTTGCCAAGGCCAGCGATAACCCTAAAAGCAGGACGCGACGCCAGTTCCAGAGTACGACTTCACGCGGAGCATAGAGAGTGTGCGACACAGCGATGGCGGTGAAGATGGTTCCAAACGCGCCCCACATGCCGCCGATCTCTCCCAAACTCTGCATCCCGGCAGTATTGAGGATTATGCCAGGAGAAAAACAGTAGAGAGAGAGAGCAATGTATCCACCGGCGTTGCCGTAAAGACGGCGAGCCACGTACCACAGCGACGCTCCGAGCATCACCCCGAAGAAGAGATACACACTCGAAGCCAACAGGGGATGCAATACCTCCGGCAGCCATAAGTTCGGACGGATGAGCAGCGGAATTGCCGGAATAATGTAGTAAAGCGGCGAGCGATCCTCATCGAAACCATCGCGCACGCGCAGACGCCCCTCGCGGCCTGCGGAAGGCACGCCAGTCGCGGCTTCGGAGCGCAAGGAATCAGGAGTGCCTGCAATCGCCCCTCCCTTCCATTGCTGAAGTCCCTGATACGTGCGGAGAGCCCGATCGGAGTCCGGCACTGAAGCCTGCATGGTCTGCACATGGATCAACCAAATGCATTGCAGAAGATAAGCGAGCAAGAGTGCAGCGGCGGCGAATTGCGGGCCGCGGAAAGCGTCGGAATTAAGAATTCGGCGCAACATTGATCGTAACAGTGAAGACCGAGTGTTTTACCATGTTCGGGACGATGATGGATAACAAACCTTCGACGGACTCGGATTTGCGCGCGGCAGCAGAGGATGCCAGGCCGGCCGGATCTGCCATTGCGGAGCCACGCAACCTTGTCCTGGGTCCCGACGGGTTATGGATAATCCCACGATGGCTGCTTTACCTGGCAATGGCTTGGCTGGTTTTCCAGGTTGAAGGCTGGCTTCTCATGTCATTCCAATCGCACGTCAGCTCGACTTGGTGGCAGCTGGTCGTCGAGGCCAGCATGATGCTCGCGGCGATCGTTCCCGGCTTCGTAATGGCTCGTATCGATAGTCAGCCGTTCGGAGACTTCGGCTTGCCGCTGCGCCACGCCGTCGGGCGAAATTTCTGGGTGGGAGCCGTTTGGGGAATCGCATCGCTGAGTGTCCTGATGCTGGTGTTGTGGGCGGCGGGAACTTTTGAATTCGGCACATTGACGGCCCACACTGCGCGGGTCTGGAAATTTGCCGGATATTACGCGGTATTTTTTCTGATTACCGGCCTTTTCGAAGAATTCCTGGTGCGCGGCTATTCGTTGTGGGTGCTTTCTCGCGGAATCAACTTCTGGCCCGCGGCGGCGTTTCTGTCAATTGCGTTCGGTACCATCCACGGCCGCAATCCGGGTGAAACAATTACTGGATTGATCGGCGCGGGAGTCATTGGATTCTTTTTCTGTCTGACACTACGGCGCACCGGAAATCTGTGGTGGGCCGTCGGGTTCCATATGTCCTGGGATTGGGGCGAGAGTTACTTGTATTCCGTTCCCGACAGCGGAGCTCTCTTGCCGGGACACCTGCTCCGTTCGAGCCTTCACGGCCCCGAATGGCTGACCGGAGGGACAGTGGGGCCGGAAGGAAGCTATCTGGTATTTGTCTTGATTGCCGCGCTATGGTTTGTGTTTGACCGGGTGTACCCAAAGGTGAAGTATGGGCAATGTGGTGACGGGGCCAGCGGGGCATAGCCCCGCTTCCACGCGACCTCGCCTTCCTACCACGAATAGTGCACTGTATAAGTCACGACCTGTTCGCCATTCGGAGCAACCGTTACCGGGAATTCGATCGTCTGCGCGTCCCGCTTCTTGAAGTCCTGCGACTGCTCGCTGAGCTTCCAGTTTGTCCACCGGTAGAGGTGTTCGACAACACGGACGTTGGCCGGTTCTTTCTTGTGATTACGGACGCGAACCTCAAACGTTTCGTCCATCCACTTAGCACCAGAGTCCACGTGATAGTTAGTGCGCTTTCGTTCGCCCACAATGTCGAAGGCGTTGCCAGTGTAGACGCGGATCATCTCGTCCTTGGGCGTGTGATCAATCGTGTTCTCTCCAACGAATTGCAGGCTGCCGTCGGTGTCGCGACGGTAGAAACGCAGACGGCCCTTGGGCAGCGCGATTCCGAGATGATTCGCTTCGGAGTTCTTCAGTTCCTGCAGAACCCAGACCTTCTTGTTCGATGCCGTGCCATAGCCAGGTTCATTGCGGATCTGTTCGGGTGAGTAATACGCATACTGGTCCGTCTGCGCGCCGTCGTAAACATAGAGGCGCTGCGACTGGATGCCGGTCGTGCGCACGAACTCGACCTGCTTGGTCTCGTTGTCGCGCAGAGTGGCGGGACGTTGCAGCGTGTAAAGATGGAACTCATCGAATGACTTCTCGCGCACGACGGGTGCGGCGGCGTTCATGTCCATCGCGCGTGCTTCGAGGGCGTATCCGGCTTTCGCGTTCGACATCGGCGGTTGGATTTTGCTGACATCGCCAGCCATCAGCTTGATACGGGCGTTCTCAAATGTCTTGCCGCTGTGGTTCTGCATAGTGATCCAGCCGACGAGATCGAGTGAGTTCAGGCTGGGGTTCTTGGGATCGTCAGAGACGACGAGGTTGTAATCCGATTGCCAGGTCATGCCGCCGGAGACGTAAGAGATCTCCGCCTGCGAGCGCCCGGCGTGCGTGGTTTCGAGTTGCCAGCTCAGCGTGGGCTTGAGGATCGAGTCGTTGGAGAGCGCCGGAAATAGCGGCTGGCCGGGCAATCCGAAGCGCAGAACGCCATCGATTTCGATGATCGGCTGGGTCGAGGGTGTCTGGGGATAGCCGTACTGGTTGTATGTGGCCGGCACATATCCGCTGCGAATGATTTTTCCGGGGACGGTCTCGATCTTCTCACCGTGCTGAATCTGGAAATCAATCGTCTTGCCCTCGTAGAACGAAAGCAGCAACTCCTGCGAGATCGGGTCGTTGCGGTAACTCTGTTCGAGGATCTGGAGCGGACGCCCAGTCAGATCGCGCAGGATGACGGAGTCGGGCTCAAGGTGCGAAGTGATACCGGCGAAGTTGACGTGGTTGACGCCGGCGGTCAGGTCGAGCGGAAGATATTCCCGGGCGACGAAGAAATTCTGGTTGTAGATGGTGAGCGCAGGAGCAGAGTCCTGCTGCTGCAGCGATGCCGGCTCCTGTGCTGTGGCGAAAAGCGTAAGGCTAAGACTAAAGAGCGCGATGAGAAGCTTGTACACGGCCAATCTCCCTTGGAGAGCCGACAGTGAGGGATCTGCGGCATTCCCTGTCCGACGCGGATTCTCGCGTCCTGTGGGGAGAACGTGGACCAGGGTGGAACTTGCGCTAACCGTTTTCGATACAGGGGGAAGAAAGTAACTCGGGGTAACTAGCCAAGAGCTGGAGCTGCTCTTCTTCGAACACGTAGTGTGCTAAAATGTGTTCATGGCAAACACACGGAGTGCAACCCTCAGCATCCGGCTCAAGCCGGAGACCAAGAAACGCCTGGCGCGGCTGGCGAAAGCGTCGGGGCGCAGTTCCAATTTTCTGATTGCGGACGCGGTGGAAATTTACGTCTCTGACCAGGAGAGAATGCTGGCCGAGGTTCGCCAGGCAGACCGGCAGGTCAAATCGGGACACTACATCAAGAATGAGGACATGAAAGCGTGGCTGCTGTCGTGGGGAACGGAGAATGAGTTGCCGGTCCCAAAGTGCGCCTGCGGAAAAACGCATGATGACGAGGCGCTGTGCCAGTAGAGGTTGTCTGGTCTGCTTTGGCACGAACGCGCCTGCGAGAAATTCGCGCCTACGTCGCTCGAGACAAGCCGAAGGCGGCGGAACGGCTGGCGTTGCGGATCGTCGCCATGGTCGAAGCTCTCGGTAATCATCCCCATCTGGGCCGGATCGGGGCCGAGCCGCGGATTCGGGAACTGGTAGTCGGAGGCACTCCTTACATCGTGTTGTACCGGGTGCAGGACCACCGGGTAGTCATCAGCACGGTTTGGCATGGGGCACAGCGGAGATAAGACGAAGCGTTGCTGGAGTAGCGTCAGTGCCCCTTAGCAAGTCTTCGATATTTCCAGATGAAGCCGGTGAAGAAAATGGAGACGGGAACAGGCCAGAGCATGGGGTTCATATGAATCAGGCTAATCGGGTCCCAACCCACCGAACCCTCCCCGGGCGTTTGATGAACCAAGGCGTAAATCATCGTGCCAACCACAACGGTGACAAGCACACATCGCAGGAACCACGATGAGTGCAAGCAATCCGGCCAGAAAGCTCTTCACGTAAATCATCGTGTGCTACCGATTCGCTAGATATCCAGGTTCTTCACATCGAGCGCATTGTCTTCAATAAATTTCCTGCGCGATTCCACGTCTTCGCCCATGAGTGTGGTGAAGATTGTTTCGCACTCGGCGATGTCTTCGAGTCTGACCTGCAGCAGCGTGCGGCGCTCGGGGTCCATGGTGGTCTCCCAGAGCTGCTCTGCAGTCATTTCGCCAAGACCTTTGTAGCGCTGGACGGTGTACTCTTTCCGCCCCTCCCCGAGAACGTAGTCAAAAAGTTCGCGGGCAGTGTTCTTCTCGACAATCTCCGGCTCTTTGGCGCGCCGAGCCGGAGCTTTACCGGTTTTCTTCTGCACCTTCTCAGCTTCTTCGTTCTCGGCGACGCTTAGATTTTCGTCTCCGCTCTCTTCTTCGTCTTTTTCTTCGGCGCTGGCAGCTTTCGTAGGCCGCACGATGCTTTCGACCACAAACGGCGGCTCGAGATACTGCTCGATCTGCTTGAACTTGGTGATGAGCTGGCGGCACTCCGGGGACGAAGCCAGTTCCCAATTGATGATGTGCTCGGCACCCTGTGAGTTCACGAAGACCAGCGCCCAGAGATTGTGTTCTTCGTCGAAGCGTGTCTCGATGCTCTTCAGCTTCAAGTCTTTCTGCAGGCGCTTGAGTTCTCTTTCCAGCTTTTCGATCTTCTTCGGCGGAGTCTTCTTGTCTCCTTCAAAGTCGGCCCGCTTGGCGAGATCCAGCTTAGGCAGCAGGGTGGCGATCTGCTCCTCGCGGATGCGCTTGTTTAACTTGCCCAAGAACTCGAGATACTCGTTGAGCACGGTGATGAATTTGGTCAGGGCGGCGCCTTCCAGCTTGGCCGCTCCTTCTCCGTAGCGAATGATGAGGCCTTCGGAGGCGCGCTTCACCATGACCTTCACGAAGTCGTGTTCGTTCTTGATGTACTGGTGTGTCTTGCCCTTCTTGATACCGAACAGCGGGGGCTGCGCGATGTAGACATTGCTGCGCTTGATCAGTTCCTGCATGTGGCGGAAGAAGAACGTGAGCAGCAGCGTGCGGATGTGCGAGCCGTCCACGTCGGCGTCGGTCATCAGAATGATCTTGCCGTAGCGAACCTTCGTTGGATCGAAATCTTCCTTTGAAATGCCGGTGCCGAGCGCGGTAATCATCGCGCGAATTTCTTCGTGGGCCAGCATCTTGTCATAGCGCGCTTTTTCCACGTTCAGAATTTTTCCCTTGAGAGGCAGGATGGCCTGGAAGCGCCGGTCGCGGCCCTGTTTCGCAGTGCCACCTGCTGATTCGCCCTCGACCAGGAAGAGCTCGCAGCGGTTGGGATCACGCTCGGAACAGTCAGCCAGTTTGCCGGGGAGTCCGCCGCCATCGAGCGCACCTTTGCGGCGCGTGAGGTCACGGGCCTTACGCGCGGCTTCGCGGGCGCGGGCGGCGTCGATCGCCTTGTTGATGATCTTGCGGGCCACGGCGGTGTTCTGCTCGAAGAACGCGCCCAGCTTTTCATTGACCACGGCCTGCACGATGCCGGCGATATCGGAGTTCAGTTTGCCCTTGGTCTGTCCTTCGAACTGCGGCTGCGGCAACTTCACGCTAATCACGGCCACCAGACCTTCGCGAACGTCATCCCCAGTGAGGTTTTCCTTAACATCCTTGAACAGGCCCATTTGCTGCCCGGCGTAATTAATGGTGCGAGTCAACGAAGTTCGAAAACCGGAGAGATGCGTGCCGCCGTCGACGGTATTGATGTTGTTGGCGAAACTGAAAACGGATTCCGAATAGGCGTCGTTGTACTGCAAGCCGATTTCGATGTGGACCTGATCCTTGTCCGCTTCCATGTAGATCGGCTTGTCGTGCAGTACCTGCTTGCCACGATTGAGATGCTTAATGAACTCGGCAATCCCGCCGTTGTACTTGAACTCAGTGTGCTTGGCTTCGTTTGTCTTGGAGTCGGTGTGGCGCTCGTCGGTGAGCGTGATGACCAAGCCCCTATTCAGAAACGCGAGTTCGCGCAGGCGCTGGGAAAGCGTGTCGAAGTTGTATTCCAGGGCAGTGAAAATCGTCTTGTCGGGTACGAAGTGAACCTTGGTGCCGGTCTTGATCTTCGCGGCTCCCGCTTTGCGCAGCTTGCTGGTGGGCTCGCCCTTGGAGTAAGTCTGCTCCCAGGTGAAACCATCGCGCCAGATTTCGAGGTCGAGTTCTTCGCTGAGCGCGTTGACGCAGCTCACGCCAACGCCGTGCAATCCGCCGGAAACTTTGTAGGAGTTGCTGTCGAACTTGCCGCCGGCGTGCAGCGTCGTCATGACGACCTGCGCGGCGGGAAGCACGTCGCCGTTTTCCAGTGTCATGTTGTCGACCGGAATGCCGCGGCCGTTGTCGACTACCGTGATGGAGTTGTCGAGGTGAATGGTGACGTCGATCTTGTCAGCGTGCCCGGCGAGCGCTTCGTCGACCGAATTGTCCACGACTTCATAGACCAGGTGATGCAGACCCATCTCACCGGTCGAACCAATGTACATTGCGGGACGTTTACGAACGGCTTCCATACCGCCGAGGACTTTGATCGAATCGGCGGTGTAATCTCCGTTCGCGGGTTTGCCGTTTTTGTTCTTTTCGGCGAGATCGGGCTGCAATTCTTTCGTGGCCATTCTGCTCCGTGGAAGACCGGATCGGGTACCTGGCTGTAAGGGCGATTCCGGGGACTGCTTAGTGAGCTCAACTTATTGAATTTTCTGCTATTTAGCAGTCACCAAAGCTTGCTTTATTTTACCATAAAAAACGGTGTTTCTGAGGCTAGAATCGAGAGGATAAACGGTGCTTTTTGTTGCTCTTAGGGACGTGGTTTCGCGCCCGATTTTGGGATGTCGAAATGAAGGCTATCCATCAAATTATCCAGTTCGTCTTCGCTGCTGGCAATGAACGTAAAGGAGACAATCTGACCCTTCGTTAGAAGAGCGAGCGTGCACTGGTGCATGGTGAGAGTTTCGCTGAGCTGTTTAATGAAATCAGCCCGGATCAGTTGCCTTGACTCAACGTCCAGCGTGTATGGTTCGCCATCGGGCTTAAAGCCCTTGGCGGTCGCAAGTTCGGTGAGCGGGCCGAGGTAGTCTTCAACTTTCTTGAAACCCGGATAAGACGCCGCGCTTTCTGATGCAATCACAACGGCGGAATTAACCGTGTCGCCGGTGGCTTCGGGCGGACGCTCGAAAATGGCCAGGAGGACCGCCGCCTTTGCCGCATCCTTCTCATTCGGATTCATCTCTTTCGTACGATCCACCCATCCGAACGGAATCTGATAGCGAAATCCGAAGGTCGTGTTGTGATAGAGCTGGGAGTCTTCTTCGGGTTTGACGGACGGCTTGGAGTGCGTGGCCTTCGATTGCGCCGGTGTTTGCGCCTGCGCCGCGAAAATCACGACGCACAGTGCTGCCATTCCAAAGACGGTGGCGCTTCGGAATACTCCGAGAGCGGCCCGGCCCCGGCTTCGACAACCGTTGCGTGGACGCTGAACCATATCGATTCATGCTAACAGCGACTCTACTCGACAAACATGCAATCGCCATAAGAGTAGAAGCGATAGTTGGCCTCGACCGCATGCCGGTAGGCGTTCATCACGAACTCCTTTCCGCCCAGGGCGCACACAAGCATCAGCAAAGTTGATTGCGGCAGGTGGAAGTTTGTGAGCATGGCATCCACAATACGAAATTGATACCCCGGGTAGATAAACATGTCGGCTTCGCCCGAACCGGCTTCCACTCGCTTACCGTCAGTCAGACCCGCAGCATATTCCAGCGTGCGGACGGTGGTCGTTCCCACCGCCACCACGCGGCGGCCTGCGGCCTTAGCGTCGTTGATCGCGCGAACTGTGTTTGCCGGGATCTCGTACCACTCGCGATGCAGTTTGTGATCTTCGACCCTTTCCACTCGTACCGGCTGAAAAGTGCCGAGTCCAACGTGCAATGTGATCTCCGCAACCTCAATTCCGCGTTCTCGTATCTGGGCCAGCACTTCTGGCGTGAAATGCAACCCGGCGGTCGGCGCTGCCACCGATCCTCGCCTCTGCGCGTAGACCGTCTGATAATGCTCGCGGTCCGCTGCCCGATCGCCCTCTCGATAAATGTATGGAGGGAGGGGCACGTGACCGATTCGCTCGACGCGGGCAAAAAAATCTGGAACCGACGCAAATCGAATGCGCCGCTCGCCGAAGGTCCCACGCTCGATCACCTGGGCTTCCAGTTCGGGAAGGTCGCCGGGTTGAGACTCCGAAGAGTGAAACAGCAGCCTCTCGCCAACGCCGATCTTTCGTCCGGGACGAACCAGGCACTCCCATTCATTCGGGTTCTCGGCCAGTTGTCGCGTAAGCAGAACTTCGATCCGTCCGCGAAGAAAGTCTTGCGCCCGCCGGATTGTGTGGACTGACCGGTTGAGCGTGTTGCCCGCTGCGATGGCCATAGAGCCGGGCGGGAAACACTCGCGTGTTGTTCAACACCAACAAATCATCCGGCCGTAGCATTTCGGGAAAATCCCGAAAAACACGATCCTCCCTAGTCCCCGCAGCCCGATTCAGCCGCAGCAGGCGAGATTGCGAGCGATCCCGCAGCGGCTCCTGGGCAATGCGTTCCGGCGGCAAATCATAGTGAAAATCCGAGACGAGCATTGGGGAGATTATAGGGTTTGGACGATAGTTACTCAGTGCGTGGCAGTCCTACACCGGGCATTGTTGCACTAAATTTACACATTTTGACCTGATGGGTGTTGTAAGGTTTTAGAGGCGTGCTGTACCATGGCCGCGCAAGGTTTTCTTATGGCGAGCGACCGTCAACATCGACGTGCAATTGTGGAGTACGGTCGCATGCTGCACGAAAGCGGCTTCGTTGCCGCGACGGACGGAAACCTCTCCGTTCGCCTTGACAAGAATCACTTGCTGGTGACCCCAACCTGCATCAGCAAGGGCAGAATGCGCGCATCCGACATGGTTATCGTCGACATGGACGGCAAGCGCCTCTCCGGCAAGCGCCGCGTTTCGAGCGAAATCGGCATGCACTTGCTGATCTACCGCCTGCGTCCCGACGTGCATGGCATCGTCCACGCGCATCCGCCGACTGCTACCGGCTTCGCCGCTTCCGGCCGCGATCTCAACCGTCCGCTCGTATGCGAGGTGGTTGTCGGCTTGGGATCAATTCCCCTGGCCCGCTACGGCACGCCGGGCACGCCTGAACTCACAGACGCTCTCGAGCCTCTGATTCCAAGCCATGACGCCATCCTGATGGCGAATCATGGCGTAGTGACGTTCGGATCGAGTTTGGAAAGTGCCTACATGAAGATGGAAACGGTAGAGCACTTCGCCAAGATCGCACTCGTCACCCACGTGCTCGGCAACGAGCAGCCACTCGGTGAGAATGAAGTGCAGAAGCTCCACGAAGTCCGGCACCGTTATAACGGCGGAGGAGACTCCGCTCCTTCCGCTCGCAGGCCGGTAGCGACCGATGATCTGCAACCAGACGCCAACTCGAAAGAAACCGCCGGCAGCCGCCGCTAGCGTCATTCCCCTCCGATTCGAAATCTAACGCCTGCCCGGAAATTAGCAGTCAGCGCCGGATATCCAACAACCTCGTTGTAGTGCGCGTTAAGCGCGTTCTCGATGTTCGCATATGCCGTAATCCGAGAGTTGATCGCATACCAGCCCCCAAGATCCACGCGAGCATAGCCAGCAGCGTGGTCGATGTTGAGGTTGTAAAAATCCGAATCGGATCGGCGACCGACGAAACTACCCCCAAGTTCGCGCCCCAGCGCGATCCCAGATAAGAAAGGGACGTGGTGCCGGAATGCTTTGGACGCCGCAGCAAAGGTTGGCCGGATCGAAGACGGGATCGTAAGGGGATGGATTATCGAGGTACTCGGACGAAGTGTAAGTGTAGGCGCTGTTGAGCAGCAGCCTTGACGTGAGCCTTCCCCGAAACACGATTTCAGCGCCCTGCGCGAATGCTTTATTCACGTTGACGTACTCTCCCACGAAGTTGACGGGATCAACCTCCACATAGTTGATCTGATCGTGGAAGAGGTTGTTGAAGTAGGTTGCGCTCAATTCATATTTGTTCTTGAACAAACCTTGCTGCACGCCGGCTTCGAAGGAGCGGACACGTTCCGGCTTGAGCCCGCGATTTGCAATGTCGTACAGATCGGGTCCGTTATAGGTCTCCTCCAAGCGCGGCTCTTTGAATCCAGTGGAGTAAGAGAAGCGAAGCCGCGTACCGGAGAATACTTCACTTCCGCGAAACGCCAGCAATGTCAGTGCAACTCTGGGCACACCAGTGTTGCCGAAGGCGCTGTCGTGAACAAACCTTCCTCCGGCGATAATGCCGAGTCGTCCCAAAGTCAATTCTTGTTGCCCATAGGTGTCCTGGTTGAGCCGCTGCCCGTGAGTCTGAGAACCATACGCGAGGTTCCCGACGAAACCGTTTTCATTCTCAATCCGGTAGCCGAAAGTCGTGTGAGCCCAGGTGCGTTCGGAGTAATCGCCCTGGTACTCGAAGCCTGCCCGATTGATGTGATCCACATTGTGCGATGGATTGTCGTCGATTCTCGCCGGGTCGCCGTTTGGATTCAGTTCGTCGTAACGATACAGATAGTCGAACCCGGTGAATCTATGCTGCCATCCCCCTGGTGCTGCGATTGCGAGTTCTACGCTGCCGAGAACATTGTTTAGCCGCGAACGATCGGATGGATCGGGTTGAAGGAGGAATGTATCTGAAGGTGGAACCAGCGGATCGTAGCCATTGAAGCTCCATTCGCCCGGCAAACCGGTGCGGCTGTTGGAGTGACGGAATCGCGCCCTGAAGGACACTTTGTCGGAGAGTGCCGCGCCTATGTTCGCGCCTTGCAGCGAATCGGAGTATTTGTCGTTCGGCCCTTGTCCGTTGGTGTTGAACTGATCGGCAAAGAAGTTGTAATCGAACCGTCGATAAGCACCCGCCAAAGACACATCGCCGCTGGCCGTTCCGAAATTTCCGCCGTCGGAGCTTAACCGCAGCTCAGGAACGCGTGTGCTGCCTGCGCGAGTCCAGACCTGGATCACGCTGGTCAAGGCATCCGAACCATACAGTGTGCTCTGCGCGCCGCGAACGAATTCCAGCCGATCCGCCTGCGCGAGCGAAAGCGTACCGAAGTCAAACGTGCCACCGGGCTCGTTCACTGTGACGCCGTCAACGATAACTTTGTTGTAATTCGATTCACCGCCGCGAACAAACAATGACGCCAGGCCTCCGCGCTGCCCGGCAGTATTCACGAGCGCTCCAGGCAAAAAGCGCATGGCATCGTTCGCCGCTACGGGCTGCATCGTGGTGATCTGGGCCCCGTTCAGAGTGTCTACATCGGCGCCCGACGCCTCTCCGGGAACCGCGGTTCGAGTTGCGGTGACGACAACCGTCTGCGCGGCCGTGGCAATCGCGAGCCTGATCGTGACCGTTTCGTCGGATGTCTTCACATCCGCCGTTGCCAACCCAAACCCAGGAGCCAGAACCTGAATTCGGTAGGCGCCTGATGGCGCCGCGCGAAAGGTCGCCAGGCCTTCGGCGGAAGTGTTTTGCGAGTTCACGAGCGCTGACTTCCCGGGCTCGAGCAACCGCACCTCGGCCCCGGCTACAGCGGCATCCTGAGGGTCCACAACTTTGATTTTGATTTCAGCAGAAGCGAGGCATACCAGGAAAAACAACGAGAGAAATAAACGGGCGAAAACACGGGAAAACCGCATGCACATCTCCTTTGTCACGCGAAAGGGTTCAGTGTGGACGGTTCACGCCGGTCTCCTGGCTTTGCGAGTGAGGATGGGAGCTTGCGCTCGGCATCCGGTTGCTGCAAGCGGCCTTCCCAGGTGACATTGCAAAATCGCCCAGTGACCGGTTGCGGTTTCCTCGCTTACAGTTGCGCGGCAGCGCGGGATTCTCACCCGCTTCCCATAGCACCAGCATGGCTGGGCTACGAATCTGCGCGAACCTAAGTTGAGAAAGAGCAAAACAAACAACTCCGCCAATCTAAAGGGCGAGAGGACACAAAGTCAAACGGTGATCGATGCGTTTAGAGACGAGCATTGGCGAGCGTTAAGGAGAAGCAGTTAGCTCTTGAGGATCGGAAACTCCGGCGACCCAACTTTCGCAACATTTTCTTCGGCAAACTGCGTAACGCGCTCGAGCGATGCCTGCAATTGCCGTTGAAACTCGGCCATCTGTTGTTCGTCGGCGTCAGCTGGAACCTGCATCTTGGCGCTGAATCGCACCAGTGCTTTCGAGAATGGTTTCGGAATCATCAGAGCGTCCCAGGTCTTGAGCACCCACGCGTCGCTGAGTGCAACATAGAACGCTTGCATCGGCAAGACGCTGGCGCGGGACAGCAGAACCGGGCCGGGCTTGGCCACATACTTTGGTCCGCGAGGCCCATCGATGGTGAAGGCCACGAGATTCCCACCTTCCAACTGACTCTTCAAGCCAAGCAGCGCGGTTGCGCCACCGCGGCTGCTCGATCCTCGTACTGCAATAAAGCCCAGCTTTTCGATCGTGCGGGCAATGTATTCGCCATCGAAGCTCCTGCTGACCATCACGGCTATTCCGGTCTTTCTCCAAAGCCAGGCACTCGCGAATACGGCCCGATGCCAAAAGGAATAAATCACTGGTTTTTCGTAGATCGCGCCGGGCGTCGCTGGCAGTTCCTCCCACGAGATGGAATAGCGCAAAGTTGGGCCGATCAGTGCAATCGCCACATAGCCTGCCCAACTGATGAACCAGAGAAGAATTCGCTGCCGCAGCGAAAATCGGCGAGCGTCCAGAACCGGGGGTGGCACGGGCTCGACCGCGGCGGAAGAAGAACTCACGCCGATATTGTAGCCGGGGTAGCAACGTTTAACTGAAAGCTGACGGCTGAGAGCTGATAGCTGTCCTACGCTTCCAGATAAGCGACGATCCACTCTTTCAGCCGTTGCCTGCGTTCGTCAGTGGAGTCGAACCGGATGCCGAAGCACTTATTACTCTTTTTCCAACTGACCTGGCCTCGCACCCACACCCGCGGCAGCGTCAGAAGTGAGAACGAAACCTCGACTTGACTCCCCTGCTCGGGCACGTGATTCCCCTTGAGTGACATGCCTCCCGAACTGATTTCCTGGCTGGTTGCCGTCATGCGGCCACCATCGGGGAACACAAGCCCGACCTCTGTCATCACGGGGATGCGCACGTAGCGCCGGAATTCGTGCAGTACCAGCATTTGCGTCGCACGGACCAGCTTCATCGCCGCCGACCGCTCCAGCGGCTCATGAAACACGGCGTTGATGCACAACTTCGAATAGCGCATCGCGTCCTGCGCCGTCCCGCCCAGGCCATAAATGACCATGCGGCTGTTCGACGCCGTGCCGCGCACAAGTTCGATGATGCTTCCGGCCGATTCGTTCAAAGGCAGAACGCAAGCCTCGAATTTTTCGCGCTGCAGCCGGTCCACGTTGTCGCGGGGAATCAGCAGGGTTTCAATTCCATACTGCCGAAAACCTTCGGTGATCAGCTGCGCGGATGCTGGCGACAGGTCAAACAACGCGACGCGAGCGGCACTCTTGCGGTGAACGGCGACGGGAGCGAACGAACCAGCAGTCGAAGTAGACATGAGTCCCAGGGGATGAACTCCTTCCAAAAGCCTATTCTGACGGGCGGTTTCACGGTTGCATAGGTTTCGGAAGGTCCTGGGTCCTGTCCCAACCGGCCATTACGGCCATTGCACTTGGTACACGCGGCCATACTCCCTTCGTGCCGTCAGGTAAGATGTTGCCATCCTTAGACATCGGTAGCATTCGGGACGAGATGATTACCCTCAGCGACATACAGGCGGCCCAGCGCCGCATTTGCGATTCCATTTACCTTTCCCCTTGCGCGCGTTCGGAGACATTTTCCGAGTCCACGGCCAACGACGTGTACCTGAAGCTCGATAATTTGCAGCGTACCGGCGCCTTCAAGGAGCGCGGCGCGCGCAATAAGCTGCTCCTGCTCAGCGCAGAAGAACGCGCTCAAGGCGTGATTGCAGCTTCGGCAGGAAATCATGCGCAGGGCGTGGCCTACCACGCGGGCAAGCTGGGAATCCGCGCGCAGATTTGCATGCCGTTGACCACTCCGCTCATCAAGGTCTCGGCGACGCGCGGCTACGGCGCGGATGTCATTCTCCATGGATCGAACTACGACGAGGCCTATGAGGAGTCGCTCCGACGCAGCCAGGCAGAGCACCTCACTTTTGTGCACGCATTCGACGACGACGCGGTCATCGCCGGACAAGGCACGATCGGCTTGGAACTTCTCCAGCAACACCCGGACCTCGAAGCTGCGGTCGTCCCCATCGGTGGCGGTGGCCTCATTGGCGGCATCGCCTGTGCTCTCAAGGAATCGAATCCTAAAATCCAGGTCTTCGGAGTGCAGCCTTCGCGCCTGCCCTCAATGAAAGTTGCAGTCGGTGAAGGGCATCCCGTCACGCTCATGGCGGCATCGACCATCGCCGACGGTATCGCTGTGCGGCGCGCCGGAGAGCGCACCCTGCCGCTGGTTCAGAAATATGTCGATGACATCGTTACCGTCGAAGAGGAAGAAATCGCCAACGCAATTCTGCTCCTGCTGGAGCGCGAGAAGACACTGGCGGAGGGCGCAGGCGCCGCCGCTCTAGCAGCCTTGGTCAATCGCAAGTTGCCGTTGGTTGGGAAGAAAGTTGCCGTGCTCGTCTGCGGAGGAAATATTGACGTCACGCTGCTGTCACGCATCATCGAGCGCGGCCTCGTGAAAGACGGGCGCCTGGTGCGGCTGCGCGTCCACCTGCCCGACTATCCCGGCGCTCTCAATCGCCTCACATCGATTCTGGCGCAGCATCGCGCCAACATCGTCGAAACCGATTACGACCGCGCGTATCACGGTGTAGGCCTCGGCGAAACCGCGATCGAAATCACCATGGAGACACGCGGCCCCGATCACATTGCCGAAATCATCTCGGCATTGGGAGCGGCGGGTTATGCGCAGGAACGCGTATTGTGAAAACCTTTTCACTGCGCTAGCTCTCTGGTGCATTCATCGTTGACATTCTCCAGGGCCCGCGGGAATAGTGGTGTGGTCCAAGGCAACCGCTTCGAAACGATTGCCCAGAGCCAGAACTGCTGGCCAGGATGCTGCGGATCGGCGCCGTCGAAGTGCGCCGCTCCGGTGGTTTCGCGATCGATAATTGAAGCCCCCCGCAAAGCGCCGTACGGTTAACGCGGCGAAATGGAAATCGTCCCAAGAGGTGACTATGCATCTAGCCAGCATCCGGTTTCGTTTGAACATCTACGCCCTCTTAGCGTTGACTGCACTATTGTTCGTCACCCCTCATTCCGCAAAAGCTCAGACTGAAAACGTGCTCTATGACTTTTCTGGAAGCAGCGATGGCAGCGGTCCTTCGGCGCCACTCACGCCTGATGGCAAAGGCAATTTCTACGGGACCACATCGTGCGGAGGATCGGGAAACGGATGTGTGGGATTCGGCACGGTATTCGAGCTTTCTCCAGTTGCGGGCGGCTGGAACGAGAATGTGCTCTACGGTTTCTTCGGCGGTGCGGACGGATCTGATCCAGCCTCGGATCTGGTGCTCGACAGCGCCGGGAACATTTACGGAACAGCAACGTATGGCGGAACCAATGGCGGTGGTGTTGTTTTCAAACTGACCCCAAACGGAAACAACTGGACAGAAACTGTGCTCTACAGTTTTTGCTCGCAAGCGAACTGCGCTGACGGTGTTTATCCCGCGGGCGGCCTGATCATGGATGCAGCGGGCAAGGTCTACGGCATGGCGGATGGCGGTGTATTTGAATTGAGCCCGGCAAACGGCGGTTGGAACGAACAGATCATTTACAGCACTCCTGTCAGACAAAACGGCGGACTGACAATGGACTCCGCCGGCAATATATTCGGGGTCGGATTGACGACGGCATTCGAGCTTTCTCCGAATGGCAGCGGCGGTTGGAACCCGACGGTCCTGCATACTTTTATGCCCCACACCTACTGCGGCCCCGATGTGACGTGCCCGCCAGTCCCAGTGGGTAACCCATTGCTCGACCAGGCAGGAAATGTTTACGGCGTGACCTACGACGGCGGGCCGGTCTGCGGGAAGGTTTACCGCCTCAGCAAAAGGAGCGGGAAATGGCAGGAGGCTGTTCTCTACGCCTTCACCGGTGCCAACGGTGATGGTTGCAATCCTTACGGATCGCTTGTGTTCGATGGAAGCGGGAACCTCTACGGCACCACGACCGGCTATGGCGCTTATGGTTACGGCACCGTTTTCGAACTAATAGCGGCACTCGGTAGGGGCAACCACAAGTACACAGAAAAGGTCCTCTGGAATTTCAATAAGACCGATGGATCGAACCCTTTCAGTGGGCTGGCCTGGGACAGCTCGGGCAACCTCTTCGGCACAACGTACGCAGGTGGATCAAGCAACAGCGGCGTCGTGTTCGAACTAACTCCGTAGGAAGCTGGTTGGTTTTCTTACCGCGTTGAAGGTATTTCACTCGAACTGCCGACGGAATCTCTGCAGTTGATCCTTCACTTCTCCAAGTTCTCGCCGCAACTCGGCCACTTCCTCCTCCAGGCGGGCGATCCGCTCTGCATCCGCCGAATTGTGCTCAAGTGCTGCCGCATGGTGCGCTGGCGCTTCCACGTCGACCACATCCCCAGCCAGCAGGTGCACGTATCGCGATTCCTTTGTCCCCGGCTGCCGCGGCAGCACTTTCGCCAACGGCGGTTCGCGCTGCATCAACTTGTGCAACGCCGATTGCACATCATCAAGCGTTTCGAAGCGATGAAGCCGTTCCGCACGCCCGCGCAATTCTCCCGGAGTCTGTGCACCGCGCAGCAGCAGCACGCACAGTATGGCGGTTTCCGCGCGGGTGAAGTTGAACACTTCCTGCATGCGTTGTTCGTATTTGGTGACGCGGCTGTCGGCGCCTCTCGCGGGACCAGCCAGGCGTTGCTGCTGCAGGCCTTCGAGTGCGTCCCGCACTGCGTCTTCGTCCAATTGCATCACGGGATCGCGGTTAGACTTCTGGTTGCACGCGTTGATCAGCGCGTTCAGTGACAGCGGGTAGTATTCCGGGGTTGTGATGTCTTTTTCAATCAATGATCCCAGCACGCGGACTTCGGTTTCCGTAAGTTTGATTTCCATGGTTTCTTAGCCGGCTTCGATTGTATCGAAGCAGACATAGACAGAGCCGCGGGCCGGGGCGCCCGCGCCACACGATCGAATGCTGGGCACGGTATACTCAATAGTTTGTCGCATACAACGATGACTGGACTGACTACAACGCCACGTGTACCGATTGACCAGCTCGTGAAAGAGTTGCGCGCGCTTCCCGTCTCGGCATTCGAAACAACCGAGAAAGTGCAGTCCCTTCTCGCGCGGATGCCTGTTACCGAAAGTAGTCTCGCGCCCTACTTGACCTGGGACCGGCAGCACTATACCCGGAATCTCATCGACAAGACCGAGCTCTACGAATTGCTTGCCATCTGCTGGGAGGTTGGTCAAGGCAGCTCAGTGCACAATCACCGTGATCAGAATTGTTGGATGGCGGCGCCGATCGGAAGACTTGTCGTCGAAAACTTTCACGTGGGATTTGAAGATATTGAGGCAGGGAAGTGCCGGTTGCAGGCATCTAACACCGTGGAGTTGACGGCTGCCAATCCGTGTGCCGTCGATCCGCTGGAGCCGGTGCACCGGGTAATCAATCCACGGGAAGCGAACCAGCGTGCGGTCACACTGCACGTCTACTCGCGGCCCTTCGACACGTGTGTGGTGTATTCGCCCGAGCAGGGAACGCGCGGCGATATCCGGCTTCACTACAATACAGTTTTCGGAAAGCCAGTAACCAGTACCCAGTAGCCAGTACCCAGTTCAGGCGCTGCGGGTTCTTGCTGGCTACTGGGTACTGATTTTTCAAGGAGGAATCGTGAGGAATTACCTGGGAGTTGTGATCGGAGTAGCGGCGCTGTGTGTGATGTCGTGGGCGCAGTCCACGACGCCGGCCTCTGCTCCCGCTCAAACTCCAGCGCCGGCGCAATCTCCTGCCCCGGCCCCCGATCAGACTCCGCAAGCACAAACGGCCAATATCCCGGCGCCAACTGTCAATCAGGCAGTCATTGCTCGTCCCTATCCTCGTCTCGAGCTCTTCCTGGGTGGCTCTTATGCTGAAGCCGGGCTTTTCAATGCCGGGCACTGGGCGGGATTGCCGGGGTGGGATGCGTCGTTGGGCGTAAACGCGACCCACTGGCTCGGGATCATCGTAGAAGGCGGCCAATACTTCGGAACCTCCAAGATACCGCAAGCCACGCCAGCGCCATTTCCCACCTGCGGCGGCAATCCGTCGTTCTGTCCGTCCGGTCCTTATTTCAATGTCGATACAAGAGAGTACAACTTTCTCTTCGGCGCTCAATTCGCCCGTCGAAAGTATGAACGATGGACGCCTTTCGGAGAACTTCTGTACGGACATCAGGGCGCGCGGGGAGTAGCTAGCGCTCAGGGCGAAACCTTCACTGAGGTCGGATCAGGTAGAGCACTAGTAGCCGGCGGTGGGTTAGACCACAAGATTAGTGAGCGTTTCGCAGTCCGCTTCAAAGCCGACTATTTTCAGACCGGTACCGCATTCCCGCTTCTCGGCAAGCAGAAGCAGGACAACTTCCGCTTCTCCGTGGGCCTTGTGATTCGCAGCGTCCACAAGAAGAAACGGAAGCTCGAAGACGAAACCCAGGTCGAGCCCTAGACGCGTCTCAACAGGATGCGGAAAAACTCCAGCTTGGGCCCGTTTTGAAAGATCACGGCATCAAGCCGTGCCACCAAACGCCAAGAACTCAACGTGGCTTCGAAGAGGGCGGAAAAACTCCGCAATGCTCGCACAACTACCGCAATGCCCGCACAACTACCGCAATGCCCGCACAACCGTGGAAGAGCGGCCCTTCAGGGCCGCGTATGTCGCCGAATCAATGCGGGCTTTAGCCCTGGTGGTCGCCTCTCTCGCGCCTAGCGAGTTTTTCAGCAGCCTGCTAAAACCAGAACGAATCGACGAACGACTGGCGACGAACGACCGAAACCTACGATCGCCGCAGCATGTCGCTGATTGGCGCCGCTTTCGACCGCAGTTGCTCGGCTAGGTCCGATCCTTTTTCAACCGCATCCTCAAAATGGCCGCGCGCTTCATCCGTCCAGTCGGAAACCGTTTCCAGCGCCTCATCATAGGATCGCCGCAAATCTTTCCGCAACTGCTTGCCAGGCTTCGGAGCAAGCAGCAACCCCAGCCCTGCCCCCACGCCGAGCCCAATCAATAGAAAGGTGATCGCTGTGCCGGTCGTGCCCTCGGAACTCTCGTATTTTCCAATGCGCATAAGAACCTCCCGTTCTTTTCATTCTAGACCCACAACCGCCCTCCGAGTCTGGCTGCTCGAGAATATGTTCCAATTGAAGCTGCCAGCGACTCAGGCCGATTCCCACAACCCTACTCACCTGTGTAAAATAAAGTGTTGATTCCAAGTGCGGCGGAAGCTCCTGCGACCCGCCCCGCCAGCATTCCTAGCGAACTGAAGGAGATGTAAACCAGCAATGTCGATTCCAGCAACCCAACTCCGTCCCGGCATGATCATCAAGCACAAAGATGATCTGCACTCCGTGTTCTCAGTCGAACACCGTACCCCGGGCAACCTCCGCGCCTTTATCCAGGCCAAATTGCGCAACCTTCGCACCGGAGCCATGTTCGTGGAACGCTTCCGCTCCCCTGACCCCATCGAGAAGGTCATCGTGGATGAGGAAAGCATGGAGTTCCTCTACAGCGATGGCGATGACTACTACTTCATGAACACGGAGAACTATGAGCAGACTCATCTCACCCGCGAAACGCTCGGCGACTCCGTGGAATATCTGACGCCGAACCTCCAGATCAAGGTGGAATTTTTCGATGGCAAAGCCGTCGGAATCGAATTGCCGCAGACCGTTATCCTGACCGTCGTCGAAGTCGAGCCTGGACTGAAGAGCGCCACCGCCTCCAGCGTGACAAAGCCGGCCAAAACCGAAACGGGGCTCGTCGTGCAGGTGCCGCCGTTTATCAACGAAGGCGAAAAGATCAAAGTCGATACGGCGGAAGGCACGTATCTGTCGAGAGCGTAAGGGAAAGTCAGAAGTAAGAAGTCAGATTGCAGAAGTGTCGCTGAAATCCTGGGATCTACTTCTTCATTCCGACCTCTGACCTCTGCAATCCAACCATGGCTTCCACAAAAGATCACCCGTCAGCTCAGGCTCGCCGCTTTATCGTGCGCGGTCGCGTCCAGGGCGTCGGCTTCCGCTGGTTCGTCGAACGCGAAGCGCACATCCTTCAGATCGCAGGATGGATCCGGAACAATCCCGATGGAACCGTCGAAGTGCTGGCCCAGGGAACGCGCGAGCAACTGGCGGGCCTGCACTCGCGCCTTCGCGAAGGTCCGAGGGCAGCGCGAGTGGATCAAGTGGAAGTCTCCGACGCTGAACCAACACCGGGCTTGGCCTCGTTTCAAGTTCGCGGTGGGTAGGCTTGCCCGGTGGATAAGCTTGCCCTTGGAGAATTCAGCCGCGAAGCGGCGATAGAATGCAGCCCACGGCGTAAGCCGTGGGTTCAAGTGCAAAACGATTCAGCCCCGGAGGGGCGAAAGAGCCCCAGACTTCACTTGTAAAGTATTGAATAATAAATATCTTACAGATAAGTCCTCATTTTCTCAAAGCTCCAGGCCACGCCCAGACAGGAAGGATATTAAAGTCAATGGCAACCGTGACAACGGCAGATCGCGATGCACTCAAGAAGCTGATCCGGGAAGTCCCCGACTTTCCGAAAAAAGGCATCCTGTTCTACGACATCACCACTCTGCTCAAAGACAAGGTCGGCTTTGCGCGTTTGATCGATGCGCTTTCGGAAAATTACATCGGCAAAGAGATCGACCTGGTACTGGGCATGGAGGCTCGCGGCTTTATTTTCGGTCCCGCTCTTGCCTACCGCCTCAACGCCGGATTTGTTCCCGTCCGCAAACCGGGAAAGCTGCCCGCCGAAACCGTGAAGGTCAGCTACGACTTGGAATACGGCAGCAACGCGCTGGAGATTCACAAAGATGCCATACACAAAGGCCAGCGCGTCCTGATTGTGGATGACTTACTCGCCACCGGCGGTACCGCCGTCGCCACCGCCGAACTCGCCGACGGCCTCGGTGCCCAGATCGCAGGACTTGCGTTCGTGGTTGAACTCGACTTCCTGAAGGGTCGCGAGAAATTGAAAAAGTACGATGTGTTCTCGCTCTTACACTACGACCACTGACTTGTGATTGGTGATTCAGAAACAAAAATCCGCACCCTCTGCGCGCCAGCACAGACGTCGCGGACAGGAATTCTTGTCTTGCAGCCTTACTTAATCAGGAGTTGCACGGCCCGGAAAAGACCTCGCCAAATTGCCAGACTGACAGCAAGAGATGCCGTATAGGAAAGAATAGCGATCCAGTTCCAATGAAGACTCTTCTCGCTTTCGCGAATCCACATGGGGGAGGGCTCCTAGTTTTCGCTTAAAGGCTGTGCAATTATGCAACCGTTTTAAGTTCAACACAAGTGATTGAAAACATTCCCCAATCGTTTTTGTCCAATTCTTCGAATTGGGGAATAACTCCTGGCTATCGGGACATTTTCCGCGAGGCCACGAAAATGACGCCCAATGTCGGTTCGACTTTCTTGACCCGGGCTAGCCCAAGCGGCAATCGCCCAGCCGAAAGCTGGTGGTAATCTAAACGCACCTTGGGATGGTGTATGCAGGAAAGTTTAGGATCCCTACCGCGATCAGCGCAGAGCCTGGTTAGATTTCTTGTCACCCTGACCGTCACTCTCGGGATCGTGTGCGGAGCCAGCGCTGATTCCGATTCCCTTCCGCCATCGATCACCAGCGCGCAGCTTTCGGTCGACCAGGTTGTTAGCAATCTTGTGCGGAAAGATGCAGAGCGGGCACAAGCGCTCCGCCACTATGATTCCAGCCGTGTTTACCGGCTTTCTTATCGCGGATTCCCCGGCGATCGCGAGGCCGAAATGACGGTGGAGGCGACTTACGACAGTCCGGCCAGCAAGAGTTTCAAGGTGATTTCCCAGAGCGGATCGAAACTCGTCATCGACCGCGTGTTCAAACGCTTGCTCGAGAGCGAAAAGGAAGCCACCGAGCCGGAAATGCACGCCCGCACTTTACTGAACCGCGACAACTATGACTTCGCGTGGGTGGGTTTCGAGCCCTCGGGGAACGGTGGCCAGTACGTTCTCGCCGTCTCTCCGAAAACCAAAAGCAAGTATTTGTACCGTGGCAGAGTGTGGGTTGACGCAACGGACTTTGCGATAAGCCGGATCGACGCTGAGCCAGCCCAGAATCCTTCCTTCTGGACGAAGAAGAGTGAAATTCACCACGAATACATGAAGGTTCAGGATTTCTGGCTGCCCCGGCGGAACGAGTCAGTCAGCTACATCCGCTTGGGCGGGAAGGCTACACTCACAATCGAATACAACAACTACCACGTGATTGATGCGCGGCAAACGGCGAACCCAATGTCAACTTCTGCTACGGGCGCTCGCTAGTTGAGGTCATAGTTCGCAGGCTTGAGAAGTTTGTTTTCCTGAGACCTGAGACCTGGCACCTGAGACCTAACCTCCGGTAGTACAATCCCGCCATGGATAGCCTGACGCAGCCGAACGCGAATCCCGCAGCGGAGCAGGAATCGAGCCTGCGTCCGATTCTTGTCGGTATCGTCATCGTGGGAGTTGTGGTCGGCATCCTCGCGCTGGTGTTTCGCTCCGAACAGAAGAAACCTGTACCGCCGCCTGCGTATGCCGCGAATTTGAAGTTTTCTGATCTCAAAACCAGCGCCGCGCAGAATTTTGCCGGAGCCACAGTCAGTTATCTCGATGGCGCCATTACCAACACCGGAAACATGACCGTAATTCACGCGGTGGTGCAGGTCACATTCAAGGATGACATGGGACAGATGGCGCAGCGCGAAGAGCTTCCACTTCGAGTTCTACGCACCGGCGGACCTTACGACGAGGCCGTGGACTTCAACCTCTCCCCGCTCGCTCCCGGCGAAAGTAAACCCTTCCGCCTGATCTTCGATAACATTTCCGCCCAGTGGAACCACGCGTACCCAGATTTGCAGATCACCCAGGTGAGCGTGAAGTAAGGTCAGAGGTCAGAGGTCAGAGGTAAACAACTTCCACACGTTCGGTTTTCACCTCTGCAATCTGACCTCTCACCTCTGACCTCAGTCCCGTCCGCTACAATCTTCTCGTGGATAGTACAAAACCATTCCGCCTCACGGAGTCGGTCAAAGCCGCGGGTTGAGCATCCAAGCTGAGTCCGGCGGTGCTGGACACGGTGCTTGGGAAATTAGCCCGGCAACACGACCCGAATGTGCTAGTCGGCTTCGATCACGCCGACGACGCCGGTGTGTATCAACTCACGCCCGAGACGGCGCTCGTCCAGACCGTCGATTTTTTCACGCCCATCGTGGACGATCCCTACACCTTCGGCCAGATCGCCGCCACCAACGCGCTCAGCGACGTCTATGCCATGGGTGGGAAGCCGCTGACGTCACTTGCGCTCGTTTGCTTCCCCGACAAGGCCGACATCGAGATTCTCGAACGCATTTTGGCGGGCGGCTTGTCGAAAATGATCGAGGCGGGATGCACGGTTGTGGGTGGGCATAGCATCCGCGATGAAGAGACAAAATTCGGCTACGCGGTGACAGGAATAGTTCATCCGAAACGCGTGTTGGCCAATCAAGGCGCGCTTCCGGGCGACAGATTGTTGTTTACGAAATACTCGGTACCGGCGTGATCTCGACGGCGATCAAGAAAGGCGTAGCGAAACTAGAGTGGGTCGAAAGCAGCCGTGAAATCGATGACGACGCTGTACAAGGTGGCCGCCGAGGTTATAACCGCCAACGACGAACGACGAACGACGAACGGCGCTTTTTCCGTCCACGCCCTCACCGACGTCACTGGTTTCGGACTGATTGGGCATGCGCGCGAGATGGCCCTGGCCTCGAACGTCAGTCTCGTGTTTCATTCCGCGAATATTCCAGTGCTTGAAGGCGCGCTCGATTGCATCCGCGCCGGCTACACCCCCGGAGGTCTCAAGGCGAATCGTGACTTTGCCGAATGCATCGTCGCATACGAAGGCGGAATCCCCGACGAAGTTAAAACTCTCCTCTTCGATCCGCAAACGGCCGGAGGATTACTGATTTCAGTTTCCGCCGATGAAGCGTCTGCACTTACTCGATCCTTGCAGGACGCCGGAGTTCCGGCGGTTGAAATCGGAGAAGTGTTGCCGCAAACCAAACCGCTTATCCGAGTTTCTTCTTAGCTGTCTTCGAGTTCGCCGCAGTCCTCTCTAAAAGCACTTACTTTTTCCAAAAGCTGTGTTACCTTTCCGGGGACTCAAAAAGCTGACTTCGTCTCCCACGCGAGGCCCCAATGGCAGATCCCGGATACAGCTACTCACCCGCAGGCACGAATCCATCGGTAGCGGTCGAACAGCGAGCTCGCGTCCTGCAAGCCCTCAAGGGAAGTGCAAGCTGGTTCCTGATGATCGCAGGACTTTCGGTGGTGAACTCGATTCTCTCGATGACGGGAGCTTCTCTCCACTTTATCTTCGGACTCGGGCTCACGCAGATTGTTGACGAATTGGCACACGAAGCCGGCTCGGCTGGTTATGTGCTCGACTTCATCATCAATGGCGTCATTGCGGGGGTATTTGTACTTATCTGGAATTTCGCCCGCAAAGGCCAGGGCTGGGCCTGGTATGGCGGCATGTTTCTCTACGTGATCGACGGTCTGCTTCTGCTCTTGTTCAAGGATTACCTGTCAGTTGCTTTCCATGCGTGGGCTCTTTTCCGCATGTCTCCAGGGTTGAAGCTGGTCCCTATCCTGAAGCAGATGAATGAGGCGAGCGCGACTGGAGCGGTCTCTTCTACATTCTGACGGAAGATTCGAAAACTCTTCAAGAGCGGATCATCTGCCAGATCGCCGCCAGATGGTGATCGTCGTGCTCCGCAACAAAGTACAAATGATCCACCAGACGCATCGGCGTCTTCAGTCGCGGATGCGGAAGGGTTCGACCGAAAATAATCTCATCGATTGTCTCTATCCGGTTCAGTAGTCGCACACGCGCGCCGCGGAACTCGGCGCAAATCTCATGCATGGGTCGCTGGTTGTGTTGCGCTTCATGTGTCTTGCGATTGCTTAGGTCAGCCGCTGTGAGCGCGGACGCTCCCGAAAGATAATCGTCGACACGGGCCATCCAGAGCGGTTCGAGGTCCAGCAGATGCCCTGCATGTTCTTGCGCCGACCATTTCTCTCCCGGCTTCCTGACCAGAACGTCGCGACCAACTCCACGAACAAGTTCTTCCAGCCGGGTCGGCGTGCCGCGCAAACGAGCGCACAAGTTCGGACGCAATTCCAGCGGAAAGTTGAACTCGAACTTCCTCTCAAACCAGATGGGAGCTTCTTTCATGATGGTTGTTCATCCATGATCGCTTGCGTCCAGGCCGACATCATACCCGCCGCGGTCCTGTTATCTATCCCCCGAGTAGCTTGTTGACATCCGCGTAAGAGATTGCGCCCTCCATCTCGCGGTAAGTGCCGGAGGCTTTCAGTTCATCCGCCAGGCGTCGCAGCAACCCAAGCGTCGCCCGCATCGGACCAGATCCCACGCTCACGCGCGCCACTCCCAATTTTGCCAGCTCCGGAATCGTCGGCGAGCCTGGCCCAGCGAGAATATTCAACGGACACCCGACCGCATTCACTAACCGCCCAATCGTCTCGGCGTCCTTGAGCCCCGGAGCAAATACGCAGTCGGCCCCCGCATCGCGAAAGGCGGTCAGACGCCGCACTACTTCCGCATAATCTGCGTCCGGATTGCCTCCTTCCAGCAAATAGATTTCCGTGCGTGCATTGACGACGATCTGTGCGCCCATTTGCATCGCCGCCTCGCGGCAAGCTTTGATTTTCTCTATCGCCAATTGCAAGTCGATCAACGGTTGATCCCGGCGGTCGCTGGCATCCTCGAGATTCATTCCGACAACTCCAGCCTGAATCAGCTCACGAGTCGTCTTGGCGGCACTTTCGGGGCTGGAACCGTACCCTGATTCAACGTCCGCTGTGACTGGTACCTGCACTGCTCGCGTGATCCGCCCGATGCGAGCGATCATCTCTTCCGGCTGAATGCGCTGACCGTCGGGGTACCCGAGCGAAAAGGCGATTCCCGCCGACGTGGTCGCGATCGCAGGAAACCCAGCGTCCTCGAAAATGCGCGCGCTGGCGACATCCCACGCGTTCGGCAGGATCAGCACACCGGGTCCGCGGTGAAGTTGCCGGAACTGAATCGCTTTGCTGACTTGGATTTCCATGGCGTTATCCATACTTATCCAGGGTACGACTTTTGGACAGAAGATTTAGCGGTCGCGAGCTTTGTCTCGCATCTTCCGTATGAAGCTCGGCACGTGCACAACGGCTCGCCCCACGGTGCCGCGTCCGATTTCCTGAGCGCCGTCATGAGCCCGCACACGCATGATATAGAAGCGGCCGTCAAATGATTCGAGCTCCGCGTCGGCGTGGATCCTGACTCCAATGCCGCTGGCGGCACGATGCTCGACATTGATCGAGATCCCCACCGTGATTTCGCCCTCATCACAAAAAGGCTGCAGCGCATGGAAACACGCCGTCTCCATCAGGCGAATCATGTCTGGAGTGGAATACACCGGCGGCAATTCAGGGTGGTGCGCACTCAGCGTGTGACGAGATTCCACCGTTTCGCTTGCTTCTCCGCGCACACCGATCGGAATGGGACGGGCCATTGGTTACGCCTCCGCCGGTTGTGTGATCGGGCTTGCTGCGAATCCTGGTACAGAATCGGCATGGCAATGATCCCCACGATCAGATCGTATGCGGCGTGGATCACAATTGCCAAATACAGCGACCCGGTCAGGAAAACAACCGCATGCATCATCGAGGCAATCACAGAAGTTGCCACGAAGCCCCTCCAACCCTGCGTCATGTGGGCCAAGCCGAAACACACGATGCAGAGCACCAGAGCCAAAGGTACCGACCCGTGATTCGCGGTAAGAATCCGAAACGTGAGCCCACGGTAGGCGCATTCTTCCGTGAGTCCGGCCAAAGCCGATATCACTACCCACATGCGCATCAGTGATGGGTGATCGGGGAGCAGAACTCGAGCCCTCTCGCGTCGTTCCGGACTCAGCTTGGCCCACGCCCGCCGCAGGCTAAACGTGAAGAATGCCAGGTACGCACCGGCAATCAGCCACGCCGCCAGGCCGGGGAATTCGTGGCCCAGCAGAGGCTCCCCTGATTCGCGCGCTCCCGCGACGGTAATGACCAGGAGCAACGACTGGAAGACGATCATCGACCGGTAGCGGCGGCGCTTGGGTGCCAGGGGTTTGCCGCGCCGTATGTGGATGTAGCCGGCGATGCCCATGATCGGCATCAGCACCAGCGTGAGCAGCACGCAATAGCGGCCAAAAAATCCTGCTTCGGAAATGCCGCTACCGATTGGGAAAGCCAGAACGTTCTCTCCGCTGGAGACTTACGCTGGAACCGCAGTCCGTTCCAACCGCCGCGTCTCGAAACCATCCAGCACACGCCACAGGGCTTTGGCCGCAGTTTCGGCGGCGTCGAGGGCTCTTTCCGCTGTCGCTGGGTTGGCCTTCACGCGTTTTTCCAGCTGCGTACGCCACACCTTCGAGTGGTAAATGTCCGCGGTTGCGTGCAGAGTGAAGTAGCCGCGGGTCTTTTCGTCGGCACCGTAAAGATCACGGAGTCCACGATTCTTCTCCTGGGCGATGGGCGGTACCTGCGATTCATACGCGTAGAAAGCAGCCAGCGCCTCTTCCGGAGTGCCCTCGCTGGCGATCTTCTGGAACCAGGCGATCAGCTTGCGGACTTCTCCCGTCGGACGGTGCTTTCGCAATCGACTGCCACCCATTCCCTCAACAAAATCAAGCCATATCTCGGCATGCGATCGGTCCGGCTCGCCAAAGGAATCTTCTCCGCCCTTCTCGTCAGTCAAATTGGCCAGCACGGCGCGGCGCAACTCGCCTTCTTCCAGGCGAACGCCGAGCTGGGCGAGGTAGCTGGGGAATGCCTCCACGTGCGGGTAGTAGTCTTCGGCATAGGCACGCAAATCATCGCGGGTGACAACTCTCCCGCCGACCAGGCCTTGTAAAACGGATGACAGAGCAAATCGTACCTATCGAATGCGTTCTTCGAGTTGAGACAGGAATATCTTCGTTTCCATAATTACCTCGGGAGGCTTCACTATACGATTCGGAGCCTGTGGATCACAAGGACGCGGATCCCACGAACTGTTTGAGTTAACCCAGCCCGACTATCGCCTGTCGATTCTTATACTTGACGCGAGCTATACTTTCACGACGGAGTACATCAATGTTTCTCGCTTTCCCTGAGCGCGATTGGGGCGCGTATCGCCTCGGGCTCTTGCTCTTTCTCCTAATTGCTGTAAGGTTCGGGCTTTGCCAAACGCCTAGCGTCAGTGTTCTTTGCAACAGCGGGGACGGCAAGTTTGACGCGGAATCTCGTAGCGGGATTACGTTGCACGTAGGGGCGGCGAGGGACGGACAGCTGGCAACGCGTTCGTGCGCGGCAACGTTCGTCTGGGATAAACAGAAATTAGTGGCAGCAACCGGAGTCTCTCAGCTCGACGTCGACGTCTTCGGCGTTGACTTTGGGGACGGTAGCCCGGTGGCAGCTTTGCAAATCAGGAAATCCGACGCCGATTGCTGCATGGGATATCAGATCTACTCCCTCGCAAAACCGCCGCGATTGCTGCGCACCATCACAGGCGGAGAATTTTACAGCGCATCGGATATAGACCTCGATGGCAGAATCGAAATCTGGACCAATGATGCCGCGGCGGTAAACGGCTTCGAGCATTTGGCGCTAGGCGAATTGGACTCCCCACCGACCGTTGTCCTCCGTTTCGCACATGGCCAACTGCAGGACGTGAGTGCTGAGTTTCAATCCCATTTCGACGATCAAATCGCGAAGGTGAGGGGCGACCTTCCTTCGCGGGACCTCGAAGATTTTAAGGTCAGCGACGGCAAATTGACACTAACCCCCGGGACTTCCGCCGAGCGTGTCCACCGCTTACGGATGACAAAGGTCAAAGTACTGGAAATCGTCTGGGCCTACCTCTACAGCGGCCGTGAAACGGATGCCTGGCGAGCGCTTGCAGAAATGTGGCCTCGATCTGACAGTGAACGCGTTCGCGAGGCGCTGGCCAACACACGGGCGCGCGGGATTCACAGTCAAGCCGAAAGCATGTCTTCCGGCTCTGCTGCCCGCAAGAAAAAACATGTTCAGATTTACGATGCAGTCAGTAGGCCAGGGCCGAGCCGAAGACTTGAGGTGATCCCACCAAAGGCGATTCTGTTGCAGCGTCCTCCTGCGCCGGAAATTCAGCCGCCAACTCCGCCGGAGCCGGAACTGCTTTTGGATTTGACCATAGATTCAGCCGGAAAAATAAGGTCGGCCGAGCTATCCGGGAAAGTGAAAGCAGTTGACCCGGACCTCCTTACCGCAGCACGGACCTGGAAGTTCATTCCAGCCTTCAAGGATGGTCGACCGGTGGCCAGCCGGCTGCGTATCGCAGTGACTCCCATGCAATAAAGGGCAATTGCGCGGTAAGAGGTCTCATTACTTAAGCACTTGCCATCATGACGCACTGCAAAAAAGGCGGCGCTTGCGCGCCGCCTCGGCTATCCGGCTAGAACTTAGTCTTCTTGCCAGTAGGCGTCAACCAGGCTCTCGTAGGTGCTCGCCGTACTGTTAACCAGCGTCTGGTTTGCGCCGGTCTGGTCCATCACATAAATGTCGAAGGACTCGGTGGTGCTGTTGTAGTGGTTGAAGAAAATCAGGCTCTTGTAGGGTACGGGAGCAAAATCGTCACCGCTTGTACTCGTCGTAAGCTCAGTGACGCCCGTTCCATCTAGGTTGACGCTGTAGACGTTGTACTCGGTGCCGTCGTAATCCGTGAACAGCAAGCCTTTGCCGTCGGTGGAGAAGACCGCGGGTCCCCACCAATCCGATGGTGCGTAGACGAACGTCGGAGCCGTATCGGTCAGCGCCATCACGTACCATCCGGTTTGCGTTGGCGTGCCCTGCACTCCGGGAAAGCCTCGCCGCGAGTTATTCGCGGAGAGATTCCGTCCGTGCGATCGTGGCGTTTTGTGTTGAGCGTGCGCTGCGACCCGGGCAGCTGTATCGCCGCCGGCAAGTTCAACGAAGAACACCAGAGATTTCCCATCCGGCGAGAACTCCGGGAAATATTGGTAGAACGAAGTCCCGGATGCATACAGTACTTTCTGATTGCTGCCGTCTGCATTCACGGTGGCGATCTGTTCATACCCATCCCACTGGTTGGTGTAGGCGACAGTCTTTCCGTCCGGCGAGATGGCCGGGTTTTCGGAGTTACCATCGGTGGTCAACTGCTTTTCCTGGTTATCCGTTCCCATCAGGAAAACATCGACGCCTGCTGCATCTGAGCGTCCATAAACAGCAACGGTCGCATCGCTGTTGAAAGAAACAAACTCGGCAGTCGTGGGAATTGAAATTGCCACGGCGGTGCCTTTCTGGGTAGATGGATCGAGCACGAACGGATGGGGTGCCCAGCTGTCGGTCGATGCGCGAGCGACATAGGTGACCAACGGAGACGGCGTGGAATTGGAGCCGCAACCAGTGAATGCGATTGTCATCACTGCGGCCAGCAATACTGCAAGTTTCTTCATAAGTGATCTCTCTCCTGGAACTGCGTCCTGATGGAACTGTGTTCAAAGTGAACTGAAATCGTTGATTTCGGCGTTCACCTGCAACGAATCGATGATGGCGTGATGCTTGTTACCGTCAATCTCTGGTAAGGAAGCGACTCTCTGTTGGCCGGGAATGGCCCACGCCCGACCCTTAACCTACCGTAGGAGCGCTCGCCACAAAGGGAAAATCATGCGGAACAGATTACTTTCGTCAGGGTACTGTCGCGGACTAACTCGAAACGAGCCTTCAGCTCTGCGCTGATGAAGCGATGAACATTGTTACAATGAGACAGGCAGCATCCCCTCCGTAGTGTGGGTTCTGAACCAGCGCACATGCAGTCGTTTGACGAACATTTCGAGGTCGCCGTCGTTGGCGCCGGTCATGCTGGCTGTGAAGCCGCGATGGCCGCCGCTCGCATGGGTCTCAAGACCGCGCTCTTCACGTTGAATGTCGATCTCATCGCGCAGATGTCATGCAATCCGGCGATCGGCGGCATCGCGAAAGGCCACCTTGTTCGCGAAGTCGACGCTCTGGGCGGCATCATGGGCGAAATTACCGATGCCGTAGGAATCCAATTTCGTCTGCTCAACACGTCGCGCGGACCAGCAGTCTGGTCGCCCAGAGCCCAATGCGACAAGCAGGCCTACCGCCTGAAGATGCGCGAAGTGCTGGAAACCCAGCCGAATCTGAGCATCAAGCAGGCGGAGGTGGCGGATGTCATCGTGGAGTCGGCGGTCGATGGTCGATGGTCGTTCGCAGCCGTCGATGAGAATGTCGAGCCAGTGCCCGCCGACCAACGACTGACGACCAACGACCTACCTCGCTGCATCCGCGGTGTTCTTCTTCGCGACGGACGCCGAGTTTCAGCCGAAACCGTCATCATTACCACCGGCACGTTTCTCAACGGACTGATTCATTGCGGCGAGCAACAATATCCCGCGGGCCGCTCGGGAGAGCCGGCAGCGGTCCTCCTCGGTGAGGCGCTCAAGAAGCTCGGACTCCGCGGATGCCGGTTAAAGACCGGTACGCCGCCCCGTCTCGATGGCCGCACCATCGACTGGTCGAAATTCGAACTCCAACCCGGCGACGAAGATCCGACTCCCTTCAGTTTCCGCACTCGCCGCGTTGCGCATCACGACTCGCAGGTCCCCTGCTACATCGCCTTCACTACGGAAGAAACGCACCGCGTGATCCGCGAGAACGTGCACCGCTCCCCGATGTACAGCGGGCAGATTCAGTCGACCGGGCCGCGCTACTGTCCATCGATCGAAGACAAGATCGTCAAATTTCCCGACAAACTGACCCACCAGCTCTTTCTGGAGCCTGAGGGTCTGAACACCCACGAGATCTACGTCAATGGCATGAGCACCTCCCTTCCAATTGACGTGCAGCTGGCGATCCTGAAGTCGATCCCCGGCCTCGACAAGGCTGAGATGATGCGCCCCGGCTATGCCATTGAGTACGATTCCATCGATCCGACGGAACTCAGCCGCACCCTTGAAACCAAGAAGATCGCCGGCCTGTTTCTAGCGGGCCAAATCAATGGCACCTCCGGATACGAAGAGGCGGCTTGTCAAGGCATCATGGCCGGGATCAATGCAGCGCTAAAGGTGAAAAAAGAAGCTCCTCTCGTCCTCGACCGCACTGAAGGTTACACAGCGATCCTGATCGATGATCTGATCTCGAAAGGCACGAACGAGCCCTACCGAATGTTCACCTCGCGCGCGGAGTTCCGCTTGCAGTTGAGGATTGATAACGCCGACCGTCGCCTCACTCCGCACGGACGACGGGTTGGCCTTATTTCGGATTTCGCCTGGGCCGATTTCGAAGCGAAACAGCGGCGGCTGGAAGGCATGAAGCGCCTGCTGGAGAGTACGAAGCTGACGCATGGAATGGCTGAGCAGATCCCCGCTGGCCAATTCTCGTCCGCTGTTGGGCAGCCGCTCGCGCAACTGCTGAAGCGGCCGGAGATCACCGTTGAACAACTAGCTCCAGTGCTACGAGGCATCGAGCCGGAGTTTTTTGAAAGAGAACCCTCCGTGCCCTCTGTGTCCTCTGTGGCCAAGCTTTCCTCTGAGGTTCGCAACGAACTGAAATCAGTTGAAACCGAGATCAAGTACGCCGGCTACCTCGACCAGCAGCAGCGATCGATTGATCGCTTGAAAAAAGCAGAACAGCGCCGCATCCCGGAGTGGTTCGACTACCGGGCCGTAAGTGGCCTGTCGCGGGAAATGCAGGAGAAACTGGGGAAGGTGGTTCCTCAAACCATCGGCCAAGCCTCGCGTATCCCGGGTGTGACGCCCGCTGCGGTCTCGCTGATCAACGTCTACATCGAGATCCAGAGCAAACCGGCGCGAACAAGCGGCAGCATTGTAGTCATCCCTTCCTTGCGTTAAATCTGAGCGCCATTCAGCTTGCCATTGCCTTCTGCAAGGCTATACGCAGTTCGTCATACGGCATCGCTCCGGGATGATACATTGCCACTTTTCCTGCCATCCACCAGCACCAGGGTCGGCGTCGTGCTCGCACCGTAGGCGTCGAAGTTTTGCTTGCTCAGGGGTACGGGCATGTCGAGCAGGCTGGAATAATACCGTTCCCGCACCGCTTCAATGTAGCTCTGTTCCTGCGCCGGAGTGGCATCGACCCCCTGTGCTGCATAGCCGTAAAACTGCGTCGGCCCAATCACCACCAGACCCTGGGGAGCGAATTCCTGCCGCAGGCGAGCGATGACGGAACCTCAGCCTTGCAGTCCACGCACCAGTGCGCCCAGAAAAACAACAGCACCGGCGTGCCCTTCAGCGACGCCAAAGTCGGCGGTTTCGGTCCGAGATACTCCGCAGCCTGCAACGGCGGCGCAGGCCGCCCACCAGCGCCACAGATTAAGGTTTTTCCGCAACCGTGGACCAATCGAAGTCGTTCCGTATCGCGCCAGCGCTGAGCGCAGCAACCGACCGCCTCGCCTTGTTGCCTTTTGCCGCCAAGCTTCGGCCAGAACTTCGTACGCCGCGCCCAGAGCAATCGGCAGATGCGGTCTGCGTCCAGTTTCGCTTCGCGAGCAGCTGTTCGGAGAATGTGCGCGTCTGGGTCGCGTAAGAGACGGCCTTGTCCCATTGCTGACCAGCCGCGGCCCCGCGGGCCATCCACGACAGGGCTTCCAGATACTCGGGCGTCAGCCCATGCCGAAACTTGTAGCCCCCACTTCAGCCTCGGCGGAAGAAAAAGGAGTCCCGGGCCAGCTGCGTGCGGACATCTCCGATCAGATCAGACTGGGCGTGGAGAACGGCTGCCCAGACCAAAACAGCAGCCATAAACCGCAAGTTCCCCACTGAAAGCGCATAAGTTAATGATGAATCAGGCTTTAGAAAGTTGCAAATCGGCTACGGGAGCGGCACACCCGCCAGTACAGTACCTTGGTAACCCAGAATGACTAGAAATTGCGGGCGCGAATATGATATAATATAGGTGCGTTTGATCTTTGCGGTTGTTCAGCAGTATCCCGCTTCTAAAGCGTGACCTGCCTGCACTATCCAACGATCTCCAGCGCATATTTCAACACAAAGGAACACAGCTACACCATGGAAACAGGAACAGTAAAGTGGTTTAACGACGCCAAGGGCTATGGTTTCATCAGCCGCCAGAATGGTGAAGACGTATTCGTGCACTTCTCCGCCATCCAGGCCAACGGCTTTCGAAGCCTGCAGGAAGGTCAACAAGTTCAGTTCGATGTTGTCAAAGGCCCCAAGGGCTGGCAGGCAGAGAACGTAAAAGGCGCCTAAGCCACTTCACAATTCGCAGATGAAGAGAAGAGCGGCCGCAAGGCCGCTTTTCTCTTTCTGTCTACCAACTTCTGTCTACTAACCGGCTCGCTCGGCTTCCGCCACCGTGGCGAAATACCGGAAGAAACTTTCCACCCGCGTTACTTCCAATGCCTGATGAATGCGCTGATTCACCCCCACCAGCGCGAGCACACGACCGTCCTTTTGGCGGCTGACGTAAGCTCCCACTAGAGCACCGATACCAGCAGAATCGGCCAGCGGCACGCCAGTGAAATCAAGAATAAGCACATGCGATGCGTCGGCGCGCACCTTCGCTTGGAAGCCGAATACATTTGCCAGAGTTAGTGGTCCGGAAAGCCGCAGCACGCGGATTCCTTCGCGTGAACCGGGAAGTTCTTCGATCTGCAATGGAGCGTCAGGCATGCAGGAAATGTTAACGGCGAATGACAGGCCATGTGTTAAAAACAGATGAATTCCTGCGAAACTAGCAGGAAACAAGCGCTATTCGCCGCCCACGGTAAGCCCGTCGATCCGGATCGTCGGCGAGGCCACGCTGCCTCGAAACTCCAAGTCAGTCCCCACCTCGGAGATATTCTTGAACATATCTTTCAGGTTGCCGGCAACCGTGATTTCTTCCACCGGATAGGCAAGTTCTCCGTTGACGATCCAAAGGCCGGACGCTCCCCGGGAATAGTCGCCAGTCACCAGATTCGCGCCGTGCCCGAGGAACTCGGTAACGTAGAGGCCGTCCTTTATTTCCCCGATGATCTGCTGCGGCGTCTTCCCACCGGGTTCCAGAAAGTAATTCCCCGGGCCAATGCCCGGAGTTCCAGCCAGCCCGCGGGAGGCGTTGGCGGTCGTCTCCAGGCCCAGCTTTTTCGCGGTATAGGTATTCAGCAAATACGACTTCAGAATTCCGTTGTCGATCACCAGAGTTCGGCGAGTGGGAATACCTTCGCCGTCAAATGGCGACGTGCCGAAGCCGCCCGGCATAGTGCCGTCATCAACCACCGTCACATTGGGAGAGGCGATCTGTTCGCCTAGTTTGCCGGCCAGAAACGAGGCGCCGCGATACACCGAGTCTCCGTTCACGCCTTCGAAAATGTGCTCGAGCATCGAAGCCGCCACCATCGGATCGAGCACCACGGGGACGTGCGCCGTCTTAACTTTGCGCGCACCAAGTCGGCGGAGAGTACGCCGCGCGGCCTCTTTGCCAACACTCTCAGCCGAGTCCAGTTTGCTCAGGCTGCGGGCGACCGAGTACCAGTAGTCGCGCTGCATGCCACCGTTTTCGTCCTGCGCAATGGGAACAGCGGAAACGGAGCAGTACGAGCGGCGGTATTCGCCAACAAATCCATGAGAGTTGGCCAGTACCCTGTGCCCCGTGGCCGCGTCGAATGATCCGCCGTCAGAGTTCTTAATCCGTGGGTCAGCGTCGAGCGCAGCCTTCTCCGCGCGTCGAGCGTAGTCGATGCGGTCGGGGCCGGGGAGCGAGTAGACGTCTTCGTGATAGAGATTCAGATTGCCGGTGAGCGAGCCCAACTTCGCTGCGTCCGGAATTCCAGCGTAAGGGTCTTCTGACGTGATCTTCGCCAGTTCAAGCGCCGACTTCAGCATGCGCTCGATACCTGCAGCAGAAAAATCGCTTGAGTAAGTGGAGGCCGCGCGCTGTCCAAAAAAAACACGCACGCCGATAGATCGGGAGCCCGATTCTTTAAGCGTTTCGACCTGGCCAAGGCGAACGGACGTTGAAAATTCGTCCCCTTCGCGAACAACGCATTCGGCAGCAGACGCGCCGGAGTTCATGGCGCGGCGCACCACATCTTGGGCAAGGGAAGCCAGGTCAGCTTCGAGCTTGGGCGTACTGGATTCTAGAGTTGTTGTCATTTTAGGAATATTGCAGAGGTCAGAGGTCAGATTGCAGAGGTAAAACCCAAACTTCCGAACGCGAGGTTTTTCACCTCTGCAATCTGACCTCTGACCTCTGACCTCTCACTGCATGAATCCGCCGGGATCTTTACGGGCGGTGCCGCCGACGGTCAGGCGATCGATCTTAATAGTTGGAATACCGACACCGACGGGAACCGCCTGCCCGTCTTTGCCGCACGTGCCGACGCCTTCATCGAGCTTCAAATCGTTACCGACCATCGAAACTCTAGTCAGCACGTCGGGACCGTTTCCAATCAATGTCGCGCCCTTGATCGGAGCAGTGATCTGGCCGTCTTCGATCAAATAAGCTTCAGAGGCTGAGAACACAAACTTCCCATTCGTAATATCAACTTGTCCGCCGCCGAAATTCACCGCGTAAACGCCATTTTTCACCGATCGAATGATGTCTCCCGGGTCGTCTTGGCCCGCGAGCATGTAGGTGTTGGTCATGCGTGGCATCGGAATGTGCTCGTAGCTTTCACGGCGTCCATTGCCAGTATCGGCGAGCCCCATCAGCTTCGACGAAAGCTTGTCGCTCAAGTATCCCTTCAGGATTCCGTTTTCGATCAGCACGGTTTCCTGTGTGGGTTGGCCTTCATCATCCACATTCAAAGACCCGCGCCGCCACGGCATCGTTCCGTTGTCGACGACGGTGCACTTCTCGCTAGCCACGCGCTTGCCGATCAGTCCGGCAAAGGCGGAAGTTTTCTTGCGATTGAAATCGGCCTCCAGACCGTGGCCGACGGCTTCGTGCAGCAACACACCGGGCCATCCCGGACCGAGCACGACTTCCATGTCCCCAGCCGGAGCCTCGCGGGCATCGAGCTGCAGAATCGCCTGGCGAGCGGCTTCTTTGGCGAAGAACTCGGGTGTTTTGTCGCCGAAGAAGAAGTCGAGCGCGACGCGGCCACCACCGCCGGAAGTGCCACGGCCGGAAGTCTTTTCGGTCTTCGCAATGCAAGAAACATTGACGCGCGCGAGCGGTTGAGAATCTTCCGCAAAAGTCCCATCGGAGCCGACCACGAGAATGTTTCTTAGTTCGTCGGCGTAGCTCGCCCGAACTTCCTTAATCCGCGGATCATACGCGCGGGCCGTGCGGTCGCCGCGCATAAGAAGCTCGACCTTCGAGGTAATGTCGGCGTCGACCGATGGCAAAGTGACCGGATAGAGGCTGCGAGCCGGCTTCTCCTGGAATCCGGCGACAGTCGACTTGGCAGGTGCGCTCGCAATCAACGCGGCGGTGCGCGCGGCATGAAGAATGCGCTGCGGAGAAAGGTCGTCGGTGTAGGCGTATCCTGTGCGCTCACCCGAAACCACACGGACGCCGCATCCGGCAGAAATTCCCTGCGAAGCCGATTTCACCAGCGACTCGTCGACCATCAGCGAGGTCGAGGTCAGGTATTCGAAATAGAGGTCGGCATAGTCGCCGCCCGCTGAAAGCGCGGCTGCCAGATAGTTCTCAAGATCCTGATTCGTAAGGCCGTAGTGCTCGAAGAAAAAATGCTTCTGTTGTGTAGTCACGATATTTGGATGCCTTCGAGTTTCGAAAAGACTCGACGGCGCTAAGTGCATTATCCCACGAGCCGCGAGCAACCTGCCGAAAGAGCTCGATTGCAAACGTAAGGCTGTTGTCGAGCTGCGAAACCAAACAATTTCACAGTCCAGCGATCACTGACGCAGCATGTCCGGTGGCGCAATGATCAGCGGGTGACTCCCGAATCACTCCGTCAGACGCTATCCGAATTCCTGACCGGTGCTCGCGCCTCAGTCGTGGTCGAAGACGGAGCTATCGCCTTTGACCTGGCCGAGGCGAAGTATTCCATCTCCGGCGAATACCACAAATGCCTTCTTCAACTCTGGTCGAGCGAGCGGAATGTAGTGCGTCGAGTGCTCGATGCGGAGATCAAAGCAACCACACTCCGCTTGCTGGTGCAGCGAATGGGGCAGGCTCGGCCGACCCGTCTCGACATTTGCCGCGACCGCGATCAACGCTCGCCTGCGGCCCGGCGTGCCGCGCGTCTCGCTTACGAACCTCGGCTGCGCCGCGCGCTGGAGAGAAATTTCCCCGGCTGGACCGCGGCCCGGTTCACCACCAGCATGGACATCGAACATTCCTTCGGCCCCGCATACGTGCGCGGGCTGCTTCGTCAAGGACAACGCGGTCTCGCGATTGTCGGAGTGAACGACCAGGAAACGCAATCGACCGCTGACGGCGCCCTGACCGTCGGAATTCTCTGGCTCGAAGCATGCCGCCTGGCGCAGCACGAGCGCCGCGTAGTCGAGGGGTTGGCGCTGGTGGTACCGAAGGGCATGTCTGCGCTGACGCGCCAGCGCATGGCACATCTGCATCCAGGGGCAGCGAAGTGGCGGTTGTACGAATTCGATCAGCGCGAAGACGCGTTGACGCCGCTCGACATGAGCGACCGCGGTAATCTCGCGACGCGCCTCGTGCATGCCACCGACGAAAACCAGGCTCGCGACCGATTTGCGGCATCAATCGGACGTATACGGGAAATCCTGCCACAGTCGGAGGTCGTTGTGCTCTCGCCCGCGCTAATTTCATTCCGGTGGAACGGCCTGGAGTTTGCACAAGCACGGCTGTCGCACAATCCAGTGACATTTCAATCCTGCGAGGAGATTGCCTTCGGAGTAGGAGCGGAAGAACGCGTTCTGAATCCAGAGAATGAAAATCAGTTCGCCGACCTGGTTCGGTTGGCGGCAGCTGTTCGGCACAAAGACGGCCCGAAGAACCACGCGTTATGGCGGATGCATCCGGAGCGATGGCTCGAATCGCTCGTCGCCGGTAGCATCGCGGCCCTCGACTCTCGCTTGCGAACGCAGTGGGTCTACACGCAAGTGCCCGCCTTCGCTGCGAGCGACCGGGCCATGATCGACATCCTCGCCATGACCAACCAATCCCGGCTCGCCGTGATCGAACTCAAGGCCGACGAAGACATTCACCTGCCTCTGCAAGGGGTTGACTACTGGTCGCGCGTGGTCTGGCATCAGAGTCGAGGAGAGTTCGCGCGCTTCGGCTACTTCTCGGGACAGGAGATTTCAGCTGAGAAGCCTCTTTTGATGCTGGCGGCGCCAGCGTTGCACGTGCATCCCACCACGGACACGATTTTGCGCTACTTGTCCCCCGACATCGATTGGGAAGTGTTGGGCATTGGCGAGCGCTGGCGCGACGAAATCAAGGTCGTCTTCCGCAAGCGTCCAGTTCGCGCGCCGGTTGCAATCGGCGCCTGAAGCCAACTAGATACCCATGCTCTTCCGCAGCATCACCAGTTGTCCGAGGTGATACGCGTTGTGATCGGCAACGAGCAGAGCTTCCCGCAGAACGGTTTGTCCGTCACCCCAGGGAATCTTCGCGTAGAGATCAGTCTTGCGGTTGGCCACGAGTTTGCCCATGGCGCGCAAGTCTTTCTTGAAAGCGGCGATGCTTGCTTTCCATGCCTTCTCGTTCGGTGGAGCATCCGTTCTTGGCCAGTACCCTTCCGGCCACTCCGGAGAAACATGCTTCGGGTCACGGCTGAACTCCAGAATATCTAATTGCGCCATCCGCATGTGTTCAAAGAGCATCCACGCGGTGTGAGGGAAGTTGGCGATTTTCGCTCCAGCGAGCTGCACAGGCCAGTCGCCAATGGCGGCATCGAAAGTTGCGTGCGCTCCACTTTCGTTCAGCAGATAGAGAACATGATCACGGAGGGATTGATCTGCTGATACCGGCTTCTTGCTCGATTTGCGCTTCGTCTTCTTCTTGGTCGCCATGTTTCTATTGTATTGACGAGAGCTTTTGCTTGAAAAGTTGTTCAACAAGCGGCCGGTGACTATGTGGTAGCTGTCCGGTTGGTATCGGCTCCGACTTCGGGTTCTGGAGCTTCGCCCTTGTAGACCCGAGCAATGCCTCGCACCAACCGGCGCATCGGTAGCTCGCCTTTCGAGTCGGCAAAGAAGATTTCGCCGGTGCGGGTTCCGCGATAGCACCAGCGCTTGAGGATCGCGAGATGTTCCATTCGCTCGATAGCGCTAGGCGACTGCGCCGCGGGAAACGCCGCAAGAGCGTCCTGAATGCGCGCTTCCATCGATTGTGATTTCGTGTGCTCGCTTGCGGAAATTGGAAACGGCAATGGGCCGGCCAATGCGCCGCCGTCAACACGAAACAGTGCCACGCACTCGGCGTGGCTGGACTTCTGCACGATAACTGCGTTTAGCCGGTCAATGCGGTGAACGAACTCAGGCAACTCCCGCAACACGGGAGCCAGTTTGTCGAGCCGCGCATGAATTGCCGCAGCCGCCTCGAATTCCATTGTGGCCGAGGCCTCGTCGCGCTCGCTCGCCATGTGCCGCTTCAGAGATTCCCCGCGTGTGTCGAGAAAATCCTCCACGCGCACGACCTCGGCGCGGTACTCGTCATCGGTGCAACCGCGAAAGCATGGAGCCAGACACATCTTCATTTCGGAATACACGCATCCGGGAAATGCTGGATCCGGATTAAGATCCTCCACGCAGCGGCGCATCTTGAAGAAGTCGAGCGCGTCGTTCATGAACTTCTCCGCCGCCACCCGCGACACGAATGGACCGTAGTAAACGTTCTTTCCAGTCACGCGTCCAAGCCGCGCGGTGATGGAAGCCCGCGGATATTCGTTTTCGAGATGCAGTTTGACCAGCGGAGCAAAGCGGAAGCGGAGCCGCTTTTCATAAGTCGCGGGAAAAGCATCCCGCAGAACTTGATAAAGCAGGAAGCCCGATTCAAAATCCGATCCAGTCAGTGTGTATTCGATCGCAGCGACGAGGTTGCGCAAGTTAAGGCGCTTCGAGTGCGCCTCCGGCGGAGCCAGCAGTCGCTGCAGGCGGCGCCGCAGGTCGGCCGTCTTGCTGACGTATGGTTCGGAGTTCGAATCATGGCCGCGCAACAAGAACACAGCAGGCGCCGCAGCCACGGCGGCAAAGACCTCGGCGTCGGACTCTGGCCGGAACTGGATGCGCTCGGTCAGCACACAGACGATTGTAGAGGAGGTCAGAGGTAAAGAACCCTCGGCTGGGGTTTTCACTTCTGCAATCTGACCTCTGACTTCTGCCCTTATCCGAAACTTGCGCTCTTGAACTTCTGCCGGAAGTCTGGCCCGTCCATCCTGACCACGCGGCACATTTCGTGGAGGCGCGAGCGCATGCGTTCTCCGATGCGGTCGCCGAGGGTTTCCTCGCGGGCTGCGGCGCGAGCCGGGGAGATCGATCGAGCCAAACTCGCGGCCGGCTCATCGGCAAAATTCGTCGTGATAATTGTCGTCCGATTGTCGTTGTAGCGCGTGTTCAGAATCAGGCTGACGGTGTCCCACACCCATTCGCTCGGCTTCACCGCGCCGAGTTCATCGAGCACCAGCACTTCCGCCTCAAACACGGGCCGCAACACTTGCAACTCGGTCGCCTGAACGGAATCGTTGTAGGAGTTCTGAATTTGCTTCAGCAGTTCGCGATAGTCGCAAAACAAGCAGCTAGTTCCTCTGGACGTAATCAGCTCTTTCAGAATGCCAACCGCGAGATGTGTTTTGCCCGTCCCAATACCACCGATCAGCAAAAGTCCCTTACCCTCTCGCGGATCGAACTCCTGCACGAACCGCGACGCGCTGATCTGGGCGAGCGCAACCGAACTGTCGGCCCCAGGGAAGTCGGTCGTGAAGTTCGACAGTTCACAATGCTCATATCTTTTCGGAATGTGCGCACTAACGATGAGAGCGCTGCCTCGTGCCTGCAACCGGCAATCGCAGCGCGTGACGCCGCCATCGAGCGCTCCGGGAACTGGCCTCCAACCTGACCCTGCACACAGGGAACATAATTCAATAGCTGATTTCATGATTGTTCTATATAGACTGTGCACCGGAACCGTCCTGGGCCGCAACTCGAAACCGAGAGCTGCCTGTGTACTTCCTGTGCAGAGCAGGATGCAGTTGTGGAGAAGAGAGGAAAATTGGGCTGGCGTCGCAGTGAGACATGGCGTCGGGCGTCAAATCGACGAGCCAAATGCGGGAAGAGTTGTTGACCAGCGACTACATTGGAAGTCGCAGCGGGTGTCAAAAGCGGCAACTGGCACCTGTTTCCCATTGACAATCTCTTGACATCGGCGAGAATGGCCATCGCCGGTGCTCGCGTGTTGAGCTTTCCTCCCCGGCTGATACGCGGGAACCGAAACAAATGAGTGTCAGGAGAATGCATGAATAAAGCTGATCTGGTTGACCGGATCGCCGGAGCCTGCAACATTTCCAAGGCGCAGGCGACGACCGCGATCGACACCACCGTGGACAGCGTTACCGCTGCCCTTCGCAAAGGGGACCGGGTTGCTTTGATCGGTTTCGGCACATTTTCCGTCTCGCAGCGTAAGGCCCGCAACGGCCGGAACCCGCAGACGGGTGCCACGATCAAAATTGCTGCTCGTAGAGTCGCAAAATTCACTCCCGGAAACGAACTGAAGAAGGTCGTCAACAAAGGCAAGTAAGGGCCCCGATTTCAGATTCAAACGAGACGGCAGGGGGTCGGCCCTGCCGTTTTGCTTTGGAGCTCTCAGCTTTCGGCTCTCAGGAAAGAGCGCTCCATCGTTTACTGGAGGGCTCATATCCAAACCCGAGACCTAGTCGCTTAAGCCTATTGGGGGGTATTTGGCCAAGCCGGTTCTGCTGAGAGCTGACAGCTGAGGGCCGAGAGCTGTTCTTGCTGAATCCTTCCTAACTCCTGTAGAATCTAAAGTCTGAAACGAGGATTTAGGAACCGTCATGAAAGCAGCGATTCATCCACACTACAGCGAAGTCCGCGTGCACTGTGCCTGCGGCAACAACTTTGTCACCCGCTCTGCCCATAAGGGCGATATCAGCGTTGAAATCTGCTCCGCTTGCCATCCGTTTTTTACTGGCAAGCAAAAGCTGATGGATACCGCCGGCCGTGTCGAGCGCTTCCGCCGCAAGTACGCCAAGAGCGACGCCGGCAAAGCCGAAGCGGCTGCGAAGAAGTAAGTTTCCTGTCGAAGCGAACAATTTAAGAGCCTCCCCGAGCGGGAGGCTTTGTTTTTGTGCCGGGTGGTTGCAGTCAGGCACCCTTAAACCGGTGCTGGATTCGTCGGAAGAAGCTCGTAAAATCAACTTGTGTCCAAATTCTGGGACAGCCCGCGCAACGCCACTACTCCTTCCGTCGAGGACGCCTCCCCGCGCGCATTCCCCAGTTCGCTCACGATCGGCAACGTCCACATCGCCCCAGCCACCGTGCTCGCTCCCATGGCTGGCGTAACCGATACCGTCTTCCGCCGCTTTATCAAGAATCTTGGCGGATGCGGCCTGATTATGACCGAGTTCACCTCGGCCGATGGCTTGCTTCGTGATCAGCGCGTCCGCGGACGCTACCTCCACTTTTACGAAGATGAACATCCGATCTCGGCGCAGCTCTTTGGCAGCAGTCCGCAGGTGCTGGCCGATGCTGCCCGCCTGGTTGAAGACGTGGGTTTCGATCTGGTCGATCTCAACCTCGGGTGTCCGGCGAAGAAGGTCGTGAAGTGTAACGGTGGCTCCGGTCTGTTGCGAGATTTGCCGCTGATCAAGCAGATCTTTGAAGCCGTGCGCGCCGCAGTGAAGATTCCCTTCACCGTGAAATTCCGCGCCGGATGGAACGACGATGAAATCGTCTGCGTAGAACTGGCCCGCATGGCCGAAGGCTGCGGCCTCGGAGCCGTCGCCCTCCACGCCCGAACCCGCGAGCAAGGCTACAGCGGAACCGCGCGTTGGGAATGGATTGCCTCGGTCAAGCAGGCCGTCAGGATTCCCGTGATCGGCAATGGTGACATCCGCTCGCCCGAAGATGCCTGCGCCATGATTGCCCAGACCGGGTGCGACGCAGTCATGATCGGCCGCATGGCTCCGGCGAACCCGTGGATCTTCCGGCAGATTGAGCAATACGTGAACAAGGGTAGCTACGACCAGCCCACCGAAGCCGACCGCTACCAAATGATCCGCACCTATTTCCAGATGTTGCTCGAAGAAGAAATGCCCGGAGCTGAGGGCAAGATGAAACAATTCGCCTCCTGGTTCACCCATGGCATCCCCGGAGGCGCCGCGCTCAGGAAGGCGATCTACGAGGCGAAGAACGGGGCGGAAATGCTAACTCCGTTGAGGGTTTCTTCGAGATCAGGCTGCAACAACCTACCGCCTAGCATTCGTCGTCGTTACCGTTTCCGACTGGTGACCACTGTCACCTTGCGTAAGGTTCCAGGTAACCTACGATGATCCCAAGCGAGTTTTTATGGACCCGAGAGAAGAGTGGATTCGCGAGCTGGAGCGACGACAGGACAACATCGACCCGATCCGGCGGATTCCGAATGGCGCGCTGTTTCAGGGGCGGCTCATCAATGGCAATCTAAACCTGAATCGCGTTCAAAGAGCGGGCGCTGTGTTTCTGGGTAGCTGCAGTGTGCTGACGGGAATATTCTTCGCATTTACCGCCATTGTTAATTTTCGCTCTGGGCTGGCTGCGGAGTTAGGTTTCATTTTGTACACGCCGCTGTCTCTGTGGATCGGATGGAAGATGATCAGAAACGCGGTCGTGAACGACCCCGAAAAGGTCCGCCCTCGAAAGCCATAGACTAGACCTTGCGAACCATCAACTTTCCACGCTCGCCTGTTTCTATATATCCCCATGGCGTTGGGTCATCGTGCGTGAACACCGTCAACCACTTCTCCGGGATCGCCATCTCGTAGTACCGTTTGCGGCTTTCGATAACCTCCAGCGGATAGAGATCGAACGCCATCCCCCACGTGAGATTGATGTGCGCGCTGGTGGGAATCAGATCGGAGATGTAACACGCTGTCTTCTCTTCGGTGCCGCCGCCACTTCTAACAATCACCGCTTGCATGTGCGCAGTATGTCCGGGAAAGGTTCTCACCGAAATACCGGGGTGGATTTCCTCACCTCCGCGGAGCAGTGTCATCTGTCCGCTTTCGACCAGTGGGTCATAGTTCTCGGAGATGAAGCTGATGGCGTCGCGTTCGCTGGGATGGCGGGCGTATTCCCATTCGCCTTGGGGTGCGTAGTATTTTGCGCGAGGAAAGGTCGGGGCAATTCTGCCGTTATCGCGGACAGTATTCCATCCGCAATGGTCAAAGTGCAGATGCGTATTGATAACAATGTCGATGTCTTCGGGCGCGACTCCAGCGGCGTGCAGGTTGTCGAGCAACTTGGAAGGCTGCTTGTAGATTTGAACCATCCTCTCGGGCAGTTTATTGCCGATGCCAGTTTCAACCAGAATGTTTTTGTCCCCGGTGCGAATGAGCAGCGAGTTTAGTCCGGCATCCAGACGATTAAGCTCGTCCGGCATCACTTTCTTCGACCACATCGTCTTCGGCACGACGCCAAAGAAAGCTCCGCCATCAAGGAAGTAAGTGCCATCCGAGACGACGGTCAATTCGAAATCGCCGAGTGTTGTGCGGTGCATAAAACCAGCTTTCAGCTGTCAGCTCTCAGCCATCAGTTAACCCTCACGTTCGCCAGAGCCGGAAACTGACAGCTGACAGCTGATAGCTGACAGCTGACAGCTATTTCAGCTCCTTATTCCAAAAATCTTCCATCATGTGAAACAGCTGCATGCGCGTGACCGACCCGGAGATTCCATGCGTTTTATTGGGATAGACCATCAGCCGAAACTGCTTTCCCGCTTTAATCAGCGCATCGGTCATCTGCACCGTGTTCTGAAAATGCACGTTGTCATCGCTGGTGCCGTGTACCAGGAGCAACGACCCGTGCAAGCTGCTGGCCGCGCTCACGATGGAATCGTCATAGGCGCCGCCATTGTCCTTCAACTGACCCATGTACCGTTCCGTGTAGGTCGAATCGTAATCGCGCCAGTTGGTCACCGGCGCCACGGAAATACCTGCCTTGAAACGGTCAGAATGGGTCAGCGAATAGAGAGTCATCGAGCCGCCATTCGACCAGCCCCACATTCCGGTACGTGCGCGGTCGAGCTGCGGGTATTGCGCGTACAGCTGCTCGAGCGCCGTGAGTTGGTCCTTCAGTTCGACAGGGCCCGACTGCAGCCGGATTGCGGCCGAAAACTTCTTGCCGCGATTCGGAGTTCCGCGATTATCGACTGAAAAAATAGCAAAGCCCTCATTCGCCAGAATCTGGTGAAACAGAGCATTCGTCCCGCCCCACGCATTTTGCACCGTCTGCCCCGCAGGGCCACCGTAGATATTCACGATCAGCGGAATTTTCTGGCTCGGGTCGGTATCGCGCGGCAGTATCAGGTATCCATACAACACTGTGCCGTCAGCCGCTTTGAATTCTAGATTCTTCGGAGCAATTGGATCGTAGTCGGCGATGCCCCGTCCCTCCCAGATTTTCTGGCAAGTCCCGGCTGTCGCGCACACAGAGATGCGGGGCGGGGTCAACGTCGCCGAATGAGTTTCCACGAAGTGCTTGCCGTCCTCGGCGAAAGCGACTGTGTCATTGCCCTCCTCCGATGAAACCGTTTGCAGTCCCGAGGCGTCGAGCTTCACCGAAAAAAGTCGTTCTTGCCGCGGATCGTCTTTGTTCGCGGTAAAGAAAACCGTATCCGTCGTCTCATCGAGGCCGTTGATCGCGATCACTTCGTAGTCGCCGCTCTCCAATTGTCGTTCGAGCTTCGCATCGGACGCCACTGGATCCGATCCGTTGAAACTGTACAGATAAATATGAGTGTGGCCGTCCCGCCAACTCGTCCAAAGGAAGCGGTCACCAGACTTCAGAACGCGAAAATCATCATTCACGTTCACCCAGGCATCGGGTGCAGACTCGGTGAGAACTTTGCGCGATCGTCCTGACTTCGCGTCGATGAAATACAGGTCCATTGTGTCTTGCTTGCGATTCAGAACCTCGGCCCATGCCCAGTTTTCGCGGATCCAGCCGAAACGCGGAATATAAGTGTCATCGTCGTCGGTGAGCTTGAGCCAGCGCAGCCTGCCACCGTTGCTCCCGACAATTCCCAGACGCACGTTGGGATTCGGATCTCCCGCCTTGGGATATTTTTCCTGCTCCACGCGAGGATGGGTCAGCAGCCAATCGGTGATGGGATAAGTCGGCACTCGAGTCTCATCCATCTGCAAGAACAGAATCTCGCGACCCTCCGGCGACCAGAAGAAATTAGTGCGTACGGCCAGTTCTTCGGCATACAGCCAGTCGACCTCACCATTCAAAATGTTGTCTTGCTTGTCCTTGTCTTTATCCCGGTCCTTCTCTTTTTCCTCACGTGTAATCGCGATCTCGCCTTCTTCGCCCGACACGGGATGAACATAAAGATTGTGTTTACGCACATAGGCGAGTCTCTTTGCCATCCGGTGAAAACTTCGGGTCTTCGCTTGCGTCCGGAGATGATGTCAGCTGAACCGCCGTGCCCGTATCCAGGCTGAAATACCAGAGCTGTCCCTGTGAATCGAAGAGCAAGTGCTTCGAATCCGGCGACCACGAATAAGCGGCGACATGGTACCGGGTGACGCGCTCTTTCTCGCGTTCGTCATGAATCTTGCTGGCGGGAGGCGCAAGTTGCGACAGCTTGCCCTCGCTGACAAAGACCTTTTTTTCGCCGGTCGTGACATCGACATACCAAAGCTCGCCGTGCTCGCCGAGGTCGTCGCGCTGCACAAAGGAGACCTTGGTACCGTCCGGACTCCACTTGATCGTCTCCGGAGCCCGGCCCGTAACGCCACCCTCCGCGAATATCTGCTCAATAGTGAGTTTCTTTGGAGCGGCGGTCTGAGCAAGTGCCACAGAAGAAAGGACCAGAAGGTTCACGGCGATTACGAAAAACACCTTCTTCATGAATGAACTCCGATTGAGCATATGCGCCAGCATTATCGAGTGTGAAAGTGAAAAGTGTACAACGCGGAAGGACTTTGCGTCAGACGAGGAATGGACGACGTCCGGCGAATTCTCTCCGACCATGGCGATTGCGTCAGCGGGCCAGAATCGCCTTCATCTCCGAACTCACAGGATGCTTTGCTTCATACGCCGCGATCTGCGCTTCGTGCTGCAACGTTAACCCTATGTCATCCAATCCGTTCAGAAGGCAGTGACGCGAAAATTCATCCATGGCGAATGTGGCAGTGAAGCCGCGACCATCCTCCACTCGCAAGGTTCCAAGATCGACCGTCAGCTGGTAGTTCTCAATCCCTTTTGCACGGCGCATGATTTCCGCGACCTGTTCGTCGCTGAGCCGCACCGTCAGCAGTCCGTTCTTTAGGCTATTGTTCGCAAAGATGTCGGCATACGAAGATGCAATCACCACGCGGAAGCCGTAATCTGCCAGCGCCCAGACAGCGTGCTCGCGCGACGATCCGCAGCCGAAGTTTTTCCCCGCGACCAGAATCGAGGCCTTCGCATAACGCGGCTCATGCAGCACAAAATCGCCGATCTTCTTGCCGTCGCCCGAAAAGCGCCAGTCATAGAACAGAAACTCCCCGAATCCAGTCCGCTCAATGCGCTTCAGAAACTGCTTGGGAATGATCTGATCTGTATCCACGTTGACCTTGTCGAGTGGAACCACGATGCCGGAATGTTTGCGAAAAGCTTCCATGTGTCTTCTCACTAACTAACGTAGGTACTGTAGTGAACTAACGCCACCAGCGTTGTCGCAATGAACAGCGAGAATCCTGCGGCCGCGCATAATCGCAACTGGCTTCGCCGTTGGCTTTCCGGGAACAGCTCCCTGTGGCGCTCCAGCACATCGAACAGCTTTGTGCTGACAAACCACATGCTTATCTGTCCATCCGCCGGAGTTCTGCCGTTAACCTCGCCCAAAATTGTGTAGAAGATAAAATTACTGGCCATCAACAGAGTGACCGCACAGCCATATCCGAAAAAAATGGACAAAGCCCACTTCGTTGGCAAGTCTCTCCCCTAACGGAACGTCCACTTCCGAATATCCGTAAAGTGCCCCGCAATCGCCGCGGCCGCCGCCATCATGGGACTGACCAGATGCGTACGTCCGCCGCGTCCCTGCCGCCCTTCAAAGTTCCGGTTGCTGGTCGAAGCGCACCGCTCGCCCGGTTGCAGGATGTCCGGATTCATGCCCAGGCACATCGAGCATCCCGACTCGCGCCATTCGAATCCGGCATCCAGGAAGATGCGGTGTAGTCCTTCCTTTTCGGCGGCCTGCTTGATTGCTTGCGAGCCGGGTACAACCATGGCGCGCACTTTCGGACTTACATGCCGTCCCTTGGCCACCCGTGCGGCCGCCCGCAGATCTTCAATGCGGGAGTTGGTGCAAGATCCGATGAACACGCGGTCGACCGCAATGTCTTCGATCGGAGTTCCCGCATTCAGGCCCATATACGCGAGTGCCTGCTCCGCCGCCCGCCGGTCACCTTCCTGCGCAAAGCTCTTCAACTCAGGAACGCGCGCATCCACTGCTACCACCATTCCGGGATTGGTCCCCCAGGTCACGAACGGCGCCAGCGACTCCGCGTTGATTTCGACCACGCGGTCAAACTGCGCCCCAGGATCGCCCGCGAGAGTTCGCCAGTTCGCGACGGCCTCATCCCAATCTTTACCTTTCGGAGCGAAGCGGCGGCCCTTGACGTAGGCAAAAGTTGTGTCATCGGGTGCAATCATTCCCGCGCGCGCTCCGGCTTCGATGCTCATGTTGCAGAGGGTCATGCGGCCTTCCATTGACAGAGCGCGCACCGCGTCCCCCGCGTACTCAATCACGTGCCCGGTGGCGCCGTCTGTGCCGATGCGGCCGATAATTCCGAGTGCCAGGTCTTTGGCTGTGACACCCTCCGCCAACTTGCCCTTGACATGAACTCGCATCGTCTTCGGCTTGTTCTGCGGCAGACATTGTGTCGCCAGCACGTGTTCAACCTCTGATGTCCCAATGCCGAATGCGAGTGACCCGAAAGCGCCGTGCGTCGAAGTGTGGCTGTCACCGCAGACAATCGTCATCCCCGGCAGCGTGATGCCGAGTTCCGGACCGATGACATGTACGATCCCCTGCTCGGCCGAGTCCATATCAAAGAAGGGAACGCCGAACTCGTGGCAATTCTTCTGCAAGGCTTCAATCTGTTTGGCTGCGATCGGGTCGGTGATGGGAAGTCCCCGCGGTGTGGTCGGAATGTTGTGGTCAACGGTCGCCACCGTCCGCAACGGCTGCCGCAGACGGCGTCCGTTGGCGCGCAGTCCGTCGAACGCCTGCGGAGACGTCACCTCATGCACCAAGTGCAAATCGATGTAGAGCACCGCCGATTGCCCTTCGGGGGCCGCGACAACGTGCGCATCCCAGACTTTCTCAAACAAAGTACGAGGAGCCATGGTACGAGGAGCCATGATTAAGTTTCGCCCAGAGCGTGCGGGAGTTCAAGCGACAGGCAGTTGAGCTGCCGATTTCGGGATCGTGATGCGCAATACCGGTGTTCAACGACAGCTTCATAGCAGTTCATACCAGCAAACACGCTGATTTCCAGTTATCATTCAAATACACATTCGAGGAAAAGCTGCATGATCAACGGCAAACGAATTGCCGTGGTACTCCCCGCGTACAACGCGGAAAAAACATTGGAAGCGACCGTTCGGGACCTTCCCGACCTCGTCGATATCCGCATTCTCGTCGACGACCACAGTAAAGATCGTACGCTCGAAGTCGCCCGCCAACTCGGCTTGCAGTCGTTCGTTCACAACCGCAACTACGGCTATGGCCGCAATCAGCAAACCTGTTACCGCGAAGCTCTCGCCGCCGGGGCCGACGTGGTCATCATGGTGCACCCCGACTACCAGTACACTCCGCTGCTGGTGACCGCGATGGCGAGCATGATCGCCTACGGCGTCTATGACGTTGTTCTCGGGTCGCGCATTATCGGCGGCACCGCCTTACGCGGCGGCATGCCGCTCTATAAATACGTTGCGAACCGCCTCCTGACGGCTTTTGAGAATCTGTTTCTGCGCGTCAAGCTATCCGAATACCACACCGGATACCGCGCCTTCAGCCGCGATGTGCTGACCAAGCTCCCGCTGGGCGAGAACAGTGATGATTTTGTTTTCGACAATCAGATGCTCGCGCAATGCGTCTACTTCGGGTTCCGGATCGGCGAAGTTTCGTGTCCAACAAAATATTTTGAAGAAGCCTCCTCCATCAATTTCCGTCGCAGCGTGCAATACGGATTAGGAGTGCTCGGGACCACGCTGCAATTCGCGCTGCAGCGCGCAGGGATCAGCCACAACCCAATCTTCAGCGAAAAGGGAAAGACCCTGGAAGAGACTGCGGAAGCCTACTACGAAGGCGGACTACCAACGACATCGCCTCGCGCTTAGAAGCCAGTCCCTATCGGCGCTTGCGGGATAGCATTCCCAGAATCTTGCTGGCGAATTCATCCGAAAACCCGAAGCGCGCCTTGGCCCTCGAGTAGAGATCCACTGCCTCTTTGTCCAGCCAGATCAAGGCGGACTTCAGTGCACCGTCTTCCGGCCGCGCCCGATAATCGGTGGAGCGGGTTTTCGCCTCAGGACCAGACTCTGCAGTGTAGTAATACAAGGCCAGGCTCTTGCGAGACTCGCCTTCAGGACAGCGCAGCGGGTTGGGGAATCCGTGAAAAGAAATGTCGTCAGTTCTAAAAATGAGCGCTTCGTTGAACAAAGGCGGAATTTTCGTCACACAGTGGCGCACACTGCGATCCCAGAGTTCGATTGCCCCACCCCATTGCTCCTGCCAGCTGGGATTGAGGTACAGAATCAGATTCACCTGCCGTCGCCAATGCTTGTGATAATGGTGGTTGCTGAAGTCGGTGTGTATGTTCAGGAACCCACCTGTACCGGACTGATGCAGCCCTCCACCTTCCAGTGATTCGTCCGCCAGCAACCCCGGAATGCCGGTCACCTGCGAGAGCCAATACACGAACTCCGGCGAATTCAGTTCGTCGACAACCGCTCCCAGCATTGGCGGGAACAGAGACCGCTTGGTCAGCCCAAACTTGTTTTCGTTCTGATGTTTGTATTGCGTCCAGGCTTCCGTCGCCATGCCTGGGAACTCGCTGGCCATCGCCGCAGCGACATCGTTGTCGAGAAATTCCCGAAGGTGCACATGCGGATAGGGCTGTGCCTCTCGGAAATCTCGGGACAGACCTGGCAGCGAGGAGGACCACTTAACGTAAGGAAACAGAGGCCGGATTGCGGGGGCAACAATCGGATTCGCCATACGTCTGATTGGATGACATCTAGAGTAACAAATATGCCAATTGGCGGCACTTAGTTTAGTCGGGGTTTAGCCGGCAGACACGCACCACCGAATTTTCATACGGACATTGCAGCCCCGCCCGATCCTGCGACGAATTCTGCTCCACTACCACCCAGCTGACCCCGTACTTTCGACGCAACCTTTCAAAATCTCCCTTGCCGAAGCGGTTCCAATCCTTCTGATCCGCAATCTGTTCCGCCCACGTCACCGAAAGCGGCGGGAACATCGAACTCGCCCCTTTGTCTTTGGTCAGGTCTGCCAGCATGCTCCGTTCGGCGCGGGCGCGAAAGCCGTTTTCATCTTCGCCCGGCAATTGCATGTGATTTGGATTCAGCGCAAAGAGCGCATCCACCGGGGTGTTCCCACGAATCCACTCGAAAGCTTGCGCCCACTGGTTGCGCGGCTGCGACCATGGCCACTCGACATGAGCACTTGCTGGAAATACCTGCCGCTGCGCAAAACACATTCCCAGGCTGAGGGGGATGAACAACACCAACCAGCGCCACCAACGGCCTTGCAAGACATACTGCCCCAACAAACCGCCGCCAGCCACAATCAGAACCATGTAGCAGAGAGCGAGTGAGCGCAGAGGCTGAAGCCGGGTCAAGGCCTCGAAGCGAGGTGAGATGCCAAGCCCAATAGCCCCCAGCATTGCCACGGCGACGAAGGGTGCCATCGCGCCGGATACGAGCTCCAGATTTTTCAGGTTGCGACGCTGCGCCCAACCAGCCAGCCACCAGAACAAGAGCACCGGCGCAATCACGCCAAGCCACTCATACCACTCCCACCGCAGAATGAAGTGCGATGGCTGCCGCAGGGCGACCTCGTGATACGCAGCCGGAGGCGGTTCCAAAGTTATGCCGAAAGGAAGTAAAGCCGCGAATCCAAGAATTCGAGGTCGAAATATGTCGAGCAGAATGACCCAGGCACAAAACAAAATTGCAAAACTTGCCATGAACGGATGCACCGCCGCCCCATACGCCAGCCACAACACGGCGCGTCCATATTTTCGGTGCAACACTTCCGCGACCGCAAACAAAGCGGCAAATGCGGCCAAGTTTCGCGGATTCAGGTATTGATCGAAGACGTAGAGGGCTGTTCCCGCCAAAGGCAAGGTCAGCAGGGCCGCCATCAGGGCCACCGCGGCCCAGCGAGCATAGGCATTCTCAAACAGAGCCGACGCCAGCCGCCAAGTTGCCAGCAGCAGCAGGAAAATAGAAATCAACTGCCACAAAAACGACGCCCACGGTACCGACAGATGTGTGACCCGAACGGAAGAGGCGATTAGATTCGGATAGAGCGAGTGCCCGGCATGTTCGCCAAAAAACTCCGTGTTCGTGGGGAACAGGCTGGGATTCAGAATCTTCAAAACACCGGGCAGGTATATTTCCGAATCCTCGGCGTATGGGTGATAGCCCTCGATCAAAAATGCGCACACCGTCAAGAGCACCAAACCAAAAACAATTTTGATTTTCAGAGGGAATATCTCCACGCGACTCAAAACCGATATTCTCTTGAGGAATTCGCAGTTCTGAACGGGATCAGCCGAGCCGCTCTTTAGAATACCCGCGCGCTTAAGCGAGGGTCAATGCGCGAACCGCCACGCACGACACAACTTGCAGCAGCCGCCAACTCTCCGTAGCATCTAGTGTAAGAGATGATTGACTTTAAGAGATGAACGACCGCACTCAAAGCAATGGACGTACGCACCTGGCGTTTGGCGAGATCTTTACCTTCGCCTACGAGACGTTCATGAGCAACAAAGTACGCTTTGCCCTCACCGCGCTTGGCATGGTGATTGGCACGGCCTCCTTAATCCTGGTCACCACCATCGGACTCACCGGTAAGCAATACCTTCTCAATCAGATTCAATCCATCGGATCGAACTGGATTTACGCTGAGTATGAAAGCGGCGGCGGCCGAATCAGCGACACCGGGAACGACGCCCTCACTCTTCAAGACATGGAAGCCGTGCAGCGCGAAGTGAGCGGAATTGTCGCCGCGTCCCCGGTGATGCCGCTCAACGAGCGTGTCGCGGTTGGCGGCGGCAAAGAGCGCGACCTGCAAATTATGGGGGTTTACCCGGAGTACGAGCAGGTCCGCAACCTGGTTATGCTGGAAGGCCGCTTTTTCGATCAGCAGGATTCGCAGGCCCACAATAAGGTGGGCGTCGTGACGCCGAAACTTGCCGTCCAGCTCTACGGCTCGGAGGAAGCCGCTTTGGGCAAGACGCTCAAGCTGAGCGGCCTGCCTTTCACCATCATCGGAACCTTCCGCGAGCGCGTCGACACGCTTGGGCAGTCGGAAGTCACCGATAACACCATGCTGATTCCCTATACGGTGATCCGCTACTTTCAGGAAACGCCGATCGTGAAGCAGATTTTCTTTTCGGCGGCGGATGCCTCGCTGGTCGTGCCCATTACCGCCCAGGTGCAGCGCGTGATTCAGTCGCGGCATCGTCCGGAATCGGTATACAGCGTCAGAAACTTGACGCAGCTCGTCTCGATGGCCGACAAGATTGCGACCGCCATGACCATGGTCTTGCTGGCGGTGTCGCTCGTCGTACTGCTGGTCAGCGGCATCGGCATCATGAACATAATGCTGGCCACGGTCAGCGCCCGCATCCGCGAGATCGGAATCAGGAAAGCCATTGGGGCCACAACCGCGAAATCCGCTTCCAGTTTCTGTCGGAAGCCATTCTGATTTCGCTGATTGGCGGTGTAATCGGGATCATAGTCGGGCTCGCCATTCCGTTCTCCGTGCGCTTTTTCACCGAGTACCGCATTCCCATTTCCGGTCTGTCGGCAATCATCGCGATCGTGGTCTCGTCGCTGGTGGGGATCTTGTTTGGGACTCTTCCGGCCATCCGTGCGGCGCAGTTAGATCCGGTGGAGAGCTTGCGGTACGAATAAATCAAGAGAGTTTGAACGTGATGTTGAACTCCAACAATCGAAGCCGCGCCGTGGTCCTGTTAAGCGGCGGAATGGATTCCTGCGTCTGCGCGTCGCTCGCGGCACGCGACTACGACGCTGCGGCCGTGCATGTGAGCTACGGTCAGCGCACCGAAGAACGAGAGCGGCAGTCGTTTGAGAAAATCTGCGATCGGCTCGGGATTCGCGACCGGCTCGTGGTCCGCAACGAAGCTCTGCGCGCCATTGGCGGATCGGCTCTCACAGACAAAAATATTGCCGTGCCCGAAACGCATGGCAACGGCGAGAAAAACATCGGTTCGACCATCCCCGTCACCTACGTCCCCTTTCGCAACGCGCATTTTCTCGCCGTCGCTGTCAGTTGGGCGGAGGTCTTAAGAGCCGAGAAGGTCTACATTGGAGCCGTGGAACCTGACAGTTCCGGGTATCCTGACTGTCGGCCAGAATACTATCGGGCTTTCAATGAGGTTGTGAAAGCGGGCACAAAGGAAGGGATAATCCAGGTGGTAACGCCTTTGATTGCTATGCGCAAGGCCGAGATTGTGACGCGTGGCCTTGAACTGGGTGCCCCCTTCGATTTAACGTGGTCATGCTACCAGCGCGAGGATCGCGCCTGCGGCGTCTGCGATAGTTGTACGCTTCGGTTGCGTGCGTTTCGCGACGCGGGTGCGAAGGATCCTATTCCGTATGCGGAAGCGGGTGTTGAAACCCGCTGATTGGTAAAACGACCATTTCCGCTTTCCCGATCAGGGCTGTGAGCTGTCCGCCCTGCCGGTCGAAAGGCGGAAGTCGGATCGTCAAAAGAGTTCTGTAAATTCAGAAGTAATGCCGGGAGGCAAAATCATGAAGAAATATTTCATTCTTCCCCTGCTCATCGTGGTCGCCGCGGCGCTCTGCGCTCCGTTCGCGTTCGGGCAAACAACAGGTACGGTAAAGGGCGCTTGCAAAGATATGGACGGGAAGCCGCTCGTCGGGGCCGAAGTGGAGTGGGTCGGGACCGAATCTGGGCACAGCTACAAGCTCAAGACCAACAACAAAGGTGAGTACTTCTCGCTGGGCATCGTTCCGGGCAAATATAACGTTTTTCTCCGCAAGGATGGCAAGCAACTCTGGAACATCAACGGCGTTACCGTCGGTCTGGAAGAGACGGAGCTGCCCTTCGATCTGAAGAAGGAGCAGACAACGGCTGCCGCTAGTCAGGGAATGACGCCGGAGCAGATCAAGGCCAAGCAGGAAGCCGCCGCCAAAGCCGCCGCCGAGAACAAGACGGTTGGAACCCTCAACGAGAAGCTGAAAGCTGCCGCTGCCGCTTCCGATGCGAAGGACTATGACACTGCAATCGCTACCTTGACCGAAGCCAACCAGATCGACGCCACTCGCGACCTCATCTGGTTCAAGCTCGGTGACGCGTATCGTATGTCCGCGACCACGCAGACCGATCCCGCCGAAAAACAGAAACGGCTCGAAAGCGCTGCGGCAAACTACCAGAAGGCGATCGACCTGCGCGGTGCATCGGAACAGGCCGCGAAGGATCCCGAGAACAATACCAAGATGGCTGCTTACTATAACAACCTGGCCGAGACGTATTCGAAGGCCAACAAAGTTGATGATTCCGTCGCCAACTACAACAAAGCGGCCCAGCTCGACCCGACGCATGCCGGAACCTACCTCTTCAATGAGGGTGCTGTTCTCACCAATGCTGGCAAGGTTGACGACGCAATTGCGGCCTTCGATAAGGTAATTGCCGCCGACCCCACCAAAGCGGCAGCCTACTACTGGAAGGGTGTGAACCTGATCGGCAAAGCCACTCTCAAGGGCGACAAGATGATTGCTCCTGACGGAACCGCGGAAGCCTTTCAGAAGTATCTCGAACTGGAACCGGAAGGCAAGATGGCTCAGCCTGCGAAAGACATGCTGGCGAGCATCGGTGCAACCATCGAAACCGGCTTCGGAACCAAGAAGAAACCTGTAAAAAAGTAGCGTAAATCTCGATCTGGTCTCATAGACGGTTTTAGGTAGGGCACGGCTTCAGCCGTGCCGCTACCGGCCCACAAAATTGAGGGCTTACAGTTTGCTGAAAAACTGGCAATGCTCGCACTACCGTGGAAGAGCGGCCCTTGAGGGCCGCGTAAAGCGCGTCGAATCACTGGGGGCTTCAGCCCCGGTGGTCGCCTTCCTCACGGCCAGCGAGTTTTTCAGCAAACTGTTCAGCCCCTGAAGGGCCGGACACCCTGCCCAGAGAACAATTTACGAGACCAGTTCCAGTACCTGGTACCCAGTTGCTAGTCCGACTTGGGCGGAGTCTGGTTTAACGGGTACTTTTCTTCAGTTACCGTAGTGTAAGACCTTAGTGTTCTTCGCTCTTCTAGCCATTCGCGATACATTTATTGCATAGGCTTTCCGGCCCTTGCGGTTTCCCTCTCCTGTGGTGTCAATGCTGATAGGTAGAGGTGTGTTTCATGGCAGCTCCGGGGAATTCCCCGATCTCGATTGCGTTCGATGGCTTGAGTGGATCTGGGTCGATTCCGACCTCGGTTCTGCTGGCGGCAATGCTCCGCGCATCCGAGAAAGTCAGCGATCTCATCTTCTCTCCTGGGCGTTTGCCGCAGGTCGAAATTCACGGTCAACTGACGGCGGTCGAAATTTCCGGAAGCGGCGTGCTCTCAGCCGATGATACCCGGCGCATTGCCGCTGATCTGATTGGTACCAATAAGCAAGCGATCAACACGCTGCGCGAGCAAGGCTCCTGCGATGTTTCCTACGGATTGCCCGGAATGGCTCGTTTCCGCGTCAACGTTTTCATTCAACGGGGGAGCTGCGCCATCGTGATGCGCGTGATTCCGACCGTCATTCCGACGTTGAGTTCACTTCGCTTGCCCGCGCAACTGGAAGAAGCCACCAAGGTCCGCAACGGAATCATTCTGGTCACAGGCGGAACAGGATCGGGCAAATCGTCAACCCTGGCGGCGCTGATCGACCGCATCAACAATGACTATTGCTATCACGTGCTGACCATCGAAGATCCGATCGAGTTTCTGCACAAGCACAAGAGATCGACGGTTCACCAGCGTGAACTGCACAGCGATGCGCCAAATTTCGCGATGGCTCTGCGCGCCGCGTTGCGACAAGCTCCGCGAGTAATCATGGTCGGCGAAATCCGCGAACGTGAAACACTCGAAATTCTGCTCGAAGCCGCAGAAAACGGCCACCTTGTTCTTTCCAGCATGCACACGGTCGATGCCTCGAAGACGGTGGAGCGAATCATCGGCAGCTTCAGCTCGACGGAACAGCAATCGGTGCGAGAACGCCTGGCAAAAACCTTCCGCTTCATCATCGCGCAGAGGCTGATTCCGCGTAGCGACGGCGGCGACCGAATCGCGGTGATCGAAGTTTTGAAATCGAACTCTCGCACTCGCGATATCGTCGAGCAGGGCGAGCGTCCCGGACGCACACTTCTCGACGCGATCAAGGCCAGCGAAAACGAAGGCATGCAGCACTTCGACGCGGAAATTGCGAAGCTGGTCCGCTCCGGACTGGTCGATCTCGAAACCGGCCTCTGCTTCGCCAGCAACGCGACCGTGCTGGGGCAGGAATTGGCCCGGTAGGGCGGCTCCCAGCCGTTCGTCTTGACTACTGTTCGGTCTGAGCGGACAATTACTCGTATACTCTGCCCCGCGAAACGTCCTTCCTCTAACTAACAGCCGAACCGTCGGACCTATACTAAGGAGCGGGCCATGCATTCAGCAACGACAAACAACACGGCGAAAAACCGTTTGAATACTTCCAGCTTCGGCCCAAGATTCAGCTCGATAGCACGGGCAGGCGCAGTTAGTACTGTTCTGACGCTAAGTGTGTTTCTCGGCCTGATGCTCGTTAGCGCTCGTCCAGCGCTCGCTCAAACTGAGAGCGTGCTCTACGCATTCACTGGCGGCAATGATGGCGACACACCCAGATCGAGCCTCACCTCCGACGGCGCTGGCAACTTCTATGGGACCACAGTCCAAGGCGGGGACAACGTGGATGGAACCGTATTCAAGCTGTCGCCGACTGGTAACGGAGGCTGGAACGAGACTGTACTGTACAGCTTTTGTTCTGCTCTGGACTGCGTGGACGGGGCGCTTCCGGCCGGCCCAGTGACGCGAGACAGCTCAGGGAACCTTTACGGAGTAACCGGCAACGGCGGGGCGAATGGCTACGGCGTCGTGTTCAAACTCAGTCCTAAGGGAAAACGCTGGAAGGAAACTGTCTTGTACAACTTTCAGCGTCAATCGGATGGCGGCTATCCGGAAGCCAATCTGATCATGGACAAGGCAGGCAATCTCTACGGCACGACGTATGGGGGCGGCAGCGCCGGGTATGGGACTATTTTCATATTGAGTCCTTCTGGTGGCGTATGGACGCCTCAAACTATCTACAACTTCCAAAGTCCCGGGAACCCCGGCGCAGGGTTGGCCATGGACGCCGCCGGAAACATCTATAGCACCGGGCCATCGACAATATTCGAGCTGTCGCCGAACGGCAGCGGAAACTGGACTCAGACGATTCTCCACACCTTTAATGGCAGCCCGGTCAATCCTGAAGGTACACCCGCGCTCGACCTCGCCGGGAACGTTTACGGTACGACGTTCAGTGGGGGTGCCCACAGCCATGGCTTGGTTTACAAGTTGACTCGCGGAAAGACAGGAAAATGGACAGAGAAGACTCTCCACTCGTTCGGCAGCGCAAGCGGCGATGGCACTAAGCCCGTAGGAGGGGTTGCGATCGATGCCGCCGGGAACGTTTACGGTACGACTCTCACTGGTGGTTCGTTCGGCTATGGAACTGTTTTCGAGCTAGTACCCCCGGTTGGCACCGGCAGTTACCAAGAGAAGATTATCGTGAATTTCGACTTCACAAATGGAGCCCAACCGTTTGACAGTCCGATTCTGGACAGCGCGGGCAATCTCTACGGCACAACGTCGATAGGCGGATCAACGAATTCAGGCGGCGTTGCGTTCGAAGTTGCACTTCCCCCTGCCGGGACCGCGGATGCGACGGCCTCTCGTCGGGAGTGAATTCGTGTATTTGCGCCCCGATGGCCTACGAGACACCCGAGTTCTTGGGTAAAGTCAGGTTGGACCAATTCTGCGCTGGGTGAACGCACCCGCCCTGATTCTTCCCGAGGACGGGTGCTATCAACCTACAGGTTGCTTGTCGAGAGGTTCTTAGTTCGGGAAGCTTCCACCGGGCGGGCATACCTCCGAAGGCCCGCCGAATGTTCCGTTCATGGAATACTTGCCGCCAGCTTCAATGTTCTGGAAGTAAGGATCGTGGTCCGCGGAGTAGTACCAGGACCAGAACACAGTCTCCTGCGGATTGTAAGTGACTCCGTTCGGCATGGTGATAGCCGGAAAATCGGTGCCGGTCAACGGATCGCCAACCTCCCAATTGTTCTGGCAGCCACCTACTTGTCCAGTGCCTCCCCAATTGGGAATCGGATTGTTCCCGAGTGGATCGTCCCGCCATTCGCCGATTTCATGTGCCGCCACCGATACATTCACGATCCCGGGACCGAAATCGCCAGTGGTGTCGTAATCGGTGGGGGAGTAGGTTTGCAGATTGTTGAGTGTGCCGTGATACCCCAGGATGCAGCAGAAGGTAGGTTCGAACTCGTAGAACACCACATCGTGCATCAGGAAGATCACGAAGGAAGTCGGATCGCCCTGAACAGCATTTAGAACGGTGGTCGCGAAATAGTTATCAAAGTAAGTGATGTCCAGACCACCCAACAAGGCACAGCCCGCGTTGGCCGAATTGGGGTCGTAGATGATCGCGCTGTGGCCGGCGGAGGTGGCGAAGTCGATTGTCTGAGTGGGCGTGATCGTTACGTCATAGGTTGTACGGTAATGGCTGCTGGCGCCGCCGATCGCGTTCAGAAACTCAGCCCGTCGATGCGCGTCATTGTAGGTCAGTTTACCGCCCACGTGAACGCCATTGATCAGAGACGCATGTCCGGGACCTGTGCCTCCATCAAACGACAGGGGCGTCATGATCGGCGAATTCAGGAAGTTTGCCAGGTCAGAGTTCCCCATCGACCCGCCGCAGTTGTTGGGAGCAGTCGAGTCGAATCGGTTGAAGCCGATGTCGATGATCATCGGAACGAGCAGCACTTTGACTTTCGTCGTGCCGTAAGGAGCCTGAAATGGAGACTTTCCTACAATCACATCCGTGTAGGTCTGACCATCCTTGCTGGCGGTAAAGGTATAGCTAGCCATCGGGATGGTTGTGGCTTTCTTAGACGCGGCGATTGCGTCATCGGCGGTTCCCCCCTTCCACGGAATGACCATGGAGTAGCCCTTGAGATGCGGTCTTTCGGCCTCTTGGGCATGGACACTAATGTTGGTAGCGGTCAGAGCGAAGGCGACGAAGCAGAGAGCGAGCAAAAATGCACGTTTCACAGAATCCTCCCACGATGGATCTCAATTTCGCCCCAGGAATGGCTGCCATTGTCCCCCCAGTTCTTACCCGAGTCAATGTGCAGCAAATTGCATCTGGACCGAAGCACTTCTTTGACGGGATAGTGGCTTTTTGCAACAAATCGTTTCGGTCTTGGCCCTCTTTCACGCAGGATGACAGTTAGGTGAGTGGGAAATCAGGCGCGTATGATTTCGTCATGTCTTCTGTATTGAGCTTCGAGGCGGCTCGGCAGGTGGTAGAGCAGCACGCGGCTCGCGTGCGTCCGGGAGAAGTGGAAACGCTCGAGTTGCTGGCGGCACTCGGACGGGTGCTGGCCGAGTCGATTGCCGCGGATCGGGACTTTCCTCCGTTTGCGCGGGCTACTCGGGACGGATACGCAGTACGGGCGGCGGATGTTGCGACGCCGCCAGCGCGGATCGAGGTCGTTGGAGAGATCAAAGCTGGTGGCTTACCGGACAAATTAAAAATTGATCGCGGGCAGGCTGTGTCCATCATGACCGGGGCCTCATTGCCATCCGGCGCGGATGCGGTGGTGATGGTGGAATACACGTCTCTCGAAGGGAGTGTCGTAGAGATTCAGCGCAGCGTAGAAAGCGGCGAGAATTTTGTTCCGCGGGGAGCGGAGGCGCGGGCGGGCCAACTGCTGTTGGATCGGGGACGCAGGCTCGACCATGCGGCCATCGCGATTGCCGCGTCCGTAGGAAAGAGCAGGGTGAAAGTATTTCGCAGGCCGCGCGTAGCGGTGCTTTCGACGGGCGATGAGATAGTTGAGATCGATGCGACGCCGGGGCCTGCGCAGATACGGAATTCGAATTCGTATTCGTTGGCGGCACAAGTCGAAGCAGCAGGCGGCGAAGCGGTGCGGCTGGCGATTGCTCCCGATGAGCCGCGGCGGTTGCGGGCGCTAATCGAAGAGGGGTTACGCTACGATCTGCTGTTACTGACCGGCGGCGTTTCGATGGGAAAATACGATCTGGTGGAGCAGGTGCTCGGAGAGTTGAACGCCGAATGTTATTTCACGGGAGCCAAGATCCAGCCGGGGAAGCCGGTGGTCTTTGGTTTGTGTGGCGCGGGCGCCCCCGCCCGCGTGCCTGCAGCGAACACCCTGTCGGCGGGGACATATTTCTTTGGACTACCGGGGAATCCAGTATCGACCATGGTGACGTTCGAGCTTTTTGTGCGGCCGATGATTGAAGCGCTCAGCGGCAAGCCGCGCAGAATTTGGTTTTTCCGCGGGCACGCCTGAAGTCAGAGATTCGAACCAAGACCGGGTTGACGCGCTTTCTTCCAGCGGTGCTCTCGGGGGAGTTCGGAAATGCCGAAGTTGAACTCGCGCGTTGGCAGGGGTCGGGAGACATAGCCGCGCTGGCGGCTGCGAATTGCTATGCAGTGATTCCTCCGGATCGGGAGAAAATCGATGCCGGAGAATGGGTGGCATTGTTGATGCGATACCCTATTCAATGATGACTACAAGAATGATGACGAAGAGATCGCAGAAGACTATCGCATTACGACGCGCGCGGACAAGCGAAGATGGTCGACGTATCGGCGAAGGTGCGCTCCGCTCGCGAAGCCGAGGCCAGCGCCTTTGTTGCCATGTCGCGGGAAGTGCTGAAGGCGCTGCCGAAGAATCCGAAGGGCGACCCGCTCGAAGTTGCCCGAACGGCAGGAATCATGGCAGCGAAGCGGACGTCGGAGTTGATTCCGATGTGTCATCCGGTGCCGCTGTCGCACATTGCTGTGACCCTGCGCGTGTGCGAGAATGGCGTTTCTGTTGCCACAAAAGTAAAGACCACGGCGGAAACGGGCGTGGAGATGGAAGCGCTGGTCGCGGCGAGCGTCGCGGCGCTGACCGTGTATGACATGTGCAAGGCCCTCGATAAGGGGATTGAGATCCGCGACGTCGTGCTGGAGCGGAAGTCGGGCGGCAAGAGCGGAGAGTATCGACGGAACGCGAAGCGAAAATAGACTTGCATCTATGGCAAGCAACATCAAAATCCTGCTGGTCGATGACAACCCGATGGTGCTCGGGATGCTGCAGCAGGCGCTCTCGACCATGGGCGAGGTGACGGTCGCGACCGACGCTGCCGATGCGCTCTTGAAAGCGGTCGATGACTTGCCGGATGTCATGATCTGTGACTACCGCATGCCCGGCATGGATGGTCGGCAGTTGCTGGAAAAATTGAAGAGCCGGCCCGCAACCGCCAGCATCGCCGTGATACTGATGGCCAGCAAGGCCGACATCAGCGAACGATTCTCGGTGCAGGATCCGATCGAAGATTATCTGGAGAAGCCTTTCTTCCTGAAAGATGCTACGCACAAGATCAAACGCGTGGTCGACCGGATCGCGCTGGAGAAGCTGAGCAAGGCGGCGTCGACTGACGGCATATTGCGCGGCAATCTGTCGCAGATGAACGTGATCGACCTGGTGCAGTCCCTGGAGATGGGACGCAAGAGCTGCCTGCTCACCATGACCAACAACGCCGACAAGTGCGAGATTTATTTCGTCCAGGGACAAGCAAAACACGCGGTCTATGGGCCGATTACGGGTGACGAAGCGGTTTTCAAAGTGCTGCGCTGGACAGATGGAAATTTCCAGATCGATTTCAACGGCAAGTCGTCGCAAGAAACCACCACGCTGAATACGCAAGGACTGTTGATGGAAGGATTGCGGTTGCTGGATGAGGCGCAGCGCGACGCCGCGGCTGAAGGTGAAGATGTCCTCCTCGACACCTGATGCTTATCCGTCTGAGAAAATGCTGACGGTCGCGGTGCTGACGGTCAGTGACTCGTGTTCTCGCGGCGAAAAGGTGGACCTCTCCGGTCCGGCAGTGGCCGAGGCGCTGGAGCGGCGCAATTTTCAAGTCGTGGCTCGCGGCGTAGTGGCCGACGAGCGGGCAGCAATCCAGGAAAAACTGATTGAGTTGTGCCAGTCAGGCTCGACTGGTAGTGACTACGGGCGGCACGGGCATTGCTCCGCGCGACGTAACTCCGGAAGCGACCCTAGCCGTCTGCGAGCGACTGGTAGAAGGAATCGCAGAACAGATGCGGATTGCGGGAATGCAAAAGACGCGCTTTGCCGCTTTGAGCCGCGCGGTGTGCGGCGTGCGCGGAACCAGCCTGATATTGAATCTGCCAGGCAGTCCAATGGTGCAGTGGAATCGCTGGAAGCGGTGATCGATCTGCTGCCGCATGCGTTGGAGTTGATGGCGGGACGCACAGAGCATTGACGCTGTTCGTCGTTCGCTTTTCGCAATGTACCTCAGGCGCATCGTTGAGTTGGCGTTCTTGCGAATAGCGAACCGCGAACAGCCAAAAGCGAATAGCGAACAGCCGCCCCTTCTCGCGTAAACTAAACCTTACCTAACTTGTCCAAGCTCAAACATCTTCTTCACGTTTACGGCGAGTGGATCAAACACGCTCTTGCTCCGCTCGGCCCATGGGGCATGCTGGCGTTTGCGGCGGTGGACGGGTCGTTCCTCGGAATGCCCCTGGACGCGATTTTTGTCGGCTACGTATACAACGACCGGGCGCGGTTTCTGCTGTACGTATTCCTTGCGTCAGCGGGCGGGGCGCTCGGCAGCGCCGTGATCTATGCCATCGGGTATGCAGGTGGTGAAGTGCTGCTGCGGAAGCGGCTTTCACCCGAGCGCTTCGAGAAAGTTCACGCTTCGTTCGATAAGCACGAATTCTGGGCGCTGATGTTCCCGGCGATGTTGCCTCCGCCAACGCCATTCAAAATGTTTGTCCTGGCCGCCGCCGCGTTTGAAATGAATTTCTGGCATTTCCTGCTGGCGATTTTTGCGGGACGCTTCATCCGCTTTCTGATCGAAGCGTTGCTCACGCTCTTGTTTGGTCCAGAAATCATAACGTTGGCGGGGAGCCTTTTCGCACACCGTTTCGTGTGGGTATTGGTCGGCGTCGGAGCGTTGGTGGCAGGGTGGCTTGTCTGGCGGCGAAAGCGGCAAAATGGCGGAAGAGCGGCCCTTCAGGGCCGCGTAAACTCCTGAAAATCACTTCGGGCCTTAGCCCCTGTGTTCGTTACTTCTCCGACGATGCCACCCCCGCGATTGGAGAGCGAGAGGTCGCGGATCACTCCACGATCACGCAGCCGCAACGCCACGTGGCTTCTCCGCACGCGACAGCATTGCCGCAATTGCCGGCACGCCGAACATCACGGCTGTGAAAAGCAAATCCCCGCCCAGTCCGCGACGGAAGAATGGAATTCCCGCGCCGTAGCAGGTCACGAGGCCGCCGAAGGTCTTGGGATACATATTCCAGCAAGCCCACACCGCAAAATTGCTGATCACGAAAAACGAGACTGAGCTGGCAAGAGAAGCGCCGGCAACCCGCAGCCATCCGGAATTTTCGCGAAGGCCGGTCCCAAGCCACAGGATCGCGGCATACCAGGCCCAAGTCACGAAATGGTCCCAGGAAAACTGATAGGCATACACGTACCGCGTGAGGATGACGTCCGATACTGCCAGAAGCGCGAACGGCACCCAGAGCTGGTGCTTGGAGCCACGCGCACCGAAGTAAAGCAGGGCCGCTGCTACTGGAGTGAATCCCCAGGGATGCGGCATGAAGGGCATCCGCGACAGCACCGCAAAAATGACAAACAGATAAGCCACCATGATCACCTCAAAAAGTCGCCACTAGGATTGTGGCGCGAGCGGACACTGCGGGTCAAGGGAAGGAAGCAGGGCGCGCCTATCTGGGTGATTGACGGCAAGGCGCAGTTCCTCCTAATATGGGTCGCCCGCGCGTCCCATAAAGTCTGCGCACCGGCTCAACCCACAGCACGGGGTCCGAACAAGAATGATTGGTACAACGGTTTCCCACTACCGCATCGTGGAGATGCTGGGTGGCGGCGGTATGGGAGTCGTCTATAAGGCCGAGGACACGACGTTAGGGCGCCCTGTCGCCCTCAAGTTCCTTCCTGACGAACTTGCGCAGGATCCGCAGGCTCTCGAGCGTTTTCGCCGCGAGGCGCGAGCCGCTTCCTCACTGAATCATCCGAACATTTGCACAATTCACGAAATCGGCGAACACGATGGACGCTTGTTCATCGTCATGGAGTGTCTCACCGGCCAAACCTTGAAGCACATGATTCAGGGCAGGCCGATGGATCTGGACCTGCTCCTGAATATCGGTATCGATGTGGCGGACGCGCTGGAAGCAGCCCACAGCAAAGGCATCGTGCATCGCGACATCAAGCCGGCCAATATCTTTGTGACCGATCGCGGGCGTGCCAAGGTGCTCGACTTCGGCCTCGCCAAGTTCGCCCGCTCCAAGACATCCCCGGCATCTCCGGATGAATCGCAAACCCGCGCCGACGTCTCCAATCTCGACCTCACAAGTCCGGGGACGGCGGTGGGCACGGTCGCTTACATGTCGCCGGAGCAGCTCCGCGGAAAGGAACTGGACGGTCGCACCGATCTGTTCTCGTTCGGAGTTGTGCTTTACGAAATGGCGACGGGGATGGGGCCATTTCGAGGCGAAACATCGGCGGTAATCACCGAAGCGATTCTTAATCGTGCACCGACAACTGCTACAAAATTGCGTCCGCAACTTCCGGTGAAGCTGGAAGAGACGATTAACAAGGCCCTGGAGAAAGATCCCGAGCTGCGCTGCCAGACAGCGGCCGAACTGCGAGCGGATCTCAAGACGGATCAAGCGTTCCATCGACTCGTCGCGAACGTCAGTAGTGTCAGACACAGCGTCGAGCGATTCGCGCGCGTCGGGGACTGTTTCTTCCGGGCGTCTTCGTCGCCACTATCGGGATCCGTTTCCTCGACGGCTCCAGTGGCCGCGGCCGCAGCCGGCGGGAGCACGTCGCGCGTCCTGTTGGCGATCTGCACCTTGGCCGCTCTGGCCGCGGGATTGTACGGCGGCAAGTTGTGGTTTACGAATCCGTCCGCACCCCCGCCCATCTACCGTCAGCTTAATTCCGTCGCGGCAGCATCCGCTCAGCGCGTTTCGCTCCCGATGGACAAACGATTCTCTACAGTGCCGCCTGGCAAGGCGGGCCAGTCGACGTCTTCACCGCTCGTCCGGAAGCGCCCGAGGCGCGGTCGATGGGACTGAGCCGCACGCAACTGGTGTCGGTGTCTTCAGCCTCCGAGATGGCCGTGTTGCTCAACAGCAAGGCCATCGGCACGTGGGTCAACATGGGCACGCTGGCGCGGGCTCCGCTGGTGGGAGGCGCTCCGCGAGAAGTGCTGGAGCAGGTGCAGTGGGCCGACTGGGCAGCGGACGGCAACAGCCTGGTCGTGGTGCGCGATGTAAGCGGACGTAACCGCCTCGAATATCCGATTGGAAAGCCGCTCTACGAAACCGGCGGATGGATCGGGCATCCGCGCTTCTCTCCCAAGGGAGACATGATCGCCTTCATCGATCATCCGGTGCAGGGGGACGACAGCGGTTCTCTGGCGGTTGTCGACAAGAATGGGGCGAAGAAGACTCTCTCTGGTCAGTGGTTCACCATTCAGGGCGTGGCGTGGTCTCCGGATGGGAAAGAGATCTGGTTCACCGCTAGCAAGTCCGGTGTGGACCGCACGCTGTACGCGGTAACACTCGACGGCAAAGAACGCATGGTGTTGCCTGCCCGGTGCGGTCATGATCTTCGACATTTTCAAAGATGGCCGCGTTCTGTTGATGCGCGCCAGCTGGCGCCGCGAACTGGTGGGAATGACGAACGGCGATTCGAAGCAGCAGGATCTCTCGTGGCTGGATTACACCTATCCCGCGGATTTGTCATCGGACGGAAAAACGCTGCTGTTTGACGAGGAAGGCGGCGGCGGTTCGCTCGATTATTCGAAATCGGGTGGCTTGTCGTACGCCGTCTATATCCGCAAGACTGACGGATCGCCAGCCGTGCTGCTCGGAGAAGGCGGAGCCGTCGCGTTGTCTCCAGATGGGAAGTCGGTGATCGCGCAGACGCAGGACTCGCCCTCGCAGTTGAAGCTGCTCACTACCGGCGCCGGCGAAGCGAAGGACCTCACCCACGACGGTATCAATCATTCGTGGTCGCGATGGTTCCCGGACGGCAAGCGGATTTTGTTTACCGGGAACGAGCCGGGCAAAGGCGTGAAGCTCTACATACGCGACGTCGCCTCGGGCAAGACCGACGCAATCACTGAAGAAGGCGTGAATGGAACACAGTTCGTCATCTCACCCGATTCGCAATGGGTCGCGGGAATTGGTCCAGATCAAAAGGGGTATCTCTATCCCGTTGGCGGCGGAGCGCCGAAGCCGATTGCAGGTCTGAATCCAGGCGAAGAGCCGATCACGTTCAGCGCCGATGGGACTGGCCTGTACATCTACCAGCCGGGCGAGCTTCCAGCGCGGGTAATTCGGCTGGATGTACGCAGCGGGCAGCGCACATTGTGGAAAGAGCTCATGCCCTCGGATCCCGCAGGCGTGGAAACGATTGGGCCCATTCTGATGACGCCCGATGCCAAGACCTGCGTCTTCGGATATCACCGCATGCTGGCCGATTTATATCTGGTCGAGGGGCTGAAGTAGTTCGTCGATCTATTTATCAGCTGCATGCTCGTAACGCGACTCAACAAACTCCGCCAGCAATCGCAAAACTTCTTTTGACGCGGCGCTGGTCTCCGTCGCGCAGAGATCCAATAGCAAGCCGCGAGTAGCAGCCAGAAGCAAAGTCGCCTCAGCGATGTCAGGCCGCGACAGTGGACTTGCCTTTTTAGTGACCTCCCGCCAGTGAACCAGAGGATCATCGAGAACACCGGGGTAGTCCTGCGGGCTGCGAAGCGCCAGAGCATACAACTCGAAGAGCAGACGTAATGCGGGCTGCGCCTGAGGCGAGCTCATCCGCTGCCAGTACCAGCGCAAGAACTCCGGCAGGGTGCGTGGTTTCTTCCCCGTCTGGAACCAGGCCTGGATGCGCGCATCTTCCCGTTCACGCAGTCCGAAAAGAATCTCGCGCATCAATCCCTCCCGCGATCCGAAGTGATAGACGAGCATCCGGGCATTCGTCTTCAATGCCTTCGCCAGGGGACGAAGGGCAAGGTCGCGGAATCCGTGCGAGAGCACATAATCGACGGCCTGGTCGCGAAGGCGGGCTCGGATCTGGGGTTCAGGCGGTCTGGCCATTAGGATATTTTCCTCTTCCTCATTAGTGTAACACGTGTTACGTTAACTAGTAGGGATTTTTCCCGCGGAGTGCCAGTATGCGAAAAGGTTTGATTTCGATCTTATTCCTCGCCCTCACCGTTTCCTGCTTTGCGCGATCCGCCAGTGAACAGGCGAGAAACAAGGCGGTGGCCCGAGCGTTCTTCGAAGAGGTACTCGGGAAGGGGCAACTCGACAAATACGGACAGTCTCACGCCAAAGACTTTGTCGCCCACGCTCGCGACCACGACGCTGCGATCGAGGAGGACCTTGCCGCTGCCCGCGAAGAGCGCAAAGCTCTGCCGGACATGAACGTCAAGGTGAACCAGATGGTCGCCGAGGGCGATCTCGTTGCAGTGTATTGGACCGCGACCGGCACCAATACGCAGGCCGGAATGGGATTCCCCGCAACCGGAAAGAAAATCACTACCGCAGGCATGACGATGTTTCGATTCAAAGATGGCAAGATTCGCGAAGAGTGGAGCGTCTTCGATATTTGTCGGTAATGCAGCAGGCTGGACTGTTCCCGGCGAACAAGCAGTAACTGCAATACGGAAGTGGAGCGTCAGCGCAGGTCGTTGGTGCCATTCTTCATCCCAAATCGTTCCTCGACAACCTTCAAGTCGCGCGTCAGCAGAACTGCCGCGCCCAGGGTCACGCGACTGCTTCCAGGGTAGGTATAGCGCAAGTCGCGAAAGCGCACGAGATAGGCGGCCTGGGAATTCTGAGATGGATCGTTCGGCAACTCTTCAACTTCGGTGATCGGGTACTGTGCCCAGCTCAGGTAAACGCGCCCGAGGTAAGTGTTCTTCGCGGCCAGCGTGGCAGGAGTCTCCTCGGGCTTGTAGCGAATCTGCATGCGGCCCTCGGGATCGACTTCGGGGGTCATCGAATTGATGGTCAGCGAGTTGACATTCATCGTCGCGAAGAACGCGGGAGTCTCGGCAACCGCGTACCAGCGGAACGGATTCACAGGATAGGAATAGGCCGAGACGCGAACGGCGTCTGCACCCTCATATGTTCGTGCCTCAAGCGCAGCCAGTGCGCGGCGATGTTCGTAATCGCAGAGTCCCCAATAGGCGCATACGCCGATGAGCGCAGCGGTGGCAGCGATGCGTCCCGGCGGGCCTTTTTGGCGCGCGCCGATTTCCTGATTGATAAGCGAAAACAACGACGGCACAGTGAGCCCGAGAATCAGCAGCACAAGAAGTACCGGCTCAACGATGTAAATGATATCCCACGAGACCCAGCGCTCGGAAAACGGCCACAGCGGACGGACGCCATAGCTGTTGGTGAAGTCGAGCAGAATGTGGCTGAGTCCACCAAGACATGCATACCCATAGAGAATCCCCCAGCGCGGCGGGAGATCCGGATTGCTCGTCTTGCGCCCACGCAGCCGCCAGATTCCGTAGACAAAGGCGACGACCACAACGGCCACAAGTGGTACTCCAAGAAAAGAGTGGGTGAAGCCCCGGTGATGATTAAGCCCAAACGCCGATCCCCAGAAACGGCTGATCACATCAAGATCCGGAGCCTCAGCGGCGAGCGTGAGCGTAGCGGTAGCCAGCGCAGTCTTGCGGTTAAGTCCGGCGCGCCCCATATTAGCGCCGAACAAGAAGTGAGTGATGGGTTCCAAGGTTTAGGAGAGTTTAGCGGAAAAAGGGGACCGGCGGAGGAGCGGTTCAGAATGTGCGATTGTGAATTCAGGAAAACATGGCTCTGACTCTACCTCGAAGAAGGAAGAGCAGCAGTGTGCTCGCGATGACGAAGCCCGCGCCACCGCGCAGCCAGTCGCCTCTGAGGCAGTTAGCTAAATCTCCCAGAACCTGTGTCGCGACGATCACGACCGCCAGTCTCCATCCCCAGAGCCTGCGCCGGAACCAACCAATTCCCGCAGCAGTAAGGGCCGCCCCAAGCAGCAGGAAGAGAATTCCAACTGTATGCCCCTGAGGGGCAAGTTGCCTGTACGCCCTCGGATTAAGAGCCCAGACGCGATCTAGTGGCGTGTCGCGCCAGAGCAAAGTGGTTGCAGCAAAACTCGCCATGACGGCACCAAAGAACAAGAAAATGCCGACAGCATCGAATCCGGCCGTCTTGGGCCTGTTGGGGTGATCGAATCGAGAGTGACCGTCGTCCCTCATCTGCCCAATATAAGCTCCAGAACGGAGCGCATGGATTCCAATTGTTGTACATCGTCCGACATCGACTTGTGTTCGTTGTTCTCGTAGCATGGCCGTCATGAAAAAAGCGAAATCAGCCAATCGCGGTTCCGCGATGAAGGGCAATGCCGCACCGAAAAGCGTTGACGATTATCTAGCTCGCATTCCGGAACCCGCCCACAGCACCTTGCAAAAGATTCGCGCGGCGATTCTGTCGGCCGCACCGCCCAAACTACCGAGACCATCAGTTATCGGATTCCAGCGTTCAAGTACAAAGAAGTGCTGGTCTGGTATGCCGCATTCTCCAACCACTGCAGCCTGTTCCCCACGGCGGCAATTATCGAAGAGTTCAAAGACGAACTGAAGGGCCGCACGTTATCAAAAGGCACGGTCCAGTTCCCCACGGATAAGCCGCTTCCTGCCGTGCTGGTCAAGAAGATGGTGAAGGCACGAGTGGCGCAGATCGAAAGCAAGAAAAAGCGCTGATTTGTATATCAGCCGCACCTAGTTCTTTGTGCCAGGAACAACCAGCGACAAAGCGTCACGCTCCATAGTCATGCGGGCGGCAGCCGGCCAAGAAGTTCTCCGTCGGCCTCGACATAGACTCTTTCTTCTCCGCTGACCTCATGCCCGTTCTTTGCCGGCAGCTTGCAGACGACTTCCGAGCAGCTCACCAGATCGATGCCATCGATCTCCCACTCGCGCCCCAGCAGTCGCCCCGCCACATATTGCAGATAGGCATTGCGGCTGGCAGTCCGGCACATCACGGCGCGAAGGTCATTGCAGTCGAGTGAAGCTCCCGGAACCAACTCGCGCAGAATGTTTCCGAAAAATTTAATTCTCACTGCCAGCAGTTCCGTTAGCAGAGCGCGCTGGCGCTCGCCGGACCCGTTCGCGTATTCGACCTCGAACCGCCGCATGTTGTAGGTCGCCCACAATTGCCATGCTTTGAGGTAGTAGGCGGTCATTCCCGAACGATTCTTGATCTGCGAGGTCAATTTGTAAAAGAGGTGGGCATCCACGCCGATTCCAGCGGCGACCGTGAAATAGCGCGCGGCAGCCTTGCCGTGAAAATCCTCATATTCGACGCGTCCGAGTGAAATGCGTCTGACTGTGCCCTCGACGGCGGCTCGCGCGGCCGCCGCGGGGCGCAGCGGAATTCCAAGATCATGCGCGAGCGCATTCGCCGTCCCGAATGGAAGAATCGCAAGCGCCACCGGAGTGCCGGCCAATCCCTGAATAACGTCGTGGATCGTACCATCGCCACCGCAGGCGAAAACGGTATCGCTGCCGTCGGCCACCGCGCAGCGAGCATTGTCGGTCGCCTCCTGGCTGGAGCGGCAGACCGTAAGTTCGGTGCGCATCCCGGCCGATTGAATCACGCCGATGGCGTGGTTCAGTTCGGCGTCGCGTCCCCGGCGTCCGGAGTTGGGATTAAAAAGAATTGTGACTTTGTGCATGCGTCGGCTGGCGCTGCCATTCAGTTTACCGCACGCCCCATTCCCACATGCCGAACATCGCCTTCTGCGAAATCGGATGCCCAGCCTGCCGGGCGAGCATAGTGATCTGTCCGCGATGGTGCGCGTCGTGCGCGATCAGATAGCCGAAAAATCCGGCGACGTCAGGACGGAAGCCTTTGACGCGGCCATCGCTATTGACGGCCGCATGCATCAACTCTCGGAGCGCCGCCCGGCTTGCGTCGAGACCCTTCTTTGCCTGAGCCGGAGTAGCCGTGAAACGGTCGAGCTGCTCGGGGACTTCTCCCTTCGCGGCTTTCAGCCACATCACGCGCACGTTGTGCATGTGGGCGACGATGCCCGCGATTTCGCGCCCCTTCTTACCCGGAGGCACAGCGCGCCATGCCTCGGCAGGCAGATTCTCCAGCAGGTACTGGTTGATGCGGTCATTGGTGTCAAAAGCCGCGAGCAGGGCCTCGGAAAGAACGAACGGAGCAGCAGGTTTTTTGGGCATGGCGATGGTTGAACGAGCCTTTCGGTGCGATAGATTAACAGCAAGTTGCATCCGCGGCCAGTCTGCTCTAAGCTTTCGCGCACAAGCTGTTGGGGCATCCATTTCCATCGCAAAAAACCGTTGCATCACTTCAGGAGGAGGTCTGTATGAAACTGCTGACGATTGCTCGCGCCTTGCTGTTAACAACATTCGCTCTCGCGGTCGCGATAAGCTCTGTTGCTCAAAATCATGCAATGGGGGAGATGAAGCCGGCTACGTTGATGAAAGGTCTGGGCGATCTTCACCATCCGGTCTCGACAAAGAATGCGGAAGCACAAGAGTTCTTCGATCAGGGACTGCGCCTCGTCTATTCGTTCAATCATGATGAGGCCGCACGCTCATTTAGGAGGGCGGCGGAACTCGATCCAAAACTAGCCATGGCGTACTGGGGAGTGGCCGAGGCCGTGGGGCCAAACTACAACGATCCAGCGAGCGAAGAGCGCTTCAAACAGGCCCATGACGCGATTCAGAAAGCTGTCGATCTAAGCGCCAGCTCTTCGGAATCCGAACGCGCCTACATCATGGCGATGGCGAAGCGTTTTCCGGCCGACCCGAAGTCCGATCTGCACAAGGCGGCGGAAGCGTATCACGATGCCATGCGCGAAGTCGTGAAGGACTATCCTGATGATCTGGACGCGGCCACGCTCTTCGCCGAAGCGGGAATGAACCTGCATCCGTGGGGGCTGTGGCATCAGGACGGAACGCCCGAAGCGGGAACCGAGGAAATCGTCGCCACGCTCGAGTCCGTAATCAAACGCAACCCTGATCATCTTGGCGCGCTCCATTACTACATCCATGCCGTCGAGGCGTCGAATTCACCAGAGCGCGCGTTGGCGGCCGCGAACCGCTTGGCCGCGCAGGCGCCCGCTGCCGGACACATCGTGCACATGCCGGCGCACGTTTACATCCGCACCGGTGACTACGCCGCTGCGGTGAAGACGAACGAAGAAGCGGCGGAGGCCGATCGCGCTTACATCAAGAGCAGTGGCGTGCAGGGCATGTATCCGATGATGTACTACAGCCACAATCTCCACTTCATCGCCATGTGCTCGGCCATGACAGGAGATTACGCGGAGGCGCATAAGGCGGCGGACATGCTCGCGGCGCACGTTCGTCCGTTCGTGAAAGACATGCCTCCGATCGAAGGCTTCATGACGATCCCCATGGCAGTCGATGTGCGCTTCCACAAGTGGGATGCGATTCTCGCGATGAAGGCTCCGGACGCGGAGATGAAGATCACGACCGGCTTCTGGCACTTTGCCCGCGGCATGGCACTGGCAGGAAAAGGCAAGCTCAGCGATGCCGAAGCGGAATACAAGATCGTGGCCGACGCCGAAAAAGCAACGCCGCCAGACGTCGTCTTCACCATGCCCATCAACAACAAGACGAAAGACATTCTCAAGATTGCCGAGGATGTTCTCGGCGCGCAGATCGCGCTGGCGAAAAAAGATAATGCCACTGCGGCCGAAATGCTGCGCGACGCCGTTGCCGTCCAGGACACACTGAAATACAACGAGCCGCAGGACTGGTTCTTCCCGGTGCGCGAATCGCTCGGCGGAGTACTTCTGCTGAGCGGCGATGCCAAGGGCGCCGAGCAAGTCTTCCGCGACGACCTCGTAAGAACGCCTCGGAATCCGCGGTCGCTATTTGGCTTGCATCAAGCGCTGAAGGCGGAGGACCGGAATTCCGACGCGTGGTTCGTAGAGCAGGAATTCCACAAAGCGTGGAAGGGTGGCGAGCTGAAGGTGGAAGACATGGTGTAGGAAGACATGGCGTAAAGGGCCGCTCCAGCCGCAAAGCGGCGACATACGTTAGCCCAGCGCGCAAGCCCTGGAAAGGCAGCTCCAGCCGCAAAGCGGCGAAAGAACACAGCCCACGGCGCAAGCCGTGGGACAGAAAGCAAAACCAGAACAAGCCCCGAAGGGGCGAAAGAGACCTATTACGAACTGGAGACGACGGTCTTCCCCACCGCATACACGCAGTGGCGAAAGCCCCGCCAGTCAATCTCTTTCCAGATCGTCATCCCGACGCGCTCTGCCACGCGGCGTGACGCCAGATTCTCCGGACGGATCAACGAAATCAGGCGCTCCGCTTTTAGGTTCGCGAAAGCCCAGTCGCGGCAGGCGATGGCCGCCTCGGTCGCCAAGCCCTGCCCCCAGAAATCGCGCCGAAGATGGTATCCGATTTCGTAGAGGGCTTCGCCTTCCACCTGCTGCACGACGATGCCGCAGTCGCCAATCAGTTCGTGTGGCGCGGTCGCCCCCGCGCGCGTGCTGGCGGCGCCATGACCGACCGCGCGAACAAAAGCGTCCACGCCACACCGGCTTGATTCATAGAGCATTGCCCAGAGCCCCACTCCGTCCTTCTCGTAGCGCTGCATGTTGCGAGCGATCCATTCTTCGATTCCGGCACGATCATAAGGAGCAGGGTAATAGCGCATCGTTTCGGATCGGAAACTGTTTTAACCAGGGCATCCGCGTCGTGCGGAGTGAACTCGCGAAGGAGAAGCCGGGAAGTTTGGAGTACCGTCATTTGTTCACGGCCCGTCAAAAAATACGCCGTGCCCGTCACTTCTCATTCTTGATCACAACGCCGCCCTTCATCACGAACTTAGCGTGCTCAAGAGCGGTCACGTCTTTTAGCGGATCGCCCGGGACGGCGATGATATCCGCCAGCTTGCCCTTCTCGAGGATACCAATGCGATCCTGCAGCCCCAGCAACTCGGCCGCACTACTTGTTGCTGCGCGAATGATTTCGATGGGAGGCATCCCTTCCTCTGCATACGCCTCGAGCACTTCCAAACTCGCCTGTCCTCGATTCTTATGCGGCAGCGTGAGATACATGTCTGACCCGGCGGCGATCGGTACGCCCATCTTGCGCGCTCGCTGCAAACGATCGCGGGCGCCCGCGAGTTGCTCTTTGATCCACTTCTGTTGTTCTTCCAACTCCTCGGGGGCTGGCTGCCGAGTGCCGAAGACCATCTCCAGAAATTCCTTCTCGGTTCCATCGGTCGGAACAAGAAAAATATGTTTCTCCGCCATCATCTTCAGAACGTCATCCGGAACCACGTAAGCATGCTCAATCGAATCGACTCCAGCTTCCGCCGCGATGCGGGTCGCTTTGTCGCCAATGGCATGGGCGGCGACCTTCACGCTGTTCGTGTGCGCCTGCTCCACGATGGCTTTCATCTCATCGAGCGTCACGTCGGCCGGACTGCCATTCACGATCACCTTGATACAGTCCGCTCCGTTGTAGAGCGCCTGGCGCACGGCCTGCCGCGCACTCTCCGGGCCATTGAGGGTGACATATTCCTGCTCAATCAGCGGCTGCACTTCTGGAATGAGCTGGCCAAACTGGCCGCCGGGCGCGGCGAGAGCACGAGTCGAAGCAACGATCCGTGGACCGGTCACCCATCCACGATTGATCGCGTTCCGGAGCGCCACATCTCCGTTGACGCCCGAATTTCCCACATCGCGCACCGTAGTGATGCCCGCTTCGAGGTCCTCGCGTGCCGATCTCGCCCCCCATCAAGGCTCGCTCGGCGGTGCTTTCGGTTGCGACCGCTTTCAGCATCGCAATGTCTTGCAGATTGATGTTCGTCCCATCCATTTCGAGCAGCAGGTGCGTATGCGAATCGATCAGCCCGGGCAACAACGTCGCGTCGCCCAAATCGATCACCTGAGCTCCGTGCGGAACGGGCAGTTTGGAACCAACAGCAGTAATCTTCCCATCTTCAACAATCACCACGGCATCGCGGACCGGTGCTTCATTCCGTCCGTCGATAAGCCGCGCCGCACGAAGGACAATGGGATGGGATGCGTGGGACGCTTTTCCTGAGCGCTCAAAAATCGCGCCCAGGCAAGCGATCAAAAGAGACAGCCTGACAAGTTTCGTCATAGTTCCGGCCTCCGCGCCTTGAATGTAACACGCACCTAATGTTCGCCAGCATCGGAGCGTTGTCCCGATATGGGCAAGGCCGTTTCAACAGACGCCGAGCTAAGTCACACGCAAACACAGATCAGTTATTTCCTCACGGATTTCTAAAGAATTCCGAATCTGAAAATGGATGAGGGGTGGGGACAGTGCCGCATCGCAACCCAGCATCATTGGCTCGATTGCAGCGCATGCAGGGCCGCGTGGCTCTGCGCAATCGGTGGCGGAACATCGCCCTTCAACATCAGCCAAAGAATGCGGTTGTACAGCTGATCGTCCACGCGATCGGGTGCGCTGAGATCCAGACTCTCCGACAATGCGTGCGGCTGCAGTGTTCGGCGGATTCTTTTCATTTAAGTCCTGCGTGGGAATGATTGGGTCATAAGGACGTCAGGTCGGCTGTCGGTGCGAAGATGTCTGCCAGCGAGCGGCTGAAGTAATCGAACTTCGAGAGCCGTCCCATGCCGAGGATGTCCTCGATCGCCGCGACCACATCCGTCGTGTTGACGAAGCGATGCACGGTGCCCGGCCGGTTATAGGCCGAGATGGCGTAGAACGGGGCGCGGTGCGAATCGGTGTGATCGGGCCCGGCCTGCGCGTCGTCTTCAACGACGAAGATCACCGTGTCCTTCCAATACGGGCTGTGTGACAGCGCTTGCACGATCCGCCCCAGCGCGAGGTCGTTGTCGGCCATGCACGCGCGCGGCGTGCACTTGCCTGGCCGCCCGGCCGCCAGGTGGTCCATGGGCAGGTGCATGACTTCGAGCTGCGGCATGTTTCCGTCTCGCACGTAGCGCTGGAGCTCGGCGATCCATACGTCCGCGCGCTTCTGATCCTGCGTGACCAGATCGAAAGGTATGTAGTCGGGATTCACATCGGCTGCCAGGTCGCGTTGCGTCACCGGCCAACCGGGATTCCCCTTCACCATTTCGCCGTAGTCGCGGAAAGTGATGCCCTCGCGGATCGCGAGCGTCCACAGGAAGCCGCGCTCCGGCTCATCGCTTTCCTCGCCATCCATGTCGGCCCGTTTGCCGGCGTAACCCGAGGGCACGACCTTTTCACCATAGTTTGTCACGTAGGCAGCGGTCGACCAGATGTGTCCCTGCGAGCTGACCTCGGCATTCACGAAGAAGCGATCGAACAGCCCGAAGCGCCGCGCCAAAGCGTGATGGTTGGGAGTAATCGTGATGTCGGGGAAATAGACTAGGCTCGCGTCGCCATCGCCTTCCTTCATGTCTCCGAGTACCTGATCATAGGTGCGGTTCTCTTTGATGATGTAGACAACGTGGCGGAACGGCGGGTAGTGTCGCGTTGTGGGGCTCTGCTGCCAGTGATTGGCAGCGACGACACGCCCGGTAAAGCTCGCCAGTTGCGGCGGTGTCATCGACGCGGAGAGCACCCGCAGCGTGCCGTTCAACTGTCCGAGCGCATACGCTGTCGGATTCCCGTTCGGCCAGTCCGTAAGCGGCACGGGACCGTCGGGATTGGCATGTGTGCCGTGGCCTTTGCCGGAAAGAACCAGCAGTTCTCCATTCCCTTCGGCAATCGCGGTGGGATACCAGTCCGTCGGGATGCGCCCGAGCAACTTACCGGTAGCAACGTCGAAGACGGCGACAGCATTGTTGTCCGCCTCGGCGGCCAGGAGTTGCTTACCATCGGAACTGAACGCGACGGCGTTGGGCGTGCTGCCTTCGGACGGGGCACCGGGCGCGGCATCGTGCAGATAACGGGCGACCTTTCGCCGCTTCGTGTCGACGACCGCCACCCGGTCGCTACCCGCCAGCGTGACGTACAGACTCGCTCCCCTCGCTGCCAGCGCTGACGGATGTCGGCCGACCTCGATCCGACCGAGATACGCGAGTGTTCCGTCCATCAGAACGCGGAACTGCGATACCGTGCTGCCACCCCACGCCGAGACGAACACCTGACCATTCGCTGTGAGCACCACGCCATAGGGATAATGATCAGTAGCGAACCGTTGAATGATTTCTCCGGTCACGGCGTTTACTACCGCAACCCGGTCGCCGACGTCCTCGGCGACATAAATGAATTTCCCATTGGGCGAGAACGCCAGTCCCGCCGGATAGCTCGTGCCCGTGCCATCCTCCGTCTTTGTCTTGGCCAGTTCGAACTTATTCTCGAGCGTCGCCGTGCCGTCTTTCCACCCATAGACGAACAGCATGTCGGTGTTGCCGCCGGAGACGCAGAGGTGATGGCCATCGGGCGAAAAGGCGGCGCCGTAGAATGCGCCATCCTGGAGCAGCGTCTGCGTGAGCTTTCGCGTCTTCAGATCGACGACCTGAATGCCCTGCTCCCGCCAACCACTAAGCACGACGACGGCTCTGTCCCTTTCAGGCGCGAGCACAAGATTGACCGGCAAACTGCCAAGGTCAACTGCTTCGCCGGCAGGATCCAGTCGCACACCGGTCGGCAAAGGCGAAGTGAAGGCCGGCTTCGTTTCCGCGGATATCACCCCGCCTAGCAGGGCAGAAAGCAAGAGAGCGAGTCGAGAGATACGGAGCGAATGCATAACATCTTTCCTCTCTGGCTGTAGCGTACATATCCTATCGAATCGGCGCATTGCGCGAGTGATTTCGCTATCAAAACATAAATTGCAATCGACTGGGATTAAACTCAAACCATGGCAGAGATGGGACGAATGCTCGTCGTGTTGGGCGTCGCGCTGGTCGTGATCGGGGGCATCGTCATGTTGCTCGGGCGGATCGGGTTTCCGCTGGGTCACTTGCCGGGGGACATCCTCCATCGCGGCAAAAATACAACGTTCTATTTCCCGCTGGCCAGTTCAGTCTTAATTAGCGTGGTGCTTTCGATCGTTCTTTTCTTGCTTGGACGGCTGCGGCGTTAATCGTCTGCCGGGGACCCATGTGGCTGGCGCGACGTGCGACAACTATTCGGTTGACATACGTAAACTATTCGATTTACACTTAACCCAATGGTCGGCGGCTTCCGGCATAAAGGGCTCGAAGAGATCTACCGCATTGGCAAGACACGCCGGATCGGAGCCGACCATATACGGAAGTGTGTGCGTATTCTGCAACTGCTGGAAGTGGCGGGGCGGCCGGAGGACATGAACATCGCGGGTCTGCGCTTCCACGGCCTGCACGGCGATCCGCAACGCTGGTCGGTGCGGGTCAGCGGCAATTACCGGATCACCTTTAGCTGGTCCGGCGAAAACGCTCTGGATGTCGATTTTGAGGACTACCACTAGGGGGACTTATGGATAAAAAGAACGGACTGCCTCCGGTGCATCCGGGGGAGATTATCAAGGAAGATATTCTGCCGTCAGTGGGGCTGTCGGTGACGGCCGCAGCCAAAGCCTTGGGTGTATCGCGGCAAATGCTCCACGGCATTTTGGCGGGGCGCAAGCCTCTATCTGCCGTGATGTGCCTGAAGGTGGCGAGGTTGTTCGGCGGTTCTCCGGATGTGTGGATGCGATTGCAGGCCACCTACGACCTGAAAAAGTCCGAGCAAAACAAGAAAGTCATGGCTCGCGTCGCCCGCATCGTGCCCGTCAAACCGCCCGAAGAAGTTCGCGCCTAAAGTTGTAATAGTTCGAATTCGACTTTGCGGACAGGCTAACAAGGCTCCGCGCATCGGACGATCATTATCGAATCGCGGGATTGTGAGTGTAATGGGGATTTTATGTCAATTGACTGGCGATGACTCTACCGGGAGCCGGGTGCCCCATCCTAACGTCGCGGGTTTTGCGACGTTAGGGTGGGATTCCACTGCTGAGTAAAGCTCGGGTTTCTGCGCCTTTATTCCCCTGAGCGGAGGTACACATGCTTGCGAAATGGGAACGCATATACCGCATACTCTTCTATGGTGTTCTAGCGACGGTTGCCACTCTAGTGCTCTGGAAATTGATACCAGCATTGTGGGAAGCATTAGTGACGGGCGGTTGGAGGCCACGTGCTGCACTTGTCTTCCTTGTCGGCTGGTACATCACGGTACGGCTAGCAGCAAGAACGAATCGGTTCCGCGCTTTCTTGAGTCATTGGCAGGGCACCAGTTTAGTCCATGCGTTGTTTTTTAATCTGTTCTTTTTTGGGCTCCCGCTGAGTGTTTTTGCATATCTCGCCCCGCTTCATAATCGGAAAGAACTCCTCCTCTCGATGGGGCTGATGTTGGTTCTGATTTCTGTTGTCGGATGGCTGCCGAGTCGAACAACGCATTCCAGCAGCCCGCACTAGCAAAGTCACGCTAGCATGAGCGCCCTCGTCATGAAGACAAGAGCAGTTCGCATATTGCGCGTAGTGGCTGTGGGGATTGTACTCTCGCTCTTTCGTGGTCGCTTCTCAGGCCCGCAGCGGAACTCTGTGCCGTCCTGATTCGCCGACATTGGCCAGAGGCTCGGTTTTCAGGCTTAATTGTTTGGTACGCCGATTTCCTTGCGGTCGGCTTTTCGCTGATCAATGAGCGATATCGGGATTTTTCGCTCACCGCTGCGCTCTTTGCAAGCATGCGAACCTCTGACTTCTGACCTCTGACCTCTAACCTCGCTCTAACTCCCGCCCTCTCTCTTCCATCCCTTCCCGCCGCCCCTCCACTTCCACCCCATCCCGCGCAACACTCCCCAGGTTCCGGACGCGCAATACCGCACCCGGCACTCCCGTTCAATCAACTCCCCCACTCGCCGTACGGTCCACTTCCTGTGGCGCATCACCTGCGGACCACGCTCCAGCTTTTTCTCCACCCGCTTCAATTCTTCCGCATGCAGTTTCCGTGGCCTTCCCAGCCGTCCCGCCTTCAGCGACCACACTCCTCCACGTCGAATCTTCATTGCCCAGGCGCCCACCGACTGCCGCCGCACCCCCAGCCGCCGCGCCACCTCCGCCTGCCAAACACCCTCCCGGAGCAATCGTGCTGCTTCCATCCGCCGCCGCTCCAACCCAGAAAAATTTCGCCGAATCGCCCGTCTTCCATTCATGAATTCACTCTCTCACAGCTTTATGAATATGTCAGTTATTTATTGATCAAAGCTCTCAAGTCTTTGACGAATAAAGACTTTACGAGTAAGTCCTTATTCCTCAAAGATTTGGGAAAAAATAATCGCTAAGTCTTTGACTCTTAAAGACCGGTACTCAAGGGGTCCCTCGAAATGTACATCAAGAAGCATCCCTTCCAACGCGCGATACACTGATCTTCGCCGTGCAGTCTTAAGGCTGATTCAAGGTTTTGCTTTTACTGAGAGCTGACAGCTGATTCTCATGGAAATGTCCGACCAACTCGGCTTTCAGTTTCGGCCTCCAGAGCGGCGTGTTTGGACGGTGCGCGCGCTGGTTTCGGCGGTGCGGTCGCATGTCGAGCGTGAGTATTCGGATTGCTGGGTCGAAGGCGAAATCTCGAATCTACGCATTCCTGATTCCGGCCATTTGTACCTCACTCTGAAAGAGGAGACCTCGCAGATTCGCGTGGTCATGTTCCGGTCGTCGGCAAAGCTGCTGCGGTTTCGTCCCGAAAACGGATTGCACGTCACGGTGCGAGGACGCGTCACCGTGTACGAAGACCGCGGAGAGCTCCAGATCTCGGCCGAGTTCATGGAGCCGCAAGGCGCGGGCGCGTTGCAGTTGGCGTTTGAACAGTTGAAGGCGCGACTAGCGGCCGAAGGTTTGTTCGAGGCCTCGCGCAAGAAGCCGCTCCCGCAGTTGCCACAGCGTATTGGAATCATCACTTCCCCACAGGGAGCTGCATTGCGCGACATCCTGAACATTCTGGCGCGACGGCACCATTCGGCGAATGTGCTGATCTATCCCGCGCAGGTGCAGGGAGACTCAGCCGCAGGCGAAGTAATGGCTGGGCTGAAGCACTTCCATTCTGACTTGCGGGCCGAGAGTGCGGTTGAGGTCATCATCATTGCGCGTGGTGGCGGATCGGTCGAGGACCTTGCTTGCTTCAATGATGAACGGCTGGCTCGAGCAGTTGCCGATTCGAAGATCCCGGTGATTTCGGCAATCGGACACGAGACAGATTTCACGATCGTCGATTTTGTTGCCGACCTGCGCGCGCCCACACCATCGGCCGCGGCGGAACTGGTGATTCGCTCGCGTCAGGAGATTGAGGAGAAGGCAGAAGAACTGGCGCGACGCTTGGAACGCGCAGTGCGATACCGCCTTCTGATGGCGCGCCAGGAGTTGACAGACCGCGCGCAGCACGGGGCATTTGCACGAATGATGGATGGAATCCACAGGCGGCAGCAGAAGGTGGATGAAATGCGCTACCGGTTGGAGAAAGCAGAACGTCAGCTATTAGAGCGATGCCATCGCCGCTGCGAAGCTGTGGCTGCGGCGGTTCGCCACTACGATGCACGACAGCGGCTGACCAGTGTTCGGCAGCAACTGGACACGCAGTTGGGGAATCTGGCAGCAGCTGTTCGGCGGCAATTGCTGCAAAGCCGAGGCGCGTTGGAGCGGCAGACGGCCAGCCTGGAAGCGCTTTCACCGGTTGCGATTCTCAATCGCGGCTATGCGCTCGTGTTCGGCGCAAAGGGCGAATTGGTGAAAGATGCCGCGCAGTTGACGTCCGGAGAAGAAGTGTCCGCGCGGCTGGCGCGAGGCAGAGTTCGAGCCCGTGTCACGGCAACCGAGAGTGGCGAATCGAAATAGGCTCGGGCTGCATTAGAATGAAGCCATCTCCATCTGTATCTTTGTCTCTGCATCCGGTCCGACTACCGGCGTGAGGCTGGCGTGATGTTGTCGCAGATCTGGTCGCACATCTCGGCGCTGTCGCTGATCTCGGTTCTGGATATCCTGCTGGTCGCCTTTCTGATCTACCAGTTTCTCTCTCTGGTGAGGGGAACTCGCGCTGCTCCGATGCTGGTAGGAGTGGCGACGCTTGGTCTGGCGTTCTACTTTGCGCGGCTCGGCGAATTGCGCACTCTCAACTGGCTGCTCAGTACTCTCCTTCCTTATGTTGTATTCGCGCTGATCGTTGTTTTTCAGTCGGAAATCCGCCACGCTCTGGCCAATCTGGGAAGCCGAGTCTTCCTAATGCGGTCCTCGAATTCGGCGGCTGATGTTTATGACGACATTGTCCTGGCCGCCAACTTGTTTTCCCAGAACCAGACAGGCGCGCTGATCGTGATTGAGCGCGAGATTGGCCTGCGCACCTACATTGAAAGCGGCGTAGCGCTCGATGCCCGGCTTTCCTACGATCTGCTGGCGACAGTTTTCCGGCCAAGCGCTCCACTGCATGACGGTGCGGTGATTGTGCAGCGCGACCGCATCGCGGCAGCGGCATGTTTCTTGCCGCTGTCGATGAACCCCGTGCTTTCGACGCAGCTTGGAACGAGGCATCGCGCCGGGATCGGGATCACGGAAGAAACGGATGCGGTCGCCGTCATTATTTCCGAGGAAACAGGCACGATCAGCCTGGCAGTGGGAGGAACCATCGAACGCGATCTAACGGTGGAGCGATTGCGCGAGCGACTTGGCCATCTGCTGCGCCGCTACGCTCCCGCACCAGCGTTGCCGAGTTCAGTGGAAGACAGCTTTGTTGAAGATGAGCCGCCAAGTTCGCTGGCGCCGCGGCGGCAAGACGCCAGTCTGCGGTCGGGGAAGGAAGACTGACGATGCCGAACCTCGGACAGCGCAGCTTCCTGCATCGGATCTTTCTGCACAACTTCTGGCTGAAACTTGTTTCCATTTTGCTGGCGATCGGGCTCTGGATGGCCGTGGCGCGCGATCCCATCGCAGAGGTGGAAATCAAAGTCCCAATCGAGTTTCATAATCTTGCCGACAACCTGGAGATCGACTCGGCAAACTTCACCGAGGCGCAGATCCGCGTGCGCGGGCCGGAGCGGCTCATCCATCGCCTGGGGCCCGCTGACGTGCGCGCGGATATCGATCTGGCCAACGTCAATCCAGGAGAACGGACATTCGATCTGAATGGTCGACACGTGCACGTGCCGCAGGATCTCGAAGTGGTGCAGATCATCCCCGGGCAGTTTCGTTTGTCTTTTGACAATCGTGCGATGCGCGTTGTCGAAGTGCGACCACGCGTGACCGGAAATTTTGCTCTCGATATGCAGGTAAAGCAGATCATCGCCGATCCACCGACCGTGACGATCACCGGCCCGCAACGGCGCGTAGCGGCCGTGGAAGCCGCTACCACTGATCCCGTGGACGTCAGCGGAGCGATCTCGCGCGCCACTTTTGTTACCTCGGCCTACGTTTCCGATCCGTTGATCCAAGTTGTGCACCCCACATCGGTTCATGTGACGGTTATCATGGGACGGCCGGAGCCCAGCAGCAAACAGTAAGTTAAGGAGCGGGCGCTTCGTCCCATTTCTGCATGACGCAAACCAGACAGCTCTTCGGTACTGACGGGATTCGCGGTGTCGCGGGAGAATTCCCCCTCACGCTCGATAGTGTTTATTGGATTGGCCGCGCGCTCGGCCACGATCTGATCCGGGTCAACCCGAAGGCGCGGGTGGTGATAGGGCAGGACACGCGCGTCTCCAGTCGGTGGATCGCCGACCGTTTTCTGCAGGGCTTGGCGTCGGTCCGAGTGGAAGTGCGAAGCGCCGGCGTGATTACGACCCCAGGCGTTGCGTATCTGGCGCGCTCGCAGAAGTTCGACGCGGGAGTCGTGATTTCAGCGTCGCACAACCCCTGGACTGACAACGGGATCAAGATCTTCTCCGGCGATGGCTACAAATTGCCGGACGCTCGCGAACTGGCAATCGAAAAAGAAATCTTTGCGCTGCTTGATTCCGATGCAGCCCCAGCGCCTGACGCGACGACCTCGATGGCCAGCATTCCGGGTGAGGAAAGTCTGCGTCACGCCTACGTGAACTGGCTCGCCAGTGGAGTCTCCGCAGACTTGACGAAGCTTCGGATTGCGGTCGACTGCGCGAACGGCGCGGCGGCAGCGGAAGCGCCGGAACTATTTCGAGCGGTTAAAGCCAATGCGACTTTTCTGCACTCCGCGCCCGATGGACAGAATATCAACGAAAATTGCGGCGCTTTACATCCGGATGCAATAGGGCGTTTCGTTGCCGAGCAGAAGGGCCACTTCGACTTAGGCGTGACCTTCGACGGTGACGCGGACCGCGCACTCTTTTGCGATGCAGAAGGACGAGTCGTGAACGGAGATGCGGTTCTTTTGCTGGCGGCGCGCGAGATGAAGTCGCAGGGCACGCTGGCCAATCTCACCGTGGTCGCGACGACCATGTCGAATATGGGCCTGGAACTGGCACTGAAGCGCTCAGGAATTCAGATGTTGCGCGCGAACGTCGGCGACAAGTATGTACTGGAAGAAATGCAGCGCGTCGGTGCGACGCTGGGCGGCGAACAATCGGGGCACATCCTGTTTCGCGATGGCGATGCAACCACAGGCGATGGGCTCCTGACGGCACTTCGCGTGATCGAGATCGTGGTTCATACGGGCAAGCCGCTGGCTGAGTTGGTTGGCGATTTGAAGGTGTTTCCGCAAACGATCCGAAATGTGCGAGTGCGTCAGAAGACTCCGTTTGCGCAGGTGCCGACGGTGCTGGCATCGATCGCGGCGGCGGAGAAAGAACTCGACGGGAATGGCCGCGTGGTCGTGCGCTACTCCGGCACGGAAGCGCTGGCGCGCGTGATGATTGAAGCGGAGTCGAAAGAGCAGATGGATCGGCTAGCCGCGCTCGATCGTGGACGCGATTCAAGCTGCCCTCGGATTGTAATTGGGTCGTTTATTTCTGCTAGTACCTCTCTCAAGTACGTCCCTTTGAACGAACCGGTTATCTTGTGCCTTCCTGCGAACCGGTCGAGAATAAGAACCGGTTCAGCATCCGCTGACTAAGAACAAAATCATGAGAATCCTCATCGTCGAAGACGATGTTGCGCTTTCGAGCTTCATTCGCAAGGGTCTGGAAGCGGAACATCATCCCGTGGATGTGGCGAACGACGGCAGCACGGGTTGCGCCATGGCGCTCGAGTTTGCCTACGATCTGGTGGTGCTTGATCTGAACCTGCCGGGAGCTGATGGACTGACGATCCTGAAGAACGTGCGACAGAAGAAGACGAACTTGCCGGTGATGATTCTTACGGCACGCAACCGAGTTGAAGATCGGGTGCAGTGTCTGGATGCGGGCGCGGATGATTACCTGGTCAAGCCTTTTTCGTACTTGGAACTCTCGGCGCGAGTGCGAGCGTTGTTGCGGCGCAGCCATAGGCACTTGGAAACGGTTCTCACTGTGCGCGATCTCTCCTTGGACCGCGTTGAGCGGAAGGTGGAACGGGCGGGGCGTGCGATTGAACTGACGTCGAAGGAGTTTGCGCTGCTGGAATACCTGATGCGGAACGCGGGACGGCGGCTGACGCGGGCGATGATTATCGAACACGTCTGGAATCTGACCTTCGATTCCACGACGAATGTGGTGGATGTGTACATCAATTACTTGCGGCGCAAGGTGGATGACGGGTTCTCGCCTTACCTGATTCACACCGTGCGCGGCGTGGGATATCAGATGACGAGCGGAGGAGCGCAGGCATGAGCACAGGTTCACAGGTATTTCCTAAGTCGCAAAATCCGGGTGTACTCGGTGAGCTGCTGCACTCCTTGAATCAGCCGCTCACGACTTTGCGTTGCACGCTTGAGCTTTCAATTGACGACGTGGGGGAGCCGCAACAGAAGAGCGTGTTAGCGGCTCTCCAGCAGACGGAGCAGGTCATTGGCGCGGTGCAGTTGATGCGGGAGTACTTGGATGCCGATCAGTCCGGGACACAGACTTCGTCGTGCGCTCTCTCGCCAGTACTCGAAGAGTTGATCGACGAACTGTCTACGGTAGCGGCGGTACACGGAGTCTGGCTGATACTGGAGGGCTCGTCCAGCGCGACGTTGGCCATGCCTGAGTCACGGCTGAGGCTGGCTTTGCAGTATGTGATTGCAGCGATGATTGAAGGGCAGCAGGCCGGTGGTAAAGTGTCGCTGGTTTTGGAAGAAAATGCCGCGGGCACGATTTTGCGGGCCAAGGGTAATCGGAAGTTGCGTGATTGGGGCCGACGGGCACTTCACTTGCGGACGCCACAGGCCGTGGACAAGAACTCCCAGACACTGCGACGAGTCCGACTCACTGTTGCCAGCCGGTTGTTTGAAAATGCCGGAACCAGGCTGGCTTTTGGAGCGGGAAAAGACCTCTCGGGCAGCGTGGAACGAGGCTTCAATCTTTACATTCCGCGCCGCAGCGATGCTTCTAAGGCTGACGCTCCCACCGGATGATCGGCCTAATTTAGATCAGGCCAAGGATCTCTCACGCTCGGTCGGGGAGTACAATCCAGCCTTCCGGAGGTCCCTATGAAGCGCTGGATTTTGCTCACAACTACTTCCCTGAGTCTGCTGTGGCTGATTGCCGCAAGCCCCGCGCAACAACCCCCGACGGATGAGCCTGTAACGATAGTTCGAGCGGGCGCGCTGATCGACGGCGTATCGAATTCTGTTCGCCACAACGTCGTGATCACGATTCGCGGAAACACAATCACCGACGTTGGCGAGGGAACCGCGGCGAACGTCCCAGCCGGCGCTACCGTCATCGATCTTTCGCGGTCCACAGTGCTGCCCGGGATGATCGATGCCCACACGCATATTTTCTTGCAAGGGGAAGATCCGGCTCTGGGCGGATATGACATTCAACTGCTGAAGTATCCGCTCGCCTTTCGCGCGGCGCGGGCAACGATCTCTGCCAAGCGCGCGCTCGAGCAGGGTTTTACCACGATACGCGACATGGAAACCGAAGGAGCCGGGTACGGAGACGTTGGCATTAAGGAAGCAATTGAGGGCGGATACATACCCGGTCCGCGCATGTTTGTTTCGACGCGCGCGATATCGACGACGGGAGGATATGCGCTCGAAGGGTACGCTCCAGAGATTGAAGTGCCGAAGGGAGTGCAGATCATTGATGGTCCGGTCGAGGCGCGCAAGGCGGCGCGCGAACAGCTTGATCACGGCGCCGACTGGATCAAGGTGTACATGACGCACCGGTCGTGGGTGGGAAAGAACGGCGAACTCGTTCGCAGCCGACTTTGACGGTGGAGGAACTCCGTGCGATTGTCGACGAGACGCATGGCTGGGGTAAAAAGGTTGCCTGTCATGCCTATAGCGGAGAAGGCTTGCAGCGTGCGCTCGACGGCGGCTGTGACTCGATCGAGCATGGACTCGTGCTGACCGACGCGCAGATCGCGCAAATGGTGAAGCAGGGTACATGGCTGTGCGCGACGCTCAGTCCCTATTACAAAGATTGGGCGCCGGCCGGCACGCCAGTAGGGGAACGCGATCGCAAACGTGCATCCGAGCACGAAGTCTCGTTTCGGAAGGCATTGAAAGCGGGAGTCAAGATCGCCTTCGGCACCGACATCGGCGGAATCCCCTGGAGCGAATCGATCGCACAGGAATTTCCACGAATGGTTGAGCTGGGAATGACGCCGATGCAGGCGATTCAGAGCGCGACGTCACGAGCTGCCGAGCTGCTGGAGATGAAAGGGCGGCTCGGAGTAATTGCTCCGGGAGCGTTTGCCGACGTGGTCGCGGTTACAGGCGATCCGCTGGCGGACATCAAGATTCTGGAGAATGTCGGATTCGTGATGAAGGACGGCAAGGTATTCAGGAATGAGGTTGTTCTGAAGGGAAAGCTGCCGAACTGATCGCAGTCGCGTCTACTGGTGCGCGTGTGGGCTCTGCGCCGGATTTGCATGATGCGCGGCTGGCGCCTTTGCGATCTTTACATCGAAACTGATCGGCAACTGCTTCGGCGGATAGCAGGCTGAATTATCGCAAGCCTGAAATTTCAGGGTCCCGCGAACCACGTACTTGCCAGATTGTACGGAAACCAAGGGACGCACCAGCACGTCGATTTCAAAATCTCCGGTATAAACATTGAGCTTTTCATCGGGAGCAAAAGCAAAACTCATGTCCTGTCCGTCGGGATAGGTAGTTTTGCCGATGACGATGTCGGTCGTGGCCTCGACCTTGAGCACGGTCGGAATCAGGAATTCCGATTTCGGCTTGTTGGAGTTGATGTGGTATCCGCTGGCGACGCGAAAAGAAAGCGGAACGGTGGCGGGTTTCCCCTGCACGACAGTGACGACGGGAGCGGGAGCCATCTTGACCGCGGGGCCTTGCGGGCCGAGTTCTTCCTGCGCTGAAGCGAAGACGGACGCGGCTAAGAGCAAGATTGCGCTGGCCAGAAGAATTCTCATGGGCGGCTCCGAGATCACACTGCTGAGACTACCTCATATTCCACCGCGTTCGTAGTTACTTCCGAGCTTGCACCGCTTGGCCCTGGCTCAGGGCCTTCTTGATGTGGTCAACGAAGACGCTGCGGCTCTGCAGGCCAAATTCGCGGGCGATCAGCCTGCCGTCGCGGTCGAGGAAGAATGTCGTCGGCAGGACGCCGACGCCGCCGTATTTCTGCCCCACCGACTCTTCGCCGATGAGGATCGGGTAGTTGACGCCCATCTCCTTGGTGAACTTGGCAATCTCTTCTGTGCTGGCGTCATCCATGGCAACGCCCACAATCTGAAAGCCCTGCGGTCCGTATTCCTTCTGCAGTTCGACGAACCAGGGCATTTCAATTTTGCAGGGGCCGCAATAGGTTGCCCAGAAGTTGAGGAGGACGGCCTTCCCGCGCAGGTCGGACAGCTTCAGTTTCTTGCCATCGAGGGCAGGCAGTTCAAAATTGGGCGCCAGATTGCCGATGAGTTGGCCATTCGGCGGGCCGCTCGCGCGGTTGTTGCGAGCGGCGCGGACGCCGGCGAACAACATTGCCGCGACGACGGCGGCCACGAAAAACAAAATCAGAGGATTTCTTTTCACTGGTTGACCCCAAATCTCGAATGCTCACGTTGCCAAACGCCCACTACAGCGCGAAGCGATTCAAGAACGAAAAATAGCCGGAGATGAGTGTGAAGCGGCCCATCACCAGCAGAATACCCAACACGATGAGAAGTCCGCCGCTGGCGACTTCCACGGCATGCATGTGGAATTTGAAGCGGTTGTAGAACTTCAAGAAACGCTCGATGCCGAGCGAGGTCAGCAGGAACGGTACCGCCAGTCCCGCCGAATAGATCGCTAAAAGAAAAATTCCCTTCCAGACTGTATCCTGCGCGGCGGCAAATCCGAGAACAACCGCGAGGATCGGGCCGACACACGGCGTCCAGCCGAAAGCGAAAGCAAATCCAATAACAAATGCGCCCCAGGCAGACGAATTGCCCTTCAGGCTGTGTAAGCGCGTATCGGCAAGCAGAGCCTTGATCTGCAGGAGTCCGGTCAGGTGAAGACCGAAAAGAATGATCACGGCCCCGGCGATACGGGCGAGCAGCGACTTATATTGCGCCAACACTTGGCCGACCTCAGTCGAAATCGCGCCCAGCGTAATGAAAACGATGCTGAACCCGATGATGAACGCGGCGGAGTTGAGCATCACCTTACGGAACAGCTGGCCTTCTTTCATCTTGAGCTGCTCGACGCCAACGCCGGAGATCAGGGAAACGTATCCAGGGACGAGCGGCAGCACGCACGGCGACAGGAAGGAGATGAGTCCGGCCACGAAGGCGGCCAACGGCAGTGGGAGATTCGACATAAGGTTCTATTGTAGCGGCGCGCTGCAGTCTTGCTCTATCTGTTAAAGATGCACTTGCCGCTGAATTGATACAACATTCCGCTCCAAATCTCCTCCATGGGTCCCAGCGCACGAAGGTAGAAGTTCCCAAGCCTAGGGCAATCGTTTTGCAATGCGAGGAGGAGTCCGGTGCCCATTCGATGAGAAAAACTTCACAATGCCTGTTTGTTTCAACCCAGACACGTGGCGTGAAACCTGTTCCATCGCTGCATCGGCGAGGAGATTGGAATGAAGATGCAGTTCGCGATTGGTTTTGTTTTGTTGTTCGGCTGTGTTGCCTTTGGACAAACGGGAGCATTGATGGGATGGCAGGGGGGCGCGCTATCCGACGTAGCGTTAGCAGGCCCAGGCGGAGTCATCGGCCACGACATCTCACTGTTGATGGGCGGCTTGGCGCCAGCACAGGGTACATGCACGCCACAAGGCTATGGTTACAACTTTCTTACTGGCCCGGATCTGATTCAGGGCAGCCAGCACACCTACACTGACGGTGCAAGCTTCGGCCCAGGAGGCTGTTTCTACGCTTATAACAAGTCGGCGGCGTGGTGCACCCACACCTGCGTGTTTTCGGCGACCTGGATCTCGGCGCAGTTGGCCCGAGCCACACTGTCTGACGGAACGTACGTCTACACGCTGGCCGGTGAACTGGAAGGCCAGTACAAGACGGACGCGGGAGCGAAAGCGTGCCGAGCTTACGTGACTATTCCCGTGTTTGACGAATCGACGCCTATCTTTCAAGGAATGACATCGCTCGGGTATGGGGGATTGCAGATCATCTATAAACCGAACTGACCATTCGCAATTCGAACGATACTGCCGCCGGATCGTCAAGGCCTCTTTGGCGTGGCGGGCGGCACGGGTTGCGGCGGTGTTTGAGCCGCGGGTCCGGATTCGTCAGCAGGAGCTTCGCTCAGAACCTTCTTGATGAATCCGGGCGGAACGACTGCGGTCAGAACAGCTCTGTCCCCGGACTGTTCGACTTTCAGGCTATCGAAGAACAACTTCACGTCGGCGTCGGTGCCGTGAGCGCCGACGCTCCCTTCCGCGGCGTGAAAAATGTTGAGGAATGCAGCCGTTTTCTCGGTGACAGCTTTCGCATCATCGGCGCTATCGGTAAAGGCTTCCGCGCGCAGGTGAACAGCGCTCGTCTGAAACGTTGGCAGGTAGCGCGCGGAAATCACGGCGACGGCAGGTCGAGGAAAAAGCAGACTCCAGCTTCCCAGCTCGCCTAAAGCGCTCATCTCTGGTCTCACACGCAGGATGGCAAACGAAAGGCTCGCCAGGGGAACCCGGCGATAGAACTTCCGCAGCAGCCAGGGTCCGCCAAACGGAGAAGCCAGTTTGCGGGAGCGGTCAAGCACGCCACGAATTACATTTGGGTCGGGGTGGTTGGAAACGGCAACGCTGTTGTAAGAAAGAAGGACAACACGGACCGTGCGGCCTTCCACTGGGATGCTGTAGATCGCGAAGCCGCGATAGTCGTCGACTGAAGTCGACAACTTCTTGAGATAGGCCGTCAGGCGGTTCGAATCAATCTTGCCGACGAAGACTTCCGAGAATCGCGGCTCGGCTGCGGATCCGGCGGTTCCACCCCAACTCTGCGGGTAGTGGATGGCGAAGGCGGCCTGATCTAGATCCCGTTCAAATTGGAATCCAGTCTCATCAACGAACTTCTGGTATTCGGGCTCTCGCGAAATTGGCGGGAGCTGGCCGGTGGCGTTGAAGGTCCGGATCCATTTCAGATTGATATAGAAAAACCCATCGGCGCCGGGGAGCAGGCGCGCGGCCTCGGGCGGGGCCTGCTTGCGCAGGGCTACGATCGCAGCGAGCGCAGCCACAATCAGCAGGACGACCAGGGGGATGGTGAGTCGGCGTCGAAGGCGCATTGATTTCAGGTGGCAGGCTGTTCGGCGAGTCACCGGAGACTAGCCACCCATCATAGCATTCGGCGAGCGAGCGCCTCGGTTCGCTTGATCTCCGTCAGATGATTCGTCCGGAGTCGGGCATTCGCCGCGGAGTCTTCGACGGTGCGCCTCTGGTTGCACGTCAATTTCCCTTGTGATAACTTAAATAATTGTCCCGGACTTCAGGAAGGGATCAGGGAAGTATTGTGCCTGCTTGGACTTGCTTCCACCTGCTGGCGTAGCTCAGTCGGTAGAGCATCTGATTTGTAATCAGAGGGTCGGGGGTTCAAATCCCTTCGCCAGCTCCAGAAAACAAGATTCCGGAAACAGAGAGGTTTTGCGCGGCGACGCGCGCGGCAGCACGGCTCGAAAGCACTCCTTCAGATTAATTCTCGGCGAGTGTAGTTGTCAGGCGGGAGTTCTCGCATTCAGGTTTCCCGAACTGAGAAAATGATGAGCAGTGTTGGTGTTGTTTTTCGCGCGGCCAGGCGGTGTTTTCGGATTTGCACAGGTGGGTGAGTGGTTAAAGCCAACAGACTGTAAATCTGTCCCTCTCAGGAGGTACGGAGGTTCGAATCCTCCCCTGTGCACCAGAATGAAGGTTTCAACGTTTCAAGGTTGCAAGGTTTCATAAGGAAAAGCTAGCGCTTGAGTTCTCTAAAGCTTTGAGACTCTGAAACCTTGAAACTTGGAGCTTTTGTGACTATCAAAAAGAAGTTCGTGCTGGCTCTGATCGCGTATGCGGTGTTCGGTGTCTTAGCCTGGACAACGCTTTCAGATGACCCGATACCGGTCTTTAGCGCGAACATAAGATTGCGGACCGGGACGTTGCTGATCTTGGGAATGTTTGTCTTTCGGTCAGCACTATATTTTTGGCGCACGCGGATTGAAGAAGAACGCGAGAGCGAGAATCAGCCGGAATAGGGGAGTAGTTCGGCGGATGAGGTTTTGCTGAGAGCTGACGGCTGAAAGCTGGCAGCTAAGTTTCGGGCCGATGTAGCTCAGTTGGTAGAGCACTCCCTTGGTAAGGGAGAGGTCATCAGTTCAATCCTGATCATCGGCTCCATGAGTTTGAGCGGCGACCTGCGAGAAAGCGATGATGGATTCTTGGCTCATCGTGAAATGGTTGGGTATTGCGGTACTGTGTGCATATCTGGTGTTGATGCTGGTAGCTATTTACCGGTTTCGCGCCAAGCTGGCCCGATTGCGCAGCGCAGTGTACTTGCCGTTGATTTTCGGTAATTTGGTTGGGCTTAGCTTGCCTGGGATTCTCGAAAGTGTAGTTTTCAGGCGAGTGTGTTTTGTTGTAGCTCACACAATTTATGCGGTTGGAATTGTCATTCTGCTCAGAGGTTTGACGCAGAAGGACAAGGTTTTACTGAGAGCTGACAGCTGAGAGCTGACAGCTGGTTTTGAGGGCGGGAGTAACTCAGTGGTAGAGTCACAGCCTTCCAAGCTGTTGGTCGCGGGTTCGATCCCCGTCTCCCGCTCCAGAGTTTGAGCGTTTGTATGGGAGTTGATGGTGTGAGTGGAACGGTGAAGTTCGAGCAAGGTCCGATCAAGGTCGAGAAAGAGCGTGAGTTCAGCGACCTGAAAGCTGCGATAGAGAAAGCGTTTGCAGCCGACCGTGTCTCAAAGTTTCTGAAAGAGCTCGAGGGCCGCGGAATTCGCGTCCGTGATTTAGAAGCAGTGATCGCCAAAGACGCGATTGACCGGGCGACGGGCGATAAGGCGGGAACGGCGCGCACGTTACATGCGTCGCTTCCGGTTTCGGACCAGGCCCAGATTCGGGAGATTTACCTCTCGAAGATCGAAGAAGTCGATCGGGCCGTTCGTGCGAAGTTTCACAAGTTGTATCAGTACTACTGAGTGGATCTCAGGACGACGATTGATTTGCGAACCAGCCGGCGAGACGCCGGCGCTACAAAGGAAAAGAGCCAATGGCGAAGCAAAAATTTGAACGGACGAAGCCGCACTGCAACGTAGGGACGATTGGTCACATTGATCACGGGAAGACGACGTTGACGGCGGCGATCACGAAGGTGTTGCAGAAGCACAACCCGAACATTGTGTTCCGGTCGTTTGATTCGATCGACAACGCTCCGGAAGAGAAGGCGCGCGGCATAACCATCGCCACGGCGCATGTGGAGTACGAGACACCGAACCGGCACTACGCGCACGTGGATTGTCCGGGTCACGCCGACTACATCAAGAACATGATCACGGGCGCGGCGCAGATGGATGGGGCGATTCTCGTGGTAGCGGCAACAGATGGTCCGATGCCGCAAACGCGCGAGCACGTGCTCTTGGCGCGCCAGGTGGGTGTGCCGTACATCGTTGTCGCGCTGAACAAGTGCGATGCGGTTGACGATCCTGAGCTGCTGGATCTGGTCGAACTCGAAGTGCGTGAGTTGCTGAAGAGCTATCAGTTCCCGGGCGACGACGTTCCGGTGGTCAGACTCTCGGCTCTCGGTGCGTTGAATGGCGAAGAGAAGTGGGAAAAGCAGATTGACGCGTTGATGGATGCGGTGGACAAGAACGTGCCGCAGCCGGCGCGTGAACTAGACAAGCCGTTCCTGATGCCGATCGAAGACATCTTCTCGATTCAGGGTCGCGGAACAGTTGTGACGGGCCGCATTGAGCGTGGCAAGGTGAAGGTCGGCGAGGAAGCGGAGATTGTGGGCTTCCGCGAGACTAGGAAGACAGTTGTCACGGGCGTGGAAATGTTCAAGAAGCAGTTGGACGAAGGCATGGCGGGCGACAATGCTGGTCTGTTGCTGCGCGGCATTGCCAAGGAAGATGTGGAGCGCGGAATGGTGCTGGCGAAGCCGGGATCGATCACGCCGCACACGAAGTTCAAGGCTGAGGTGTACATCCTGACGAAGGAAGAAGGTGGACGACATACGCCATTCTTCAAGGGATACCGTCCGCAGTTTTATCTGAGAACGACGGACGTGACGGGGATTGCGGAGTTGCCGGCGGGCACGGAGATGGTGATGCCGGGAGACAACGTGAGTCTGGTGATCGAGTTGATCACGCCGGTAGCGATGGAGAAGGGGTTGCGCTTCGCGATTCGCGAAGGCGGCCACACGGTCGGCGCCGGAACCATCGCCGAGATTATTCAGTAGTGGCTGTCAGTCGTCAGCTTTCAGCTGTCAGTTAAGGCGGAGCGAATATTGGACTGGCACACAACGAAGTTCGTACTTCTGACTGTTGTGTTACTGGTTTTTGTTGTTATCAAGCTAAGAGCTAGAAGCTAGGAGCTGTTTGGTATGCCCCGAGAGATTATTACGTTGCAGTGTGGTGATTGCAAAGAGCGGAACTATTCGAAGACCAAGAACCGCAAGACGACACCGGACCGGTTAGAACTGAAGAAGTTCTGCCGCCGGTGCCGCAAGCATACGCCGCACAAAGAGGTTAAGTAGCCAGTACCCAGTGACCAGTACCCGGTTGGACCGGGTTTAACTGAGAGCTGAGGACTGACGGCTGAGAGCGGTTTACAGGGGCGTAAGCTCAACGGTTAAACTGTCGGTCTCCAAAACCGAACTTGGGGGTTCGAATCCCTCCGCCCCTGCCAGTTTTTGAGACGAAGGAAAAGGCCAGGTCCGTGATGGGAGTAGAGACGAAGAAAATGGCGAACTCAATCGCAACAGCGAGCGGCGATTTCGGCGATCGGATTAAATCCTGGCCGGAGCGGATCAAGAGTTTTTACAGTGACGTGCGAACGGAGATGAAGAAGGTAACGTCTCCGACGCGCAAGGAAGTGCAGGCAACAACAACGGTGGTTATCATCACCGTGTTTCTGTTTGCGTTCTATTTCTGGCTGGTGGATTTGGCGATCTCGAACAGCCTGGAACGCATGCTGCACTATTTCTCGCGCCACTAGGCGAGCGAAAGAAGCGATTGAATGGCGGATAAAGAAAAAGACGAGAGCGCAGTGACGGCCGAAGTCCAGCAGGTTGCGCCTGCGGACGCAGTGGCCGGCGGCGAACCCGCGCGCAATCCGAATATGAAGTGGTACATCATCCACGCCTATTCGGGATTTGAGCGCAAGGTGAAGGAGTCGCTTGAATCACGTGTGCAGGCTTTCGGGTTGCAGGGCAAGATCGGCAAAGTGCTGATTCCGACCGAGTCGGTCACCGAAGTTCGCGGCGGCAAGAAATACACTTCCGAGCGCATGTTCTATCCCGGCTACGTGCTGGTTGAGATGGACATGGACGACCACGTCTGGCACGTAGTGAAGTCGACGCCGCGCGTTACGGGATTTGTCGGCACCGGACAGCAGCCGACGCCGCTATCGGAGGAAGAAGTCAATCACATCGTCTACAAAGTCGCCGACAGCCGCGAGAAGCCGAAGCTCAAGGTCAAGTTCGAAAAAGGCGAGACAGTGCGCATCGGAGAAGGCCCGTTCGCCACATTTACAGGTGTTGTCGACGATGTGAACGAAGATCGCGAGACGTTGAAGGTGATGGTGACAATCTTCGGCCGTTCGACTCCGGTGGAATTGGAATTCGGGCAAGTGGAGAAAGTCGCGTAGCTTTTGCAAGTTTCGCAGTGAATCGCTGGGCCGAAAATCCTAGACTCGGCGAAATTTAAGCAGGTACGGAAAGGCATCATGGCAAAGAAAGTAACAGGTCAGGTAAAGCTTCAGATTGCGGCGGGCAAAGCGACTCCGGCGCCTCCCGTGGGACCCGCGCTCGGTCAGGCGCAAGTCAACATCATGGAGTTCTGCAAGCAGTTCAACGCCCGCACTTCGCAAAAAGAACTCGAAGGACTGATTGTTCCAGTCGTGATTTCGGTTTACAACGACCGCTCTTTTACGTTCATCACCAAGACGCCGCCGGCGTCGGTGCTGCTAAAGCGCGCCGCAGGTATCGCGAAGGGCTCGGGCGCTCCGAATAAAGACAAAGTCGGCAAGGTTACCTTGAAGCAAGTGGAAGACATCGCTAAACAAAAGATGCCGGATCTGAATGCGGCATCGGTCGATGCGGCGATCAAGAGCGTGCGCGGCACCGCGCGTTCGATGGGCATTGAAGTCGTTGGATAAGTTTTGAGTTTGTAGTTGCAGTCAGATTTGGTCACAAACACCACGGCTCATCAGACCAGCGATGCGGCGGTGGGAGACTGAGGTGAGAATGAAGAAGTCAGGGAAGAACATTGAGAAGTCGCGGAAGGCAGTTGAGCCGCGGCCATACACGCTGCAGGAAGCGGTTCCACTCCTGCAGAAAGTGAAATTCGCAAAATTCGACGAGACGGTGGAAGTGACGCTGCGTCTGGGCGTTGATCCCAAGCACGCCGATCAGATGGTGCGCGGCACGGTTGTGCTTCCGCACGGACTGGGCAAGTCGAAGAAGGTTCTGGTCATCGCGAGCGGTGAGAAGGTTCGCGAAGCCGAAGCGGCAGGCGCGGATTTCGTTGGCGGCGAAGACATGGTCGAGAAGATCACGAAAGAAAACTGGACCGACTTCGACGCGTTGATCGCTACGCCCGACATGATGAAGTCGGTCGGCCGTCTGGGTAAGGTGCTTGGACCGAAAGGTCTGATGCCCAATCCAAAAACGGGCACGGTCACAATGGACATTGCCAAGGCAGTCCAGGAAGTGAAGGCCGGCAAGGTCGAATTCCGCACCGACAAGACGGCATTGGTTCATGTGCCGGTGGGAAAAATCTCATTCACGCCTGACAAGCTGATCGACAACGCAACCACGCTGATCTCGAGTGTGATCAAGGCGAAGCCCGCGGTGGCCAAAGGCAAGTACATCAAGGCTTGCTACCTGAGTTCGAGCATGGGTCCTGGGATTTCGCTGGACACGTCTCCGATTGAGGCTGCGGCGAAGGCATAGCGGAGAAATGTGAGCGGCAGCGTTCAGTTGCTTTGGTTCGTGCGAGAGAGGGGCGAAGGTGAGGATACTGAGCTCCTGATCGGCGTTTACGAAACTGAGCAACTTGCACAGGCAGCAATCGAACGGTTACGCGGCCAGCCCGGATTCGCGAGATATCCGCAAGGGTTCGAGATCTGTTCTTATGAGTTGAACAAAGACCACTGGACCGAGGGATTCGTAAGGATGTTAGGCGAACAGGTCGTGGAAGATTAGAGGGCTTTTAATATGGCGGTTACCAGAGCAAAGAAAGTTGCGCAGGTTGAGAAGCTCGGCGGCGAGCTGAAGAACGCGTCGAGCATGATTGTGGCCACCTACTCCAAGCTTACCGTGACGCAGGATTTCGAACTGCGAAAGGCACTGCGTCCGACGGGTGCGAAGTATCGCGTGGTCAAGAACACTTTGGCGGAGCGCGCCGGCAAGGGCACAAAGCTCGAAGCGGCGTTGAAGAACCTTCAGGGCGTGACCTCGATCGCTTATACAGAAGGCGATCCGGTGGCGCTGGCGAAGGCCTTGGCAAAGTACGTCAAGGAAAATCCGGAATTCAGCTTCAAGGCTGGAGTGGTCGAAGGCCGCGTGATCTCGGTGAAGGAAATCGAGTCGTTGGCAACCATGCCGTCGAAAGAAGAGCTGTATTCGAAGCTCCTGTTCCTGTTGAACGCTCCGGCGCAGCGTCTGGTTACAACGATCAATGCGGTCGGACGCGACTTGGCGGTGGTAATCGGTCAGGGCGTGGAACAGAAAAAGTTCAAAGAAGCGTAAGCTTCTGCGAGTTTGCCGGCGGTTTGCGCCGCCGGAAAAGATTTGGTTATCGCAAGACGGGGGTTGCGCGGCTGAAATCTGGCGTTGTCTGGCGCCGAGAGGAAGCCTGGTCGCACTGGAAACCCGGTCGAGCGGTGGCAAAATCGCAAATCTTAAATAAAAGCGGAGAAGTCACATGGCGGATCTACAGCAGTTGGAAGAGTCGATTGTTGGCCTGTCGTTGCTGGAAGCGGCGGACCTGGTAAAGAAACTGGAAGCGCGTCTTGGCGTTTCGGCGGCGGCAGCTGCCCCGGTGATGGTTGCCGGTGGCGGAGCAGCGGCCGGTGGAGCGGCTCCGGCTGAAGAAAAGACCGAATTCACGGTTGTTTTGAAGGACGTTGGTGCCAATAAGATCAACGTTATCAAGGCGGTACGTGAGGTCACCAGCCTCGGATTGAAAGAGGCGAAGGACCTGGTCGACGGCGCTCCCAAGAGCATCAAGGAAGGCGTTTCTAAGGAAGAAGCCGAGACCATCAAGAAGAAGTTCACCGAAGCGGGCGCAACTGTCGAAGTCAAATAGCTTGGCGGCGCGGGGAAATCCTCAGCTCGGGCTGAGTACCAGTCTGGGTCGGGTCTCCCCGCCTGCAATTTTTTGACCGAACAGTAGATGAATCCTGGCGAGTGGTGTTAATATCTAATAAATAACCCGCTTATCCTGGTTTCACTGCGAGGCGACGGCGACCCGCATCCTCCAAATAGATCCAGGAAGCGGAACGGCACGGGTCGCTGGATAGAAGTATGGTAACCGGTCCTGCGGGCGGCGGGACGGAACAGACCTTTTGAACTGGCGCGGAATTTTACAAGTTATTCAAGAGTAAGCGTCGTACCTGGCGCCCACGGACAGTCTTGTCCGCGTGGGTGCCGATGTCTTTTTTCCGCGCGTCACCGCCCGTTGTCTGCGACCCGAGCAGTATTTTGGCGCCAATTTTTGCGCCCTCATTCCGCGCTGTAACTGCAGCCCCAGGCTGCCTGAAAGCAGGAGTTCCTGAGCATGGCAAAGAATAGTATCCACCGCAAACGTTTCGATTTTTCGAAGATTCCCGCAACCATCCAGATTCCGAACCTGATTGAGGTTCAGAAGCGCTCGTATGACCGCTTCCTGCAGATGGACAAACTGCCCAGCGAACGCGAAGACGGCGGCCTGCAGGCGGTATTTCAATCAGTGTTTCCCATCACCGACTTCCGGAATGTTTCGCAACTCGAGTTTGTCGATTTCTCCATCGGCAACTGGGAATGCAAGTGCGGACACCTCAAGGGCCTGCATCACCTGCGCACCACTTGTAAGAACTGCGGATCGACGGTGATTACCGACCCGTTTCATCCCGGCGATGTTCTGTGCCACAAGTGCGGCACCTACAACGCGAACACTCCTGATTTCTGCAATAAGTGCGGCGACCCGGTTGGATTGCAACTGAAGTATGACGTGGCGGAGTGCGAAGAGCGCGGCATGACTTATTCCGCGCCGCTGAAAGTCACGATGCGGCTCACTATCTGGGACAAAGATGAAGCCGGCAACCGCTCCATCCGCGACATCAAGGAACAGGAAGTTTTCTTCGGCGATGTTCCACTGATGACGCAGAACGGAACGTTCATCATCAACGGTACCGAACGCGTGATCGTCAGCCAGTTGCACCGTTCGCCGGGCGTGTTTTTTGAGACGGCTGCGAATCGCACCTACTTCCTCGGCAAGATCATTCCCTATCGCGGATCGTGGGTTGAGTTCGAGTACGACCAGAAGAACGTTCTCTACGTGCGCATCGACCGCAAGCGCAAATTCCTGGGAACGATTTTCCTGCGAGCGCTCGGACTGCGCTCGGGCGAAGACATTCTGAAGACGTTCTACACCACTGACCGCCTCGTGGTCCGCGACAAGAAGTTGTTCTGGACGCTGGACCCGGCGAGCGAGAAACCAACGAACCTCCTGGGCATGAAACTGGCCCACAGCATCAAGTCGAAGTCGGGCGAGGAAGTTGCCCATTCGGGCCGCAAGATCACAGCAGCGACGCTGAAGGAAATTCAGAAGGCGAAGATCAGCGAGATCGAAATCGACCTCACGGATTTGGAAGGCGCATGGTCGGCAGCCGACATCGTCGACACGACCACCGGCGAAGTTCTGCTGGAAGCGAATTCGGAAGTCACGGCCGACAAGGTATCGAAGATTCTCGAGTCGGGCGTAATTGAGATGAGCGTGTTCTTCCCGGAGCGCGACGACGTCGGTACGGTTATCAGCCAGACCCTGCGGCGCGATTCGGTCACCACTCCATCCGAAGCGTTGATCGAAATCTACCGCAAGCTGCGCCCCGGAGATCCGCCGACTCTGGATACGGCGACTGCCTTGTTCCAGGGCATGTTCTTCGATCCGCGCAAGTATGACTTCTCGCGTGTGGGCCGCCTGAAATTCAATATCAAGCTTTTCGAAAACCAAGAAGCGACAAGTCTGGACCAGCGGACGCTTGATCCGAATGATTTCTACGCCACGATCAAGTATTTGCTCAAACTGCGCAAGAATATCGGCGCCGTCGACGACATCGATCACCTCGGCAATCGCCGCGTGCGCGCCGTGGGCGAGTTACTCGAAAACCAGTTCCGCATCGGACTGGTCCGCATGGAACGGGCGATCAAAGAAAAGATGTCCGTGTACCAGGAAATGTCGACGGCAATGCCGCACGACTTGGTCAACGCCAAGCCCGTGATGGCCGCGATCCGCGAATTCTTCGGATCGTCACAGCTGTCGCAGTTCATGGATCAGACAAACCCGTTGTCCGAAATCACGCACAAGCGCCGTCTGTCGGCCCTTGGGCCGGGCGGTTTGTCGCGTGAACGCGCCGGATTCGAAGTCCGCGACGTGCACCCGACGCACTACGGACGCATTTGCCCGATTGAAACGCCAGAAGGTCCGAACATTGGACTGATCTCATCCTTGAGTTGCTTTGCGCGCATCAACGACTACGGCTTTATCGAGTCGCCATACCGCAAAGTGAAAAACGCGCGCGTGGTCGATTACGTCATTGTCGTAAACGCCGGTGACAGCCACTTCAAAGTCGGCGACTATGCCGAGAAGAGCGAGATGGAGAAGGTCAACTCAGACCTCAAAGACCGGAAGAAGAAACTGGTCGAGGTCGAGCCGTTCTCCTTCTACCTGTCGGCGTGGGAAGAGGATCGTCACACCATCGCCCAGGCGAACATTGAACTGGACGACAAGGGGCGCATCGCCGGCGAACTAGTCAACGCTCGTAAGGCCGGAAACTTCGTTCTCGTCAATCGCGACGAAGTTGATTACGTCGACGTCAGCCCGAAGCAGCTCGTTTCGGTTGCCGCTTCGCTCGTGCCGTTCCTTGAGCACGACGATGCGAACCGCGCATTGATGGGCGCGAATATGCAACGTCAATCCGTGCCGCTGCTCCGTGCGCAGGCTCCGATTGTTGGAACTGGCATGGAAGGCGTCACCGCGCGCGATTCGGGCGCGGTCATTCTGGCCAAGCGCAACGGCATCATTGATTCTGTCGACTCCGAACGCATCATCGTGCGTGTTGAGGGCGAGCATCACCCGATGCAGCTTTCGCGCGAAGTGGGCAGCGACATCTATCAGCTCACGAAGTTCAAGCGCTCGAACCAGAACACTTGCATCAACCAGAAGCCGATCGTGAAAAAAGGCCAACGGGTCGTCAAGGGGCAGGTGATCGCCGACGGTCCTTGCACTGATTTCGGCGAGTTGGCGCTGGGACGTAACGTCCTGGTCGCCTTCATGCCTTGGCGCGGCTACAACTTCGAAGACGCGATCCTTGTCTCCGAGAAGATGGTGAAAGAGGATTACTACACCTCCGTCCACATCGAGGAGTTTGAACTCGAAGCCCGCGACACGAAGCTTGGGCCGGAGGAAGTGACGCGCGACATTCCGAACGTCAGTGAATCGACCCTGCGCAATCTCGACGAAGCGGGCGTGATCCGCATCGGCGCCAGCATCAAGCAGGGCGACATCATCGTCGGCAAAGTTACGCCGAAGGGCGAAACGCAACTGACACCAGAAGAAAAACTGCTGCGCGCGATCTTCGGCGAAAAAGCTGGCGACGTACGCGACGCCTCGCTCTACTGCCCTCCAGGAATCGAAGGCATTGTGGTGGACGTGAAGATCTTCTCACGTAAAGGCCAGGAAAAAGATGAACGCGCGAAAACGATCGAAGGCAACCAGATCGCGAAGCTCAAGAAAAACCTCTCGGATGAAATCCGAATTCTGACCGACGAGCGTCTGAAGCGTTTGGAAGGCCTTTTGGGCGGAAAGGAAGTGCAGGCTGACCTGCACGACGAGCGTACCAACAAACGTCTCCTGACCAAGGACACGATTCTCGACCGCGACGCGATCGAACGCATCTCCACGCGCAACTTGAAGCGTATCAAATATGCCGACAAGGATCCGCGGGTGAATGAGCAGATCGACGAGATCGAGGAAATGACGTCGCGCCAGATCGACGTGCTCAAGAAGATCGTCAACGAAAAGAAAGAGAAGCTGACCAAGGGCGATGAACTGCCGCCGGGCGTGATCAAGCTCGTCAAGGTTTACATCGCGATGAAGCGCAAGTTGAGCGTTGGCGACAAGATGGCCGGACGCCACGGGAACAAGGGCGTGATCGCGCGCATCCTTCCGGAAGAGGATATGCCGTACCTCGAGGATGGAACACCGGTCGAGATCGTCCTGAATCCGCTCGGCGTGCCCAGTCGTATGAACGTCGGACAGATTCTGGAAACGCACCTCGGCTGGGCCGGATTTGAGCTGGGCCAGAAGATCACGGAGCTGCTGAAACACAACACGCGCTCAGAAGCGATTCGCCGCGATCTGAAGGCATTGTTCAAAGACACGGTATTGGCCGATACGATCGCTGACATGAGTGAAGACGAACTCGAAGCGGTCGCTCCCACGCTGAAGAAGGGCGTGTTCATGGGATCCGCTGTATTCGACGGTGCTCGGGAGTCGGAAATCAAAGCCCTGCTTTCGAGCGCCGGCTTGCCCACCTCAGGTAAGACCAGTCTGCGCGACGGCATGACGGGCGAGATTTTCGAACAGCCGGTCACAGTCGGCTACATCTACATGTTGAAGCTGTCGCACTTGGTGGACGACAAGATTCATGCGCGTTCCATCGGACCTTATTCACTTATCACCCAACAACCTCTGGGTGGCAAGGCGCAGTTCGGAGGCCAGCGCTTCGGAGAAATGGAAGTCTGGGCACTCGAAGCGTACGGCGCGGCGTTCATCCTGCAGGAACTATTGACCGCGAAGTCAGACGATGTATACGGACGCACCAAAATCTACGAGGCTATCGTCAAGGGCGAAGCCGCGATGGAGCCGGGCGTGCCGGAGTCGTTCAACGTGCTGATTCGCGAATTGCAGGCACTCTGCCTGGATGTGGAATTGATCAAGGCCACCGAGAAAAAGCCGGTGGCTGTAGCAGCAGATTAGTCGTCGGTCGCTAGTCGTTGGTCGTTCGCGTCTAGCGTCGGTATTGAGTTCTGAAGAAACGGACTCGCAGCTGTTTGCTCTTGATACTGCGAGTCAGAGATTTCGCTAGCGACTAACGACCATCGACTAGCGACTATTTCAAGAGCCGCGTGCGGCGGCGCAACAGCCGAGGAAAGCGGAGGAACATGTTTCGTTCGAGCCCGTTCGATATGGCAAATCCCGTGGCTGATTTTGATGCCATTCGCATCAGCCTGGCATCCCCGGAAAAAATCCGGAGCTGGTCCCACGGGGAAGTGACCAAGCCGGAAACCATCAACTATCGCACTTTTAAGCCGGAGCGCGATGGCTTGTTCTGCGCGCGCATTTTTGGCCCGGTCACCGACTGGGAATGTCTCTGCGGCAAGTACAAGCGCATGAAGCATCGCGGCGTGATCTGCGACAAGTGCGGCGTCGAAGTCACATTATCGAAAGTCCGCCGTGAGCGCCTCGGGCACATCGAGCTGGCGTCGCCGTGCTCGCACGTGTGGTTCTTCAAAGGACTGCCCAGCCGCATCGGCCACCTGCTCGACATTTCCCTGCGCGATCTCGAAGCGATCTTGTACTTCGAAGCCTACGTGGTCGTCGATCCTGGCGACTCCACGGCCAAAGAGCGCGAGGTCATTAAGGACGAAGCGAAGTATCGCGAACTTGACCAGCAGTTCCGTCCCACCGGCTTCAAGGCGATGATGGGCGCGGAAGCGATCAAGGAACTTCTTAAGCGCATTGAAGTCGATGGTCTGTCCACCGAACTGCGCGAAAAGATGAAGAACGAGACTTCGCTGCAGAAGCGCCTGAAGTATGCCAAGCGCCTGAAAGTAGTCGAGGCATTCCGCAAGAGCGGCAACAAGCCGCAGTGGATGATCTTGGACGTGCTGCCGGTGATTCCACCCGAGTTGCGTCCTCTCGTTCCACTCGATGGCGGGCGTTTCGCGACGTCCGATTTGAACGATCTCTATCGCCGCGTCATCAACCGCAATAACCGGTTGAAGAAGCTGATGGACCTCCACGCTCCCGAAGTCATCGTGCGTAACGAAAAGCGCATGTTGCAGGAAGCGGTCGACGCTTTGTTCGATAACGGACGCCGTGGGCGCGTTCTGCGTGGCGCCAACAACCGCCCGCTGAAGTCGCTCTCCGACACATTGAAGGGCAAGCAGGGACGTTTCCGCCAGAACCTGCTCGGCAAGCGCGTGGACTACTCGGGACGTTCGGTCATCGTCGTGGGGCCCGAACTGAAGCTGCACCAGTGCGGCCTGCCGAAGAAGATGGCCCTGGAACTGTTCAAGCCGTTCATTTATCACCGGCTGGAGCAAACCGGAAATTGCACCACCATCAAGCAAGCGAAAGAAATGGTCGAGCAGCAGGACCCGATCGTCTGGGACATTCTGGAAGAGGTCATTAAAGACCATCCGGTCATGCTGAACCGCGCGCCTACCCTCCACCGCCTCGGCATTCAGGCGTTTGAGCCGGTGCTTGTCGAAGGCAAAGCCATCAAGATTCACCCGCTCGTTTGTACGGCATTCAATGCCGACTTCGACGGCGATCAGATGGCCGTGCACATTCCGCTATCGCCCGAGGCGCAGGTGGAAGCCAGCGTTCTCATGCTGTCTTCGCACAACATTCTGTCGCCCGCGTCAGGTCAGCCCATCACCGTGCCCACACAGGACATGGTGCTTGGTCTCTACTACCTGACCAAAGCAAAGCCGGGTGCGAAGGGCGAGGGACGCTCATTCGCCAGCATCGATGAAGTAGTTCTAGCGCTCGAAATGGGCGAAGTGGAAACGCTCACGCCGATTCGTCTGCGCTATACGGGTGAAGTGATTGACTTGACGCAAGCGTACGACGATCAGGATGTGAACCACACCGAGCCGATTCACATCATTCGGGAATACCTGAACACAACTGTCGGACGCGCCATTCTGAACGATCACCTGCCGAAGGCAGTTCCGGGCGGCAATCAGGCGATGCCGTACATCAACGGCCTCCTGAAGAAGAAGGGCATCGGACAACTCGTCAACTACTGCTACTTGCGGTTTGGGCTGGAAGTCACGGTCAAGATGCTTGACGAAATCAAGTCGCTGGGCTTCCGTTACGCCACGCGTGCTGGATTGTCGATCGGCATCGATGACATGGTCATCCCCGACAACAAGAAGACCTTGGTAAAAGACGCCGACAAACTGGTCATCGCGGTCCAACAGCAATACCTGGACGGCGCTATTACCAACGGCGAACGCTACAACAAGGTCATCGAAATCTGGTCGGCGATCACGGAAAAGGTAGCCGACGAGATGTTCGGCCAGATGCAGCGGCGCGACAAAGAAGGCCAGCTCAACCCGATTTACGTCATGGCTGACTCCGGTGCTCGAGGATCGAAACAGCAGATTCGTCAGCTCTCCGGTATGCGCGGATTGATGGCGAAGCCGACTGGTGAAATCATCGAGACTCCAATCACGGCGAACTTCCGTGAAGGTCTGACCGTGCTCCAATACTTCAT